>CAYRUV010000019.1:0-2160 GCA_964427715.1 uncultured archaeon | reverse complement strand
ACATCGAAGATGGCGAGTTTCATTCCCAAGTAGTACGCGTTGTCATTCTTGGAGACTTCGGCGTCCTTACCAATTCCTAAGATGTGGGTGTCGTCCAGCGGGTGCAGGTAGTTGGAATATCCAGGAATCTTGAGCTTCCCCAACACTTGAGGTGCTTCGTGGCTGCTCAGGTCGATAACAAACAATGGATCGACCTGCTTGAACGTCACCAAGTAGGCGCGTTCTCCCATGAATCGAGCCGAGTATATTCGTTCGCCGGGGGCCAAGTCCTCAAGGGAACCCACGACGTCCATTTCATCATCCAACACATACACGTGGTTGGACTGCTGCTGCGTGGGCTGGTTGGTTCCCGTGGGATTCCACTCATTGCCCCACACTTCATCCGTGGTGGTGGCGACGCGGAAGTGATTATCCCATTCGTCCATGGAGAATTGATTCAACAATCGTCCCGTGACTTTTCCTTGTCCCGAGAAGGAAACTTTTCCATCCTTTAACGCAAATTTGGAAATGACCGTTTTGACTTGGGGCTGGACATAGGGTTGAGGGGCGATGATGGTGTTCACGCTCTTCTCGATAATCTGAGGCCAGTCCACGGGATCATAATACTGGGTGTAGGCCAAATAGAGATTGTTCTCCGAGGCATACACGGTTTCCGCACTTCCAACGATGGTTTCTTTTTCTAAATCCAATGAATCTAAATCAATCGAGGCGACGGTGATGAAGTTCTGAGCATAGACGGGGGGAATGTATCCGATGTCCGTGGGCAGCGCCAACACGCGCTCGACTCCATCCTCATAGTAGGGGGGAATAATCGACGCATCTTTGGTGGTATCTTCTCCGCTCAGGATGCGATACTCCGGGTATGTGGTCAAAACGAAATACACCGTGTCCCCAATCATGCGGCTGCTCACGTTGCTTCCGTGGAAGGAGTATTCCTTGACCAAATCAGGCGTCTCCATGTTCGACAAATCATACACTCTCACGACCGAGAGGGAGTATCCGTAGTAGGGATAGAATCCTCCCCCGACCATCTTGGTGTAGGGCATGGGGTAGTTTCCTCCATACTGGGATTGGGTTCCGAAGACGATCAACTGGTTGCCATTGATGAACATGTCTTGGGGATACACGTCTCCTAAAGGAATCGTGGTGACCACTTGGGCGTTCTCCGCCGGATAGGCTTCGATAATTTTGATGTTGTTTTTGTAGAACGCATAGATGTACTTTCCATCCGTCTTCACAATGTCTGCCTCATCCACTCCTGCGACCTGGTTGTTGGTCGTGGTGTAGGTGGGTCCGGTTGATTCCGATTTGGCTCCGCCGGCCATCCCATCCGCCGATGCGGTGGGGGCCATGACATCTTCGAATACCATATTGCGTCCGAAACCGCCACCATTTCCAAGTGCTTGGGCGGCCTTGAATTGGGCGATGAGGTCCGCTTCACTAGTGAAAGGAGGAAGGGGTTTTCCGATAAGAGTGTTTGGGTCGATGGTGGGGGTTGTCTGGGTGGGGATCGTGTATCCCGGTCCATTCATCATCCCCGGTCCCCACCACACGGCGGCGACGGCCACGAGAATAATTAATGCCCCAATGGTCGTGACGGGTCCAATGGGTATCGTTGTGCGTGTCTTCATGTGAATACTCCTCCTGCTTGCATGAATCAATCCTCCCGCTCGGAGTTTATATACGCCCGGCAATGCGTAGGAAAAATCCTATCTTCCCTTTCGGGTGGGATGGGAATGCGTGTAGAGAAAGAGTCCGATTCCCAGGATGAGTATCATTCCCCCCATCCAGGGCTCAGGGTTCACCAGCACGAACACGGAGTGCGTGGCCCAGATGGATAATAGTCCACCCACCCCACGCACGGACAAGAATATCCCGGACTGATGGGCGAGGGCATGGGTCTTGCTCGCGTGAAAGGTCGGGTTCATCCCAGGCTCTTCTTTTCCGAATTAATATGCCTTTGCTCACTCGTAGATCCACTGCACGCTCTCCACGACATTCGAATCATTCCCCCGCGTCGTGAGGGGAAGGACATACCCGGCTCGCGTGGGGGTGGTATTCGCGTCGAAAGAAAAGGCAATGGCATAGTCCACGGCGAAGGAGGAATACCCATTGTGGTCGAGAATCAGACTCCCATGCGTGTCGTGCAATTGTCCGATG
>CAYRUV010000018.1:2319-2668 GCA_964427715.1 uncultured archaeon | reverse complement strand
AAAGGCCGGTTTGACTCCCATCTGGGTCGCTGGCGTAGTGCACGAAATTCACCGGTGTACCATCCTCCGAATATTAATCAGTGACTTTGATCATCAGCCCGGCGAAAGTCATACCTACCCAGGGCTTGGTTACGAAATTCGTCTGTGAGGTTGATGTAATCATTTTTGTGTCCGTGAAGTTCATATTTGAGTTTTCTCTCATGTATCAACTCATCCAGGGCTCGACCAAATTGGATGTGAAGGTGGGTGGGTGATACTTTTTTGCGCAGTACATCGGGTTCCACGCGGCCTTTTACCCCGTAGTTGCTCACACGCACGCATAGGATAATGCTTTTTAGGCCCTCAATAA
>CAYRUV010000018.1:0-2309 GCA_964427715.1 uncultured archaeon | reverse complement strand
TTCAGTAGGTCGTGTCTGATGGAGCACGTCGCGGAGACGAGAGTAGAGAGGTCCACTAATTCGTTTTGATTTTGATTCAAAATCAAGTAATTCAGGCAATGTATTAGGTAACTCCACTTTTGGGCTGGACGGACTCACTTGCGCTGTCTTTTGTGCTTCCGCTCTCCTTCTTCTTCGCTCTTCCCGTTTGAGACGTTTGTTCTCGTTCACTGGAGAAGGGGTGGGTCGTTGAATGGGGTGAGGAGATGGACTCGCTGGTTTTTGTTCGCTTGGATATTTGGCCGCGCGAAAGCGCATAATCATATCATCCACCGCAATTTTAGCCTCGCCTATGGTCTTCTTTTCTCGGAGTACACCTGAGAGGACATTTAGACGCCTCATCATGTCAATCGTGATGTTGCTAGTTCCGCTGCCACTGATTAATTCGAGCCTGCCAAGGACCTCATCTGGATTCATGCCTATTCGGGTTAGTTTTTCGCGCATATGCAATCGGGAGGCCTTAAACGCCTTCGCGACTTGATATCGAACCAGCCCTTTGTAGGTTAATCCTCCTCGTCGGGTTTCCTTCCTAGCATCTTTTTTCTCCAGAATTGTGTTGATGAATTCCGTTCGAATTTCTTTTCGTTTCGCACGCGATATCTCGAATGGGGATAGCAGTTTGAGGAACCGTGTGAGCGGTCCTCCGGTGCGCTGGTATCCATTTTCCTTCTCAACCAAGGGTCCTCGGAGGACCATTGCTCGGTGCAGTCGGGTGCGCTCGGTCATTTGTCGTGTTTCATTGTATTGTTTACGCAACTGTTTTTCCACGCGCTTGCGTATCTCATCCATGTGATCGCTGAAATATTGAGTGTCCAATGGGAGCGGCGCGACGTGGACGATTGCTTGGTATATTTCATTTGCCGAACCTTTCCAACCCAATCCTTTCAGGTCACGCAGGACGAATGCGGCCATGGTGACTCGCAGTAATTCCGTGTTGATTTGAGTCAAGCGTGTCGTGCTGGTTCCTTTTTCTCTTTGTTCTCTTATTAATTCATCCATTGATTGTGCGGCATCATATAGCTCGTAGGGGTTTGGCGAGTCGGTAATTTCTTGGTGAAGCTCCTTATTGTATCGTCTTCCTTGGCGATCAAACTCCATGCGTATTCGGGTGCTTTTCGCTAGTGGCACCACATGATAATTGAGGAGGGATTTCCGCGAGATAAAAAGTAGGGATGAAGGGTGTTGAGGAGGGATTGGATGATTGGTCGTTCTTCTTGGGTGAAAGGGCCTTCATACAACTGGCGTATGGCTGTATCCCGGTCGGCTAGCAACCGGTCGGCGTGACGACGTATTTCATCCGTTCCTTCACCGATGACCACTGTTTTCCTCTTGGCGCCTCCCTCTTTTATCTCAAATATCGTACCAACGTTTACTTTCTTATTCTTCATGGCCTCATTGATTAGATGGCCGTGCATCAGCCGAATGGTCTTCTGGCTGTCATGGCGAGCCAGCAGCGGATAGTACCGCGGATCGGACGAATCCATGAGTTTCGTTCGAATTCTTCGAATGGTATTTCGACGACGAGGGCCTGCCATGCCTCCCTTTATTTTTCGTTCGTTAAAAATGCCAATGGTTATTAAGCCCCGTTTTCAGGTCCAAGGATGAACCGTCACCTCATCGCCGCGATATTCTCCGTATTGGCTTTTTCGACGATTGGGCCGTTTGTGAAAATATTGTCCCCGGATTTTCCCATCCCACTCATTACTTTTTCCCGCGCATTCTTCGGATTGTTATTTGTGGCCATGATTATCCCCCGCATTGAGAAGAAAACTTTCCAATTGACCCAAAAGGAATTGCCAGGCGTAGTGATTGTTGGGTTTTGCTTGGCGGCTACCATGACGCTGTATAACTATGCCCTGGCCATCGCCCCCCTCGCGGATGTGGTGTTGTTGAATTACACCCACGTGTTTCTCGCGCCCATCCTGGCTTTTTTTGTCTTGAAAGAACGCATGGGCCACGATGCGTGGATTATCTTACTTACTGGATTCTTGGGACTGGCTATCATCAACCCCTTCGATGGGTATTCCGTGGAAGGAAACTTGCTCGCGTTGGGCGCTGGAATATCCTAGGACGTGATGGCCGTGTTCATGCGACGCGAGGATAAGCATCACGAGTTAGGGGATGTGGTGTGGTTTCTCGGATTCGCGTGTCTATTCCTCCTGCCCTTTGCATTCTCACAACGCTTCACCCTCACCCTTGAGGGAGTGGTGATCATTGCTCTTGCGGGGGTCATCTCCACCGGATTAGGATACTTGTTCTTCAATTATGCC
>CAYRUV010000017.1:0-3375 GCA_964427715.1 uncultured archaeon | reverse complement strand
CCTCCCACTCTCGAGTGGTGAAGCGGCCTTCCATTCTGAAACAGAATGAGAAAGTAAACGATTCTCGATGGATAAGGGTTATAAATCAAACCCGGGACCCGGGCTATTTCCCTAGCTGCTGGACCTTATACTTGACCATCTTGGCAATTAGAGTATATGGAATTGGTTCGTCGTAGGGGAACTGGATAGATCCCTTCCCCCCTTTGTAGGGCGAAAGCTCCCTCTTGAACGCTACATTGGCCGAGGGGGTCGCAAAGAAGCCTAAGTGGTGCTTGAAGGCCCCAAAATACGCTAGGGGCTTGCCGTTAAACGTGTACCCGGGCACCCCGTAACGGATGGACTCCACAGATTCTGGAGCGGCCTTCTGGATGACTTGGCGGACCTTCCTCAGGAGGGGCTGGGCTTCCTTGGGGGAGTTCTTGATGTACGCATCCACCGTCTTGCCTCGATCCTCCATCATTTCCTAGCCAGCGGCTTAGAGAATAAAATAACCTAGTAAAATTGGGCAAATTCTTGGACACTTCGATGGAAAATTAGTGTTTTGAAAAAGAAAAAATAGAGAAGGAATACGAATCCCACTTACTTGAAGTGAGAATCGTACTTTCCGTCTTTGAAATCTAACTGGGCTTGCTTGGCGTGCTTCCCATCAATGGTGATTCCCATCGAGTTGCACGAACCGATGATTTCTCGGCAGGCACTGCGAAGCGTGTAGGAGTTCAATTTTCCCATCTTCATCTCGGCGATTTTCATAACCTGTTCAAATTTCAAATTTCCCTTGACTTCCGTCTTGGGATTTCCCGCTCCCTTGTCCGCGTTGGCTTCTTTCTTAATCAACGCACTCGTGGGGGGTGATCCAACCGTAATCGTGTATTTCTTCGACTTGTCCACGTCCAACACAACCGGGACTTTCATTCCCGCGTAATGCTTGGTGGCTTCATTGATCTCTTGGACGATCTTTCCCACGTTCAATCCGAGCGGGGCTAATGCAGGTCCTAAGGGAGGGGCAGCCGTGGCTTTTCCTCCATCGATCATCAACTTGATTTCGGCCATAGTATATCGTTTCCTAGAAGCGCTTGTAACAGCTAAGACTAAAACGGCTTGAAAAGGCTTAAAAAAGGACTTTTTCCAGGTGCCAGTAAATCACCAAGTAAGCATGATACCAATGATTAAAATGGCTCCCGGAAGGCCCATGGTAGCCAGTGTTGGGACTAGATCTATCCCAGTTGGAGTTACTCCTTCTTGGATCACTTGTCCGAGTGCCTCTACATTTTGCGCGTCGGTGTTGTGTGATAAATTTAGTGAAAAATTAATTACACTGAAGAAAAAAGGAATCGCGAG
The DNA here is from genome assembly GCA_964427715.1 of uncultured archaeon. Taxonomy (GTDB): domain Archaea; phylum Iainarchaeota; class Iainarchaeia; order Iainarchaeales; family VGJJ01; genus VGJJ01. The sequence goes on along the minus strand of CAYRUV010000017.1, from coordinate 2,037 downwards.
AACCAATGCCAATAAACCAAGCCATTTCATTCTGCTATTACGCACTTGGAAAATAAAAGAGGGCCCCAAGAAACTAAAAAATTGGACGATTTGGGACTATTCCTTGATGACGCGGATCTGCTCGGCTTTAATCGTGACCGGAATCTTCACCGTGGCTTCTAAGAGTTCTACCGTGACCTCTTCCTTGGTTTCATTCACTCGAATCACGCGCGCCTTTTCTCCCTTGAAGGGACCGGCGATTAACTCGACCTTCTGGTCGGGCTTGATGGCTTCCATCAAGGGCTTCGAGGACAAAATAGAACTCAACTCTTCAATCTTCACCACACCCGACACGACACCGCGGCTCTTCACCAAGTTAACCCCGGCGATTCCGCGCTGGACGGTGTTCTCATTGTCGGCTTCGATGAGGATGTATCCCTTCAATCCCGGCATCACGGCCATCGAGTAGATTTCCAATCCTTCGCGCTTGGATTTGGCTGCGAGGATATCCACGACCATGGACTCTTGACCGACCGTCGTACGAACCGTATAGATCATAATCGAAAAAACCCCCACAATCCTTAAAAAAGCCCCTTAGGGCTCGCTAAACTGAATTAAATCGAATTTCGAATGAAAAACGTGATAAATTCCACGGTGTATCCCAGGATACCCAAAACGATTAATCCCAGTGCCGTGATGCGGGCCATGGTCATGAATTCATCCGTGCTGGGCTTCTTGCTCACCGTCAGGACACGCTGCGCGTCCGAGATGAAGGTCTGAATCCACTCCACGGGTTTGAATTCCATAACCAGAAAGAGGAGGAAATGAGTTTAAAAGAGTGAGGAATGACCCCTCGCGGGGCCCACCCTTTGAGAATGGGGACTATTTTCCCTATTCTGTAAATTCGATGTCCAAGTCAATCTTCTGGCCCTCTGCTTGCACAGGAGAATCCAAGAAGGGAATCTTTCCACCGGCGATAACCACCATGGCTTGAATGTGTGAGCGAGGCATCGTCTCGTCAATCATGGCACCCCAAATGATGTGGGCGTTCTGATCAATGCGTGCACTCACCACCTCAACAATCATTTCCGCCTCGCGCAACGTCATGTCGGTTCCACCCACCACATTAATCAATGCACGATTCGCGCCGGAAATATCCACATCCAACAACGGAGAGGTAAGTGCGTTCTCAACGGCTTCTAATGCGCGAGCATCCGATGCCTTGTCGGCCTTGCTTTCTCCCAATCCGATTAACGCGGCTCCGCCCTTACTCAGGATGGTGCGTAAATCCGCAAAGTCCAAGTTAATCAAACCCGGCTTCGTGACCATTTCAGTGATTCCCTTCACCGCGTTCACCAATACTTCATCCGCCACCTTGAATGCGGAGTTGACAGGGAGATCGGGGGCGATTTCCAAAATTTTATCATTGGGAATGATGATGACCGTATCCGCTTCTTTGCGCAAACGATTCAATCCCTCCAATGCGTTCTCGATACGCGCGCGCCCTTCAACGGTGAAGGGAAGCGTAACCACTCCCACGGTGAGGGCGTTTTGCTGCTTGGCAATTTGCGCAATCACAGGGGCGGCACCTGTTCCGGTTCCTCCACCCATTCCGCACGTGATGAATACCAAATCGGAATCCGCTAGCAATCCTTTCAGGTCGGCTTCACTCTCTCGCGCCGCCGCTTCTCCTACGGAGGGATCGGATCCTGCACCCAATCCGCGCGTCAATTGCTTTCCAATCAAAATCTTTCGACCTGCGTTGATATGCAACAGGGCTTGGGCGTCCGTGTTTACCGCAAAGGTTTCTCCCCCTTCTAATCCCACTTCGGATAGGCGGTTCACCGTGTTGGTTCCCCCTCCTCCGACTCCAATCACGCGAATTTTGGCGTGCGTTTCCTGGCTGATGGCCTTCAATGCCTCTTCATCCTTCAATTGCTGCTCCGTCTTCTGCGACGGGTGGGAGGGTCCCACATCCTGTCCCATTTGGGGGTGATTCATGACCGCGCCCGAGGGAGTGTATCCGTACCCCTGGTCGGACGTTTGAACCTTATTCAC
>CAYRUV010000016.1:801-5699 GCA_964427715.1 uncultured archaeon | reverse complement strand
GAAGATGACCCGTTATATGGAACGACCCGGATGGGATTTGAACCCACGACCCCCAGCTTAGAAGACAGGTGCGCTATCAAGGCAGAGCCACCGGGCCAATCATATGCTGGAATTCGGATTGAAAAGTAGACAAGAACCCTTTTAGGGTCTTCTTCGAACTGCGTGCTTTCCATTCGTACGGGTGGAATCGACGCAGTAAATGGCAGAGAATGGCTTCTTGGCCGCGATGCGGCGATGCTCTAAATCCACCAACCAGACATACAACCCCTTCTGGGCGAACTCAGGGGGCAAAAACTTGGGTCGGACTTTCCATCCGTGCACGCGAGGGGTTTTCATGTAGGGCATGAGGGCATCCTGGGGGAGGATGAAGACAAAATCATCCACTTCTTTCCCGTAGGCCATCTTCTTGAGAATTTTTCCTTTAGTTGGACGTGTCAATACTTCAAATCCTACTGTTCGTTTCTCCGTTTCAACGAAAAAATCAAACTTTCCTTCCCGATCTGAATGGGTGTGCGTGCGATGGGGTTGGTGTCCTCCATCCAATAGCACGGTTTGTTCCTGCGTCATGCGTTTGATGGGCCACACCTGATTCACGCGCATGCGTTGAAGCTCCGTCCACACCAGTAGGTGCATCAATGCCGTGGTTGCATTCCCGTTCACGAACATCTAGCGTTTCCCCCGCTTCGCTACGAGTTCATGCAGGGGATTACTCACACCAAAACGTGTCGTGCGAATTTTGGTTTGGCGGAGGGAAGAGGATAAGTAGGATTTGACTTTCTCAGATTGATTCTCATTCGCCTGGACAATGACACTTTGTTTTTCTGCGGGAGTGAAATCAACCGAAATCTTTTCACCCTTAAATTGCAGAAAGGGAAGGACGCCATCGAAAAAAATGTTGTAGGTGGACAGCATCTCATCTAATTGTTTCACGGGAACCACCACTTCCAATGAGCGCGTGCCCACATTCACTCGCTCCACGGAATGGTTGAATCGTTTATCCTGCTTGAGTTTTTGGACGAGATGATCCCATTGCACGGGATTCAATGCGTTCGTCCATCCTGGCTGGACGTTAATTCGAACTTTTTTTTCTCCAGACTGTGCATATAAGGACGGAAGATGATCCCACAGAAAATCGTAAATCTCCGGACGCCCATCCCTGGATTGGGCGAAACGCAGGTCTAATTGGCATACTGTATTTGTGGATTTAGGGCCTTTCACGACCCCCAATTCGACTTTGTCCTATAAAAATAGGTTATACGTGCGAGCGAATCCGCTCGGCGATGGAGGATAATTCTTCGTGGGATTGGGACACATTCTTCCAGTCCGACAGGCCATCCTTGGCCTTGCGGGGGATGATATGTACATGCGTGTGGAAAATAATCTGCCCCGAATCCTTGCCAGTGTTGATTCCAATGTTGAAGGCAGGAGCGTTTACACTCTTCAGTATGGCCGGGGCGATACGTGTAACAACCTCCAACAATCCCTTTCGATCCTCCGGGGAGGTGTGGAGTAAATCCGGTGCATGATTTTTGGGAATCACGAGCGTATGCCCAGGGGAAATGGGGTGGATGTCCAGGAATGCGAAATAGTGATCGTCCTCATACACCTTGTGAGAGGGCAAGTCTCCACGAATAATTTTGCAGAAGATGCACGAGGAATCCATGTGGTTCATGATACCCTACTCGAATGAGAGGAATATTAAATCTCCCTCCAAAGGGAGACTATTCGTCAGTGTCCACAAATGCATCCATGTATCCCGATTGGGTATTCACGAGCAGCGTGACCCAACCGGGGAATATTTCTTGGAGGGTGAGCTTCTTTCCTATTTTTTTATAGACCATTGACACGTCCTTGGCTGGGTCATACTTAACCAGCATTCGCGTGTCGTCATCCACTTTGTAGCGTTGAATGGTTTTCTTTCCAAGGGTCTTCACGACCAACTCATATTTCCATCCGGCCTTTTTGGTTTCTCCATCATATTGGATTTTTTTGACCACGAAGCTTTTCCGCTTGTATTTTTCCCCACCCTCCACAATCGTGTCGCGATGCTCAACAATTTGCAAGCGCGTCTCGGCTCCATTGTCGAAGTCGGCGTCGATGGAGTGAATCCATTTTTTTCCATCCTTCTTGACATCCGATTGGAGGGAGTAGGATTGAATAGGGTGGAATGGCTTGACAATTAAGTCGGACTTCTCAAAATCGTAAAAGAGAATCATATCCGTGTTTGTCACCAATGATGCGTGCGCGAATCCAGAAAAGAAAAATAAAATGATGAATAATCCAAGGGTTTTCATTTTTGTATTCTCCAACCAGTTAGTAGGACGCAGCGAACGAGATTCGAACTCGTGCCTCCGTGAGGAGACCGGCTTTCCAGACCGGCGCGTTAGACCACTCCGCCATCGCTGCAACCTTTTCTCTTTGCAGAGAAAATCTTGACCAAAAGATCGCGTGAGGGTTCCATTTCGGGAACCCAGACCTTTTGGAAGTCTATAATCATCGTTTAACCGACCTTTTTTAAACGCAAAAGCCGGATCTAATGCTTCAAGGGGTTCGATAGGTATAAAAGCCACGAAATCGGGGGATGTCTCGTGATTCCGCATGAGTAAATGGACGTATGAACCCCCCCAAACAACTTCTTTTCCGCGAATATTCCTGGCCGCCCTCGGCATGATGGGGATGGTCCTTCTCGTGATGGTATTTTCGCTCAATGCCAGCAGCGCCCCTACACCCCCTTTTACCACTTTTACCCAATTTGGCCACCAGGTGGGAGACTTGGGCCCGGGGGATTTTCAGGGAGACAGTTCATCCGTGTACACCATGCCAGGGTTTTTCCTCGCGCGAAACGCCGTGGGAATTGGCTCCGGCCTCGTATCGACCAGCCTGACGGGCGACTTGCAATTGGAAAAAATTGAAGCCGGCGCCCAGACGGTTTTGGAAGTCCAAAATGCATCGAGCGCCCCTAACAGTGATGCGGTCATCAATCTCATCACTTCGTCGGGAACGGGTAAAGCCCTACTTTCACTCGCGACCCCCCTTCAGACGTGGGCCATGGCGTCGGATAATACGGGAAATTTGAAAATTAGCAACAATTCCTTGGGAGACCAAATCATCGTCGCGACCACGGGCGATACCACCGTGTTAGGGTCCATCGATGCCACTGATGATGTTTGTACGGGGCTGAGCGGAGGACAGTGTTTGAGCCAGATAAATCAAACGCTCTATATTCCCACTACCCCCAGCACCCCATATTGTAATCCGAACTGCACGGGCGGATCACTCACGTCAGCCAACAAAATATTGACAGTTACCTGCGGCACCGGATTGGACACGACAAATGTTCCCATTCATTGCGGAGGAAAAATTACTCTTCCATCTGGAAATTCCCTTAGATCCTACCGATCAGAGGCGTTGTACTTATCGATGGGCGACACGGTCAATGGGTGTATCTTGGAATGGGATACTTCAAATGGAAGTGTACCCGCGGGAACCGTTGGATTTGTCAAGGCTGTCTGTGTCAAGGTCAACGGATAAGAACCTATAAAAAGACCAGATCGCATTCACCCCCATGCGTACACGGAAAGGAGCTGATGGGAATATGGGTGCGGACATGAAGACGATACGATTTGTGACAATAGTGATGCTAGTATTCTCATTGTTGACCGTCCTTTCGGTCTCAGTTCTGATGAATGAGCAGTTCAACAACATGGCCCTGGTATTGAGCACCGCCGTGTCCCAACGAGGGGGAGAATCACCCATCGCAGTGGAATCGGTTCCCGTGGTGAAGCCCGTGAAACTGGACGCCACCAACAAGGAGTTGGCGTTCTCGCGAATTATCCACCCGTTTGAGAGTGAAACTTGTTATCAAACGGTGAAGGGATACCTAACCACCATCCCTGGAATTAACATTGAAAGTGTGTCTGAGGATGACGCAGCCTATGATAGTGAGTATGGTCACGACCCCTTTATTTTCATCCAGATTAATCCCTCCTTTTCGTTTTCAGCCGCAGAGGAAATGCTCACGAAGGTTAAACGGAACGTGGGGCACTGCCTTCAAGGAATAGGGAATGGGAAAACACTCATCCAATCAACCAGCGGAACCAGCAACCCCTCTGGACCGAACGAAGTGGTTCAGGCCGCAGGAATGAAACCCTCACTCGCCCTTTTCGATGATGGGGACGAAGATGAGGATTGGAATGAGCCGGATGAAGTTGGAAACTATGCCCTCGCCGAAAGTCTACCCCTGGTGAATGTTCCATCGGTGCAGGCCACGGGATATGATGGTAAGGACATTGACGTGTGCATTATCGACTCAGGAATGGACATCCACCCCAACCTCCCAGTCCCGAGCCTGGCATTCAATTCAAAGACAAAAAAGGAGTATTTCGCCAGCAACATCGCTGCGGGAATCGATGATGAATTGGGACACGGTACGGCGATTGCAGGAGTCATTGGATCCAATTCCACAATTTATCACGGAGTGTCCCCGGGGGCACGGCTCATGATTGTGAAGCTCTCCAAAGATGCGCCCTCCAAGAAGGAAGTTATTCGCGCCATTAAGGTATGCGCGGGCAGCAACAAGAACAAGATTAAGGCCGACGTAATTTACATTGGAGTGCAGTTTGTCGAGAAGAAAAAGAATAAGCCCGACTACACCCTGTACGAGGATACGGAAACCCCCATCAAGGGATCAGGAAACATCAAATCAATCTACACCACTATCGAAAAGTATTCTCGATTGGATCCCAAGAAGAAGGTGTCCTCTTCCAATCCGTATGTGATTCCAGTCGTCGTTCCGGCCGGAAATACGTTCCCCTCCATGCAGGATGACACAGGCGTCACCAAGCTAGCAGCCATCAATGGAACCATCGCGGTGGGGGCTGTTTACGACGCGGGTTTCG
>CAYRUV010000016.1:0-791 GCA_964427715.1 uncultured archaeon | reverse complement strand
CACCTACTTATTGACCGGGACTCCCTGTACGGATGCCACGACCGGACCCAATAAGGTCATGTGTCTGAGCGCCTGCGGCAATCTCGTAGACTTTGTTGCACCCGGAGCCAGTGTCAAATCAACCGGGGCGAACCCGCCTGTTATCGCTGGAATACCCGTCTTCAATGAAAATGTATACGGGACCTCGGTCTCCGCCGCCCATGTGACAGGAATAATCGCACTCATGAAGCAGGTTGTTCCTTCCGCCACGAACCAGGACATTATCAACGCACTCGACGTGTCGGCCACCATCCCCTCTGGAGGAGATGCTTCCTGCTACGGAAATGGAGTCGTGAATGCGGCCGGTGCCATCGCCAGCCTTCTCGGGGTGTGATTTCAAATGTCGGAAATCATGGACACGGTGAAGATTACCCTACTATTAGCCGCCGTGCTCATCCTCTTAGTGGTATTCGTGTTTGCAGGCATTGAAGGAGTGGTGTCCCAGTTAAATCGACAATTGGTCGACTCATTGGTTTACTACCTCATCTCCGTGGCCTCCCTCACAGGCATACTCTGTGCGTATTCTCGCTCCAAACAGCTCATCCGCGCCATGCCCTTCGAGGAGTAAGTTCATGCTTTTAAGGGAGGGAAGGGTTTCCTCCCTCCATGCGTTCGCGTGGCCAAACGAGTGTGGAAATACTAGTCATCATGGCCGTGGCCCTCGTGATTCTCTCCGCCCTCGTGAGCTTTGCGTCCCAACCGCTCCGCATTGCGGAGGAACAGAAAACCGTCAAGACTGCGGAGGTTGCGCT
>CAYRUV010000015.1:0-6319 GCA_964427715.1 uncultured archaeon | reverse complement strand
AAGTTGTAACAAGGTGTCCGTAGGGGAACCTGCGGACGGATCACCTCCTTTAATGCCGGACAAATGTCAGGCACAGTATTAGACGAAGGGGGAGGACTTCGGTCCTCCCCTGGACTCTTTTACTACCATTTCTTTATCCAAAAAAGAAGTGGGCTAAAACAAAATCTTGTTAACATGACGTGTGCAGAATCAAAAACTATCTTAGGTAAAAGATAGCCCGTAATATTATTGCTTTCAATCACTCTTTCCCTACTTTTCTATTTCTTCTATACCCACTTTTTCTTCTTCAAGAATTCCCATACTATCTTCTCCATCATCGCATGGCCCTTGTCGAGCGGGTGGATTCCGTCCTCGAGGGTGGAGATAAATTGTTTATTGTTGAGCTTGGCGAATGAATTGATGAAGGGGACTTTTTCCTCCTCACAAATCTTCTTGAGCGTCTCGTTGTATTTCTCAAAGTGACTCATCCGATAGCATCCAATCGGGTGCCAGGGAATAGGATTGGTCTTGGCCTCATCGCAAGGCTTTATCCCCAAAACGACAATCTTAGATGAATACTTTCGCGCTTTCTTGATGAGCGTGCGAATATTTTGTTTGAATCGTGGGAGTGGAACTTGATTCTTCTTCTTGCTCGGAATCCACATCGCGTCATTTCCTCCGCCGGAAAAAATGAAGATGGTGTCGTTCCCTGGATCATCATCCAATCGGATAATGGTTTCGTTCTCAATGCGTTTGACCAACTGGTTCGTGGTTCCGCCAGAGATTCCCATGTTGTATACAAGTAGGTATTTCTTTCCGGTGATGTTGGCATTATAGAATCGACTTCGAAGTCGACTTACCCATCCGCCCTTGGAGTCCCACGCTCCATAGGTTGTAGAGTCGCCGAACACGAGGATGTGGGTCATACTGGTTGGACCCACCCCGAGTATTTATTTCAGTCTTTCTTGTCAATCTTATCCAATCCGAGTCCCTTGAAGATGAAGAACACCACGGCGGCGATGATCACAAAATCAATCAGATTGGAGATGAAATCTCCATACAAGAAGGTCGAGTTTCCAATCTTGAACGAGGCTGCCTTCAGTCCTTCCGGGTTTCCAATGAGTAATCCGATGAAGGGATTGATGAGATCATTCACCAATGCCGTGACCACCTTGGACACGCTTCCACCCATGATGAATCCAATCGCCAGCCCCATAACCCCGTGCTTGCGAATAAAGTCGACGAATTGTTTGATTTGGTCCATACTCAAATCCTCCCCAATAAGGGGTATTGTCGCCGGAATCCCTTTTTAATGCCTCGGGGGCCCTTTTAGATTAGCCCTTTGGGCGCTTGGCGCAACGGTAGCGCGTCTCGTTTGCAACGAGAAGGTTGGGGGTTCGAATCCCCCAGCGTCCATGGTGATTTGCTTTTTGGTCAAGCTTTTGGCGATGAGCCAAAAGGTTGGTTCTGTATCCCCAGCGTCCACTTCTTTTTTTTCCCAATCCAACCTATCCACTCTATTTTCAATAATGATTGGATAAGGGAAATTCGTTGCTTTTCTCCGGCAGTATAAGAATCCCCTAGTTTTGTTTTTTGACGCTGAACTATATTACAACCAATAGATGTAGATAGCCTACGGTTTGGGTTTTCTCTCTTCTGAGAGTTACTTGAGTTGAATAATTTGGTGAGCCGTAAGGCTCTCTCCCATAATGAAAAATTAAAACAATGAATCAGAGGTGATTCCCAATGATGAAAAAACTTGGAGTAATCTTGCTCGCATTGTGCATGTTCTCAGTATCCGTTTTTGCGGATGAACAGACATTCAACCCCACAGTTGATGTCCAGCGCAGCGAAGTACAGATGGACTCAGCCTATCGCGCCTTCTTATTGACGCGACCGGACGAACAGTGCAATAACGACTGTATGAGCGTCAAAGAACGAACGCAGATTACAGCCAACTTAGAAGTGATTGGCGACGTGAGTGAATATGGAGACACATTCATTGCGCGCGCCTCCGTCACGAATGTCGGAGCAAAGCCCGCCTACTACGTGGTCGGATATTTCACGGCTGACGGAATTTTTATACTCCCTGATGGGATGAGGCAAATTGGAGAGCTAGAAGAGTTATTTAGTATCTCGTGGGATTTACCCTTTCTTCCTGTTTTTTATAGCAGAAACAAATTACTGGATGAATGAAAACTCTTGCTCGTCGAACATCGGCCGCAATTCGCAGGTCTCCTGTGGCGGCTGCGCGGGGCGTGGGGGGGATCGTTCAGGGAATTCCTGGGATTCTCCGCGTTCCTAAAATCGTGTTCAAGCGTCGCTTGACGCAGGCACTAATGAAACGATTATCCGGGACGGTAGAATATTCCCCGCAGGATTTGACCAGGCTCATTCATCGTCCGGGTCACAAGACGTTTGGATATCGCGCCTCGAATGGCTTTCACGTGGAGATTGTGGATGATCGCGGGTTTGCGCGGGAAACGGTGGAGGAGCGCGAGTACAATCATTCCGGTCTCCTGACCAAACTTACCGTGCATGTTCCTGGAGAGGGGCGATACATTTGGAATTATCGCAAACCCGGAAGCTGGACCGGGAGTCTTCAGGGAGCTCGGACGAGTAATCGGATTCGCGCCATTGAGAAGCTGAAGAGATAATTCATCGGTTCAAATCGTGCCTTTTTCTTCAATCAAAATTATTAACTCCAACATAATCGCTTGGGAAAATCATTCTCTTGGAGAATGGGAGTTGGTATAACAATGGCAAACCCGGTGGTTCATTTTGAATTGCACGCCCGAAAGGCGAAGCTCAACAAAGTGAAACGATTCTATGAGGATTTATTTGGTTGGAAGATTGGAAAAATGAAAGGAATGGACTATTGGCATATTTGGACGGAAAAAACAAACCCCAAAACGGGAATGTTGGCCAAAAAAGGAATCATCAACGGGGGAATGGGAAAGAAAAAGCACGAAACAGGGCCCATCATCTACATGCACGTGAAGTCCATCAAGAATCATCTGAAGAAGATTGAAGCGCGAGGCGGAAAGGTGGACACGCCCTACACTCCTATTCCGGGAATGGGCGCCTGGGCGCGATTCGTTGATCCGGACGGAAACGTCATGGGTTTGTTTGAGTCAAAGAAGTGAGGAAGGATTCATTCTCCTTCTTTACTTAGCACTCAATTCGACGAGGATTTCAACCATATTATCCCAGAAGGGTTTCGCGAGGGAATTCAATTCCTTCTTGATTCCCCCTGGGATGGGTCGGAGTCTTCGTTTAAGCATTCGAATCTGTGGTATTAGCCGATTAATTATTTCCTTCATTTCCTCATTCGTTCTTTTTCGACTAGCCAGACTGCGCATTCGTTGCCTATGTAACGAAGGATCTTGGGGGTGTTGGATGAGTCGTCTCAGGAGTAAATCATGCTCAGCCTCGATTTCCCTGAGTCTATTTTCTTTCTGATTCAATTCCTCATTTCCCCTCTGGAGATCATTTCGCAAGAGTTGGGCCGCGTGCCATCGTTCCATTACAATCTCAATGACTCGTTTTCTAACGTTCGAGTCGCGTATTCCCCATTGATTGAAAAATTTCACTCCCTCATGTGCAATGACACTCCAGTCTTCGTGCATGGGAGTATTTTGCTTTCGGGGTGGTCGTGCCGCTCCCACGACGGGTCGTTGGGTCACCAGTCGTAGAAGTGGTTTGCGACCGGATGAACGGGGCTTTCTGGGCATTCCACTAGGAGTGATTGAAGGATTTTATAGGTTGCCTCATCCCATGCGCACGGGTTGCAGAGCCTCAAATAAAAGGAGTTTGGGTGTTCAATACTTCCATGCATTCCGCGTCCATGAAGACCGTGAAGACGAACCCCGTCATCATTGTCCCTACGGACGCGACTACTTTCTATGATTTGTTTTTGTGGAGGGGGGCCTTTTAGGATTTATTTTCTGCTAGGCCCCCCGAAACTTAAACACGTCAAAACTCACGCCCTGTCAACTCGACCTACTCGTCTGTCTGCTCGAACTATCCCTCGAGACGGCCTCCTCACTGGCTCGAACGTATTGTGAGCAGACTCAAACGGCCGAGTCGACCTATTGGCATAACCTTCGTTCCCTCCGAAAGAAAGGACTCCTTTCCTTCGGAAACGGACAGCCGGTCGAACTGACGGCGCGTGGTTTTACCCTGGCCAGGAAACTTGCACAAGGAGGTGGATCCCTGGAAAACTCAATGGTGTGAAAATAGGCTCAACAAAAATGAATGGATAGGAATGCCCTTACCCGGGGCGTTCCTTCCAACCCAAAAAAATAGATTATTTCTTTTTCTTTACAATTGGACGGCGGATGCGACGCCAATAATTCCAATCATTAATACTAGTCCAAATCCCAGTATTTTCCAACCTAACGTATTACTCCATAGTTCCATACTCGAACCTCCCAACCCGACTCGAAATCGGGACCCTGACTTTATAATTCACCCGGAAACTCCTGGTTTCCAACTAAAACTCGTTGATGGACGAAAAAAGGAAATAAACGGAGGATTTTGGAAATGGGGCTGTTTCTGGGGAGAAATACGATTATAAAGCCCAAAATTCCCCCTAACTCATGCCTGATTTTAGTGAAATGGACAAGCGAATGTGGAATCACTTGGCACACGCCATTATCGTGGTCCTCGTATTAGTTATCGCCGTCAAGCTCATCGCGTAAAACAAAGGGTTATTTCTCCCGCATCTAGGGATTTGGTTTATAATCCTTCTTCTTGGTGAATACGTTAGTTCGGCTCGGTTTTCCGAGCATTGAACATTCAAGCTTCAACAGCCTGAAATTGGGTGGAAGACCAATCAGATAAGGTGTAATAGCCTGTTCTTATTTTTCTTCAACCCTCTTTCGCGCGTTTGCAGCACCGAGATACAGTCTGAAAGGACTTCGGTGTCACAGGAGGAGGGTAGGAGTGAGCCCGAATTTGTGCGTGGTTTGTTCCTGTCGTGGATGTTGAAACCCCACGCGTTATACTTTACTGTATGATTACCCGGTGATTCGTCATAGTTCTACAACCGTTAAATTAAGTTCCGAGTTCATCGTTGATCGAATTAGCTGGAATTTCTTTTATCCGAAAGGGTGAGAGGAAGGAAAGCCAAGAGAAAAACGGAGAATAGAGAGATCTCATTCAAAAGTTAAGTAACCTATTCGAGAATGGCTGGGTTTGGGAGCCGAAGAAGGACGTGGCAAGCTGCGAAAAGCATGGGGGACCCGCAAGCAGGGGCTGATCCCATGATCTCCGAATAAGTCCGTTGAGGACGGGGCACCCCGGGAATCGAAGCATCCTAGTACCGGGAGGAAAAGACATCGAACGAGATGCGGGGAGTAAGGTCGACTGAAATCCGCAGAGGGCAAACCGAATCTACCAGGGTAACTTGGTAGAGATGTGGGGTTTGGACTCTCGCACAAGCTTTTTGACGAGAACAAGTGTGCTGGAACGCACCGCCAGAGAGGGTGATAGTCCCGTGTTCGTAGTCAAAAGGGTTGATTGGGAGTATCCAGAGTATGTTGCGTCGGATATCGCTGCAGAACATTCCGCTCATTGCGCGGAAACCCTAAATACATCCCAAAACCGATAGCGTACGAGTACCGCGAGGGAAAGCTGAAAGAGAACCCTTTAAAGGGGGTTAAAAGCGCCTGAAACGAATAGGTGACGGAGAGAGGCGGCGCGAAAGAAACGACGTTTTCCGAAGAGCAATCGAGGAAGACCGATCGGCGTTGCCTCGTACGTCCTGAAGCACGAGCGAGGGAGTTTGTGCACGTGGCGAGGGTAAGCATGTTTAGTGCGCACCCGAAGGGAAACCGAATGGATGCAAGGTCGCAAGACCCCAGGTCCGCCATTTTAATCTGTGGTTAGTCACGAGCACCAGACCCGAAGCCTGGAGATCCACCCCTGAGGAGGTTGAAGGCGCGCTTCCACGCGCTGGAGGACCGAAACCAGTTCTAGTCCAACTGTTTGGGTCACTTGGGGGTAGGAGTAAAATGTCTTTCGAGCCAGGTGATAGCGGGCTCCTCTTGAAACGGCCCTTAGGCCGGCCTGGATGGAGATGGGACGCGGCGTAGAGATACTGATTTGAAAGTACTGGTTGGAAACTTCCAGCTTTCATGTTAAACTCCGAAGTTGCGTTCGTCGTAGAAGTCCAGAGTGGGGGGATGCGGGTAAGCCGCATTTCCGAAAGGGAAAGAACCCGGTGTACGGTTAAGGTCCATAAGTGGTTCCTAAGTGTGAATTAAACTGCGTTGGTGTCCTTAGACAGTGGGGAGGTAGGCTTAGAAGCAGCCATCCTTCAAAGAAAGCGTAACAG
>CAYRUV010000014.1:1095-12677 GCA_964427715.1 uncultured archaeon | reverse complement strand
GGCCTCACGCGCTCTTACACGTGAGGGCGTCCGGAACAATGTTCTCGTTTCCGAGTTCCCAGATAATACTGAATTCTCCGCTCTCGACCTTGGCGCACGTTCGTCCATCTTGGACGGACTGGAGTAATTCAGTGAGGGAATTCGGAATGGTCTTGGCGGCCGGGCCGGCATAGGTCTCGTCGAGCAGGACGGGGCTGATTTGGTTGCTCGGGGTGTTGCCGACCGACGAGACATTCTTGACCGTCTTCAAGTCTCCTTCCGTGTTGGCGCAGAGAGGCAGGATTCCATATCGGTTGCCGGATGTGGTGGGCGGCAAGAGCAAGGTTCCCGTATAGAAGTATTCTCCCGGAAGGTTCTGTCGCAACGACTGGGACATTAGAGGCACGAGACTGGCGTTACACGAGGCCCCCGCGAGTGGCGTCACGACGGTGGGAAGCGCGCTGGTGCAGTCATACCACGTAATAGCGTTCAAGGGCATGGCCACGGCACTACCAGAGTTGTCCGTGAACGTGTATTGATAACTAGGATTCTGTTGCGCCCCACCATATCGGAGCTTCAGCGGAATAGGCACGTGCGGGGCGGTTTCGACCGAGTAAGCGAATCCAACGCCCTTCGTGAGCTTGAACAATATGGGAAGGTTCTGATTGGCCTGCGAGAAGTCCGCAATCTCTTGGAGGGTCTTCTTTTCGGATGATGCGAGGCCTGTGCTCACGACCTTTCCGGTGGATGCGTCAATGTAGTAGGCAGATGAATACCCCTTCTGCGCACGCTGATCCTTCGCCACATTTCCGTTGAATCCGACGCGGAAGAAGGGATTCTGGTCATAGGTGGCTCCCTGCGGCTGCAAGTCCTTGAGCGTGCGCGCATCCTTGGCGGATAACGAGACGTTTGCGGCCGTAATCTCTCCATTGCCTCCATTCCAGGAGGCTTTGAGGGAGAGCGTGTACTTTCCGGGTTCTGTTTGCGTGAAGTCGGTGAACTTCATCCCGCTTACAAGGGTGTCGATCTTCGAGACGCTTGTGGCTTTCAATTTCTCCGGATAGAAGTATGGTCCCCCGCTCACGGCTAGGAAGTCCATTGGGAGGGTCGCGGGCATCTTGTCTTGGAGCAAGAGGACCTTGTTCTCTAACACTTCATCGATGTACGTTTGGGCGGACCCGTACTGTCCCCACGTGAATGCGCCTTCCATCTTTGCGTTGTTCAAGAGGTAGTCTCGAACCTCCTTGTTGGTGGAAATATTCTGTCCGGCTTCCACCACGTATCCAATGCGCACCGCATCGATGGCCTTGTAGAGTCCTTTCAACTCAGCGAAGGATAGGGCATAGATCCAGTTCCCCCCAATATTGATTCCAGCCGTGTCGGCAGTGATATCGGCCTCGATGGCCTCCTTGATGGCGGTGTGGAGAGTGCGGAACTCCTTGAGGGTCCAGACGTAATACTTCGTATCTTTCGTCGTCAGGGGATCAGCCTTCATCTCAATCGCAATGTCCAATAGCGAGGTTTGCTTGGGGGCCGTGTAGGGGTGCATGACATTGTTTTTAGGATCCTCTAGGACTTCTTTATTCAGCAGAATCACTAGATTCTGGGCCTTATCCAATCCTTCGATGGCCGTGAGGGCGGATTCCATTTCCCCAACATACTTGAGATAGTCATCCTTCGTGGGGTTCGCTTTGATCTCACTAATCGACTCAAGGATATCTCCAACTTGGTCTTTTACTGCCGTATCATTCGTCAGAAGGACGCCGTTGTCCTTGGCGAGATAATACGACTTGTCCGTCTCGGTTCCCGTTTGGAAGTCAAACTCCTTGATGGTGGCCTTCTGGACTATCTGATCGATGAAGGTATCAGTGGCATACGTCGTGTTGGTCTTCGTAAAGACAGCGTTATCGCGGTTCTGCTTGATGAAGCCGTTCAGCTTCACGATGCCCTTGACGGTGTGTATCAATACCTGCGTGGAGTCACAGTAGTATTTGGTACAGTCCGGTGAATTCTCATACGTCCAATCCCACTTGAACTGGTCGAATCCGTACTTGGCTGAGAAGCTCGTTCCTTTCTCATACCCATATCCGCAGGCCAAGGGTTGGAAGGCAGCGATGTTGGTGGTCTTGCCGGGTCGCAGGACAGTAATCTTCACGGGAACCGTGACATTCTGTGTGCCAGGATTCACATAGACTCGCTTGACGCTCGTAGAGAGTTTTCCTTCCAGCACCACATCGCCCTGCACGTTCTTGGGACGGACAATCTCGACCTGCACGTCATGCTTACCGACGCGTCGGAAGGTGGCCTGTACGGAAGTGTTGGTTTTCGTGTCCTTCAAGATTAAAGGAGCAGTAATTTCGCCCAGCGTGTCGGAAGTTCCGCAGAACTCGCGCCCCGTCTTCAATACGGATCCAGGATCCTTCGTCGTGTAGGTGATAGTCGTTCCATCCAAGAAATACTCATCGCCGAATTGGAGATTCTGCAGGGCTTCCGCATTGATACAGTCCTGGAAGTTAGTAATCTTCGTGCTTCCACCCTGCAGCAAGGCATCAATGGCTGAGGCGAGGCTGAAGATATTCTCGAAGATGACCGCGAAGGGCTTCTGCTGGGCGCCTCCGTAGGCGTCCAAGAATTTGACCGAAATCGTACCGTAGGATTCCACACGATAATAGTTGGCTTCGGCGAACAATTTCAAATCCGAGAATCGCTTACCGATTCCGCCTTCGTCCAGGAAGAGGTCCGGCTGGGATTTGTAGGTGGTTAAATCGGGGAAAATTTGGAATTCTATTTCTTGGTACGTGTCATTGCCCACTCCCCTCGTCTGCTGTCCGATGATTTGGATGTCGTGTACAAGGGTGTTCTTTCTGGCTTCCGTTCCCGTTCCATCCGCCGACAGGGCTCCATCCACGTTGAAGAAGGAGGCAATCGTGATCGTGTCCGCACTCTCCACTAAGCGCACCCCTTGGTCGTAGCACTTGTTGATGGCCTTGGCCTTGACGGGCTTCTGGATGAAATCATTGAATCGGAACTTGGTTCGGTCCAGTTGGATACAGTCCGCGTTGACTTCGGTGGGACTCTTGACTAATACTCGAACCAATTCTATTTCCTTCGAGGCGTCGCTGCTTCCTTTGGTTCGAGCATTCACGGCAATGTCATATCGTCCGATGCGGTAACCCGAAGAAACGCGCACGCGCTGGTCTTCGTTGGGCTTGAGGATGAATGCCGCGGTGTTCGTTTGGAGGTTCGGATCGACGTCCAATTCGATTTCTACATCCGTCTGGCAGCTATTCTCGACGCGAATCTCGGTTCCGCCGCACCCGAATTGACCGAAGGCTCCTCCGAAGGAGTTATAGGGGTCCACATACTGGTTCCCGTAGTACCCATTCAAGGTGGAATAGCCGTTTACCGGGCTGAATAATTGCTGGTTCACGCCTCCATTGTAGTATCCGAGTCCATCGTACCCGCCCAATCCCACTTGGGGCTGGTAGAGTCCGGACTGGTTGGAGGGCAAGAGACTAGTGCCGCTAGGGTTAGTCGTCTTGTTGAGCGTGCTGAAGTTGGGATTGTAATACGGGACGCCCGTGGGTCGGTACACTTGGTTGTTGTAGTTTCCCTGCTGGCCAAACCCGGCATTGATAGCGCACGAGTCAATTTCGAGCAAGTTGGGGGTCTTTACCTGGATACACTGCTTGAGGTTGTTGACGGCGACGTTCACAATGGCAGTTTCCTGCAACAAGTCCGGCACTCCCGAGTCGGTGAGATTGGTCGCTTGGAATACTAATTGGGGCGAGGCGCTTCCCGATTTGATCTGTGCCGGGTCGAATGTAACCGTGACAACGGCTTCTCCCGCAGCGGGAATCGTATTGAGTACAGTCTTGAAGTCCGGTCCTAACGTGACCGTCTTGTCTCCGGCGGTAGCCGTGAAGGTTCCAATGCTATCTCCTGCGAGTTGCTTGACTTTCACGCTCAAGTTAGCTAAGGAAACCGGATTTCCTTGCACAGTACACGTGTTCTTTACTTCAAAGGCCAATTGCTTCAACGTTTGCGTGTTGGTGAATACGTCCCATTGTGTAGGTTGTAAGAGTAAGCAATCCTCCACGTCCACTTCTCCGCCGAATCCAATCTTGACATTGAGCGGGAGGCTTCCCACGAACGTTTTTCCATTCTGCTCGCTCGACAATTTCACGAGCACGGCGCCCTTGAAGTTCTTTCCAACCAGCAAGGATTGTCCTTTCTCCGTGAGGGATAAGGAGAACGACATGTTCATGTCTCCATTCACCGGGAGAGTGGCGTCGAGGATTTCTTCGTTCAGCAAGTCAAACTTAACCAAATCATCAAATCCACCCGATAGGGAGATTTCTTTGACGACCAATGGGATGGACGCGAGGTTGAGCATATGCACATCCCTCGTCTTCTTGGTGGTACCATTCACAATGAGTGTTTCACTAATCGAAGAGGGAATGAACGTTAAGATGTCGGATCCGACCGTGATCTTCATTATTACGGGCTTGAATCCGGGCTTTTCCACCGTGATTTGAACTTGATCGCCCACGTTAGGCTCGTGCAATTCAAACGGATACACTCCTTCCACGTCCGTGAAGCCACTGGTGAGTAGGGTATCATTGAGGGAGATGGTGACGCCCGCATTCTCTAATGGAATATCCTCTCCTGTTTCCGTGACGTGAATCAGGAGCTGGTTGACAAGCAAAGGAAGGATGGCCTTGGGCACCACTTCCACGTTCATCTCGCCGGCCGCGTCCACCTTGATGAGTATTTCTTTCGTGAAGAGCTCCTTTTTGTTCGAGACCATGCTCAGGGTAATCTTGGCATTCCCTTCCTTCTGGGAATCGAAATTTACGAATCCAAATACCACATTGTTGGTCTGGATGACTCCCAACTGGATCTCGGCTTTGTTTCCAGTAACTACACCGGTTTTCTTCGCCCCCACGGCGTTGGTGACATCATACTGGGAAAGGTTGGCGCTCCCGGAGGTGCTCTTGAGTATGAGGCTTGTATCCGCGAGGACGTTGTCGCTGATGCTGGTAAAAGTAAAAAGAAGTTTGTGTTTCGTCGAAACGTCCACTTGGTAGTCGTCCGTGAGGTCGGTTTGGAGTCCGTTGGCTAAGTCCTCCGCGACTAATCCCAAGCAGAAGTCCTGTGAGCAATAGTGCGTGCCGGCTCCGATGGAGAACAATTGAAGATTCGTATTAGCATACAATCCTTGTTTCTGCCCCGTGGATTCGCTTCCGCCCAATACGGCATCCACCGGGAATCGGACGTAAGAACCGGTCTTTCCCCAGGCACGATAATACAACGGTAGGTCGCTCCCTTGAACCGCGGTGTCTTTCACTTGAACATCGACTTCAATTTGTGTAACACCATCTTCGATGGGAGTCATGACGATGTTTGCCCATTTGGCATCTCCGCTGGTCAAATGCTGTGTGTCGGCGCCCAATCCTAATGGAGGAGAGAAGGTGGTTCCCTTCTGGAGTTTGGAATACGGTCCTCGAATTCCGCGAATAAACCAATCATCATTCTCAATGGGATTACTTTGTCCTTCCTGGGCGTTTCCTGTGCGGACGTGAATGCCTCCCTCGTTAAACGTAGAGTTCTTGGGCACGAACAGCCCCATGCGGATCGTATACATCTGTCCCGGGGCCAATCCGGCCTCGTCGAGGATGGGTTCTCCATTCACGAACAATCCCAGGAGTTTGACTTCCAACTTCTGGATATCCTTGACCAGTTCAATCTCCAAGTTTTGAGTAATCCCTTTCTTGAGCTGCACCGGGATGGTGGTGTAGGGGAGGTGATTGGGTTCCGTGACGCGGAAATATGCGTACTTGTCGGCGCGCAGAGTCAATTCGACCTTTCCATCCACTCCGGAGGTGAAGTCGGTGCCAAACGCTTCGTGGGTAATTCCATCAATGGGCTGCACGGTGGCACCTGCAAGCGGTTGTCCATCCGATCCGCGAATCGTTAAGGCAACCGTTCCGGTTCCGAGTATGAGCTTGACGGTGGTTTCAATGTTTTCTCGGGCCTTGACCGTGAACACATCGGATCGCAATTGGTCCGAGAATCCGGGCTTGTAGGCGGAGGCGAAATACGTTCCTTCTTCTAACGAAATGAACACCACTGTGCCGCTGCTTCCGGTGATCTTATTGGGTCCCACGCTCGCGCCGGAGGGAGACTTCTTGAGTGCGACGTACGCGTTTTCCACCGGCTGTCCGAGTTCATCAATCACTTTCACGGTGACAATCTGACTGTTCTGCGGCGTGGCCTTCGTCATTCCGATTTGCGTATATCCCGCACTTGAAACAGAGATGGGTACGCCGCTCTTGATCAAGTAGGCGGCGTGATCGATGGAGATAGTGAGGTTGTTGGAGGAGGAAACAGAAAAGGTGACCTGTCCGCCTTCGTTGCTGGTTTTAGTGGAGATGAGTTGGTTTCCTTTGAACAAAGTAACTTTGGCACTTGCAATCGGGGACAACGACGATTCATCCACGACCTGGACGCGCACTTCCCCCACGGAGGCGTTCTGTAGCGTGTAGGTTTTGTTGACGGGTGTTCCTTCGTCGACCTCAAAGGGGCCGGAGTCTAATTCGGCGTGTGTTCCGTCACTCGGGATGAACACCGCATACGTATCGGGGACGAGTCCGGTGAATTCAGCGAGTCCGCTCTCCGTAAACTTTTGGGCGAGTTGATCCCCAAACTTACTCTTGAGTGCGACCACGACTCCGCTGATGGGGTTTCCAATTTCATCGATGAGGGATACGCGCAACACACCATTTCCAGTTTGTTGGGCGTTCACGTACAACACAGGGTTGTAGTCGTCCAAATCGATGATGGTGTTTTGTAACGTGACCGTTGGATCGTTTGACGCTGCGCTGAGTGCGCCGCAGTCGGAAGGGACGTCAAATGACACCACTCCATTGTTGACGGTGCTGGTTTGTGTGAATCCCGTGTTGGCTGAGCACGAGAACGAAAGCGACAAGGGTTGCGTATAGGATTCGGTGGAATTAGGTTTGTACAATTGCAACGTCACGGATTGCTGAACCACTTTTGCCAGGGCGGCGAGGGAAGTACTGTTGTCTCCCTGGTCGATGACCACGCCTTTTCCATTTATGGTGTAATCATCACTCTGCGCGGACACTTGAACGGCGCCCCCAACAGGAAGATTGGTGAATACCACCTTTCCCGATGAATCGGTGATGCGTCCGCTGGTGGCGCTGGTTGGGAGATTTTCTCCAGATAGTTTAACGGTGATTCCTTCGATGGGGTTTTGGGTCTCATCCTGGATGAGCACGCTCAACGTGCCGGTGCCGGAGAGACTGGGTCCGATGAATGCGAACAATCCCCCGAGGACTAATAGAAGGGCGAATACGGCGATGGGAAACGAGGGAATATTCTGGGCCTCGATGGCATCCACGACGGAATAAACGGGAATCCCGTGCCGATCGAGAGTGTCGAGGAACCCATAGTAGGCGTCCTCGGCTCCGTGATAGAATTCTTTCAGTCCCATAACCCACACGTCTACTCAAAGCCCGGTTTCCCCCTTTTTATATGTTGGGGCGAGAATGGCAAATTAGGTCTCCAAACCCAATTATGGACCAGGCTGGACGCACTGGCAGGGTTTGGAGGAGGTTGGAGGACCGCAGGCCGTGTTGGGGGCCGCACACGCCAAGTTGTCGGGCCCATCACACTGTTCCGCGCCCTCTCTCACATCATTTCCACAACTGTTGGCCTTCACGCACGCAGTCGTATCCCACTGACACGTGGGGCTGCACGTGGCGTTCCCAGAAAGATACGCCGTAGCATCGATGCTCGTGCAGGCACTAGATGGAGTCGCCACGGTGTCGCACTGCTCTCCTTGCGCCGTGTCCACGATTCCATTCCCGCACAATTGTTTCTGATACTTTTGGATGGGTGCGCACGCAGTCTTGGGGCACGAGGCGGCACTTGTTGACAGTTCAGGTCCGAAGATGACATCTCCAAGCGTGATGTCGGGCTGCAAACAATAACTTACACACGTCCCCGACGCGGCTTCGTTGGCGATGAATGTGTCCACAATGCGCACATCATATTCCAACGGCGCACGCGAGTCGACTACAATGTAGTCCGGGTTGGTTTCTTGGAACGTCAACACGACATTCGTTTCCACTAATTTGGTGCATCGTGCCACGGATCCGGCCGCGGGAATTCCTTCGTACACAATGTTTTTGGTCACGAAGCTCGTGACTTTGGGTTCAATCAACAGACTATTCGTGAGGAGTTTGAAGTCCGTTGATTCGGGAAGGACTAAGTCCACCGTCACGGAATTGTTGATGACGCTCTTCACCACTTTGTTGAGTGCATTGGCGCGCGATACGGCGTCAGCGGGATCATAGAGGATGGGTAATTCAGCGCATAATCCGAGTTGTTGTGCGATGGTGTCGCATTTTAATTCCACATTTTTGGGGTACGCATTCTCAATCGTAGCAATACCTGCTTGTTCCGCGGGGCAAAGGAATCCTCCATTCGCTCCGATGGGGCCCGGTCCTAATTCGGTGGGGTTGGCGGTCGTGAATGGTTGGGTACGGTATCCACAATTCGGCACTTCAGGAGCAATGTCTCCATCGCAAACCCCCACGCCTAGTTTTCCGAGATTATCATGAAAGGTTTGATTCAGCAATCCCGCCCCCACCAATCCGGCTCCCGCGGACGCGCTTCCATTGGCGATGTCGTGGGCGTAACGCAGCGCGCGGAACACGCGCAACGGGACATAGATTCTGAATTTTCCTCGTGGAATGACTGGCTCCACGAGTTCTCGTCCCGTGGTGGCATCCTTGACGTGAATGGAAGGAAGCGATTCATACGTGGCATCGTCTATTTTTGAAAAGTCCAAATTCACGTAGAATGATCCCACGCACTTCTCAGGGCCGTTGGCAATATCACAGTCCACCACTTGGAGGAATTCTTCTCCACTTGCGGATGTTTGTAGGAGAACATCTTGAATGGCTCCTTTCAATTGGGATTCATTTCCACCCTCAATGAGAATGGTGTATCCTCCGATTTGCCGCTGGTTGGATGAAACAATCACACTCAAGTTAGCGGCGATTCGTCCTGCCAGTACACTTCCATTGGGTCCGCCAAAGAAGAATTGGGAAAAGTCTTTCTGGACTTGATTCCAGTCCGCGGTCTGCGAAGAGTAGGGATACGCGTTTCCCTGATTCTGCGTGTATTCCTCGATGGCATTGCGTATTCCATAATTCACTACTTGCAATGCATCCGCGCGCGTGAGGTCGGCGAAGCTTTGCATGCGGGATTGGGCTTCGACTTCCAACACGACCTCATTGGATATGCGCTCGGCATTAATCATCGTGTTGACGAGCAATGCGGCGAGGAGGATGAGGATAAATGAGAGCAACGCCGTATAGAGGGTGAAGGCGCGCTCGTTCATGTGGAAGGATTGCATTCTCCCACTCATCCAATCACCCTTTTTCTACCTTGGGGTTATATGAAAGAAATATTCACGCCAGGGGTCACTTCTGCCCGCAATCATCTAACCATGCAGTCGCAGGGACGAGCGTGGTGGGGTCCACGATGTCAATGCTCACCGTATTGCTCTTCCCGCTTCCTGCGCCGGGTCCCACGATGAACTTGTAGGTTTGTCCCTTCTGGAAAATCAAGTTGCTCGTGGTGGGGTCCAGCACGTTCCCGCTTCCGGCGTTCAAGGAAATCTTGTTCTCGACTTCCTCGCTGAGGTCGGATCGGTAGGCGAAGAATCCGGCGAGGTTTCCAATTCCTCCGCAGATAATTCCTTTTCCGAATTCTTTCGCGACCCCCTTCCATTTGCTCCCTTTGGCAACCTCCGCGGGAGGGGCATTGGGAGTGGGTGCCGACACAGGGGTCGTGGGGGGAGTGAGTGTGGATCCGGGGGCGATTTGTTCTAATCCTTCATTCGTGAGGACCTTTTCGATGTCCAAATCCTTGAGCGCTTCTTCACTGGCCTTTCGTGCCTCTTCGACGTATTTTTGGGCATCTGCGGCTTGATCCGAAGCAACCTTGAGTTCTCCTTGCGCCACACCTAATTTTTGGGCCAGCTCGGGGGACTGTTTAGCTAGATCATCCACGGACTTGAGGGCCGTATCTGCGTCCCTCTGGGCGGCCTCGAGAGAGGTTAAGGATTGTTTCGCGGCCGTATCTAGTTTATCTTTGGCCTCGGATGCAATCTGAAGATCGTCGCGTGTGCGGATGGACGTTTGTTCAAGATCGCGGGCTTTTCTTTCCAGTTCGCTCGCGCGCAGGCGTAATTCATCCAGGGCTTTCTGTTGTTCGCCGAGTCGGGTTTCGAGCGATTGAACTTTGGCAACTGCAGCCGGATCCGCGGAGGTAATGCGGGTCATGGATTCGACGAGGTTCTCTTGAGCCGTTGCGGATTGACGATAGATGTTGCCCAATGGATCGGCCCCAAAGAATCCTTTCCTCTCACGAACGGCAGTGATGAAGCGAGTAAATTCCGCGTCAACTTGTCCGCGGAGTCCACGAAATAGGTTCTCTTGATTTTCAATCAACCGCAGTGCATCGCCGGTCTTTCCGACCTTTTCTCGCGCGAGCACGTTGAGCGTGGCGTCCAGTTGTCGACTCAGGAGCTGCTGTTGGGCCTCGGCATTGGTGATGAATCGGGCGACCGTGTCATCGGTGAGAGCCACAAAGTTATCGAGCGTGGTGCCCAAATCAAATTGGGTGGTCAAATCGACTTTGTTGAACGTGCCGATTAATTCATCCGGTTCTCCAGCGCGGTACACGTCGAATAGGAAATCAGATTGCCCATTCAGGGTGGCCTTGCGTGGATTTCGCACGAATATGGCGGCGCCATCGTCGCGGATGGTCCCTCGTACAAATCCACTTCCAGTGGCGTCTTTGAGTTTGTCATAGTTTGCTTTATCCAGGGTCACGGCATTTTTCCAATCTCGGCGAAGAGTCGCATAGTTCCGTTGGAGTGCCTCAAAGGAGGAAGCATCCACGCGTCCACCGCCGGTCACGGTTAAGTCGATGCTTCCGGGGAGTTGGGGAATGGTCCCTCTCGCGGCGTCAATGGAATCTTGTGATAGTTTTACTGTCTCAGCAAACGCGTCGCGCATCTTCAATGCGGCAGCATGGTTCTCATTAGCAGCCACGGCCAGCTGAGCAACAGAGTCCACGTTGTTTCGTGCAATGGCCTCTTCAATCACTGCATCGGACAGCGCCTTGTTCGCCGAATCCAAGGAGTTCTTGGCATCCGTGAGGATTTTTTGCGCGTCCCCGGCGTTGGATCCGAGGTTGGTAAGTTGGATGTTTAGTGTGTCCAGGGCTTTTTGTGCCGCGTCCCGCGTTTGTGTGGCATTCGTCAGGGTCGCAGTGGCCTGATCGAGACTTAATTGGGCCGCTTGGACTTCTTGTTGAGCCAATGCTGCAGTGGCGCGGGCCTCGGCGAGTGCTTCGTCTCCAATTTCTTCGGCCGCCTCAGCCACTTGCTTGATTTCAGAGGTGGTGACTCGGCCGTTTGCACCAGGTTCCATTGGGATTTCGAACGCATACATCTGCTCATTTTGTGCCATGTGCAATCCGGGAACAGTGACTATCTT
>CAYRUV010000014.1:0-1014 GCA_964427715.1 uncultured archaeon | reverse complement strand
GGCCGTTACGGAGTCCGCCCATGCCTGGGCATCCCGTGCATTGTAGAATGTGACTTGTTCTCCTGTCACGCCGAATATATCGGATTTGCCGATTTGTGAGGATAAAGATGGAGCGGCTGCCTCACTGACTGGGACGGCCGCAGTTCCGGAGTTGGCGGCCGCATTGACTTGTTTGGCAGCTTCTTTGGCCTTTTCTACAGCAGCGGCTTGGGTTTTCTTCAATTCTTCCACATTCTTCCCATATTGGGCTTTGGCACGCAGGAAGGCCTTTCCGGCCGCGATGCTTTCTCCTGTAACAAGGGCAACTTCGGCCGGCTGGTCTTCAGGACGCCCGCCCGGAACGATGGTGGAGGAAGCCCCTTCGACGGCATTCCCTACGACTCCGGCCACGTTCACGGTTCCTTCGAATGGAGCGTCGTTTGCGGCTTGGTCCATGGCACTTCCACGCCCGGCTAAGTATCCAGCTCCGGCTGGGATTCCGCATCCCAATGCACAATCAATAACTGCACCCGTGACGCCGGCTCCAGCCGAGAGGATGATTCCTGGGGTGTAGCATGCCCCGCATGCTGCGGCGCAGGCAATCGCATAGGAGATAAGTGCAGCTTCCTGTTTCTTCTTGAACTTCTCTTGGTACACCGGATTGTCACTCGCAAGTATACCTTGGTCCTGATACGCGAAGAATGCATCGGGGGTTTTCTTTCCACTGGAGATTTCTTGGATGACTTGCTTCAATGTCTTGCTGGAAACGGGATCGTCCCAATCAACCGTGGCATACCACACACCATTCCCTTTGGAGTAGGATTTGGCCAACGCGTCATCGGCGTCTAAGGAGCAGGTGCGCAATTCAAACTCCAACGGACCGGCCTTGATTCCATCCAAGGTGCGTGTGGCGCTGGTTTGTACTTTCGTGCGGTTGGCCTGCTGCGCTGTTTGAGGATCCGAAGTGGCGCACATGACTAATTCTTGTTGATACACTTGGGTTTTCGTGCCGAAGACTGAGGGCTACGTGCCTCC
>CAYRUV010000013.1:0-16208 GCA_964427715.1 uncultured archaeon | reverse complement strand
CGTGCCGGCGATCGTGACGCTGGTCATTCTATTTGTGGCCATCACCCAGCTGGATTGGGGGTTGCTCGTTTCCACCCTCGCGGGGGCCGATCTCTTCTATATTGGGATTGCGTTGGGCGTGTGGGTCTTGTTGTTCGCGGGGAAGGCGTTCAAGTGGAGGAAGGTGGTGGAATCCTTAGGGTATCCTCTCTCATGGTCCCTGGCGGTTCGCACATTATTGATTGGTTTTTTCATCAGCATTATTACTCCGGGTCGTTTGGGTGATTTTGCGCGGGCGGCCTACTTGAATGATAAGATGCCTCTTGGGAAGGGAATCCTCGCGGTGCTCATCGATCGAATCCTGGACATTTCCATTTTGTTGTTGTTTGCGGGTATTGGAACCTTTCTCTTGCTTCAGTCTCACGCGGGGGGAGTTATTTCTCCTTTCATGGTGATTGGGATTTTTCTCCTCTTTCTGGTAGGGGTGCGTGCAGGGATGAGTCGCCGGACCGTGAAGAGGTATGTCTGGCCCTTGTTTTCTCGTTTCGCTCCGGAAACACTGCGTCGGATGATGAGCAAGTACGGGAAGCAATTCTATGATGGGATTCCCACAGTGATGAAGAACAAGTGGGTCTTTCTCCAAGGAATTCTCTCTGGCATCGTGAGTTGGATTTTCTCGGTGACATTTGGATGGTTGATTCTTCTCGCGTTGGGTATTCAGGTGGGGTGGGCGGATGCGCTGATGATCATTCCCATTCTCTCCCTCGTGGAAGTTATTCCCGTTGGAATCCTCGGGTTGGGTACCCGGGAGATTGTGGCAGTAGTATTGCTCAGCACACTGGGGGTTCCCATTGAGCACGCGGTGGGATTCTCATTGCTCTTTTTCGCATTAGGGTATGTTCCGAGTTTCATTCTTGGAAGTATTGCCTGGAATCAGTTTCCCTTTCCCGCGAAGGGTGGGTTAAAGGGATTCGTGGAGCAGTTGAAGGCTGCCAAGTAAAAAAATAGGATTTTACTTCACTCGTTTCCGCGGTAGAGGATGAATGTCCCTTCCTCGAGGAGTTTTTCTTTTCCATTCAGTTCAGGAAAGAATAGGGTGTTGACGACTACATATTTTTGGGGATACTTGGCTAGGAATTCATCCACGCAGGATGCGCATTGACTCTGGAAGAGTATCTGGTGCTCAACGGATTGTTGCTTGAGGAGCAGGGCTTCTGGCGTAGAGAGGAGTTGGAGTCCCAGCATGAAGTGTGAATGGGTGGGGTCCGAGGGAATCTTCTTACTATATTGGGCCATCTTTCCCACGCCGGGGGAGAGGAACAATACGGGAACAATGCTCGCATCGTATGCGTAGAGTCGCGTGGCAAATTGGGCTTCTTCCAGGGAGGACTTGCTCCCATTCACGTAGCTCTGGATGCTCGTGGAGGTAACCATGAGTGTTCCCGCAACCAGTAGGATGACAATCGCTGCAACCCATCGCTGGTGAGAGGGAATCATTTTTCCCATTCCTCGCGCGCCGAGAATAATCATTCCAATGAGGGCTAGGGCGGGAAATTTGGTTCCAAATATGATTCCCGGCCAGAGGGCATTGAACACAACTCCCGCAAGGATGGAACCGAATGCTAGGAGAATCCACGCGTAGTCGTTTCGTGTGAAGGGTTTCTTGGAAAGGTAATGATGAATGCCCCACGCGAGGGCGAGGAGGAATGGAATTACCCCCACGAGCATGATGTTCCCAATGATGGCAGACAGGGTGACGTTTCCGCTTCCAGAGAAGGGAATTTTTTCTAATCCTAGGAAAGGAATCACCTGAAACACGATGAGTGGGATTCCGGCGACAAAGGCAACGATTCCAGTCTTGACAATCGTTGAGATAGTAGGCCACGTGAGGAGCACCCACGCAAGAATGATCAAGACACCGATGTAGGGGTGGGTGATGAGTGCTGCCGCGAAGAGGAGGGTTCCAATTCTCCAGGATTTAGAGTACCATGCCATTCCCATCATTCCCAATCCCGCGGCCAAGAGCCAAGGGTATTCTCCCACGAGGAGGTTGTAGTAGGGTAATCGCGATGCGAGGAGGAGAATAGGAATCCAAAACAGAGTGGCGCGGTCGACTCCTTTTCGGGATGTTTCAAGCTGGATCAATCCGGCCAGGAAGAGAATTATTCCCAGAAGGGAAAAGAACCACAGTATGACGTGGGAGGGGATTCCGAGAGTGGTGATCGTGCTGGCGATGGCCGGGAGTCCCATTTGATACACGAGGGGGATGTCGAAGTACGGGGTGTAGGTGGATGGAATCGTAGTCGTAACAATCTGCGTGGCCACATTTGGAGCAGCATCGGCGCTCAGGTCGTATCCGCCTTGGATTCCAAAGAAAATAAGTCCCATCACCAAGGGGATGAGGATCAGTGATACACGTAATGTTTTTTCTCCGGGAGCAAACGCGGGGTTTTGGTTTCTCGCCCAGGTATACGTGATAATTCCCGCGACTACGAGAATGAGCGGGGACAACACTCCGGCGTATCCAGCCCAGAGCGCGAGGATAATCCACGTTGAAAGGAACACGGCGAGCGCGTCGATGCTTTTCCAGAAAATCGCAGGGGGGTTCATCCTATCATGCTCGGAACCATTCCTTCTTTAAATGAGTAAATCCCTCCCTACTAGATATGGGTGCCTCGGTCAAGCCGATGGATGTGTCGCTGATCATTCCGGTGTATAATGGCGTTCGCCTGGTCGAGGAGACCACGCGGGCCTATCGGGATGCGTTTTCCAAGAGTAATCGCATCGGCTCGTTTGAGATTATTCTTGTTTCCAACAACTGCTCGGACGGCTCCCCTGCGGTGTGTGCGAAGTTGGCGCGTTCCCTTTCGCACGTGAAGCATGTGGATTATCCCTTCCGCACACTCAAGGGAGGGGCGGTCATTCGGGGGTTCCAGTTGGCAAAGTATTCGTGGGTGGGGTTCACGGACGTGGACATGTCGACGTCCCCGCACGAATTCCTCAAGCTGATTCCTCCCCTGCATGATTCGCAGGTGGGGGCGGTCATCGCGTCGCGTAAGATGCCGGATTCCATTCTTCATCCTCCGCAGCCGTTTTTCCGCATTTTTCTAGGGAATATGTTCGCGTTTATTCGAGAATGCATGTTTGGTTTGGGGATCGTGGATAGTCAGTGCGGGGCGAAGATGTTCAAGAAGGCCGACATTTTCCCGCTCGAACTCACCACGAATGGGTGGGCATTTGACGTGGAATTATTGTATCGTGTGAAGCAGCACGGGAAGGAGATTCGCGAGGTGGGTATTACGTGGAGGGATGGTCCCGAGACCACGGTGAGTTTCTCTACGCCCTTCACGATGTTTGGGGAACTCCTGCGTCTACGTTTGCGCGTGTGAGTCTTTCTTGGCGAGAATGGAGTGATACCATTCGAGTTGTTTCTTTACGATGGTCTTCCACGAAAATCCGCGCGCGAAGTTTCGGGATTCATTTCGTTGGGTGGCGAGTTGTTTGGGGGAAAGCGCTTCAATTTTTTTCCAAGTTTCCACTACATTGGGGGTGGAGGAATAATCCACGAGGAATCCACGCGTGGCATTCACGAAGGAGGAGAAGCTGGGGATGGTGTTGAGACAGGGAATACATCCATAGGCCATGGCCTCAATGGCGCTGATGCCAAATCCTTCATATTCGGACGCGGAAACAAAGATGCTGGATTCGCTCAAGAGGGAGCGTCGCTGGTCTTCCTTGACGCGTCCCAAAAATAGAATCTTCCCTTCCGCGTGGGTGGATCGTACGCGATCCTCCAGAGAGGGCTGAATTCCCTCCCAGTCTTCCCCGGCGATGAGGAGCTTAGCCGAGGGGTTGGGTTTCGAATACGCGGCAAATGCGTCAATGAGGCGGTCGATGCGCTTGTTGCGGGACAGTCGTCCAAGAAAGAGAAACGAGTGGGGTTTTTTCTTGGGGACGCGAGCAGGGATCCATTCGTCTTCGATTCCATTCGGAAGAACAATGGTTTTCTCTTGTCCCATCTCCGCGAAGTGAGTCTGGTCATTCTCGCTCACGTATAGGATTCCATCCATGGCGTTCCAGGAGGGAGGAAGGATGAACGCAGAGTAGATCCACTTCAACACCCCTCTCTTGCGGGTGTGAAAAAATCCTCCGTGGGTGGTAAGAATGAGTTTAGCGGAGAGTTTCTTCTTGCGTCGAGCCAGAGCATCCATCCAGGCTCCCACTCCATGGATGTGGATGATGTCTTTGTTTTGTGCAAACTTCATGAGTTCATCCGTGGGGGGAATCCGGTAGAATGAGAATCCCTTCTGGGGGACGCGGTGGATGGTGACGCCGTCTATCTCTTCGCGTGCGGGGAGGATGTTTCCCTTGGTGCACGTATTGAAGACCAATATCTCGACTTGATTCCCTTGTCGCGCCTGCTCTTTCGCACTCTGCCAGATGACGGATTCCGTTCCGCCGATGCAAGGGATGGTGTGGTTTCCCACGTGGAGGATACGTAAGGGTTTGGTTTTCATTTCCACACCCTCCAATCCAATAATCCAAATCCCGCTCCCAAAACAAATACGATGGAGCGGAGGAAGGTAAGGAGGATGGCATATGGAATCAACACCAAGTCCTTTCGTGCCACGAGTAGGAGAAAGTCATACAGGGCAATGACGATGACGAGGAATATGATGATCAAAAAGTAAACGAGTTGCATAA
This sequence comes from uncultured archaeon, assembly GCA_964427715.1. Lineage (GTDB taxonomy): Archaea > Iainarchaeota > Iainarchaeia > Iainarchaeales > VGJJ01 > VGJJ01. The sequence continues at coordinate 11,525 of CAYRUV010000013.1, read as the reverse complement.
TCTCGCTCACAATTAACGCACGGGATAAGTCCGAGGTCAAGAGTCGGAGGGCCAAGTACGCTAAAACTAGGAGAAACAATCCTCCCACGAAGAAGTTAATCTTCAGCACGTGCGGGGTGTAGCTGTCCTGGACGCTTTTTTGGGGGTGTTTCACATACATGCGTGTTCTCCAGTACGCGCGGAAGTATTTCACGCGCAAATAGTGGAGAAGAGAATTCGGATGAGTGTGATACACGATGGCATTCGGGGCGAACTTCAGGACCATTCCCTGCTCCGCGAGGCGATAGGAGAGCTCGCTGTCCTCCCCAGAGGCCTTGGGAAACGTTTCATCAAATCCTTTCGCATCCATGAACACTTTTCGCTTGTAGGCCGCACTGTACGTGCCAATCCAATCAATCGTGTCTTTCTTTTTCATTCGTTCGTAGCGATATTCAATGTCCAGTTGGTCGAATCTCGCCGAGAGGCTTTTTTGTTTGGTCTTGTAGGCCCCTTGAACGCCGACCACGTTCTCATCCTCAAAGGGTTTGAGCATTTCTTCGAGCCAGTTTTTTTCTGCGATGCAGTCGGAGTCGATAAACAAAACCACATCTCCGCGTGCTTTCTTGGCTCCGGCATTGCGGGCTTTTGCCGGTCCTTGATTTTTCTGCGTGAGCAATGTTACCAGTGAGAATGATTCCGCGATGGTTCGAGTAGAGTCCGTGCTTCCATCATCCACCACAATGATTTCTTCAGGGTGAATGGTTTGCTGAAGCAGTGCATCCAGGCACGCTTGCAAGTGCTTCTCGGCGTTGTACGCGGGGATGACAATGCTGGCGGATGGAAATGAATGTTTTGTTTTCTTGGCCATACGATTCACGCGCCGCGCCTAATTCATCCATTCAAACCCATCACGGGTTCTGGATGACGGGCAAGGAGGTCCGCTGGTTCGTCTCTCCGAGCGAGGACTTCTCCTTCGTGTTGAACAAATACTTGAAGAAGGTTCTTCCACTCTTCACTAATCGGGGAAACTCCGAGGGGGTGGTGATTCCTTCCCATATCTTCGAGGCAATGAATCCCGGTCGCATGTAGAAGTTTCGTCGGGCTTCGTCGCAGGCCTCAACCAATTCGGTGGCGGTGAGTTTGTCTGTGCTTACAATGGTGTTATGGGTCCCGTCTTCCAAGAGCCAGTTTTCCCAATTCTCGGCTTTAATCGTGAGGAAGTTGTTGGTCTTGGCCCATTCATAGGCTTCGGTTCCCGGGTACACCATGATGGGGAAGAATTGGACCGTGTCGGGGTTCAATTTCTTGGCAAATTCGACGGTTTGGTTGATGGTTTCCTTGGATTCTCCTCGGTTCCCCATCATGAAGCACGCATGTACGAGCACGTTGGCTTCTTTCGTGTCTTTGAAGAACTGCTCAATCTTCTGTGTAGAGGTTCCCTTCTTGATGTTGTTGAGGATTTCTTGAGAAGCCGATTCAACACCGACACATACCAATCGGCATCCGGCCTTTTTCATCATTTTCAAGGTTTCCAAGTCCACGTCGGCGCGGGAATTAACCGTCCACGTGACTTTGAGTTTTCGGTCGATGATTTCTTGGCAGATTTGTTTAACGCGGGCACGATCAACCGTGAACGTGTCGTCTTCAATCATGATGTCGTTGACGTAGGGGAGATTGTTTTTGATCCACTCGAATTCGTCGACGATATTTTTTACTGAGCGTGAGCGGAAGTTGTGTCCGGTGAATGTTTGGGGCCAATCACAGAATGTACATCGAAAGGGGCACCCTCGTCCGGTAATGATGGTGACTTCAGGCCAGAGCACGGAGGGGTAGAAGTAATCTTTAATTTCCAAGTGCTTCGCCCACACTTGCGTGACGAAGGGAAGCTTGTCCAAGTAATCGGCGGGAACGTCCGGGGCGTCTGGGTTCTTGACAATCTCATTGTCTTTGTTTCGGAAGGTGATTCCTTGCACGTCATCGTAGGATTGTCCTTTCTCGATCCGGTTGGCCAATTCGACAGCGGTCAAGTCGTATTCCTTTCGCATGACCACGTCGACATCGGGGGCAATCGTGAGGGTGTTTTCGGAAACCGCAGAGACGTGGGGTCCGACCATTGCAACGACGGTGTTCGGGAAGTCTTTCTTCAATCGTGAGGCGACCTTGCTATCGTTCACCACGGAGGAGGTGACGGTGTGCATGATGATGAGTTTAGGGTCGAATTCTTTGACCATTTCCGCGACCTGTTCAACCGAGATTAGTTGTTTAGGCGCGGTGGCGTCGATGAGTTTAACGTTGTGTCCGTTGATTTCAAGTGATCCCGCAGCGTATCCCAACCAAATAGGGTAGTAGACGCATCCACCTTTGCTGACGGCAGGGCTTCGCGAGTTCTTAGAGAACTGGGCAAAGTACGGGGGGTTCAACAACAAAACATTCGTAGCCATTTTTATCACACTGCAGAAATAGGACTTCCGTCTTCGTGTTTATAATCAATATGCCCTTCTTCGACGATTGTCCTATCTTTTACATACCTTTCTTAGGGGCTTTCCTGGCAATCACAACGGTATCTTCGCGCAGGGAATCCGGGACGATCGAATGGACAAAGTTTCGGATGGGAAAGAACCACTTGTTTCGCGCCCCATCGGAGCTTTCTTCCGTGTAGGGGAAGAATTCCATTTTTTGGATGGAGAAGCCCTCGCTGTCCAACAATTTGCGTAATGATTCCGGATCGAATAGAGAAATGTGCAGGGGCATCTCATACGAATGGGTGATTCGATTCAGCCAGGATTTCTTGTTCGGCGTGGAGAGGGCGAGCACACCGTTGTGGTCCAACACTCTCCAGCATTCTCGGATGAATGTGCGGGGATTTTCCACGTGTTCTAATACTTCTCCCGCGAGGATGCTGTTGAATGATTTATTCTTGAACGGCATCTTCTGTCCATCTCCAACAACTTGGTTGGTGCGCGTGTGGATTAATTCAATGTCAAGGGAGATGATTCGTTCCGCGGGGATTTGTTTGAGCAAATCCTCATGGAGGGTGCCCGCACTTCCTCCAACGTCCAACACGTTTCCGTGGATGGAGGCCAATAATGATTGGATGCGCGTGGTCATGCTAGTGTCCCTTCCCATTGTGGACGCCTTTCCATTCTTTCACGATGCGGTTGGCGCGTGTCAGTTCATCGACGCTTCCTGCATCCAGCCATTCCCCTGAAATCTTGCTGGCCGTGAGGGTTCCACGTTGGATGTACGTGTTGTGAATGTCCGTAATTTCCAATTCTCCCCGTTGAGAGGGTTTGAGTGTGCGGATGATGTCGAAGACGTTGGGTTTGAAGAAATACACGCCGATGGAGGCCCAATGCGAGGGAGGTTGGGCGGGTTTTTCGATTAGCTTAGTGACTTTTTCTCCATCCAACACGGCGACTCCCATCTTTCGTGCTTCTTCGGGGGTGGTTTCATACAAGAGTATGCGGGCATCCTCATTTCCTTTCTCGAATGCCTCCGCGTAGGGTCGGATGGAATCCGAGAGGATGTTGTCTCCATTGATGGAGACGAATTTTTCTTTTCCTACGAAGTTTTCGGCGAGTGCGATGGCGTGGGGGATTCCTCCGGCTTCATCTTGTACGCGATAGGTGAAGTGCACGCCGAAGTCTCGTCCGCTTCCCATGAGCTTGAAGATGTTTCCCGCGTGTTCAGTTCCAGTGATGATGAGGATTTCTGTTACACCTGCGTCCTTGAGTGTTTGCAGGGGATAGAATATCATGGGCTTGTCGTAGACGGGCAGGAGGTGCTTGTTGGTGACGTTCGTAAGCGGTCGTAATCGTGTTCCGTTTCCACCGGCTAAAATAACTCCTTTCATTTGTTCACCTTCTGAAAATAATCCTGGTACCATTTCACGGTCTCGCGGAGGCCCGCATGGATGTCTATGTTGGCTTTCCAATTCAATACTTTCTCAGTCTCATGTATGTCAATGGTGGGTTGGTCTCGTTCGTGCATGGGGTTGGTTTCATCCCACTCCACGGGGGTTATTTTCCCGGATGCTTCCTCAATGATGTTCACCATCTCCCGGATGGAATGAGACTTTCCGGTGGCGAGGGTGAGGGATTTCCCATTCACGTGGGGAGTGGGGAGTTGTTCATACATCGCGAGGAGTCCATTCACTACATCTTTGACATGCAGGAAGTCGCGCTTCAATTGTCCGTCTCCTCGGAGTTGTATCTTTTGATCCACAAACACGCCTTTCAGGATTCGAGGGATGAGTCGGGCGAAGTTATAGTCGTTGGGTCCATACACGTTCGTGCTGCGGGCCACGGCTCCTTTCATTCCGTAGGTGTGGAAGTAGCTGGCGGCGAGCATTTCGGCGGACCACTTACTGGCATCATAGGGGTGGAGTTTGATAATCTCCGGTTCCCCGGGGCGGGCAGGGTTATTTTGGAACACGCGGACGGAGCTCATGAGGATGATTTTCGCATCGACTTTTCGTGTGCGGAGGGTCTCTAATACGTTGAGCGTTCCATTAACGTTCACGTCCCACGTCTCGGTGGGATGCTGGGCGGATTTCCAGGTATCGGATTGGGAGGCTAAGTGGAAGACGCCCTCAAATTCGTGCTGGTCGAGGAGTTCCTGGAGGAATCCGGCGTCCAATACGTCTCCGGCATGCAGGTGGACGCGTTCCAATCCAGGGATTCCCTTGAGGTAGGAGGTTTGTCCGAGTCGGCGGGATACGCCATGGACGTCGAATCCTTTGTCCAACAATGTGCGTGCAAGGTGGGATCCGACAAATCCATTGATTCCGGTCACCAATACTCTTCGTTTATTTCCCGGGTTCATACGTTTTTTCCCATCCCAATTCTACTTAAACCATGTGTCTTTTTCACGGATCTCAAATCTATCTTTTTTCCCGGTTAATAATGAGTTTTGGTGCAAAGGACGATGGAAAACCACGTTCACGTGCTTTCTTTAAACTCGAATCGGACTCACTTTTTGTATGGTTTTGCGCGTTGGAATGATGGTTCCGGAGGAGAAGAACTGCGGCATCTACACGTATTCGTCTTTCCTCCTAGAGGAGCTGCAGAAAATCAAGGGGTTGGAAGTCGATTCGGTGTCCAACACGTGCGGTTCGGACAATGGAAAGTATGTGGGTCTTGCAAAGTATTTGGGTAAATCATTTGATGTGACTCACGTCCAGTATGAGTTTGGTCGTTTTGGTAAGTTTTTCGTTTCAGGGACGAGCACATCCGCGTTCTATCATTCATTTCCCCCTCAAACAAAAGTGGTGACCACCTTACATGAGCTTCCCAAGTCGAAGAATCCACTCATTCGTTTCATGCATGAGCGTTTTCTCTCCACGATCCTTTCCCGTTCCAATGCCATTATTGTTCACACGCAGGAAATGGCTCGCTTGAAGGAAAAGTATCCGTCTCATGCGCACAAGATTCACGTAATTCCCCACGGGATGGTCACGCCCAAGGTTCTCAAGGAAAAGACGAATCTTCCTTCTTCATTGAGGGGAAAAAAAGTCATTGGTTTCTTCGGGTTTGTGGTTCCCCACAAGCAGGTGGAGCAATTAATCGAGGCGCTGCCTTTGCTTCCTCCTGAATACGTGCTGGTGATTGCAGGGGGGACGCAGGGTCACGAGGAGTATGTGTCCTCGCTCCAGCAGAAGGCTGATAAGTTGGGGGTTTCGTCTCGGATTCATTGGACGGGTTTCGTGGACGAGTCCAAAATATCCGAGGTTCTTTCCTGGATGGACGTGGTGGTGTTTCCCTATCGTCAGGTCACGGAGTCGGGAACGCTGCACATCGCGTTGGGCCACCATCGGATTATTCTCGCGAGCAAGCTGGATGCATTTGAGGAGATCGAGAACACGTATGGGTGTTTGCGCACGTTCTCGGATGCGAGTGAGATGAAATCCTTGATTCAATCTCTCGTGACGGATGAGAAGACTCGAAAGGAGATGGTTTCCAACATGAAGCGTTTCACGCAGGATCGGAATTGGAGGACGGTCGCACAGGTCCATTCCGAAGTATACCGCTCGTTATAGGAATCGCTCGTTGATTATTTCAGCCGGATTTCCATCACGTCTTCGGTTCTCTCTTGAGGAGTGCCGGCCCATACCTTTGCGTGTCCCACTGTCTTGAATCCTTCTCGGGAATACAATCGCTCCGCCTGGTTGCCAGGTTTCACAGTCAGCTCAACGCGAGGAAGTCCTAATCGTTGGGCGGCATCGATGGCCATGCGCACGCCCAATCGTCCTAATCCTTGTCCATGATAGGAATCGGCAATCGCGACGCCGAAGTTGGGTTTGGTGGCTAAGTATTTGAGCTGGAAAAATCCGATAACTTTTCCGTTGGGACCCTCAATGATGTAATTGAGTGAGGGGTCAAATAGGATTTGTCTCTGGACAATTTTTTCCTGTGCTCCAATTTTCTTTCGGACTTCTTTTACAACAGGAAAGGCAGGCTTGAAGATATCGGGTCGCTTTCCAGTGTTGATGTCGCGGAGCGCTTTTCCTTTTGGAAATTCTCCCACACTCATTCGTTCGAGGCGTTCTTTCATTTCTTTCGGATTATTGTGTCCGGGCTGAAAGATGGGTCGACTCGCGAAGTTCGTTCGGGAGTCCTGAGAGAGGGATTGATAGTAGAACTCATACAGTCCTTTCGAATCTGAGGGAGTGAGTAATCGCACGCGGGCCTTTCCTCCATTCGGCATGACGAAATCAAGGGAGGACACGATATTCCGTTGTCGAAATTGGGGTCCCAAGAGTCGGTTGGCAGGCATATCGCGGACCGATTTGACTTCTTTGACGGCCTTCACTCCATTCAGTCGTTCAACGAGCACAAAGTGCTGGCGCGCAGTGGGTGACATTCGCTGGGTTGAAACGGGGCGTCCACTTTGGTGTCGGGTGAGTTGCCTTTTTACGAGTGCAGTCGCTTTCTTTCTCTGTCGGGGGGTTCGGGTAACGCGTGTAGCCATAGTGAGTCATTCCATTGATTCAATAAAAGGATTTCGGGAAACTATTTGTATTTTCCCAGCAGTCCTTGGATGTCCACGCGTTGGATATCCCGATGGGCAGGGGAGCCATTTTTCAGTTGGGGCAGCATGGATTCGTAGGTGGGTCGAATTTCCTTGAAGTAAAGACCAAGAGCATATTTTTCCTTTGCTCCGAGCGTCAGGGCCAGGGCTTTTTCCTTGTTCCGCGGGTCATGTTTTTCGTCTAGTTTGTAGAGTTTTTCCTGGTACCATCCGAGGTTGTTCTGTTTGTTGTAGGTTGGACAGGGTTGGAATACATCAATCAACGCGTACCCCGGGTGGGTAATTCCGTCCATGATGAGTTTCTTCAAATGGTTGATGTCCATGGCGTATCCCTGGGCGACGTACGTAGCGCCTTGGGCAATAGCAACTCCCAGGGAGTTGATGGGTTCCTCAACCGCTCCATGGGGAGAAGAGGGGGTCACGGCTCCTTTCTTGCTGGTAGGGGAGTATTGTCCCTTCGTGAGGCCATATACTTCGTTGTTTTGCACGATGTGCGTGAGGTTCATGTTCCGTCGAAGGGTGTGAAGGAAGTGGTTTCCTCCGATTCCATATCCGTCTCCATCGCCCGTGATTACGATTACATGGAGATCAGGATTGGCGAGTTTGATTCCGGTGGCGACGGGAAGTGCACGTCCGTGGAGTCCTTCAAATCCATATGTTCGCATGAAATGGGGTGTCTTCGATCCGCATCCGATGCCGGAGACTACCACCACATTCTCAATGGGAAGGTTGAGTTCAGCGATGGCCATCTTGATGACGCTGAGAATAGTGAAGTCTCCGCATCCTGGGCACCACATGGGGCTTTCTTTGGTCGTGAGGTCGACGATGGAAAGTTTATTTGGAGTATTTGTCGGCGTATTCGGGGAAGTGGAGGAAGATTGTTTCATTATTGCACCCCCTTTGTTTTTTTTGCGATTGCTTTCACCTGTTCAGCAATCCCTTCAGGGCTAAATGGTCGTCCGTCGTATTTGAGGATGGTTTCATTCACAGAGAGTCCGGTCTCTTCTCGGATGATTCCGGCCATTTGGGCCGTGTACGTATTTTCAACCAGGATAGTTTTCTTGGCAGCGCGTAGAATTTTTTCGACGGTTTGTTTGGGGAAGGGACTGATGAATGCAATCTGGAGATAGTTTACGGAGAGTCCATCTTTTTCCAGCAGGCGCATGGCCTCAAGAATGGGTCCCTTCGTGGATCCCCACCCGATGAGGGTGTAGTCGGCGTTGGCCGGGCCGATTATTTTTGGCTGCGAAAGTTCATTCGCAAGTGCGGCGAATTTCTGGTAGCGTTTATGGTGCATCTGGATTCGATTGTCTTCCTCTTCGCGTTCGAATCCATGCTGGTCGTGTTCGTAGCTGCTGGCGACGTGCATTCCTCCTTTTACTCCTGGAACGGTTCGAGGGGACACTCCATTGGGGGTGTGTCGGTATCGGAGATATTCTCCCTTTTCGTCCAAGGGGGCATTTCCCTGGAGGATGGTGGATCCTCGATCAATGAGGACATGCTGTTCGGGTTCGGAAATAGTGGAGTAGCTTTCGCCCAAGTATTTGTCCGTGAGGATGATAACAGGGAGCTGGTACTTATCGGCGAGGTTGAATGCATCGATGGTGTAGCGGTAGCATTCTTCAAAGTCTCCTGGCGCCACGATGAGTCGGGGGAATTCATCGGTTCCCGCATGGAGCATGAATCGCAGGTCTCCTTGTCCGGAGTGCGTGGCCATTCCAGTGGCAGGCCCAGGTCGCATGGCCTCGACGACCACGAGGGGTGTTTCCGTCATCGCGGCGAGTCCGAATGCCTCCGTCATGAGGGCAAATCCTCCGCCGGATGTTCCAGTCATGGCACGGGATCCGGCGTAGCTGGCGCCGATGGCCATGTTGATGGCGGCAATTTCATCTTCGGTGTGCTTGACGATGATGTTGAACATGTTTTCGTTGGCCGCCATCACGGATAAGATGCTGGAGGCCGGGGTCATGGGATACGCAGCATAGAAGGTGCATCCTGCTTTGATGGCGCCGATGGAGATGGCTTCGTTTCCGGACACGAAGATTCGGTCCTTCTCTCCTTTTTTCTTCTCACAACGGGTTAGGCGGTATCGGAAGGTTGAATTTGGGAATTGTTTTCGAATGTAATCATATCCTTTCTGGGCGGCCTGGATGTTTTTCTGCACGACCGCGTCTCCTTTTTTCCCAAACACGGATTCGAGGACTCCTTTGTATTCCTCCAGGGTGAATCCCACGAGTGCGAGGGAGGCGCCGATTCCAATGCTGTTGCGCATAATTTTTCCTCCGGCTTCGAAGGCCATGGTGGTGATGGGGATGGGAAACACGGATATGCCCTTTTTTGAATAGGGAGTGACGTCTAGGGTCTTGGCCACATCCACATCATAGATGATGCCTCCTCCGGGGGTTATTTTGTGGGCGTGCTTGGTGACGCTCTCCTCATTGAGGGCGAGGAGGAGGTTCAGTTCCTGGGTGTGGGCATTCAAGGGTCGGTCTGAGATGCGCAGGTCCAAGTGATTATGTCCCCCGCGAATCAAGGAGGGGTATTCGGCGGTGGCGAAAACGTAGAGGTTGTTCCGCAGGGCGGTCTTGGCCATTCCAAGCAATCCTGCGTTGAGAATTCCATCCCCTGCGGCGCCGGCGATTTTCCAGGAGAAATCGTTGGTTATGGTGGAGAGGGGCATCTTGAACTACCTTGCATGGCTTATTTTATAAGGTCTCATTGAGGATGGCCGATTTCATGCATTATTTGATGAGGGGCTTCCACCAGGATTCATTGTGGGTGTACCACTGGATGGTTTGTTTCAATCCCTGATCGAATGGAATGGCGGGTCTCCATCCGAGTTCGCGTGTGATTTTGGTTGAATCGAGGGAGTATCGCCAGTCATGTCCTTTTCGGTCTTCCACGAACTGGATCATCTCGTCTCCTTTCCCCACTTCGCTCAGTATTCGTCGGGTGATTTCCATGTTGGTCTTTTCGTTTCCCCCGCCGATGTTGTAGACTTCTCCGCTTTTTCCTTTTTCGAGTACCAGTAGGAGTGCATCGCAGTTGTCTCGGACATGGAGCCAGTCTCGAACATTTTGTCCGGTGCCATACACGGGGACTTTCTTTCCTTGCAAAAGGTTGGTGGTGAATAGGGGGATTAATTTCTCAGGGAATTGGTGGGTCCCATAGTTGTTGGAGCTTCGAGTGATGCAGACGTCCATTCCATAGGTCGTGTGAAAGCTGTAGGCTAGGCGGTCCGCCCCGGCCTTGCTAGCGGAGTAGGGGTTGCGGGGGTTGAGGAGGCTTTGTTCCGTGAAGGACCCTTCTTTGATTTGCCCATACACCTCATCGGTGGATATTTGGATGAATTTTTTCACGTTATTTTTTCTGGCTGAATCCAGGAGAGTAAACGCTCCTTCAATGTCGGTGCGGATGAAAGGTCGTGCATCCGTGATGCTGTTGTCAACGTGGGATTCGGCGGCGAAGTTGATGACCGCATCGATACCCTTCATGGACTTCTCTACCGTTGCAGGGTCGCAGATGTCGCCATGGATGAATGTGTATCTTGGATCGTGTTCAATTTCAGAAAGGTTTTCCTTTCTTCCGGCGTAGGTTAGCTTGTCAAGGTTGGTTATTTTCCACTCGGGTCTTTTGTCGAGTGTATTTTTGATGAAGTGGCTTCCAATGAATCCGCATCCGCCGGTGACAAGGAGATGCATGTTAGTTCCCGGCCTTCCGCACGACATCCGAAACGCGTTCGACTTGGGCTGAGGTGAGGTTGGTTCCGGAAGGAAGTGTTACTCCCTCGCGAGAAATGGCTCTGGAGTGGGGGAATGATTCGTGGGATTCGTACACGGGAAGCTCATTCAGCGGATAGAATAGTAATCGCGTGTCAATGTGGTGGGCCTTCAGTATTTCCACCAGCTGGTCGCGGGTCTTTCCGAAGGAAGGGGTAACGCGGATGTTCATCATCCAATACACGCGTTTTCCATTCACGGGGGTGGCTTGCATCTGGAGTCCAGGTATGTCTCCGAGAAGTTTTTGGTAGTGTTGTCCGATGCGTTCTTTCTTTTCCAGTATTTCCTGAATGCCGTCCAGTTGCCCCATTCCGAATGCGGCTTGAAGTCCGGTCATGCGGTAGTTGTATCCCACGACCGTGTGCCAGTATCGTTTCTCGGGTCGCATTCCATGGTTCTTGAGGAGGGTAATCTTGTCCATGAGTTCTGAATCATTCGACGTGATCATTCCTCCTTCTCCAGTGGTGATTATTTTGTTTCCATAGAAGCTGAATGCGGCCACATCAGGGGACTCCATACAGGTGTACGGGCACGCTGGCTTTTGTCTTGGGGGTGATTTTCTTTTCGATGAGTGTTGGGTCCAAGTTCCACGTGTGGGGGTCCACGTCCACCATCACGGGTTTAGCACCCAAGTACTTGGCCGCATTGGCGGTGGCAATGAAGGTAAGATCAGGGACGATGACCTCGTCTCCGGGTCCGATGCCGCAGGCCTCATACGCGAGGTGGAGGGCCACGGTT
>CAYRUV010000012.1:14999-19322 GCA_964427715.1 uncultured archaeon | reverse complement strand
GACCAATGAAGGTCTTCTTGAGGATACGTTCATAGCCGGACGCAATGATGTGCACATCCTGCGTGGGGGCCAATACGACCTTTTGGGCTTCCTTGAATTGGGAGGGGCGAACAATGACTTTCTCGCCTAAGTTTACTCCTGCATTATGTCGAATGAGGTTGTCCATTCGAATGATGTCTTTCCCTTCATCCTCGGTACGCGCCGGCCACACGATGGCCGCGGTCTTCTTGGTCCCTTCGATTTCGACAATGTCTCCGGAGGTTATTCCCAATAACTGCTTGGATTTTCGATCCAATGTGACGATGTTTCTCCCCACGTGGGTGGGCGAGGGTTCCTGGACTTTCAATGCTACCTGCTTGTTCGCATTCGGGGCTGAGGCCGTCAGGTTAGGAGTCGGAAAATTGGACATATAGACTATTCGCCCAAACCCCTTTTTAATCCCTCCAAAAACCCACGGCTACATGCACGAATCATTAAATGGGCTTGAGGGAGAACTCCCCGGCCGGAAGGGCCGAAACGAGTTCCTCTAGTGCAACCACAACAGGGGGGTCTTTTTTCTCCAACCCCCGCTTGTAGGACTTCCCCACATCATTCTTGGAATGAGTGCCTGGAATAATCTCCATTACATACTTCGCATGGACCTTTACACAGCGTAAGGGGCCGCAGAGGATACGATAGCCATCCTTCACGGCTTGAACGCCCCAGCCTAATTTCAAATCGGGTTCGAACCATTCACGTGTTCCATAGATCATGAAGGCCCCTTTCCCCAAACTTTCTCCCGCGGGGGCTTTCTTGCTAACTTGGGAAGGGGAGACCTTGTACACCTTCACGGAGAACAATCCCTTCTTCCACACGGATGAAAATACGCCCGCGAATGCGGCGGCGTCTTCAAAGTCTTCCTTCGTGGGTTTCTTCCCTTCGACTTTCAACACACAATGGGGGGCTCCGAACACATCCGCGTGAAAGTACCAATCCTTCTCATCCAAATGATGCTTAACTACCGCTTCATTGGAGTGCGCGTCTTTTCCTCCCACGCACAACAAACCGTTTCGGGTGTAGCTCCAGCGGAATTTCTCAAACCATTCTTTCGCACGCCTTTTTTCAGGGGCTTTGATTTTTGATTTGGTGGATTTGGTTTCCAACTCTTTGAGTTTTTTTTCCACCAACAAAATCCCCGCTTCCGTGCCTTTGGCTTTCTCCTTGAGTCGCTTCGCCTCTTCAAACAAACGTTGGGCATTCTGTTGGGCGGATTGGGCGAGGTCCAATACGAGCTTCATAGCTTCTTCAGGGTTGAGCGTGTTTTAGAAGGTTTGGATTTAGGAACCGCGGTTTTGGTTGGAGACGGAGCAACCGGTGCCGCCGCAGCCTTGGCCGCATTCTGCTTCTTCCATTCATCCTTGGAGGGACAGTCGAAGTTGAGGCAGATATTCATTTTGAAACGCGTCCCCGAGAGCTTGACCATGGGAGACTGGCACGTTTGACAGAGGTGGTCCAATCGAGAAAGGGAACCCTTCTGGGGCAAGGAATACGTCTGCGTGCATTGGGGGTAATTCCCGCACCCGAGGAAACGCTTTCCGGTTGCCCCGGCTTTACGGATGACGAGGTTTCCTTTACACTTGGGGCAAATCGCCAACACATCTTGTGAAACCAGGGCTTTACGCAATTCTCCGGAGATGGCCATCTTGTTTTCGAGCAATTGGGATAATACCCCCTTGAGCATGGTGCGAGAATTATTCACCACGATGGGTTTTCCTTTCTTTCCTGCCGCGACTTCATCCATTTCTCCTTCCAACTCGGCGGTCATCTTGGGTTCGGTGACAATCTTACAGTGTTTTTCAAAGGCATCAATGACGGCAAAGGCAATCTGATTAGGCTCAATGTTCTTCAGTCCCGCGATGTATTTTCGTGCATATAATTTTTGGATAATCTCATGGCGCGTGGACTTGGTTCCTAAATTTAATTCCTCCATGAGCTTGATTAATGCAGACTGGGAATACCGTGCCGGAGGTTGGGTTTCTTTTTTGACCAAATCCACCTTGTTTACGGGAATATGTTCCCCTTCTTTCATGGGCGGAAGGATGACTTCCTTCAATGTAGAGAAAGGATACGCGGCTTTCCATCCTGGGATGAGAATGGTTTGTCCATTTGCGACAAAGGGTTCGTGTTTGATTTCCAAATCCACCGAAACATTTTCCGTTTGCGCATCCTCCATGAAGGTCGCAAGGAATCGACGCGCCACGAGATCAAACACCTTCCATTCCTTGTCTCCAATCGACGCAGGAGGAACTTTGGTCGGGTGAATGGGGGGGTGATCCGTGGTGTTTTTCGTTCCCTTGGAGGGGTTTAGAGGCTTGGCGAGGATGGAATCAACGAATTTTACGTAGGGAGAGTGATTCTTGAGCTCGTTCAAGTGTTCATGCAGCTCCATCGTGGCCGGATACACCGTGTTGTCCGTCCTCGGATAGGAGATGTACCCCGACATGTACAAACTCTCCGCGATGCTCATCGCTTGACCCGCCGTGAGTCCTAATCCGGTGGCGGAGCGGAGGAATTGAGTGGTATCAAACGGAGTGGGTCGCGCGAGGGTTCGCTTTTTGGTCGAGATTTTTTTCACGAGGGCCGTTTTTTCATTTTTTACTCTGGTATGGATTTCTATGGCTTTTTTCTCCTCCCAGAATTTGCCCTCTTTATGGAACGCTTCGAATTGGTTCTTTTCTTTTTCACACTCGGCGAGGATTTCCCAATACGGTTTGACTTCAAATGCGAGTCGTTCTTTTTCTCGATTTACAATCAGTGCAAGGACGGGAGTCTGTACGCGTCCAATGGAGATGAAGTCCTTCCCCATGCGATTGGCCATGATAGACACATACCGCGTGAGCACGGCTCCCCACACCAAATCTATTTCCCTTCTGGAATCCGCGGAATCGGATAAGTTAAAGTCCACTTTCACTAACTCATCAAAACTCTTCACCAATTCTTTGGGTGTCATCGCGGAAAAGTAGGCGCGTTCCACTTTCACTTTGGGATTCGTCTGCTGCACAATACGAAGGGCTTCTACGCCAATACTCTCCCCTTCTCGGTCTGCATCGGTGGCCACTACTACGGTGGTGGCTTGCTTCCCCATCTCCCTCAACAAATTGGCAATGGGAGGATCAGAAGGATTGTACAAAATGGGCGCATCGACCAGCACTTGCAAATCCGTGCCTTTCCAATAACTATACTGCTTGGGAAAATCAACCTCTACAATGTGCCCACGCAGGGGCAACACGACGGCGGGTTCGTCCTTGCGGGTGAACGAATAATACTTGGCCATTCCCATCGCTTGGGAACGCATCCCCTTTCCGCCCAATACTTCCGCGATGCGCTGCCCGGCGAGGTTCTTCTCGGCGATGATGAGGATCATGCTATAGAATAGGGCCCAAACCCGTTAAATACGCACGGGAAAAAAAACTACAATCGCTTCTGAAAAGGAGTAGGGGGTAGCGCATGGGTCTTTTTGATTTCCGAAAGGACGGGAAGGGAGTGAATTTCCCTGATTCCGTCGACGTTTCCCAAATCATCCAAATATCGTTTAACGTGGGTCATGTCGGGGCTCACCAATTTGAGCATGAAGTGATGTTCGCCCAACAACTCGTGAAATTCCACCACGTGTTCCAATTCGCTCAATCGTTTGGCGATTTGCTTATTCTTACCCGCTTCGGTTTTCAATAATACATACACGGGCTTGGAGAAACCTAACACGTCCAAGTCCAACTCCGCGGAGATCGATTGGATGATTCCCTGCCTCTTGAGTCGATCAAAACGCTTCTTGATGGCCACATCCGTGAGATTGGTCTCACGGGCCAGCTGAGAAAAGGATGCGCGACCATCCTCGAGGAGACGACGCAGCACGAGCAAATCAATCTTATCTAAAGCAGCCATTCCACGAATACGAGGAAATCGTATAAAATGGTTTGGATTTCAAACCACGCAAAACAAGGGCCTAAAAGGGGATTGGACCCCGTATTATCCATGGAAAAGGGAAAAAAAACGCTCAACAAGGGGAATGAGACCATTGACTATGCGTCTCTTCAGGAGACCCTCGAAATGGCCATCGACAAGCGCATTCCCATCCGCACCACCTATGGGGTGGCATTCTCGGGGGGACTGGACTCCGGACTTCTAGCGCATCTCATTCGAAAACGCAACCCGAATGTCCCCTTGATTGTGGTGGGGCTCCCTGGAAGCATTGACGTGGAGCGCGCGACCGAACTCTCTACGAGGTGGGGCGCCAAACTCATTGTGCGCACCCTCACGGAGAAAGAAGTCGAGAAGAATGCTCGA
>CAYRUV010000012.1:0-14989 GCA_964427715.1 uncultured archaeon | reverse complement strand
CGGGGAAACTTTTGCAGACGGAGGATGCAGTGCAGAAAACACTCGGATCGGTCAACAGCTCCATTGCACAAATCGCGCGCGAAAGCGGAATCAACACATTGTTTGTGGGTTCGGGAGCGGATGAGTTATTTTGTGGATACGGCGCATTCGACGCACTCCGAGACGATCCGAAGGGTTGTGAAAAGTTACGCAAGGAAAAAGTCGAGAATGTGGATGAGCATGATGTGAAGCGCGAAAAAGTATGCGCGAAGCAATATGGAATCCACCTCGAAGCCCCTTATTTGGACCCGGCGTTTGTTCAATTGGCCCTGAAAATTCCAGCCATCCAAAACCTGAGTGGGAAATATGGAAAGGGACGCAAGGCCGTGCTGCGCACTCTGGCGGAGAGGATGGGGGCGCCGAAAGAATTAGTTGAGCGTCCCAAGAAAGCCATGCAGTATGGCAGCGGCGCCGCCAAAGCACTCCATTAAGTGTAGATGAACGTGTCCTGCACTTCGATGGACACATAGGAAGGAGGGGACGCGTACCCGTCTTTCCCTAGTTTATCGTACACTGTCACGTGGCACACATTTCCAGGAGACGTGGTCACTTCCACGTCCTTCCAGATGACGAAGGGGTGTTGCAGGGTAGCAGGGAATCCTCCAATGGTGCGGGTGCAGGTCAAAATCGCATACGCTGGAGAATTGTCCAATGCCTCAGGAAAGACGGATGCCACCCCCATGTCGTTTTGCAGTTCCACATCCATGTTCGCGACGCAGTCCACCCCGTAGGTGGAGAGAAGATACGAGCGAACGGACAACCAATGGGTGCCAATGATGGAGGCAAAATTGCTCGATCCCGGAACCGAGCAATTATTCGAGACGCGAATCTCGTCTGCAATGGCATCCGAGGCAAACTGGGAATACGCATTCCGCGCCAACGCCCAGTCTCGTGCTAGTGACGATTGTCCCACCACCCACTCATCCGTGAGAGAGACGGCTTCATTTCGGGTGGATTGGGCATAGAATAATGCGATGAGAAGCAAAACGCCCATGATGGCGACGAATCCCGAAAAGAAACCTCGTGTCATCATGGGGCCCCCACACAATTTTCAGCGGTGTCCCAACTTGATGGGCTGGAAGGATCGAGTATCACCAATGAGTCGGCCGGACGAAACCCCACATCACAATAGTATTCAAGGGATCCCACGGGAGGGGTGGAAACAAGACCGGTGTACAGCCACTCCGAGGTCGCATCCTGCGCAAGCAGCGGACCCAATGCCCTCGACTCGAGGGGGGGATTTACGGACTGCATGAGGATGAAAAAGAGTATCACTACGCCCGTGGCCGCGAGGGCCATATCGACGGTGAGTGCAAACCCGCGCATCATCCCACTCTCCATACGGTCACCTGAATGTCTCGCATGGTTCCCGTGCACGTGACACCTACCACGCAATCGTGGAATTCCACGGCCCCGGCATCGGCATCCATTACGAGCATTCGGCGGGACACACTATAGTAGGGGACTCCTGGAAGGATTGGGGGGGAGGTCACCAACAGCGGAGGAGCCCCTATCGCCTCGACTCGCACGCCAAACTCGGGAGGAAGGCCCAATGATGCAGGGGAGATAGTTCCGGGGCGATCCACGATGCAGTTGGGCATCCACGACAAATCATACTCATAGGACCACCCCCCCGGGTTGGGGCCGCAGCGAATATTTTCGTTCACGGAGGAGGGGGATGGGGACGTAATAGTAATCTCGGGACTCCCAACCAGGGCATTTGAGGCAAGGAGGGCCATTCCGTGAAGCTCGCGCATGTTTCTTTCTTGTTGAGCGTGAAACACGTTTAATTCAGTCTGGCTAAGAATCAAACCCATGGCTAGGGTGAAGAGTACGGCGGCCAACACCACGTCGAGGGACCACATCTGTCCTTTCTGCGATCGCATCAGTTTTCCTCCACCACAAGTGGGGTTCCGCATCCCCCGGAATTGATAGAATGAACCGCATCAAATCCCGCACGCGGGGGAAATAAGGCGGAATACGTGATGCTGGTTGGGAGGCCCACCTCACTGGCAAGCGTGGTGTAGTCCACAGTTCCTGCGGACGCATTTGCGAGAATGGAACAGGGAACGCCCTGCGCGTATCCCGAAACTCGAACTGGGGTCAGGGAAAGTGTTCCTGTTGAGCGAGTGTGGGCATTCACCACATCCACCAAGGAAGGAGGACCTCCTGGGCGGGAGGGATAGGAATAATTCTCATGAAAGTGCTGGGCGTGAAGGGAAAGAAACAACGCTGACAATCGAGCCTGCTCCCCCAATTGCTGGTGGAGGGAGATTTCTTTCTGGGTGTTGGTGAACGAGGACAAAATACCCCCCATGGAGGCAAGGACCACGAGAAGAATCACGAGGGCGAGGAGAAGATCCAATGCTGCTTGACCGCGCGTGTCCATGCATTACCCAAAATACCCCCGTTTTTAATGATGCGCGGAAAAGAAGCATCACACGACGCGCAGATTCACTTTCTTTCCTTTCGAGTCGTAGGCGGAGAACGAGGTCTCATCGTAGGGGTGTCCCAGGATCAAGTGGATTTTCCCCAGGCGAGAAAACACATTCAGGTCTTCCGCCGACGGACGAGTGACATCATCCGGATGAGAATGGACACTTCCCACGATCAACGGATCAAAAGGAATCAATTCCGTGTGGAGCTCAGAAAAATCCTCTCCAAATTCGGCCGGGAGCACGATTATTTCAGAGAGGCAATAAGGAGTATCCTTCGACACCCCCACCATGGCAATGAACTCCAAGGGATACACACGCGCAGCGGCGTGCATGAGATTGCGAATCAATGATTTAGTGATGGACCACGGCATGAATCAAATGGGGGAGGGGGGAAATATATTAGGAGTAGAAGAGCCAGAGGGGAGGAATCAAGAATACCAATCCCAACTCCGAAGGAATCCCTCGCGCGGAGAGAAAACGAGCGAGGCTCCACGCAAGAATACCACACCCTAAACCAATCCATCCGCCGGCCCACGCGAGAATGGACAAATGCACCCCGACTTGGAGGAAAGGGGGAGATTCCCAGGAGTACGGGAGAAGGGTGTCCAATACGCTTGAGAGAAACACCCCCAGGAGCAACCAAAAAATCACTTCCGTCCACACAGGCATCGAATGAAACGCCAATGTCGCGGCGGGAGCCGAGCGAACATTCTGGGAAAGGGAAACAAGCCCCAGGCTGAACACGAGATTGGATATCCCCAGTGCGGGGGAAAAGTGACGCCCCACGAGTCCAATGAGGCCGGGGCCAACTCCAGGAAGTAAACCGGCGGCCACTCCTATTCCTGCATCTCGTGCAGAAGACCCTAATGAATACTCCACCGAAGGCTGGTTTGTCAAGGGACGAAAACGAGATAGGCCTATGAGGATGGCCGATACTCCAATGGGAACTACCCAGCGAACGAGAACCAAGTATCCCAGTGCGAGAGAAAGAAGCAACCCCGATACGAGCTTCAATGTCGGATACGGGGAGAAAAAAATAATCATGCCCACCATTCCCACCATCAACCAAGGAACCATCCCCTCGAGAGGGGGGAGGGAGGAATGGATCTGGGAATAGAGAAATACGCCCAACACGCCCCCAATCAAACCCATCAACGAATTCAATGAGCGGAACGGAGAACTGGATGAAAATGCAAGGAGCGATGACGCCAGCCCAATCACTAACCACGCGTGGAACGACCAGGGGAGAAATGGCAGAAGAAGGAGGATGGAAAAAATAGACACCACTCCCGTGCGGGAACCCCACCATCCAATGAGTATTCCAACGAACCACTCAAGAAGGAGCACGGGGAAGCACCTCCTCGACGACACACAATATTCCCTTGGGCGTGGCTTCGATTCGCGCCCGCAGACGAATCCAATCTCCTGAGAAAAGAGGAAACACCGGAGAGGGGTGGCGATGATAACAAGTGAGGCGCCCTTCGTTCTCCACATCAAACACAAGTGCGGAACCCGAGGAATGGGGACTCACCACATATCCTTCCACTTCCACCCGCACAGGCAGGGGAAGCGAAAGCACCTCCGTGAGGTTGGAGGGGCGTACAATCGAGTGAGACGAATACAGTTCAATTCCCCCACTTACGCAGAGGAGGAAGAGAAACCAATACGTGGAAGTGTCCACTCGCGTCATATGAGACGTGAACGTGAGAGGAATGGATTAAAATCTAGGGAAAAAAATCACGGAACCGAGCAAATCATCGCAGGCGGCTCCCCGTGCATCCAGAGGAAGGAAACGTTCTCATAGAAGCCCGTGGGATCCAACCCCGCGTGAATAGAGTCACAATCCGTCGAGGAAATGGAAAGGGGATCGAGTGACCCCACGGTTTTGGCCGTTACGAATACATCCTGAGAGGGAGACACTTCCACCCCAATCGACGCCACACGGACCAGCTCGGGATTTTTTTCCATGTATGGGAGCAGGGCTAATTTGGCCTGTATTCCCACGTCTGTGCGGGCCTGATTTCCCACGTAGGGGAGGGCAATCATCATGGAGAGAAGAAGACTGAAGGAAATCACGAGGAGGATTTCCAAACTAGTTTGGCCGCGACGCATACTTGTTTCACCCGCCCGTGCGGATGTCGACCACGTAGGGGGGAACAGCGAGTGCATCATAGGTCGACTCGAACGTGAACGATTGAGTAAAGCCCGCTCCGCCCGTTTCAATGAGGAAGGGGAGCGTGGTACTAGCGCCGCAGCGAAGATCCACGCTAGAAGGAACCGCGACCTGCTTCTCGCAGACCATCGCATACGCGGAGGAGTCGCTCAATAAGGTACACGAAGACGGGACGCTTCCATCGGTGTTGAACACGGGAAGGGCGAGGGGGAGAGTCATGCTGAGCTCATCCGCCACGGGATCGCATGAAAAATTAGAATCGCGCGGGATGAAAATCCCCACGACTTGCTTCCCAGGGGCATGGGTGTTGGTGAGGAGGCGAAGGGAATATTCGACCTGCTTCACGCCCCCTGAAAGAGAGCCGGCCCGACCCACATCATCTAAGGAGGACTGGAACGTCTGACTCAGGGGAAGAATAACCCCCACGATGATTACGAACATGAAGACAAGCACGAAGATGAACTCGATGCTGGCCTGTCCACGAGAATGCATGATCATGCCCCTCCGACCCAGGCGAGGAAGTTGTCTCCGATCAGATTAAGGAAAAGATAGGCCAGCAATACGGCCGGGGCAAAAGGAGACGAGGCCTTGACCTTAATCTCATCCGTCAAACGACCCGCGTGGACTTCTTTCTGCAATCGCGCAATATCCTCAGGATATACCCCCGCGGCGCGGCGGGGATCCGCGAGTATCTCTCCGGTAGGATTGAGGACGTGCAGGATCATTCCAATATCCCGACGAAAACCCGCCTTAATAATCATTTGGAACGAGATGGGAGCTTCACGTACAATCTTGTCGCCGACCTTCACGATGCGTTCCCCCACGATGTCCCCATCTTCCAATTCAGAAATGCGTTTGGTCTTGGTCAGGACGTGCTTCTGGGCAAATCCATACCATGCGCGCAGGATGTTCACGAGAATTAATACGAACAATAGGGGAATGAACTCCGAAAGACCAAATCTTCCCGCGTACAAAAAATAGGCACCGATTAATCCACCCGCATATCCAACCCACTTAGGGAGGAATGAAATGAGAATCAAGGGGATGAGGATCAGAATCAACGGCAGTTGGATCGCGTTGAAGACCACCGTGAATACGACAATCCACAACCCATACTCAATCCCACTCACAACCGATTGAAGAGAAAGCGTGAAAAATTCCTTCCGCTTAGACGCATGAGAGAGGGAGCGCAGGGAAAGAAGAGCCGTGTAGGGGATCAGCATCACGACGGAAAACATGAAGAGGTTCAGCATGAAAACAGGAAGCAGTGAGACCGAAATCCACTCTTTCCCCCACGCGAAAAAAGACAATCCGAGGGCCGAACCGATTACGTTGAGGTTGAAAGGATTTAGCGCGGCCAGCCCCGTGAACAACTTCACATCCCCACCGGCCCACGCACCCAGTTTCCAAAAGAGATACGCCCCCGCATAGGTGAGGGCCATGATAGAAAGGCTCCAGAAGAGGGGAATAATCGACTGGGTCTGATAGGATTCAAACCCGGCCAGTGCAACCCCTACCACGACCATCCCATAGGGAATCCAGTTAGGTATAATCCTCGACCTAAGATCGGTGTACGAGGCAATAATGAGTCCGATTAAAGAAAGAGAAAAAGCCAGGGGGAACATGGGGGATTACTCCCCCAAAAAGCTCAAAATCGTTTCCTGGCGAAACTGTTCAATATTCTTCTCTGCAACTTGTGCAATAGAAACCACTTGGAACGCGAGCAACGCGGCCGCGGTTGCGAGTATGACTCCAAACGCGACGGTCAGGAGATACTCCAACGCTACCTGTGCTCGACGTTCCATAGTATGCTCCATTAAGGCAACGGTATCGCATTCACATTCACATGCGCTTGGAACTCGTTGAGGTTGCTGTTAATGATTCCCTGCGTGTTCTGCGAAGAACCAATAATGATCAACAGCACAATCGTTGCGATGAGCACGGCTCCTCCAATCAACAATAGGTATTCCAATGCTCCTTGTCCTCGGTTATCCATATGTTCCCTCCTGGTTAAATCGTCGTTGTTAAGCTATTCACCACAGTATTCGTCTGTCCCTGAATCGTCGGCTGCTGGCTGGTGAACAAGGCCTTGAGAACAAGGCCCCCAATGGTCGCTGCGACAATCGCTATCCCGGCCGCCAGCAACAAGGCAAGGTCGGCCTGACCGCGATCATCCAATCGATTCATCATATTTTCACCATCAACCCGACCGCAAATTGCGAGACGTAGAAGACCGTGTAAGCGATTAGTAGCAACAAAGGGATGTATAAAAGGCTTTTGGATACCCGACCGTCGCGCATCACCCCAATGATGATGGACGCGGATACCGCAATGACGAGGATGTAGCCCTTCACGCTGAACACAATCAAATCGCGTGCATTCTCGGTCTTGGCCAACGCCGCCGCAGACTTCGCACCGGTCTTGGCGGAGGCATTGATGAGGAAGTCGATGATGGTCGCGACCATCCCAAAAATGAACGGCGCCACCACAATTCCGGCGGCGAGCATGAAAATAACCTGCAATACCGTTTTGGTCTTACGCTCTTGTGCGATACGATTCATCTCGCGCACATCCGCGGCAATATCATCTAAGATATCCGCCAAGGCGGCACCGGCACGCACCGTGTCCACGATTATGGTGACGACACGACGCAACAATCGTGAGTCGATGTTTCTCGACAATGTCATGAGGGAGTTTTCAAAATTCTCACCCTCTTCCAACTTACGTAAAACTTTCTTCATCTCGTCCGTTAAGGGACCATACTGTGATGAAGCAACTTCGCGCAGCGCGTATTCGTAGGTGGATCCCGTCTTCAGGGTATCCGCAATCTGTTTCAACGCATCCGGGAGATTCGCCTCAATGGAATCAATACGAGCCTTTCCCTTCATGTAGGGAAAACCAATCATGATGTCCGCTACGATGAGGAAACCCAGCACTCCTAACAGGGGTTCGTTGATCTTGAGTAATCCTAATCCGAAGAAGACGAATAGTCCTACGGCCAACCCGGCGAGGAAGGACCCGGCGAGCCAGAGTAAAGGAGGGATGTCAAAGCCAGCCTGCTGCATGTAATACGCGTACTGCTCCAACGGGGTCTTTTTTTCGAATATGTTTTCCATGTTGATTCTCCTTTACACCTTGGGCTGGGACACGTACAAATAGTAGGCCAGCATTCCCATGAGCATGGGCATTAAGACAAAGTAAAACGCCAGGACGAGCGGAGGAGTTATTGGCAAACTTACTCCCAATGGCAATCCGGAGTTGGCAATGGCCGCCATGACCCCCACAAACACGGGCATGACAATCCCCATGAAGATGAAAATGACTCCGAAGAAGTTGAGTCGTTCCGAGTAATCGCGCACGCGCATCCTTAATTCAAAACTCACGTCTCCGGCAATCGTTCCCATAATCTCCGAGAGATTTCCACCCGTGCGGAGGGCGCGGATGATGTGGCGCAGCGCATTGGACAGGGGCCTTGATTGCGTTCGCGCGGCGAAGTGACGCAATGCATCCTTAGTGTCAGTCCCCTCTTCAATTTCGGAAATGGTGCGAGAAAACTCTTCGCTCAGCACTCCATAATCGGCCTTGGCGATCGTTTGAATGGTTTTGTACAATCCAATTCCCGCACGCAACTCCGTGGCCATGTGACGCAGGGCAAAGGGGAGCTCGGTGCTGCACTGGTCTCCTCTCTTCTGCGCATTCGAGGCCGGAATGAGGAAGCCAATGAGAATGGTTGCGAGTGAGAAGAAAAGCGCCCCGAAGAAGGGGAGGAGGTAGCTCAACGTCACCACTAATGGTGTTAATGCCGTCCCTCGCTGCTGGGCGATGAGGCGAAGCAAGAGGAAGATGATTTCTCCGAGTGAGAACGTGATGAGAAACACCACTACAGACGCCACTGAGAGCAGGGCCACCCACTGCTTGGAGGAATAGGGCATGTTGGCCGAGTATAAGTAATAGTTGAGGGTCCGCATCTGGGGAAACTTCTCGATGATGCTCCCTAATTTTTCAAAGGGACCATGCATGGACGAATACAAGTGACCGAGGATACGCACGAAGGCATTCTTTCCCCCGCGCAGGGCTTCCACATCGGTGACGTCCATTCCTTTCTGGGAGTTGCCGGAAATAATGTCTTTCAATTCCCCTAACTGCCCCTCGGCTTCCGTGTACTGCATTCCTTCCGAACGATATTTGGTTTTCATTCGGTCGACAATCTGTTCGATTTCCTTGTCGGATAAATCCTTCACGGCGTCCTGCGACACGGGGGCCGTGCGAGAAGAGTCTCCTTTCTTCTCCTCAATGCGGGAGCGGATATTGGTGAAATTCTCCGCCATTTCACTCGCCTCCCGTGAATTCTTGTGCGAGATTTGCAATCGTCTTCATATCACGCACATTGCGGTCAATCAGGCCCTGAATAAAACGCTCGCGTTTGCGCAATTCCCCCTCTAAATCGGCCACGGACTTTCCCGTGAGGGAGGAGAGGCGGTCCAGGTATTTGATCGGGGTGTTGCTTCGAATAAACTCATCCTTGACGGGATCCCACGTGAAAACGGGTTGCGTGTGGGCTTTTCCCTCAATAACCCCCACGACTTCCGCGATCTCCGTGACGCGGCGGAAGCTTCCCTTTTGGGAGGAATGAAATAAGTTTTCCACGATTACAAAGTTTAATCCGGATAGCATGACTTCCGGCACACTCATGGGAGGGCTTGTTACACGAATGAGGGTTTCGGCGGCCGTGTTGGCGTGGATGGTTCCCATACTTCCATCGTGTCCCGTGTTCATCGCGGTGAATAAGGAGAAGGCTTCGTCGTGACGCACTTCACCCACAATGATTCGATCGGGGCGCATACGCAAACTATTCTTGGTGAGAATATCCAGGGTGATTTCCCCCTTCCCTTCCAATCCGGGAGGGCGCCCTTCTAGTCGGATCCAGTGACGCAGGGGAAGGTTCAATTCGGATGTGTCTTCAATGGAGATCACGCGCTCGTTGGCAGGGATGAATGAACACAAGACATTCAATAGGGTGGTTTTTCCCGAACTGGTTCCTCCCGATATGAGGATGTTGGCGGGCTGCGTGTTCATTCCATCCACGCACAACCATAGGAATGCTGCGACTTCATTGGAAATTGTTTTGTAGCGCACCAAATCAATGATGGAGTAGGGATCCGCACGAAATTTACGAATCGTAAGAGTGGATCCCGATACAGATGCAGGAGGAATGGTTGCATTCACACGGGAACCATCCGGCAAACGCGCATCTAACAAGGGAGACGAGATGTCAACGCGTCGACCCACTTCACGTGCGATACGATTCACCAAATCTTGGATTTCATTGTCGGAGGAGAATTCTACGTTGGTAATCATCATGTCGTACTTTCGGTGAAATACGAAGACAGGGACGTTGGGTCCGATGATCATGATTTCTTCGAGGCGATCATCTTTGACTAACGCATCAATGAGGCCATATCCGACCATCTCCGATACTACGGCTTCGGCGTAGAAGTCGTACTTGGAGGAAGGGACTTTCAACTCCGGGGAGGCGCGGAGAATTTCAATCACTTGCTGGGCGTACACATTTCTTCGTTGCTCGGGATCGCGTATCTTGTAGGGGGTAATAGAAAGAAGTCGCGTCGTGGCTTCCTTCAATGTACTGATGATGGAACGTTCTGAAACCGTGGGTCGGGCGACGGGAACCCAATAATACAACAATGGTTCGCCCTGCACGCGGTAAATCTTCGTCTGACCGTATTCTTCCAGGACGGTTTTGGGTTTGTCGGCCAGTTTCGATTCAAATGTATCTTCGGGCTTGTCGGAGGAAATATTCTTGAGCTGCTGCACCACCCCCGATAACGATACGCCAATCTTCGAGGATCCAGCGAGCGCGGCGGCGGTAATGGAGGCCGAGGAAGGATTCGCTCCGGGATCCGATCGCTGTTCCGGGCGGGGAATAGAAGGAATCACGGGAGGAGTTGAAGGAGTGGCTGCGCGAACAGGTGAAGGAGTCACGGAGGGGGGGTTTGTGGAGAGGGATTGAAGGGCCGAGATCTTCCGCATGAGGGAATCCACATCTTCCCCGGCAGCCGGGGCGGGAATCTCGGGGGCCATCCTGGAGACGGGCGGAGTCGCCGGGGGAATTCCGGAAATGGGTCCCATGGATACAGACGAAGAAACAGGGCCTGCAGGCTTCGGCTTCGCATCAGGAAAGAGCGGCATATCCAGGCCGAAAAAGCCAAACCGCCTATTTAAATGAGATGATAGGGGAAAACACACCGGGAAGGAACGGCGGATTTAAATAGCGCAAACGGATGCTTTCGCTCAAGGAGTGAGGTAAAATGAGGAGAATCTTGCTATTCAGATTAGGAACCCGCGACGTACACCTACCCAAGCTATTTGGGGCATTCCTCATGATAGGAGCCGCGCTCATGCTCCTCCACGCTCTCACGGGAATGTTTGACTCATGGGAGAACGTGAAGGCCATTCACGCCTGCTTGGACGCGGTTCACTCCAACGCGGCCACGATCCAGGATTGCCAAGCGCAAGCTGGACACGCCTTTGATATTTTACTCCGTGCCAACCAGACCCGCATGACGGATTTACAGATTGTGTTTAGTTTGTTCCCCAAGATTGCCAACGTATTCTTCTGGGTTGGCGGATTCATCATCGGAATGGTATTGTATCGCTCGTGGAAGATTGTCTTGCCCATCGAAGAAAATATGATGGAAGCACGCCCCGCACGATGGAAAGGAAAGAAGAAGTAAATTTTTGTTTCTAAAAAAAAAAAATTAGAAGAGAAGGGAAGAATACTTCCCTCCTCCGCTCATTCAATTTGTATTTCTTACTCTAAGACAATCGTCTTCACGGACGAGTCGCCAATCTTTCCGCGCTTTACACCCACGACTAATTGAACATTGGCTTTGGCGGCAGCATCCACTAATCGCTTGGTGATGATTCCATCACACACGACCGTGTGAACGTTTTTCGCCGTGGCGAGCTTCTCGACCATGTCTCGGACGGGAACAGAGGCTAATTCTTTCTGGTCCTTGTTCAAGAACTTGGCGATGCGCTTTCCTTTCACTTCATTCAGCTTTCCCTTGAAGGCTGAAATCTCTTCCGTGGGGATAATGGGGGTATTGTCCTCAATGTGGGGGGTTTCGAACGTGGGCAACGACTCCTGGGAGGTGAACGAAGGCGCGGGAACGTCTCGGGTTTCCTCTCCAAATCGCTTGTGGATCGGCATCGATCCGCGTTCTCGCATTCCGTCGCGTGGACCTCGCATTCCATCGTGCATATTATTGCGCATCCCATCTCGGGGACCGCGGGGACCATCTCGCATGCCTCGCGCTCCAAATCCTCCGCGCGGTCGTTCATTGCGAGGATCGGGGAACCGTTCCATGTTTCCACCCATCTCTTCTTGTCCGTGACTGCGGGGTTCTTCGCTGTGGAATCGCTCCTCATCACGCGGAGGGAATCGTCCTCGATTCTCTCGCGGACCACGATTGCCTCGATCGTCTCGACCGTGCATCGGTTGAGCGTGCTCGAATCCTCTCGGGCCCATCCCTCGACCGGCTTCTCGGTTAGATACTCCAATCGATTGGAGGAAGTCGTTCACGGGAACTCTACGACGCAAGGATTGGATGATTTCCTTCTGCTGGAGCTCTTCCACTTCCTTCGCGTCCGGTGCGACTGCCACGTAGGCGACGTTGGCAATCTGATGGAGCTTACGCGCGTTCAATTCTCCGCCGCGATCTCCATCGACGAATAATATGAGTGTTTTGCGTCGAGACAAGTCCACAATGTCGCGGGAGATTTTGGATCCACCCATTCCAATCACGTTCTTCACACCGTGCTTGAGCATGTTGACGACATCCGCTCGTCCTTCTACTACTATCACTTCATCGGAGGAGTCGATGTCGGGTCCGGCCGCCAAGCGGTCTCGACCATACTCGACTAAACTACCCGCGCGTACATCCGAGCGGATTTCTTCCGTCAGGGTGTCGATTTCGGGAGACTGTTCGGTCTTCAATCGCGACAATAATTCCTTGGCGCGCTTGGCAATCTCGGCGCGCTTATCCTTTCGAACATCATCAATGGACTTGACGACAAATTGGGACTCGCAGGGGCCGACTTTGTCGACGGTTTCAATGGCCGCGGCTAAGACCGAGGTCTCGGCCATATCCATGGATGTAGGAACGAGGATTTCTCCGTGCGTATTCCCCCCATCCTGTCGAACATTCACTTCAATTCGTCCCACGCGTCCTTTCTTTTGCAGTTCGCGCAGGTCCATTTCTTCTCCTAACAGTCCTTCGGATTGTCCGAATACTGCCCCCACAATGTCGGGTTTGTCTACCACTCCCTTGATTTGGAATTGAATCTTAATCATGTATTTGACGGCATCCACGTAGGTTTTGGCCATAAATTTTCACTCTCTTTTTTTGTTTGGTAAAATCCGACTGGATTCCAGCTTCTGTTCAACGAGTTCTTTTTCCTTTCCGATGCGCAACACTTTTTTGGTGCTGGAACTCCCGCGGACCATTTCTACATCCGCACGGAACAATTTCCGGCACTCTTCCAATAGTTCGCGATTGGCTTGCTGGTCGTGCGGTGGACTTGTCACGTGGACATGCCACACTCCCGACCATTCGTCGCGGTGGGAAAAACCAAACTTGGATTTCCGGGGATGGACCAATACTGGCAACAGGGTTGGAGACAATCCCACACACCACACTAGTAAGCGTAAGTGAACAAAAGCCCGAATCAACGGACCTCTATACTCATAGGGGCGCGACCCTTTATAAACAAACTAACTCAAACCTGGAAAATGGGTCCCACCCACCCATAAATAGGGCAAAAACCTGCATCCCGAATGACCCACTACAACAAGGGAGCGAATGCCGAAAGGGAGCTATTGCAGGCCTTATACGAGGTCGGATTCGCCGTGTGTAGGGCCGCCGGGAGCGGAAAAGGAAAAGATACCATCCCCACCCCGGATGCCATTGCCCTGCGAGACGGGAAGATTTACGCCTTTGAGTGCAAGGCGTGGAAGGCCGGGAGTTTGCATATTTCCCACCAGCAAATGAACGACTTAGAAGAGTGGAGTAAGCTCGCCGGGGCCGAATTAGTGATTGCGTGGAAGATTCCTAGGAAAGGGTGGCGCTTCCTCAAGAAGGAACACTTCCACATCAATGAAAAGAGCTACGCCATCAACCTGGAAAACGCCCACAAACATGGAAAGGAATTGGATCATTTTAAGGCCCCTAACGTCCCTCTTTTGCTGAAGGGGCAACCCTTAAAATGAGAATGAGAAGAGAATAGGGTATGCAACCGCTGGAAATCACCATCGCTGAACTCGAACAATTGCGCAGCAAGCAGCCCTCGTACCGCGCCAAGGTTTACTTGGAATGGGCCATTGAAAACTTGAAGAAATTCAACAACCTTGAAGTCGTTGAAAACGTTGTGAACCGAAGCAAGAAGCAATAATTACGCCGCACCGAATCTATTTTTTTCACACTAACGTGGACACAAACATCGCGGCCACTCCAATGAGAGCCATGATGATGAAAACAATGATGGACTCGATGGATAACACCGCGCCGAAGTTGAACACGAACATTCCCAGCGCAGCCAGAACAAACAATACTCCTACGCCTAACAACAAGAATGAGACCATTCTATTTTGTGTTCCCACACCGCGGAGTTTCATCTCATCCTGATCTACTTTGATTTGCTGAACATCCTTGCCCAACTCATTCACGCGAATACGAATACGCTCGGCGAGATCGGTGAATTTGGTGACGGTGTCCACGGTTTGCGACTCAAATCCTTTTCGATCCTGCGAGACCTGCTTCTCATAAGATGTCAGATCCTGCTTGATTTCCGTAGCAAGGTTTTGCTTCACTCCCTGCACGGCCGATTGGGCTTCCTTCGGGATGTATTGATTCAATCCTTGCTTTTCCGCCTCAATGTCTTGTTTTACAATCTTGGAGATTTCATTTCTCAACAACGCAAACGTGTCGGCTTGGGCGAGCAAGAGCAAACGTTGAGCCTTCTTCTGCTCGACTCCTAAGTGGGACAAGGTGGAGAGAATCTGGTCTTCGGATTCTCCTTCCTTCACCATGTTCTGACTAATCTCAATAATGGAAGGCTCATCGTGCGTAGGAGTATTTGCATCAGGCATATTCATGCACCATTCCCGTCAATCATTGGTAAGATTTCCATATTTGCACCCTTCTCGGCCAACACACGAGTGGGAGTGAAGACCCGTATTTTAAATGAGAGGTCCTCGACCGGAGAAACAGGGAGGTAGGTCAATTCTACATTCGAGCACGCCGCGGGAGGAATAATCCAG
>CAYRUV010000011.1:0-23725 GCA_964427715.1 uncultured archaeon | reverse complement strand
TTCCAAACGCCTAATCCGCTCCTGCAGAGGAGGATGCGTATGAAAGAGGGAAATCAGCCCCTCACCCGAAAATGGGTTCGCAATAAACATGTGCGCCGTTCCAGAGTTGGCATCCGTGAAGGGACGAGAATGAATTCCCTTCTCTAACTTACGCAACGCATTAGCGAGACCGTGACCCGAATGCAAGGCGTGCGCGGCCGTCTCATCCGCCAAATATTCACGCGAACGAGAAATGGCTAATTGAATGAGCGTAGCAATGATGGGAATGGAAATCGCCAGGAGACTCATCCCGATGAAATTCCCCCGATTATCCTCGTTGGACGAACCGCCCCAGAACAACATGTGAGAGAGAAAACCAATCGCCCCCGCGATAGTTGCCGCTATCGAAGAAACTAATACATCTCTATTCTTCACGTGTGAGAGTTCGTGCGCAATGACCCCTTCCAATTCCGTATCATCCAACAAGGAGAGAATTCCCTCCGTGAACACTACCGCGGCATGACCTGGACCACGCCCGGTCGCAAACGCATTCGGAGAACGCTCCTGAATCGTGTAGAGATTGGGAACCGGGATCTGCATGCGCGAGGAGGCATGATGAACCAATCGCGTGATGCGTGAACCCTGTTCTGTTTTGGGATCCACCGGCTTCGCTTGATACATCGCCAGCACAATCTTGTCCGAGAAAAAATATGAGATAAAATTCATGATTCCAGCAAAAATCAACCCCACGAAGGCCCCGCTGAGCCCACCGAGGAAATTCCCAACCATCACGAGAAGAGCGGTCAAAAGACCCAGAAAAAGAACTGTACGAACCTGGAATTCCATGCGAAAATCCTCCTAAAACGCGAATAAACAACCTAACGTTCGAACAGTTTAAATAGTCTCCAAAAATGAGAGTACTCATCCGCGTTTCGCGGAAAGAACAGGGGGAATCATCCGTGAAATCAACGACCAGGGGAATCATCGCATTAATTCTATTTACTTTTCTCATCCTCGCCGGGAGCGCCTATGCGACCCCTGCCATATCCGTTCAATACAACGGAGCCGATCTACCGGGCAACGGGTACCTCGCGATGAACACCCCCACGATTACCGTGACCATTACCCCCGATGCGGGAGTGAACCTCAAGCCGGAGACATTCTCACTGCTCCTCGACAACACCAACACAGGCGCCACCCTCAACGGAACCACCGCCTCCTACACGGTTACCTCGGCCCTGTCTGATTCCACGCACCAACTCACCATCGCCATCATGGATGATGCCAACTCAACCGGCACCCCCACCACCCACACATTCAAAGTCGACACGCAGGACCCGACGCTAACGGCAGCTGTCGCATGGTCCACCTCGACGGCCAACACGCAAACATTAACCGCCAGCTGCACGGATGCCGGAAGCACGTGCACCGTGGAATACAAAGTTCCCTCCCAGAATGGAGGCAACTACCAAACGTACACCAACCCGGTATCATTCAGCGGAACCGACGAAACACTCACCGTGCGAGCCAAGGATGCCCTGGACCACGTGAGCGCGGAACAACCATTCACCCTCAACACAGACACGACCGCCCCTACCTTTTCGGTGACCGTGAGTTCTGAAAATAACTTCACGAAGGATAAAACACCCACATTCACCATCGTGGCCACCGACGCCCTCTCCGGGTTGGCCTCGGCCACCCTCAAGTGTTCAGGAGGAACCCTCTCGACTAAAACGATGACTGCCTCCCCATTAGCCGTGGAAGACTTTGACGTCACCACAAATGGATGCCCCTCCACGGATGGATCCCGCGACGTTATTGTACAAGTCAAGGATGTCGCCGGAAACAACGCCGCCGAACAAACCATCACCGTCAAGTACGACGGCCACGCCCCCGATGCTCCGGAGGACTTGGACGACACCGACGTCACCTCGACCCAAGTCAGCATGGACTGGAGCGAAGCCGACGATCCGAATGGGGGAAGCGGAATCGAGGAATACTGGATTTACCGCAACACCGAAAATAACTTCAACGATGCCTCCAAAGTAGGAGAAGTGGGAGCCAATGATGATTTGGAATTCACCAACACCGGATTGACCGCATGTAAGGATTACTTCTACTGGGTCACCGCCAAAGACAAAGCCGGAAACGAAAGTGAAGAGAGCAACAAACTCGAAGTCACCACGGAAGGATGCGCCAGCGACTCGAGCAGCAATAACAACAATAACACCACCACCAGCTCCGGCGGAGGCGGTGGAGGCGGCGGTAGCGGCACCACGTGTAATGTGACATTTGACATTCCCGCGAACGTGTATGCGGGAGAAACGATCACGGCGAAAGTATCCGGAAACACCTACTCCAACGGATACTTCCGCGTCACCCCGGACGGAAAAGCCACGGTGAAGATTGACCAGTCGGGACTCGCCAAGAATAATTGGTCCGGACCCTACCTGATCCCCTCACCTGTGGGAATTAAACTCACCTTCCGATTTGGAGCCGATGGATGCTTGAGTTCGGTCACGCGAAACGTGAAAGACCCCGCGACGAAGAATATTATTCCCGTCACGACCACCACCCCCACTGTTCCAAGCGAGAACACCATCCCCGTGTTGCAGAGCGAACCCACTCCTAAGGTTTCACCCGCCACGGAGAACGTGATTCTCTTGTTGGACGCCCTCCCCACATTCATGGGAAGCGCGGGATTCAACGCCGAAAACACGGCCATGCGAGAGGGCATTGCCTCCATCTTGAATAGTTGGAACTACATCAAGACCGTGAGCGTGGTCCCCGGACCCACGGAAGGAAAATATGTCGTCCGCCTCACCCTCTCGATGGAAAACACCACTAAGAATGGAAGCATCAAGATTGTGGAAGACATCCCCAAGTCCCTCGCGGAGAGCGCGAGCCAATTGGAATCGAACTATCCCATGACGGTCCTCAAGGATGATCCCTTGGTCCAGTTTGAGATTAGCGGATTGACCGAAGGGCAGGTCGTTGAAGTCCAGATTGATGGGACGCAAGAATACTCCATCGAAAAGGCCAATGAGAAAGCCGCTGAAGTGGCAGGAGACGCGACCACGCCCTCCTTGCTGTTCGCCTCGGGTGTAGCTGGAAGCGCGCCCAACGCGGGAGACGGGCGACCCTTGGTGGACATCACGGGATTAGCCACCGGAGTTGGATCCGTTGCCCCCTTCGTAATCGGATTAATCGTGTTCGCGGGAATCATCCTCGTGAGTGTGCGCGTCGTACGCGGAAGCGTCGAAGGAGCGGACAACCCCATCCTGCGAAGCGCCTCCGGAGTCGAACGCGGAGGAAGCCGAACATTGCGCGCCCCCACCTCGATTAAGGGACGCAAGATCTGGAAGAAGGACGACGCTAACTAAATCTGGGAATGGGTGGCCCTCCACCACCCACCCAGGATGAACACAAAGAGAATAGCCCCCACGGCTGGGGTGTCAATCCGAACCCCTACCAGGACGTTCCCTACGCTCAACAAAAGCGGCAGAAGAAACAAACCCACGATTAGACCCTCGACCCACCCACGCAAAGGGGATTTGGAACCCCGCGAAGGGAAGCGAGAATCCAGGCCCCCGTCGAATAGACGCATAACCGTACTGGCGACCACAAACCCCACACCTACGAAGAAAATGCCTCCCTGGAGGAGGGAAATCGCCCATTCAGTCCCTAGTAACACAAGAAAGAGGGGCCCGGATGGACTTATAATCGTTTTGAACACGCCTCCTATGATACGGGCCCGCGTGCCCTTTACGTGAGCCAACTCCCACCATGACCACTGCCCCTACCATCACCATTGTCGGCGCCGGAAGCGCCGGACTGCGATTGGCCCAAAAGCTCGCATTGAATGACATCCAAGCGACGGTGTATGAAGACCACCCGGAAATCGGAATCCCTGAACACTGCTCCGGACTCATCTCCGCCCGCAACACCCAGGAATTGGGATTCGACCTGAGGGAGAGCTTCACGAATGATATTTACGGAGCCAAAATATTCTCCCCCAACAACACCCAACTTCGAATCGAACGCAAAACACCCGTGGCCCACGTGATGGACCGAAGCGTGTTCGATCAAACATTATACAAGCAAGCACTCAAAGCAGGTGCGAACATCGAACTCTCCACGAGTGTCATTAACGTGAAAGGAAACACCCTCTTTACTCAAGCTAAAGGAAAAGGAGGCATGCGAAAATCCGACATCATCGTCGCGGCCGACGGAGTCAATTCCCGATTGAGAAAAATCGCCGGAATCGAATCCCAACCGGGACACTTTATTCATTCATATCAAGTCAAAGCCGCCGGACACTTCGATCCTAAATTTGTTGAATTGTATCTGGGAAACAAATTCGCCCCCCACTTCTTCGCGTGGGTTATTCCCGAGAATGAAGAATCCGCCAAAGTGGGAATAGGATGCAAAGTGGGAGTCAACCCCGTGCACGCATTCCATGCGTTTTTGAAAGAGAAACAAATCGACATCCACGTGAAAAATAGCAACTCCTTCCTCATCCCCTGCGCCCTGCCCATCAAAAACTTGGTAAATCCCCCCATGGTGCTATTGGGAGACGCGGCCTACCAAACCAAAGCCACCACCGGAGGAGGCATCATCATGAATTGTAAGTCCGCCGACATCCTCGCGGGCGTCCTGCACGAACACATCACGCAGGGAACGTCCTTAGACGAGTATCCCAAGCGAATGGAACCCCTATTCAAGGAACTGGAAATGCACTACAAAATTCACCAATACCAATCCAAGATGACCGACGAACAACTAGACAAGTTCTTCCTCAAAATCAAAGACGCAGGGGCGGAACAATTCCTTTCCAAAGAAGGAGACATGGACGAACCCACCCGATTCATCGGAAAAATCATGGCCAACCCCCGCATGATATCCCTCTTGCCGGAAGCCATCTCCTTCGCCATGACGAAGTGAGACCATTATCATTCTGAGTATTTAGGATCCATCAATAATGGGAGTAAATCATCCCGTATCGCATGGTTGGCAAAATACCCTAATTTTGGAATACGCGCAAACCCCGCCGGAGAGTGGGACAGACTAAACGAGGAGAGGGGCTTTCCCTTCCCATCATGCGGAAGCACCCCATAATTGCGCGCGAACGAGAAAGGAACCAATGCGTCGTGAACCTGAATGGGATAATGTAAATAGGCCCCGATCCTCCCCAACGCAACCTCGACGATGGCCAAATGCGCAGTGCCTGCGTCGACGTGAACATACCCCATATCCTCCACTTTCTTTTTCCCCTGTGCATTCAACCCGTGCAGACCCGTGTAAGTCTTAGGAGCCTTCTTGGATTTCACGTGAGAACTGACTTCATCCTTGAAGGAGGAATACAAAATCGCCTGCACTGGATCATACACCACACTCGCGAAAAACTCGTGCTTTCCTTTCTTAGCATGCGACAACGCATACCCGGTACAATATGGCTTTTTCCCTGAAACAAACGACTTGGTCCCATCAATTGGATCGCAGTGAACGGTGACCCCATTATCATAATCCGTGCGGAAAAAAAACTTCAAATGAGACTCCTCTTCCCCATTGAAAGCCACGTCTGAAAAACCATTCCTCATTAACTCCGCGAGCAACAATTCCTGAATCCCGTGATCCAAGGCCGTCACGGGAGACTCGCGTAGCTTCTCATGGATGAGAATTGATTTGGACGTGGAGGCGATTTTTCCATAATAGGGCAAAGAGATTTTTCCCGCATACACGGCGAAATTCTTCAACAACTCAAAGAGCTTCTTCTCCGACATACCCTGAATCAAGTCTTCGATTATTTAATGGGCGCCGGGAAAAATGATAAAAACCCCGAATGAGGAGTAGAAACATGGACCCTGCCACGAGACAAAACCACGAAGCCAAGAAAGTCATCCGGGAATGGATAGACCAGCAAGGACACGACCGGTGCTGGTACTACCCGGACCTGTTCAACAGACTTGTGAAAATATACGAACTCGCCCCCACGAAAACACCGTCCCTTCCCCCGCTGAAAGAATTCGAAGAAGGATGTAGGAAATACCAAATCGAAGAATACAAACTCAAAAAATAATCGAACGGAATGAAACCATCAATTAATCCAAATCGTCTTGGCGTTGACGAATTCCTTAATTCCTAATTCACCCAACTCTTTTCCGAGACCGGATTGCTTGGTTCCCCCAAACGCGATGCGAGGATCCGAGGCGACATTCTTGTTCACGAAAACATTCCCTGCGCGAATCCGACGCGCGAATGATTCCGCCTTTTTCACATCCGACGACCAAATAGATGAACCCAACCCATACTCAGAGAGATTGGCCAACTCAACCGCATGCATGGGAGAATCCGCGGAGATAATTCCTGCCACCGGACCAAATGTTTCCTCGGAAAACACCGGCATGTCCGTGCGAATGCGCGAAAGAAGAGTAGGCGCGTAAAAGAAACCTTTCTTGGGCGTGTGAGGGTGCTTGAACAGCACATGCGCCCCCAACCGTACCGAACGAGACACTTGCCCGCGGAGGTGTTCGACCAAATCTTTTCGAGCGAGAGGCCCTACTTGCGTGGAAGGTTCCATGGGATCCCCGACCTTCAACTCGGACATCGCTTTCTTCATCTCCCGTGCGAACTCAGGGGAAATATTCTTGGGCACGATAAAGCGTTTCGCGGCAATACACGATTGTCCCCCATTCACCATCCGGCCCTGCACCGCGGAGTGAGCACAATCTTGGACACTCTCCACGGGATTCAACACAACGAAAGGATCACTCCCTCCTAACTCCAATACGCACTTCTTGACGTTTAATCCCGCCCGCGAGGCAATCTGCTTCCCGGCCTGCGTGCTGCCTGTCACGGAAACCCCGGCGATGCGGGGATCATCGATTAATACGAGGGCGGTTTTAGAGTCGATTAAGAGAGACGCAAACAAACCGGTCGGAACCCCGGCCTCGTGGAAAACTTCCTGGATGGCTAAGGAGGAACCGGGAACGTTTGAGGCGTGCTTCAACACAATTCCATTCCCCGCCATGAGGGTGGGCGCGGCAAAGCGGAATACTTGCCAGAAGGGAAAGTTCCAGGGCATGATCCCCAGGATTACTCCTAGGGGCTCAAACGAAACATATGATTTCTTCGCCTCGGTGCGCACATTCATGGGTTGTAAGTATTTTTCCGCGTGCTCGGCGAAATGCTCACAGGCCCACGCGCTCTTTTCAATCTCGGCCTCACTCTGCGTGATGGGCTTTCCCATCTCCTCACTAATCAACGTGGAGTATTTTTTCTTCTTCCGGAGCAAAATAGAAGCGGCTTTCACCATGATTCGTTTTCGCTCGGAGAAT
The DNA here is from genome assembly GCA_964427715.1 of uncultured archaeon. Taxonomy (GTDB): domain Archaea; phylum Iainarchaeota; class Iainarchaeia; order Iainarchaeales; family VGJJ01; genus VGJJ01. Next base: position 16,409 of record CAYRUV010000011.1, on the reverse strand, counting down.
GACCATTCTTTCCACTGCTTCTGCGCACGCACAACGTGAACAAGCTTTTCTTCCACTTCCGCGGGAGTGTGCCCTGGATACGTGAGGAGTGTTTTTCCATCGAATGGGTAAATGACAGGAAAGTTCATTGGACCTTCACCTTCAACTTCATCCCTCTGCGCTTTAACTCATGGATGAAGGGCTTGATTGGAACACACTGCTCGGGGGGAAACACGCCACGCGATTCAATCCTTTCGTGCGCGAGCATCTGTGCGACAATCGATGGAGGGACACCCGTGTCCACGTCTCCAGCCCCTGCGCCCCAGCGTGAATTCGACTTGAATAATCCATCCACATACACCGTTTTCTTCATCCCACCCTTGGAACCCACCGCGTAGGATCGAAGCACCTCAATGTCATGCGGCTTCACATTCGGCTTGGGCAGCTGGGCCAGGATTTTGGATGTGTAGTCAATATTCTCAGGCTTCGCCAGGCCAATTTCAACGAGGAACGAAACCTTCTGCTCGAAATCCTCAGGGAATGATATCTGGAACGTGCATTCTCGAATCCCCGGCTTGTATTTTGGAAGCGTGGCCACCTCGGAATGAAGGGTGGCCATGACGACTTGCCTCCCTATTTTTCCCCCAAAATCCTCATTGGTTTTGAGTGAGCGCGCGGGAATTTGCTTCCAGTTTCCCTTGGTGAAAATCATCGGGGGAATTGAGTGTTCCTCGAGCACGGTCTTAGGAGAATAGGGGAAATAGATTATGGGAGGATCCTTGATAACGGTGAAATCTTTTCCCCCGACGCGACAATGAACCTCCATTACTTTGTCCAGTTTATCCATGGCCATTTTGGCGAAAATATTGGTGACCCCCGGAGCCGCACCCATTCCTAATACCGCCAACAACCCGGCGCGCTTGAACTTTCCGTGCCACTTCAACTGCTTCCGCGTCATGTGAAACAGCCCCCCTAAGTCCAGGTAATGACACTTAGACATCAAGCATGCGCGCATGATCTTCTCATTCAACTCATACTGAACCGCATTGACACAGACGCGGGCGCCCTTCAACGCGTGGGCGGTTTGACGAATATCATTCACGTCGCACGGAACGAATTCGATGGACGGATTTCCCACCTCTCGAATGAATGCACGCGCCTTCTTCTCGTCTCTTCCTGCGATTACGATTTGAGCGTGCTTGGCGTACTGGGATAAATCCCGTACGATTATTTTCCCCATCGAACCGTATCCACCTAATACCACGATGCGTTTGGGCATATTCTTGGACACTTTTTTCTCCTCCATGAAAAAATCCCCTTATTTCTTCCCCACGACCGTATAGTGCCAGGGCTTCCTGGACTTTCGCGTCAAGTCAAAATAGATGTGCTTGAGCTCGGTGAATTCCTCTAACGCATGAATGCTCAAATCGTGGCCGGAACCGGTCTGCTTGTATCCCCCGTGGGACATCTCGGAAGCAAGAGGTCCGTGCTCGTTGATCCACACTTCTCCAAACCGCAACTGCTGGGCGAGATCCATGGCCTTTCTCCCATCGTTCGTCCAGATGGAAGAGGCCAATCCATATTTCACGTCGTTCGTCTCCCGAATCAACTCCTTCTCGGTGCGAAACTTGAGAATGGAGAACACGGGGCCGAAGACTTCCATCTGACATAAATCGGAGTGCTGCTTGACATTCGTGAAAATCGTAATAGGAACAAACCACCCTTCCGGGACGGGAGACGAATATACTTTCTTGGCTCCTTGCGAGGGGGCGCGGTGGATGAATCCCATGACGCGGTCATAGTGCTCCTTGCTCACCACGGGTCCCAAGTCGGTTTCCTTGCTGAGGGGATTTCCCATCCTCACGTGCTTGGCCTTCTCGATGAGACTCTTGACAAAGGCATCGTGTATTTTCTCGTGCACGTATATGCGCGTCGCTGCGGTGCAGTCTTGCCCCGTGTTGATGAGTCCTCCAATGAGGGCCCCTTGAGCAGCCTCCTCAACGTCGGCATCCTCCATTACGAGGAAGGGGGCCTTTCCTCCCAATTCCAAGTGGGTCTTTTTCACATTCACCGAGGCTAATTCTTGGATGCGTTTCCCCGTTTCCGTATTCCCCGTGAGGGTGATCATGTCCACGTCCATGCTGGACGCAAGCGTTTCCCCGACTTCCTTTCCGGAGCCCGTAACCACATTCAACACGCCCTTAGGGAATCCTATCTTTTCCGCCGCGGAGGCGATTTCTAAAGTTGAAAGCGGAGTCGCGCTGGCCGGTTTGAGTAAGAGCGTGTTTCCACCCGCAAGGGAAGGCCCTATCTTCCAGCAGGCCATCATGAAGGGATAATTCCACGGAGTAATCGCCGCCACCACTCCCACGGGTTCGCGTTTCAACGCGGAAAATCCCGCAGGCTTGTGTTCGCCTTTCTCATCAAATGAAACATAGTTTCCCGCGGTCTGATTCTGCAATGTTCTTCCTGCCCCTGCAAAAAAGCGCAAGTTGTCAATTCCAAAGGGAATGTCCCCATCATGGGCCATCTTCCAACTCTTTCCCTGATTGGAGGATTCAATCCTTGAGAGGGATTCGGTTCTCTTTTCCAACTCATCGGCGAGCTTGAACAACCAGGTGGCCCTTTCTCCTGGCGTCATGCGCGGCCAGGGGCCCGAATCAAATGCCTCTCTCGCGGCATCAATAGCTTTTTGAGTTTCTTTACTCGTTGAGCGGGCTACTTTAGCCATTGTTTTTTGGGTGAAGGGATTCACCACGTTCATCGTGTGGGTGGTCTTGACCCACTTTCCATTGATGAAGTTCCCATGGGTTTTCATCTCTGGAACGGGCGACTTCGGCTTAATAAAATCACACCCGCACGACAAGAAGGCACCTTAAAATACTCAGGAAGGGTGATGAAGGAATGAAGCCGACCCCGGATACGTTCTCAATCAAGAAGTCTCTTGATCTATTTGTGAAATCCTCCCGAGTCATCCCCGCAGGGGTGGGGAGTAACGCTCGGCTGATGGACATTGAGATCTGCCACCCCTATCAGGCCTGTACCCTCTTTGCCAAGAAGGCCCACGGGGCCTATTTGACGGACGTGGACAACAACACGTATATCGATTATCGACTGGGATTCGGACCCGCTATTTTAGGACACTCTCACCCGGCCACCGTGAAGGCCGTGAAGGACGTTTTAGAGGGCGGATTTGCCTACGCGCTGGACATCGAACGGGAAGTCCGGATGGCCGAGACCATAAAGAAGATGGTCCCCTGTGCGGAGATGACGCGCTTCACTAACTCAGGCACGGAAAGCACCATGGCCGCCATCAAGGTGGCGCGAGGTTTCACGGGAAAGAAAAAAATACTCAAATTCGAAGGACACTACCACGGGTGGCACGACTCGGTGATGGTGACGCCCAACCATTCCCCGTTTGATTTGCCTCCTGGACGAATGTTTTGGAAGTCGAGAGAGATCCCCCAAGAAGTGCGCTCCCTCACCATGACGGCCAGCTTTAATGACTTTGAAGGATTGGAGGAGAAGGTCAAGCGACACCACAAACAACTTTCCTGCATCATCATGGAGCCTATCATGGGGAATGCCTCTGGGATAATGCCCGAGGATGGATTCCTCAAGCACGTGCGAGAGGTTTGTGATCAGTATGGAGTTGTGTTGATTTTTGATGAAGTCAAGACCGGTTTTCGTGTCCACCCGGGGGGAGCTCAATCCCTCTACAAGGTCAAGCCGGACATCGCGACATTCTCCAAGTGCATGGGAAACGGCCACCCGATTGGCTGCTTCTCCGGAAAGGAAGAAATCATGTCCGTTATTGGGCCCAAGAAAGTCGCCCACGGCGGAACGTACTCGGCCAACCCCGTCTCATTGAGCGTGTGCGAGGCCACGCTGAAGGAAATACGCAAAGAGAGCAACCAGGAGAAGTTTACCACCTTCACGCGAGGATTGTTCAGGGGGATGGACAAGATTCTCACGCAGGAAAGGGTTCCTCACCTCATGAGTGGACACCCTCGAATGTTCCAATATCTCCCCACGCACAAGAAAAAAATCGACCACTACCACGACTTGGAACACGTGGACACGGATTTGTTCTCGAGGATACAATTCGAATCCCTGCGGAGAGGGGTCATGTTTGACGTGGATTACCAGGAAGTCATCTTCTCATCTTTCGCGCACGGAAAGAAAGAACTCAAGGAGACCTTGAACGTATTCAACACAGCCGTCCAGACCGCCAAGCGGGCTAAGCGATCATTGATCACGGTTCGACACTAGAACTTTGGCCCCGCTTTCCTTGGTATTCTTGCACGCGGCGATGAACCCATCGAAGAAGGGACAGGGCTTGTCCAATTTGCTCGTCAATTCGGGATGAGCCTGCGTGGCCATGAAGAATCGATGCTGCGGAAGCTCGAGGATTTGCATGATGGGCTGGTTAGGCGCCCGGCCGGAAAATACCAATCCACTCCTCTCCAATCGCTCCACATACTCCGGATTCACTTCATACCGGTGACGAAAACGAAGACGTGCTTTCGTGCCAAACATTTCACTGGCTTTCGTGTTGGGTAAAATGAGAACATCTTGCCCACCCAATCGCAATGTTCCCCCCATGTCCTTAACCTGTTTTTTTTCGGGAAGAATATCAATGACCGGGTGGGGGGTTTCAGGATTATTCTCCGTGGTATTGGCATCTACCAGCCCGCACGCGTTTCGTGCATATTCAATCGTGGCCAATTGGAGGCCGTAACACAACCCTAAATAGGGCAGGTCGTGCGTGCGCACGTGCTCGATGATTTTTATTTTTCCTTCCGCGCCCCGCGAGCCAAATCCCCCTGGAACAATCACCCCGTCCATTCCGCGCAACGCGTCCTCTGCACTCATTATCCCATTCTCAATGTGTGTGGTTTCAATCCAATGCACCACCGGTTTTACATGGTGATGCGCCCCCGCATGATGCAGGGCCTCGATGACGGAGGCATAGCTGTCTTCTAATTTGGTATATTTCCCACAAATCGCAATGTGCGCCTCACTCGGTGCATTTTTCATTCGCCCCACCAGTTCTCCCCATTCTTGGAGGTTTGGCTTCGCGTCGAGTCCAAGTTTTTGATTCAACTGAGAGAGGATTCCTTCCTCATGATACACGAGTGGGATTTTGTACACGTTATCCACATCCAACCCCGTGATGACGGCCTCCTTGGAAACATCGCAAAAGGTGGAGATGCGCTCCTTGATGGAATCCATGAGCATCTGTTCACATCGCCCGATAATAATGTCGGGTTGGATCCCCCGTTGACGCAGGAGGTTGACGCTCTGCTGTGTGGGTTTTGATTTCTCCTCCTTCGTGGAATGGAGCACAGGTACATAGGTCAGATGGACATACGCTATGTTGTTTTCCCCCACATCCTTCTTCAATTGGCGCATGGATTCCACATACAATTCATTCTCCATGTCTCCAACAGTCCCACCCACTTCAATAATCATCACATCAGGATGCTCCTCGTTCACCACGCGAAAAATCATCTCCTTAATTGCATTTGTGACGTGGGGAACATACTGGACCGTTTTCCCCAAATAATCGCCCTTGCGTTCTTTCTGTCGCACGTGATCAAAGACTTTCCCCATGGTGAGATTCCAGGTTATTTTGGGATGCACGTTCAAAAATCGCTCATAGTGACCGAAGTCCATATCGACTTCGCCCCCATCATCCAAGACGAATACCTCACCATGCTCAATGGGATTCATGGTTCCCGGATCCACGTTCAAGTACCCGTCCAACTTCATCGGGATAACTTTCAATCCTGCCGAGGAGTAGATTTTTCCAATAGACGCCGCGGCGATTCCCTTTCCAAGGCCGGAGACCACTCCTCCCGTGACGACGATGAATTTTGTAGAAACAGCATCCGGATTAGTCATACTCATCCGGGAATACGTTAGGGATTCTGGAGTATTAAAGAATGACCCCGCCCTCAGGGGTAGTCTCCGTACTGATTGAGGAAGAGGGTGTCCTCCGCGTAGAGGTATTTTCCCTTCGAGACCTCCTCCAGGTATTTCTGGGAAATATACTCGTTGATCGTGATGTCTGCGTTCTTCCAACCACTCACCTGATACTCCCCCGCTAGTTGCCAATCGAAGTTAATGTAATAGAAAGCAAGGATGTTGGGGTGGGCCTCCATGAACATGAAAAAGGGACTAAAATAATTCGACCAATCATTCATTCCGTCCGTCGGATCGGAAGTGAGGTCCTCCTTGGATACCGATGTCTCGGCCAGCATGACCGGCTTCCCGGCAGCCGCGGCTGCATCGAGGAATGCGATGGAACGCGAATAATTCACTCCTCCCGGTTTGAAATCCAACGGACCAAACACGTCGAGGCCATACCAATCAATGTATTCATTTCCAGGAAACCACTTGTAATTGCCCCCCGCGTCTTTTTCCATGAAATCATTAGGTGCCGCGGGCTCGTAGCACCAGATGAAGGCCACGTTTTCTACCCCCTTCGCCTTGAATATGTCCACAATCTTCTGGTAGGCCAGTGGATAATCGTAGGGGTGGTACCCGTTCCAACTTCCATTGAATTCTCCCCCGATCCGTAGAAAGGCTGGCTTTCCATACGCCTTGTACGCATCAGCCAACTCGTTGATACGGGCATCCCAGGTCGTCGAGTGGGCAATCTCATCGTCCACCCCGTAGAGGGGATCCAACGGGTCTGGATTCAATGGTTTGTTTCCCCGCAGCGCGATATCGAGATGAGGAATCATCCCCTGATTATACTGTTGATTCAACACACTCGTCAGCTTGGCGATGAAGGGGTCCCATCGCGAGGCATCGTCTGCAATTCCAGTGAACATCAACTTAGAGGCCGGGTACATGTCCGGGGATGCGAGGGGATTCTCGCTCGTGTTGGTCAGCAAATTCACATACACTGGATTGCCCGTACCCGGATGATCCCACTGACCCATCCCGTGGAGAATTCTCCCAACCGGAGGTTCAAATTTTGCACCAAATACATACGAAAGAGGAATTTCTTCCTCCAAACACGCAGAGGAACACCCGTCCCCTGAAAGGGTATTGTTATCGTCACACTCTTCTCCCGATTCCACCACCCCATTCCCACAGACGGGGATGGGTTGAAGGAGACAACCCTCGGTGCAATCCAACGTACCGTCGCACTCCTCGGGGCCATTCACTATTCCATCCCCACAATATCCCCCCGTGAGAGAAATGAGGTTGCAGGAGGAACTGCAGTACGTACACGAAGAACCGTATGGAGGAACACATGCCCCTTGGGGGGGATCGCACGACTCTCCATCATCAAGAATTTCATCGCCACAAGTCGAAGAAGGTGAAATGACTGGATTCCCGCTCCCATCCAAGGAGACGTGCGTGGTGTACGTGTCGATGTTCTGATTCAACACCTGACCTGGCAGGGATATTGATGAGAATAAAAGTGAGAGGATGGCGAGCGTGACCAGCACTGCGCCGCCCAACAACAATACGGTCTCCAGGGAGCCCTGTCCTCGCCTCACGAGATGGAATCGCATGCACGACGCCGGGGAATCCGCGCATTTAATGGTGTCGAATAGGAAAGAAGGAAAAAGAAGGATAGCCCCAGGGCGATTCGAACGCCCGTCCTGGGAGTCAGAGTCCCATATCCTTGACCACTAGACGATGGGGCTATTCCACGTATTCTAGTGTACCATGTGGGTGACCGAATCTTTTTATGCCCACACACTCACAACGAGCAAAAAGGCCTCAATTCGTCCATTCCCGACCAATTGCGAAGGTTGTTCCTAAACCTTTAAAACGATTATTGGGGAGGCTTAGTGTAGTAGGTGAACTCCCATTATGCCTGACTTCAAGATTCAGCACGACCGACCCAACTGTATCGGGTGCGGAGCCTGTGCCGCCGTGGCGCCGGATTATTGGGAAATGTCCCCCGTGGATGGAAAATCGGACCTGAAGGACTCCAAACACACGAAGGAAGGGGACAATACGGTGTTGGAAGAACGAGAAATCGACCAACCCAAATACGCCAACAACAAAGAAGCCGCGGACTCCTGCCCCGTGAATGTGATTCATTTGTTCGATAAAGACGGGAAGAAAATCATCTGATTTTCTCCCTTTCCTTTACACTATTTTTTATCCATATTTTTTGAAATCCTTCAAGAGGTATCGCTCATCTGAGTGGATGTAGGTGGGCTTCCCTAATTCTTGGACATATTTTTGTTCAACCCCTGCGTTGTTGGTGATGTCTGAGTTTTTCCACCCAGTAGACGCATAATAGCTGGCCTTCGTCCAATCATAATTGATGTAGTGGAACCACTTGATGATGGGGTAATCTTGCATCAACTGGAAGTAGGGCTTGAACCACGTCGACCAAATCACTTCCCCATTCGCGGAAGGAACAATATCCACCTGTGAGGGGGCGGACTCGGCGATGATTACCGGCTTAGCATTTTCTTTGGCGTATTGCAAGAAGTGAATGACTTTTCCATAATTGGTTGGTTTGCCATTGACTACTAACTCAGGTCCAGTTACATCGTTGTTTCCAAACACGTCGACGGAATACCAGTCGATCACATCATTGCCGGGGAACCACTTATACTCCCCCTGCGCATTCTTCTCATCAAAATCATTGGGTGCGGCGGGCTCGTAGCACCAGATGAATGCCGCATTGTCCACCCCTGCGTCGCGGAACATCTGGACAATTTTTCGATAGGCTTTGGGGTATTCGTAGGGTTCGTAGCCATTCCACCACCCATTGAATTCTCCCCCAATGCGCACCATGAAGGGCTTCTTGTAGTCCTTGACGATGGTAATCAAATCCTGAATGCGCGAATCATACTTCGTGCTATTCGCCACTTCATCATCAATCCCATAGTAGGGATCCCCCAGCGCATCGATTTCCGCTTGCGTCAACTGGTTCCCCTGCAAGGAAATATTGAGATTGGGAATTTCTCCCGCGGCGTCAATCTCCATTACCTTCGCCTTGATTTGGGCGGGGTTCCACGGTCGTTTAGAATCGCCAATTTGAACAAACATCAATTCAGACGCCGGTGAAAGAGATTCGCCCAGGGCATTCACGTACTTCACGTTGTAGTCGTCCCACTGCCCCATTCCGTGAACAATCCTTCCTTTTGGAGGTTCAAACTTGGCACCAAACTCATAGGTTACGTCGCTCGGAACGGGAGGAAATTCATCCACGGGAGGAATCACCGGAGGAACCGCAGGAGGAGTGACGGGGGGAATAATGGGCGGAGTATCGGTTGACGAGGGGTTCCACACCCACAACCCAGCGATAATGATGATTCCAAGTCCGATGATGAGGTATGTTTTCGTATCCATACTCGATGAAACAATCCTTCCCTTTTATGGGTTCGGTTTTGCTGAAAAGAAACTAAGGGGCATCAAACGACACCGGTGCCCGAATCAAATCCACATCCGTGGTGGTGGCAGAGTTCCAAAGCGAATGATAGATGAACACGTCCTTCCCCGAGTACTCAAAATTTTCTCCCGCGGAACCGTGATCCACGAGCGTGGGGTAGGGGGTCAATCCCAAAATTCCGGTGCACGGTCCGTAGCCCACCTTTCCTGGTTTGAGAAAATAGGGCGTAGACCACGTAATCAGGTCGTGGGACAAGGAATAGTAGGCTCCACACTGACTCCCCACCACTCCCTCCCCCACGATGATGTATTGTCCCAAATACGTGTTGTAGGTTAGACCACGCGGATAGAATTGATTCGTGAATGAGATGAATGCGCAAGGAGACTTTCCGGTTGGAGCCGGCGTGCTCCCGCTGTAGGGAGCAAACATGGTGGTGGCGTATTCCTTCCCGTCCCATGCACGCCAGGATGTGTTGTCGCTCAAATTGTTGGTGCGCATGATACAATATCCAGCGTCGGCCGAAGTGGCCCCGTTCGGGTTCAATTCGCGATAGAAAATGGAATAGTAGTATCCATCGCCCCGCTTGATAATGTTAGTCCCCCCCTGGTAACCATAAAACTCGTACGATGCGAGCGGAAAAGATGCCGTGATGGCCGTGTAATCCCAGGGATTGGGGCCCGCGGCAATGAGTTTGTCTGTTGGCGAACTTGCCTGCGTGAATGTGGTGCCATCATTGGTGGACGTGGCGAGTGTGAGCGTGTTGTACCAGCACTTGTTGGAAGGAGTGGGATCCCCGGCCTTACAGGGCGGACTCGCATACGCGTGGGTGTCATGAAACTCATTATGCACGATGGCATGGACCGTACTTCCCTCTATGTATGTGCTCCAAATCCACTCATAATTGTCAAACGTGTAGGCCTCAATATTATTGGTCGAAGCCAATGAAACGGGCGCCGCGGGAGGACACATGTGTCCATTTAGTAGGTTGGCGGCAGAGAAGTCGGCTGACTTGGAGACGTATACATTGGGCGCATTACCCGCGATCATCGTGAGACCGCTCGATGTGCGAAAGAATCGCGCAGGGTTGTCGGGGATGTCTAAGTTGGTACACTTCTTGGCACTCCAATCAAACACGATCTCGTCCGCACCCACAGTCACATTCACTGTTTTGTGCGCGGGGGTGACCGTCATTGAAGGGAACGTGGCCGCGCAGTTTCCCCCACTATCACAGGCGCGCACGCGAAAATAAGTAGGGACTCCATTCGGGATTCCTCCCAGGGAGAGTTTTCCATCAAAGGGGGAATAGACATTGGCCCCTGGAATGGCAAGAGGGGGAGACACCACGTATACTCCAATTGGTGGGGAATCGAAACTGTTCGTGGGGCCACTCAGTAATACTCCATCCATTTTTGTTTGGTTGGTGGAATAGAGCAGGGTGTATGTGAGGGTGGGGTTCCCTTCTGGGTCTATGGCAGAAAAACTAGCCACTACCAGTTTGTCCCCGTCCGCTAATGAGAGAGAAGGAACGGGAGGATTGGTGTCCGTGCAATCCGTGCAGGTGAACGGAGATTCAGTTCCGTTACAAAGACCATCCCCGCAATAGAGGGGGGAATTACACACGTCGAATCCGGAACAATCCATTAGGCAGGATTGGGTTCCGGGATAACCACTGGTCGAGCAGTCCATGATTCCTGAATCACACGCTTCTCCTTCCTCTGTGATACCATTTCCGCACGTGGAAACGGGGCCACCGTCCCCACCGCTCCCGCCTGAAAACGCTTGATTCAGGGAGACCTGTCCCTGGTAATCGGAAATGGAATCGTTCACAATAAATTGACCATCTGGAACCACCGAGGTGACGAGAAGAATAAGGACCATCGTCGCGATGAGCACAGCACCCCCGATGAGAAGAAGATACTCCAGTCCCCCTTGACCTCGGGACGAATGAACCGTTATTTCCTTCGACACACCCCTGCGGGGGAAGGGGCCTTTTTATGGGTTATTGCACCGGAATAGGATAATCACCCTCCAAAAGAGTAAGTGATGCCGGGCAAGTAGCGCAACGGTAGCGCGTCCGCTTCGCATGCGGGAGGCTGGGGGTTCGAATCCCCCCTTGTCCATCGCCATCATCCATAGGCGGATTGGTATAGTGGAATGCTCTGCATCCCACGTCTTGTTCTAATCAACACACCTTGTTCTATTCAACCGTCACGGGCTTCGGACTCACATACTCAAATGACACAAAGCAAGGATATTTGTTTTTTCCCGATTTTTTGATGTCCTCCGTGTGAACAATCTCAATGGCCTCGTTATCCGTCACGCAATAAATGTCCGCTCGTCCTTTCCCATCTTTGAAAATAGCCTCCGTGATGAAGTGCTTCCCCGCCTTGCGAAGATCATAGCACATTTCGGCCTTTCGGAGAAAATGCTCCTTGGACTCATTCAGCCCAAAATAAATCACGTCTTTTTTATGATTCTGAATCGTGCGCCAATCTAATATTTCGCGGGAAACACCCCACTCTTCGTTTGAGATCATATTTCATCCATCCTTTACCCAAAAATTGAATCCCTCAAGATAACACACGATGGAAGGGTGTTTCGCCATTGGGTCCGAAGGGGTTGATTTCTTCCCTAAATACGAAGACCAAGCTTCGCATGGGCCCACCGTTTTGAGGAACGGATGGGATGGGCGAAGAAGTGACCTAAACGTGTCTTCTCGAAGGCGTGCCACCCGATTTTCGCCACTTGGAACGCACGGAATCCGCCCCCGAAGGGAAGCACGGCCAGAATGGTCGCCCATTTCGTGCGGATGAAATGAATCTTATTGCGGGCCACTAACAGAAGCAAGGACACTTCCACAATGAGGATAATCTCCGCCGCCAACTCCCATCGATGAACCTCGTGCAACGCCTCTTCTTCCAAATGGAGACCCGGTACCACAAAGAAGGAGAGCATGACAAACATCACGCAGGCACCTGTAACCAGCTCCCAGAGGAGGAAGAAAGGCGAATGACCGTGATGGGTCGAATGGCCCTTCTTGGGATGCACACGGGAATGAGATTTCTTCCCCTTCTTCACGGGTTTCATCCCAAACCCAAAATTCCCTGGTTTTTAACGCTGACCAGGAAAGAAGGATTAAAAGTCCATAAAACTTGGATAAGCGCATGCCCGAAGAGGAAAACCCCCGCGTCCACTACCTCAAGAAGAGAAAGGACCCCTACGAGGCGTTAATGAACGCCGCCGACGAGGAAGAAACCTCCTCCGAGGACGAAGAGAAGGAACTTTCCCCCCATGAAGAAGAGGAGGACGAATCCCCTAAGCATGGAAAACAACCCCCCCTCGAAGAAGAAGGAAGCCTCGATGATGAGTACGCGGATTTGCTCGTGGAAGACGGCACCCACGAAGATGGGATTCGCTCCCGAGGAATGGAAGGAGATGCCGAGGAAGAACTACCTGAAGATGAACCGCCTGCCGAACCCACCAAAACACCCAGCGTTTCACGTGAACGAATCAAGCAGCAGCTCATTCTCAAGTCCCAAGGACACGGAACGGAGGATCCCAGCAATGCGATGAAATTGGAATTGTTGGAACTCCCAGAGAAAAAAGCCATCTTCATCGGACGAAAAAAAAGCATCGCCCAAAAAAGCGGAACGAGAGGCGGATTGTATGTGGGAAGAGTGCAGGATGACGAGCGATTCCGCGACCACAAATTGTATTTGGACTCCCTCAACCCGCACGTGGTGTTCATTTGCGGAGCCAGAGGAAGCGGAAAATCCTATGTATTAGGAGTCATGGCCGAAGAGCTTGCGCTGCAGAACAAAGATGTCGGAGTGGTGGTTGTGGACCCCGTTGGAGTGTTCTGGTCCATGAAATTCCCCAACAAGGAAGAAAAAGAAGTCAAGGAACTCCCGCACTTTGATTTGATGCCCCAAGGATTAGAAAATTTGCGCGTGTTCATCCCAGAAGGAATGAAAAATGAAACTCCCAAATCCACGTACGATGATCTGTTTTCCATTCCCCCCGCTTTGCTCACGAGTGAAGACTGGTGTTTGACGTTTGGAATCGAACGATTCTCCCCCACCGGATTGCTCATGGAGAAAGCCCTGAAGAAAGTCGAGAAAGGCTACCGCATGAGCGGAGGGGAAACCATCAAGGGAAAGAAGGGACACTATTCCCTATCCGATTTGATCGCATGCCTAGAAACCGACTCCGAATTGAACTCCAAAGAAAAAGGATACAAGGCCGATAGTATTCGTGCATTAGTTTCACGCTTCGAGGCCGCCAAGGGATGGGGAATTTTCTCGGAACGAGGAACCTCACTTTCCGAAATATCCAAAGCGGGACAACTCACGGTCATAGACACCTCCTTCTTGGATGACACCGTGACTGCACTCGTGATTGGTATTCTCGCACGACGATTATTGGCCGCGAGAAAACTCCAAACACGAAAGGAAGCGGCGGAGGATGTGAAGGAGCGCAGCGTGGAATCCCTCCTCGAGAATGAGATTCCCCCCACGTGGCTATTCATCGATGAAGCCCACACCCTCATCCCGGGAGGAAACATCTCCACTCCTGCGACCAGTGCCATTGTGGAATACGTGAAGCAAGGACGACGACCCGGCTGTTCCCTCGTGTTCGCCACGCAGCAACCTTCGGCGATTGATTCGCGCGTGTTGAGTCAGCTGGACGTCATCATGTCCCACAAACTCATCTTCGATGATGATATCAAGGCCGTGTCCAAGCGCACCCCCACCATCATCCCACTCAAGTATAAGCACCCGCATTTTTTGAAAACCCTCCCTGTGGGAACCGCATTGGTGGGGGACCGTCGGGAAGAAACCAACCGTGCATTCGTACTCAAAATTAGGCCGAGAATGTCCCAGCACGAAGGACGAGATGCGGAGACCGGGGAACGCAAACATGAGATGAATGTCGCGGATGCCCAACGGCTTGCCACGGAATTGCTTTTCTCCACCCTCCAGAAAGAAGGAACGTTGGACAAGGAAACCATAGAGAATGTCATCAAGGCCCTCAACCAAAAATACCACTCCAAAATCATGCTCTCCAGCGTATTAGACGCGTTGGAGGAACGTGGCGCGAAAATCAACCCGAAGGACCAATCCCTACACCTGAAAGGGGATTTAGATTCGGTTCCTGCCCCTGCGGAAGGAACCCCCATCACGAGTGAGAAGCAGGCCGAGGCCCGCGTGGAAGCCCTCACCAAACTCGTAAGTCCAGACAAAGTGGAAGAGGAAGAATCGCGACTACAGGCATTTCCCATCACACAAAGCAAGGAACAAATTGTTCACGCATTGGAAAAAGCCGCACGGAAATCACTGCTGGGATTGGGACGACCCGCGGAAAGACTGCAGGAAATCCAACTGCGCTATTTGCCCATTTGGAAAGTTCAATACCGACAGTTCACCGGAAAAACATCCTACGTGACGAGGGAATGCTACATCGACGCAGAGAAAGGAGAATTCCTCCACTACCTCAACAACAAATTTGTCTCCTCCCAAGGATTGAATGCGATTGATGGGTTGAATGCGGCCGATTTTGCGTTGTTGCGGTATCTTTCCCAAAAACCTGGACAGACGATTCCTGATATTGTGCATCGATTGAAGGCCGACGAGAAGATCGTGAAAAAGGTATTGGTTCGATTGGTGGATCGCAAGCTGATTCGCGTCACGAATGAGGATAAGGTTCCCAAGTTCTACCCGGATAAACAAGTTGATCTTCCCCTGAGTGGGAACGAGAAAGCATTGTCCTCGATGCAATCCATCAAACTCACGCATGTACCTTCCATTTCCGAAGAAAAGATCCGCATCTCGGAAGAAAAAGTCCATGCTCTCCTCTCGCAATTATGGACTGATGTTACCGTAAGTAAGGTTTCTCCCATTTATCGACCCGTGTTCGAAGCCACGCTCCTTAATACCAAAAATAATGAAGTCCGCACCGTGTTCCTGGATGGATTCACGGGCAAATTGTTGGACGAATAACACGCAAACCTATTCCATTCATCATGCTCAACGAAAAATTCTTCCAAGGAAAACTATGCGACTCCAACCTGTCGTACGAATTCTTCCCCCGCTCTCCGATGAAACTTCCTCTGAAGAAATTAGGAGAAGAAATGCACGAGGCGGGACAAGTATTTGATATCCGCACCGAATTCGTATTAGTTTTCCCCCTCAAGGGAGTGAAGGTCTCGTTGTATCCCTCGGGGAAAGTGTTGGTGAAGAATGTGAATGAGGAAGAGAAAGCCCGGGCCGTCATGAAAGCACTCTTAACCCTACTCAACCAGTGCCCCTCGGCCCGGAACCTTTAAATTAGCGGTTTCTGCGTGTGGAGAAGCGAGGTATTGAGTATGGCCGCACGCATGATTGAAGTGACGAGAGTAGATCCCCTCTCCGTCGGAAAAGTAAACGCCCTCTTCGGATTCATTGTAGGATTGATCGTGGGACTCATGACCCTGGTCACCACCGGCGTGGTGGCGAGCTACCTCCAAACATTATCCAGCGTGGACGCGCAACTCATTACCCAAACGCAGCAGTTTGGTTTCTTCGGAATGATATTATTCCTCATCCTAGGGGCCTTCTTCGGATTCGTCTCCGGTGCGGGAGGAGCCGTCATCTATAATGTGGTGGCGAAGCTCATCGGCGGAATAAAAGTGTGGGTCGAAGACCACTAATGATTGATGGGTTGCATTTTCCATGAAACACCGCATTGCTTCCGTGAACCAAATACCCAAGGGAGAGGGAAAACCTTTCACCGTGAATGGAAAACCCATTGCCGTATTCAACGCGGATGGAAAATTCTATGCGTTGCTAAACATTTGTGCGCATCAAAAGTTTGAGATCGACGGCGGACCCTTGGATGGGTGCGTGGTCACGTGCCCCTATCATGGCGCCCAATACGACGTGAGAAATGGAAAGAACCTCTCCCCTCCCGCGACCGGACCCATTCAAACATTCAAAGTAATTGTTGAGGGAAACGACCTCTTCATCGAAATGTGAAAGCGGAGAGAGTGGGAGCCGAACCCACGCATCCTTAC
>CAYRUV010000010.1:24429-24782 GCA_964427715.1 uncultured archaeon | reverse complement strand
TCCTTCTTTGAATGAGACTTTGGGGTCCCATCCCGTGAGTTTGTGCAGTTTGAAATAGCTGGCCTGGAGCTGTTCCACATCCAAGGGTCGGAGTCGTCGTTCCTCAACCATGATTTCAACGCTATCGTGTCCCATGATGGGGGCGAGGGTCTCGGCTATTTCACGGATGGAATAGTCCTGTCCGAATCCCGAGTTGAATACTTGCCCTTCGGCCTTCTTGTGCTTCATCAATTGAATGGCTGCAATGGCTGCATCGGTGACATAGGTGAAGTCGCGTCGGGCTTTGAC
Source organism: uncultured archaeon (assembly GCA_964427715.1). Classification (GTDB taxonomy): domain Archaea; phylum Iainarchaeota; class Iainarchaeia; order Iainarchaeales; family VGJJ01; genus VGJJ01. Next base: position 24,494 of record CAYRUV010000010.1, on the reverse strand, counting down.
GTTGCCCAATCGAAGTTTATTTCCTTTCGAAAGCTGAGAAATAAGCTCGGGAATAATGTATGGAT
>CAYRUV010000010.1:0-24419 GCA_964427715.1 uncultured archaeon | reverse complement strand
GATGGGTTTCGCGCGGTCCATAGGTGTTGAACTGGCGCAGGATGATTACGGGGAGTTCTTTCTCGTGGTGTAAAGTGAAGCACAGTCGATCCGCAGCGGCCTTGCTCACGGCGTAGGTGGATTGGGGGTGCATGACGTGGTATTCATCCATGGGAACTTGTCGCGCAGTCCCGTAGACTTCGGACGTGGAGTATTGGATGATTCGTTCCACGTTGGCGTCCTTACAGGCGCGCATTAGGTAGAGGGCCCCCATGGTGTTGATGTCGAAGAATGCTTCCGGCTTGTCGTAGCAATCAGGAATGTAGGGCATCGCGGCGAGGTTGAATACGTAGTCAATGTTATTCTTCGTGAGAATATCAGTCATGTTGGGGTCGCGGATGTCCCCGTTGATGATGGTAATCTGGTCCTTGACTTCAGTGAGGTTTTCGTGTCGTCCGCTTAGGAAGTTGTCTAAAACCACTACATTCGCTTTTTCGTTCAATAGTTCTCGAACCAGGGTCGAGCCAATGAATCCGGCTCCACCTGTAACAAGCACGTTTTTGGATTGCATAGAATAGTGCCTCAGGGGCTAGGTTATACTACCCTTCCCTTGGGACACATTTTAACCTTTTGGTACACGATTGGGCGCGTAGCGTGCACCGGGGCTTCTTAAAAGGGATTTGGGGCTGTCCTTTTCAGGCACGTGATTCCGGATGAAAGTTTTTTGCATCGGTCCCATCTATCCCTATCGCGGGGGAGTGGCGCATTCCAATCGTATTCAGTGTGAGAACTTGGCGAAGAATCACGATGTGACCGCCATCTCATTCACGCGTATGTATCCTTCTTTCTTGTATCCAGGGAAGGAGCAGAAGGAGACGAAGGCCGATCCTTCATTTGGGGTTCGCACTCAATACATGCTGGATTTCCTCAATCCTTTTTCCTGGCTGGCTGTGGCGCGAAAAATAAAAAAAGAACAACCTGAGTGGGTGACGTTCCGCTGGTGGCACACGATTTTCACTCCCATGTATTGGACCATCGTCACGTTTGGACGGAATCCCAAGACAAAGTTCTCGGCGGTGTGTGGGAATATTATCCAACACGAGTCGAGTGGTCTCCACAATCTGCTCAATGGCCTGCTTCACAATCCTCTTCAATCATTGTTCTTGGGTTCCTTGGACTACTTGATCACATTTTCAAAATCCGACCTGCACGAGGTGCATCGTTTGTTTCCGGGGAAGCCGGCTGCCTGGATCACCGAGTCCACGTACGAGACGCAATTCGGAAAGATGCCCTCGCAGAAGGAGGCGCGGAAGCAGTTGAAAGTCAGCGGGGACGCTGTCAGGTGTAGCGGGTTCATCCGCACCTACAAGGGATTGAAATTTTTACTTCAGGCGATGCCTCGCATTCTAGAGGAGAAGCCGAATTTGACCTTGATGATTGTGGGGGAGTTCTGGAACGACAAGCAGGACTATTTAGACCTGATCAAGGAGCACCATCTCGAATCCCGCGTGTTGATTGTAGACAAGTATGTTTCCAACGCCGAGGTTCCAACCTATTTCGCCGCATCGGATGCGATCGTCCTCCCTTACGTCTCCTCGTCCGAGTCAGGGATTATCCAGCTCGCGTATGGATTGAATACCCCTGTTATCACTACGGCCGTTGGGGGAAATGTGGATTTGATTGAGCCTGGAAAGACGGGAATGCTCTGCAAGAGTGAGAATCCCGCCGACCTGGCTCGCGTGGTGATTGAATTCTATGATAAAGAATTGAGCGCGCCCATCCGAAAAGGAATGAAGCTTAATGCGGATTTGTTCAAATGGACGCCCACCAAAGAAGCGGTTTTCTTCAATCAGCCGCACGTCACAAAAAAAGAAAAGGGTCATTGATGGGTATGACGCGAGACCGGTGGCCATTCCTCAAGATTCTCATTTCTCTGTTGCTTGCAGGAACATTGGTGTATGTAATCGGGGTTCCCAATCTCATCAGTACTATTCAGTTGCTTCCTTTTCCGATTATTGTTGCACTGATTCTTCTGGCTCTCCTCACGCTTTTCATCAACAGTTTGGCCGTGTGGGTGTTGTATCGTAGCGTCTCATCGATTTCATTTTCCCAATTCCTTCCAGCCTTTCTTTCGAGTTGGGCCGCGGGTTTTTTCGTTCCGGGCAAGATTGGAAGCCTTTCCATTACCGTCCTGCTCAAGGATGAAGTGAAGCCCGGCGCCAGCGCGGCCATTTTCATCATCGATAAGGTGATAACGGTCGTCTGGTCTATTCTAATCGGGGGGTATTTCCTCTACTACTATCTCACCCCCGATGAGTGGCTCATTCCCATTGGTTTGAGTGCTGGTGCATTCCTCGTGGGTTGTGCAATTCTTTTCACGACGCAGGGTCGAGGGTTAATCCAGCGAATACTAGGGAAGAGGAGTGCATTCTTCACGGGCTTCGCGGAGTCGCTTCCCAAGTTCACGTCCAATCCTGCAGGAATTATTCTAAATGGGATTCTCACTCTGGCGCGTTCAGGTGTTCAGGCCGTGAGTCTCCTGCTCATATTCACATCGGTTGGATATCCCGTTTCATGGGTCGATATGTTCGCGTTCTCCTCGATGGAAGTTCTAGCGTCCCTCATCCCCATCACGCTGAGTGGGATTGGACTCCGCGAGGTGGTGTTGGCCACTATGAGCACGCAGGTTGGAATTCCTTTCACCACCGGGGCCGCGGCAGGGTTGATTATGACAATCGTCATGTTGATCATTGTCATCCCTGGCATTCTCGCATTCGACGAGAAGAAATGGGTTCGAAATCCAAAAAAATAAATTATTCTTTTTTCGAGGGGGATTTCTTTTCACAATACAGGTGTCCGTGGAGGACATGTGGAACGTGTTCGGGGGAGACTTCCTCTCCTAACTCAAGATGCGTAACCTTGTATCCGTGGGGGGAAATCGCCTCGAGCAGTTCTTTCGTGAGGGGTCCGTGGATTTCGACCAGCATGGTGGGGTGGTACTTTGCGAGAGTCTTTTTCATTCCCTTCAATACGGGAAGTTCAAACGCTTCGACGTCAATCTTGATGAAGTCAGGCTTAGGGAGTTCTTTCTTCTCCACTAGCTCGTCAATGGTAACCACGTCCACGGCGAATTTCTGCACGTCCTTCCCTGAGTGGGATTGCCATTCCTTGTCGAGGCTTCCTCGGGAGGTGAGGTAGGGGGATGTGACCATTTCCAATTTCCCAGGGACTTCTCCCACGGCTACCATGAGTGTTTTCGTGTTATGGAACCCGTTGAGTTGGAGGTTATGGTTCAATTCTTCAAAATTGAGGGGGTTAGGTTCGAAGGAATACACCTTTCCAGTTTGTCCTACTTTGTGTGAAAAGAAGAGGGAGTACAGGCCCACGTACGCACCGATGTCGAAGACGGTTTGTCCCGTGAGGTCCTTTTCTCGCATGAATAAGTCTTCTTTGGATTCGCTCCACTTGGGGACGAATCCTAACCCAAATCGTCGCTTGAATCCCTTGGCAATTCCGTGTCGGATGGTGAGGGTGTGATTGCCGAATAGTTTTCGGGCTACTCCCAGCATGCGGTGCGTGAGGCTCATGAGATAGGGAAGGTCCTGCGGGATTAAAAAAAGGGCTCATTCGATGCAAAGGGGCTACTGTTTGAGGGTAGCACCATTTCCCTTATAACGGTAAAAACGACCCATCATTGGAATGTGCGCACCACGCTGGACGTTCCAGCCTACCGCTAAAAACCTTTCCACCTCCTTCTGGTTGGTATCCCTATGAAGCTTGTCGTGATGATCCCGGCCTACAATGAGGAGAAGACCCTCGGTCGTGTCATCGATGAGATTCCTAAGAAAATCAAAGGATTTACCGAGATTCAAGTTTTGGTCATCGACGATGGGTCGGTTGATTCAACGGTCTCCGTTGCGAAAGAGAAGAAAGCCACGGTTCTATCTCACCGGACCAACAAGGGATTGGCCCGCACGTTTCAGGATGGATTGAATTATGCCTTCCTCGAGATGGGGGCGGATGTCGTGGTGAATACGGATGCGGACATGCAGTATAATCAGACGCAGATTCCCCTTCTCACGCAATTAATCCTCGAGGGTCGCGCCGACATGGTGTTGGGTTCTCGTTTCGCCGGGACGATTGAAAGTATGCCCATCCAAAAGCGTTGGGGAAATCGCCTCGCCACGTTGGCTGTTTCAGTGGTATCGGGCGTGAAGATCAGCGACGGACAAACCGGTTTCCGCGCATTTTCTCGCGAGGCGGGGTTGCGATTGAATGTTCTTTCAACGTATACCTACACGCAGGAAACCATCCTGCAAGCCGCGCATTACAAGCTCAAAATTCTTGAAGTGCCTATTGAGTTTCGCAAGCGACACGACCAGTCGCGTCTAATCTCAAGTGTCTGGGGATACGCCAAGCGTTCCATCCGGACGTTGGTGATGGGCTACTTGAGTTATCGCCCCCTAAAGGCATTCCTCACCCTTGGAGGAATCTTCAACGCGGTTGGTTTGCTAATGGGTGTATTTGTGTTGAATCATTTCATCTTCAATGGGGTCGTATCCCCATATCTTCCCACGGCTATCCTCTCAGGGGTGTTGATTCTCTTCGGCACGCTCATCATGTTCCTAGGCCTTATTGCGGAGATGATTAAGCAGAACCGCCTCCTGCAGGAAGAGCTTCTCTATCGTCAGAAGATGGATATTATTTCTCGCAAGGAACGTAAGGGGCGGGATTCCATTTGAGTGCGAATGGTCTATTCAGCAGGTACATTCAGGACACGCGAAACAAGCGGAGCCTGCATTACTTGTCCGGAAAGCGCGTGTTAGACGTGGGGTGTAACAATGGGCACCTTCGCACTCTTCTTCCGAAAGACGTCGAGTATGTGGGGATTGACATTCACCGCCTTCCTGGAGTGAATTTCACTTTTCATGAGCGAAGTGTATTGGATGATTTGTCGGATTTAGGGACGTTCGATTCCATTTTCATGTTGGCAACGATTGAGCACTTGGAGAAATACAATGAAGCAATTGCCAATCTGGTGACGCGATTGAATTCGGGCGGCACCCTCATTCTCACCACTCCTTCAAAGCTTGGAGATGCATTGCACCATTGGGGGGCCAAGGTTGGTTTGACTTCCGGGATGGCGGCTGAGGATCATGAGAAGATTTTCACTCTTGAGGAATTGAAGCAGTTGCTTCTCGCGCATGGGCTGGAAAAAGTAGAAGCTCATTCCTTCATGTTGGGTCTGAATCAGATTGTAGTGGGTCGAAAAGCGTAGCCCGTTGTGTTGTTTATAACCGCTTTTGGTACAGGACGAGAATCCCTCCCAAAGATACTAAAACCTCTTCACGGATGAAATGAGAATGCATCCGGCGACAAATCATCCATTCTTTCCATTGGTCGTGTGTGCGATTATTATTTCACTCTTTTTCCTTTTCTTCTATCCACCCATTCACGTCTCGATTGATGAGCACCAGTATCTCAAGAATGCGCTGTTGATTCAAAATGGGGAATTGAAGGACGCGAATCCCTTGCTGTATTGCGGAGGCACCTACAAGGGAGATGCGTACCTGAGCTCCTATCACGTGGGCAAGTCCATTTCTCTTATCCCCTTCACGTGGGGATCGTTTCCCTGGGCGATGCTTTCGGGGTTGTTGGTTCATCTGCTAAATATGGTATTCTTCGCACTCATCCTGCGCAAGCTGAACATTCACCCGTGGTTTGTAGGACTGTTCGCGTTCTACCCCGCGTTCGTCTGGGAGAGTCGCACACTTTTCTCAGAGACGTTCGCGCTGACCCTCTTGCTGGGTGGAGTGCTCGCGTATTTGTATCACCACTCTCGCATGCTCTTCCTTTCGGGAATATTATTTGGCCTGGCCGCGTTTGTGCGGTATGAGACCATTCTCATTTCCGCAGGGTTTGGCATCGCGTTGATTTGGAAAGAGCGCCACACGATTTTGAAATGGGGTCGCTCTCCAGCGCCTTTCTTCGTGCTGGGAGGAATCCTCTCGGCCCTTCTCTTGCTATCGTGGAACGCGTGGTATAATGGGAATCCTTTCTCGACGCAGATTGGTTCTCCTTCGTACGTGTTCACGTCGTTCCCCTCCGCGTTGTTCCTTCCGAATCTGTTGTTCCTACTCGGAATCCTCCTCATTGCGTTTCCGCTGATGATTGCCATCGTGTGGAAGTTCAAGCCCCTGCGTTTGGAGTTGGCTCTTGCTACCGTGTTCACGTTGTTTCTCTTCTCTCAAACATCCAACGTGAGTGTGTTCCCGTTCCTTTCTCCTCTCACCCTCACCGCGCGGATGAGGTATCTGATTCCTCTCGCAGGATTGTTGTTGATTGCCTACGCGGGGGTTCTTTCTTCGTTTATTCCAACCATTAGGAATCGAATTGGAAATGTGAATCTGCATCGATTCGTGGCTCTTGTGGGAGTAGTATTTTTGATTGGCACGTTTGGCTTGAGCATGATGCATCAAGGCTTGCTGGAGAAGCGCGCCACCGTCTCGGAACAATTATTGTCCACGATTCCAGATGGTTCACTGGTAGTGGGTTCGGCGGACGATTGTGTGTATTTTATTCCCCTTCTCTCAGGAAGTCGGATGTACGTGAAGGTGAATGATTCCAAGCAGGATGTTCCAGATCTCATTTCTTCACATCCCAATCCGGTATATGTGGTGAGGCTGAAGTATGCCAATGCCTCGGAGAGCGATGTGCGTCAGGATGTCATCGACAAGGAGAGAATGGTAATGGAGGATTTCATCAAAGAAAATTCCTCGCACCTGACGCAAGTTTTTGATACAAATGCGCCGCATCACTTGACGATTTATCAGTGGAAATAAGTCTGTGTAGCCGGATTATTTTTTCTTGGCCTGTAAAACAAGGATCATTCCGCTGTCTAACTTAGGGTTTATTCGCTGGTCGACCCAGAGGATGGGATAAAGGATGGGAAACAGAAGAAGGAACCACAACCCGAAATGCAAAACCGCTCCGATGCGCATAACGTTGGTTGAGAGGGGGGTTCCAAACAAGTATTGGCTTGCTTCCACGGTGAATCCGGCTTTCTCGAGCATCTTTACGAGTTTTTCACGCGTGTAGTATTGGTTGACAAAATGTTGCGTGGCATGAATTTTCTTGTATTTCTCATCGAAGTGAGGATTGTCTAACGCATCCACGCTCAGGGAGAATATTCCTCCCTTCTTGAGGACGCGGGCGCACTCCTTCAATACTTTCTGATCATCCTTCGTGTGTTCAAGTACGCAGACGGAGACGACTTTGTCGAATTTTCCATTGGGAAACGGAATCTCTTCTCCCACTCCCACTTGGAATGGAATTTTAGGATCCTGGATGGTTTGGGCGAAGGCCACTTCTCGGGGGTTGGGTTCGATTCCAAATGGGGAGCATCCTTTCTGTTTCAGGAAGCCGCAGTAGAATCCTTTTCCGCTTCCCACGTCAAGGATGGTTTCTCCCGCGTGGGGGTCCAAGTATTTCGTGAGCACGTCGAGTTCGAATATGCGCACGCAGTGGAGAACCTGCAGTTTGGCCATGACGAGTTTTCCAAACGGCTTGATGAAGGAGGTCATACGAGAATAGTTTGCCCGCACCCGCTATAAATGATGCTCTTCGCATAGTGCAAAAGACGAATACTCCATTAAGGTTATAACGATAAATTTGGGGGTTTGCGTATGACGACCGTCCTGCTCTATGGTCAGCCCTATTCGCAAAAAGTCGGGGGAGCCGAGCAATTTACTCGTTTGCTGGAGAAGATTGTCCCCGATTTAGTCCCTTTGTATCCTGACTCGAATCACTTTCCATTACTCGCAGAGCCCATGAAGGCGAAGGGGGCGGCGGAGAAGTTGGAGCGCGAACTCTCTCGATTGAACCCCCATACGGTGATTTACAGCGGGATGTATGGGTGGGCTCTTCCTCGCTCAACAACCTATCGCAAGATTGCCATTTGCCACGGGACATATTCTTCATTTGCCCGTGCAGCAATGCCGTGGTCGCTGGATCGTGTCCGGACGGAGTTCGTGTACACCTACTTTGAAAAGAAATCATTCGCCAATGCGGATGTGGTGGTTTCCAATTCAACATTCACGCAGGATTGTTTGCGTGCGGATTATGGAATTGAATCCACTCCCATTTCTCTTGCCACGGATGAAAAGGCATTTCAGAAAAAGAAGTGGAAAGGGAAGAAAGGACTAGACCTGCCGGACAAGCCCGTCATTCTTTTCGTGGGCCGGCCGGACTACTACAAAGGGTTTGACATCGTGGAGGGTTTGGCGCGCATGCACCCCGAGTGGCACTTTGTCTCCCTCACATCGCCTCGCGGGGAATCCGAGGTAGTAGACATGCGAGGCCCCATCTCCTTTGAGGAAGTGGTCGAATACTATCACGCGTGTGATGTCGTGTTGTTTCCAAGCCGCTTTGAGAGTTTTGGGTATGTGACGATTGAGGCATTGATGGCGCACAAGCCGGTCGTGACGACTCCTTTCGGCATTGCCAAGGAAATCAACCACCCCTATTGTGTGGTGTCTCCCTCCTTTTCTCTGGATGATTTTTCCTCATCCATTGTGCGTGCGTTATCCCTCTCAAAGAAAATCTCATTCGCCGATATCGAGAAGCGTTTCTCGCTGGGTCGTTTACAGAAGGAGTTGCAGGAAGTTTTTGGTACTCCCAAAAAGGGCGTGAAGTCCGCATGAGTACTTCCCGCGTCGCGCTGGTGGCTCCTTACATGATTCCTGAGCGTGGAGCGTGCCCGGCTCGCGTGACCTCCTTAGAGGATTTTCTCCACACGAAGGGGTGGGACGTGGATTTGTATGCTCCTTCTCGAGAGGGAGTGGATTCCGTTTCGGGCGTGAAACGATACGCAGGCCCCGCGCAGTTGTTCCACTTGCTGCGGAGCAAAAAGTATGATGCCATTTGGTCCACATCGCCCCCGCTCACCCATTCATTGTTTGCCGCGCTGGCCGCCAAACTATCAGGGGCAAAAATCGCGGTGGATTTGCGCGACCCCTGGGTGGATGTAGCGTATCCTCGTTCACCTGTTTTCAATCCCAAGCGCTGGGTGTTTCAAGTCGTGGAGTGGTTGACGTTCCTCTTGTCGGATGTCATCTTCATCGTGTCGCCGGGGATTCAGTCCTACATCACCGCGTATCCGTTCATGAATTCCTCCAAAATTATTCTCGCGCCGAATGGAACGATTCCGGAGCGATTCGCATTCAATGCGAAGGCACGTGTAGATATCCGAAAAAAGTTGGGTATTTCTCCCAAGGAAATTGTAGGGTTGTATCCTGGGGCTCATTTCTACGCGGACACGGACACGTTCATTCAACGCTTGAGTGAATTACCTTCTCTCTCAGCAATCAAAATCATGATGGTGGTTCCCCTCACGAAGAAGGGGACGAAGACCCTCACTTCCGAGGCGGAGGAAATTCGTTCTCGTTTGAAGGAGAAGGGTCTCGCGGACAAGGTGGTGTGGGTCGACGGAACGCATGTAGAAGACTCCCGGTTGGGGGATTATTTTTCGGCGGCCGATTTTGGGTTTGTGACGCTGGATGCGCGGTTGGATTATTGTGTGCCCCTCAAGGTGTATGATTGCCTCGGCTCGGGGCTCGACGTCTGGGCGCTAGGCCCCCAATCCGGGGATTTGAGGAATGTCTTGTCCAAGGGCAATAGCACTGGAAGCATATACTCCCATTCCTGGACCGACCTCCTCGCAAAGGGGCAGGAGTGGGTCAAAAAGTACCGTTTTGACCCCAAAAGACGCAAGAAACAGAGCGAATTAGGGGGTAAATCATATGGTCGGGCCAAGGCCAATGAGACCCTGTTTCACACCCTCAATAAGTGGGTCCAAAAGGGCCGCTGAGCTAGCGGGACCCGACTATCTTTCCGAGGAATTGCCCTACTCTCGTGAGGGGGGTTTTAGGTCCGCGGGCTAAAGCATAGGTCAATCGTTTGAGCCCCAACAGATCGCCCCCGGCGAATGTCGCATTCTTCCCAAAGTGAAGGTTTGTTTTTCCGTGGACATTCCACTCATTTCGTGTCTCCGTGAGGGTGCCATCTTCGCAGGTGACGGTGAATGCCGCGTGGGTGTTAGCGGGGGGGATTTTTCCTTTTGTCTTTTCGGCGAAAAAGCGGAATGCTTTGTCATTCCACCCGGCCACGGAGAGGTGGTCCTTCCAGCTCGCGACGAATGAAGTAGTTTCACTTGCACCCAATCCCACGAATGAAGCAAATCCCCCAGTGGGTTGTTGGAGGGAGAGAAGAAATGTCATTCCTTTTTTCACACTCGTTTCAAATCCTTCCACGTCATCCAGTGCGCGTACGATGTCTCCCGTTCCGGCGCCGAAAATAGGATAGCGGGTTTGTTTTCCGTGGTGGTATCCAAATGCAAACGACCCATCGTCTAATTGTTGCGATGCAATAAACTGGGCGGCCTTCTTGGCGGCATTTTTGAATCGCACATCATTCGTCTGTGCATGCAAGGCGAGCAAAGGAGGGATGCATCGCGCAGTGTAGAATGTGATAATTTGTTCCTGGTCATTGGACTGGTAAATTCCCCCCGCAAAGGGTTTCTCCTTGGCCTGGAGGGAGAGGATCATTTCTCCCGCGTGCACGGCATATTCAGCGTATTTCTTTTCTCCCGTGGCTTCTGCTAAAAGCAAGAGGGCTTCACACGCGGTGGCAATTTTGTTGGGAACGAAAAGGTTGGGGGCGTTGTCCGATTGTCCTTTCTCATATTGCTGGAATGATTTTTTCTCTCCATTCCAGAATCGGGCAATGAGCACGTGGTCGATATTTTTCTTGGCCGCTTCGATGAAGGGTTGCCCTTCTCCTTTTTGGTTTTTTTCCAGTCGCATTCCTAATTGTACGAGTGCAATATCCACCGCGCTTTCGTGAATCTGCGAGACGTATCCCATGGAAGGGTTGGCTTCAAACGCGGAGTCGTTGAACGTTCCATCCTCGCGTTGGTTTTGGAGGATGTATTCTCCGCACGCGTGGGCGTATTCAAGATAATGAGAATTCCTCGTGTTTTTTTCCAGCGCGAGAAGGCCGGCGATTAATCCTTCATATCGCCAGTCCGTTCCGGGTCCGATGAACGAGAGAGAGTCATCCCAGTAATGGACGACCGGTCCTCCGAATCCGCGAGGTCGTTCGATCGTCGCGAACCAATCGAGGACGTTGGATACGACCTGATTCAATTCGATTTTTGTTTTAGTGCGCATGGATTCAACCATTGATTCTCTCGCCCAACGCGTTTTTATTCCATTGGCATCTGAGTTGGAATGATGGTATCTTTTGATTCTCACCACGTGGACGAGAGAGGGTACGTCAACTCCTTGAAGGTGGGGAAGAAAGAAATTCTCGCCAAGTGGGGAGTCGAATTCTCAGACGGGAATGGTTTTTTCATTCATGGGCAAGAGGGGAACGCGCCCATGGAATTGCTTTCACTCTCAACGAATGAGAAAGAAAACCGCGTGGAGATGATGGTGCACCTCAAGACCACGGACATGCGCATCTCCGTGCATGAGCGTTTCTTCCCCCAAAAAATAATCCGCGAGTATGTGTTGATTCCTTCGCGAGATACATTCATGCAGGACATTTCCATCAGTCAAGGATTTGTAAAGGATGTTTTTTCCACCATGAAGATTGGAGATGAGACGATTACCTTTACTGGAAAAGAGCGTAATCACCAGTTCCACGAGACGAAGGCCTTGTTGCACGGGAAGGAGTTTGATCTCCTCATCGAGTATGAAAGTTCCCACCCCGGGACGGGTTTTTCTCCCATGATCTATGGGCGAACCTCCCCCAAGAATGGGTGGGTGGTGCACGCACGGTTGTTTCCGAAGACTATCTCCAAAAAAGCCATCGTGTGGTGTAATCCGGCGTGGAACAAGAAAATACCCTTCTCGGATTTGCTGGTGCACATTAAACCGTTAGTGGATTACTTGTGGAACGTCGGGGAGCACCCGGAGAAAGCCCACATATGGACAGGGGGCCTCATCGCGTACGGTCTGGCGAAGGTCAAGAAGGACATCCCCATCACGTTCACGGAAACCATCACACTCGTTCCCAAAAAGGCTCCGGGAAAAAAGAAGAAGTAGTAGTTGTTCTTCACGCGCTCTTGTTCTTCACTTTGATGGCGTAGTCGATGATGGAGTAGGGCATGATGTTGTGGGACAATAAGGTGCCCATGACTTTTCCCGGGAAACCATAGTCTCTCATGAGTCTCCTCACGTGGTATTTCTTTCGTATTTCTTTCTGAACCTTAGGAATTTTCTTCTCAATATACTGTCGCTGTTCCGTGGAGATGTGGGGAGTGGAAATAATGATGCGTTCCGCTTTCTGGTTCACGTCATTCAGGTAGTCGGCCGGCTCGATGAGGAACAATCCTCTCTTTTGGGCCTGCTCAAATCCTTCCGTGCCGACGTAGGGGACGAAATTATTGAATGAGGCCCAGCGAATGGGATACTTGAGTGCGAAGTCGAATGTGTCTTCCACATCTTGGAGCGTTTGGTCCGGAAATCCCACCATCATGTTGAGGTGGACGTCAAATCCTACATCAATGGCATCCTGGATGGCCTTCTCAATCTGCTGGAGGGTTTCTCCTTTGCGCAATAATTTGAGCATCTTCTCATTTCCAACCTCAACTCCATAGATGATAGCTTCGAATTTGGCGTCCTTCATGGCCTGCAAGACTTCCTTGTTCACACGATCGGCGCGCACACCTTGAGGGACGTTGAGGATGAGTCCCTTGAAGTTTTCTTTCTTGATAAGCTGGCAGAACTTGATGGCCCTGTTCATGTCCAACGTGAAGTTGTCGTCTAAGTATTCGATGCGTCGGTATCCCTTGTTGTACCAATACTTGACCTCTTCGAGCATGTCCTCGGCCGAGCGGAATCGCCACCAGTTTCCACTCACAACGGGGGCGGCGCAAAACGTACACTTTTCGGGGCATCCGCGGGAAGAAAGAACAACCATTCCGGGGTACCAGTACTTGGACAATTCAAACTTCTCATACTTGGGCCAGGGGAGAGATTGAATGTCTCTCCGAAAGAGTCGTTCGCCGGTGAACACGACATTGTCTCCTTCTCGGTAGATGAGTCCCTTGATCTCATTCAGGGGTTTATCCTGGCACAACTCCAGGAGAGTCTCTTCTCCTTCCTTGACGATTCCATAGTCGATGGCCAGGCACTCATTCAATACTTTCTCTTTCGCCGTAGAAATGTGAGCGGCTCCCACTGCGATAGGGATGTTGGGTAACGCGTCCTTGATTTGGGTGATGAGGGTGTAGCTGTCCTTGTATCGGTAACTCTTCATGGCAATCCCAATAAGGTCGGGCTTGAACGCTTCAACTTTCTTGAGGATGTCATCGAATCCGTATCCGAGGTTCATGTCCAGGACGTCGTATTCCACTCCATTCGTCTGGAGGAATTCCCCAATGTATCCTAAGGCAAGGTCTGGAACATCTCCCGGGCGATAGGAGGACTTGTGGTAGGCTACGGGGATGAGCAATACTCTCTTGAATCGCATGAAAAGAACCCTCTTCTTTTTCTCTTTTAAAGGCACCGCCGGGTGGCGCAGAAAAAAAGGATTACTCTTTCTCCAGTTCAAATCGGATTTCTCTCGCCCCAAAGAAGCGGGAAAGGTAAAGCTCATATTTGATCGGGGAGAGGTCGGCCAGGAATTGGACGATGGGGTTGGTGATGATCCGCACCTTGTTGATCTTGAATCGAGCTTTGGCGTAGTAGTGTCGGTTTCCCGCGTGCAGGTTGGTGGTGTAGTGGAAGCTGAACACGCTCAATCCGGCGCGTTTGTGGTCGAGTTCTCCAATGGATTGAAAGGTTGAAACGTGCGGCGTGACCACTTCGAGTTTTCCTCCCTTCTTGAGGATACGATAGCACTCATCGATGAGGGAAATGGGGTCCGTCACGTGCTCCACGACATGAATGAGGGCGATTTCCTCCGCGGCGTTGCTCTCGATGGGGAGTTTCTTCTCTAAGTCGGCGACCAGGTCGGGGTGGGCGTCTTTTCTTGAGTCGACATTCAGCCATCCGGGTCGCTTGTCGTGTCCGCATCCTAGGTTTACTTTCATATGGTTCAGCCTCCCACCAAATGATCCGAGCACTGGAAGTTTCCCTTCCGGTCCTGGATAAAATGAAAGCCCGATATTCGGGCGGTGCGATCGCGCACCTTAACGACACCATTTCCTTGGCTGGAGGCGAGGGCCTCTTTCATGGTGGGGAATTCCTCTTCAAGGGTGATGAATCGGGATCCATTCGCGGGGAGTTTGATGGTCTTTTCTCCAATCGTCTTTCCTTCGGCATCAAACACGTAGAGTTGGGTCGTGGATTCTTTTGCATATCCGGTTTCCCCGCTCGAGTTGATGAGGAAAATAGACGTTTGGAAGTCGTTGGTTGAGAGTGCGCGGCTGAATATTTTGGAGGTCTGATATTCATTCGACAGGTTGTGCGTGGGCATGTTGAATAACCCCGAGTCGAATTGGAATTCCGTGTGGTGTTTTCCGTGGGAGAATCCCGCAATGTAGTGCAGTCCCTTTGGGTACTTGGTGATGCGCTCTTCAATATGGAATGATATGCGGAAGGATCCTTCAAAGGGAGTGGAAATTCCTCCCTTAGCTAGGACATCGGCGAAATCAATTCGCGTGACGGTGCGAGGGGTCATTTTGACGTGTTGGGGAAGCTCGAGTATTTTTTTCCCGCTTCCATCAAACAGGCACAGGTCGAGGAAGTAGTGATCCACGTCCTCGAAGAAGTCCACGAAGGGAAGCAAGTAGGTGTCCCACTTTCCCTCCACTCGCACGGGGCCAGCCCCTACGGGTCCGATGCCCATGCGTTTCATCTCTTCTAGCGTGTAGGACCCATTCCCATTGAATAGTAAATTTTGCGTCGCGTGGTTGAATGTGTATTCGTTCTCTTCCGCATCATGGTGGTAGAAGAGGCATCGTCCCATTTCCGTGTGGGAGGACACTTTGAGGTTGCCGGGTTTCCCATCCAGGAATGCCTCGGATCCGGGGAACAATTCCTTAACGCTCACCTTGCGCATGCCCATTGGGGGAATGGTGGAGAGGGTGGTTTCTCTCTTCTCTCCCTTGTGGTTGATGAGTTCCATCGAGACGGGTTCCGCTCGCGGGGCGTGTTTCTTGTGGAGGGTGTTGCGGAACACCACAAAGGTATCCTGGGTGGTGTGGACTTGGATGTGGAAGCTGGCTAATTGTTCGTCCTTGGGATCCGGGTTGATTCCCCACTGCGAATGAACCCCGGTAACTTTTTTTCCATTGGCGAAAAAATAATCCACGTTCATCTGTAAGGGTCGTCCCTGCACGAGGAGGGGATTCGTAATGGTGGTAAGCACGGATCCTTCCAGCGAGTCCATCCCCGCGGCCGCGAGGAGGTCTTTACCTTTGACCGCGGCGCATCCATTAGGGGGCAGCGTGACCGTGTGGGTGCCCTTCTCATTCCCGTCCATGTCGAGCAAGTGGAATTTAATTTCAGGCCGTTCAATCTTGTAGTTTTCCGACCAGTAGTTGTAGAGGTAGATGGTCGTGTTCACGTCCCCATTCTCGACGAAATAACAATAGCTCGAGTTCTCCGGAACGCGGGGCTGCTTGAGTTTCTTTTTCAGGAGGGAGAATGCGCGCAGGGGGTGGAAGATAATCATCTGGAGGGAACGTGAAAAAGTAGCCGGGTTAATCGTGTGCATGTTTTCATCTCCAAAAATAATAGTGCTTGTAGTCCACCGCCTCGTGGTGGTAGCCTGCGTTCGTGAATTTTTCGAGGATGGTTTTTTTCGTGTCCTCTCCATAAATCTCGGGGTGCAATTCCAGTAAAAATCGCGGGTTATCCTTAGTTAATTTGGGATCGGCAAACACCTGCTCCACGAGTAGGGATTCCGCTCCTTCGATGTCGGAGAAATAAAATGTGGGGGTGATTCCTGTTTCTTTGATGATTCCCTTCAAATCATTTTTCTTGGACAGGGGACGCGGAATAATGGTAAATCGTTCCTTCAGGTGCGGGTTGTATTCCGTGATGAGCTGGAGAATCGTAACGTAGTGGGGGTCCATCTCTACTCCAACGACTTTTCCTTCCTTTCCAACCAAGTCAGCGAGCTGGAGGGCGAATTCTCCGTAGTTGGATCCCAAGTCTAATACATGGTCGCCGGGTCGGACGATCGAATATAGTTTTTCAATCACCGCGGGCTCCCATGCGTCGTGGGCGCGGAGGAATGCTCTCCATCCCTCGCGGGGTTCGATGAATAGTTTCCCATGGTTCACGGGAAACAAGCCAGGTTCCTGTCGCATCCACCAGAGTTTCTGGGCGACGAAGGAATACCAGAGGGCTTTTCCCTGGATGCGTTTCCAGAGGCTAGGTTTCATGGGTGCGGCGCTCATGACTTATCGTCTCCCGAGGGTCATACGACTAAGGGAGCGGGCAATCTTTTTTAACAGCTCCCGCTCCGCGGGGGTGACCCATTGCCACGAGAATTGGAATCCGACTCTTCGGAAGACAAATAGGACAAGCAACAGGGAGAGGGTGAAATACACCACCACATTCGACATGGCGGCCACCATCACTCCCTGCGTGGCGGCCCAGGCAAAGATGAGTAGGGCGACAACTCCAGCAGGGAGGAACACCTCCATGAATAATTGTTTGAGGTTTGCGCGCGTGGAAGCGTATCCGTGGAGGGGTCTCACGGCATTGAAGATGTTGACTCCCCCCACGATCCACAATCCGATGGAATATACTTCATGGTGGTTAGTGGGGACAACAAAGGAGAGGATCCAGTCTCCAAAGAGGTAGAATCCGATGAACTGAATCACACTTAAGAGGATGGAATATTTGACCATCGCATTCACGATGGGCAAATCCCCGGCTTTCCCAGTGGATCGTGTCAAGGCGACCGTGCACATCTTCTGTAATATCTGCGGGACAAAGATGAACACTCCGGCAAGGGTCAAGGCGATGGTGTAATTTCCCACGGCAAACGCGGTGGCGAAGAATCCGAGGAAGAAAATGTCCCCGCGATAAATCAATTGTGCGACCGCGCCGATGAAGTGGTTCCAGAGGATGGAGGTGTTGAACACGGATTTGAAATCCTGCATCAACACAGCAGGGGAGAAGCGCAGGGGCACCGGGAATGTTTTGAGGAAGCGTACCACCCAGGCAAGGGAGAATAGTCCGGTGAGGATGAGCAGGAGGAGCAAATACACACCTAGCTCGCGCTCAACGTAAACAATCCCAAGTCCGATGAGGAATAGGACCTGGTACGCGAGGTTCATTTTCAAAATATCCTTCTGTCGGAACTCAATGAAGAAAAATTCCTGGATGGAGGCTTGAAGGGTATTCAAGTGATACACAAGGGCGGCGCCCAGGAGGTAGATGAGCAAGAAGTCTCCGCGGGAGGAATACAGTAGCCACGCGCCCCCCATCATGAGGCTCAATACTAATACGGTGCGGATGGCCCAGAATGATAGGAAGCTCTCGGCGAACTTCTTGGGGTTCTTCTTGAATGCAGCATAGTCGCGGAATAGCAATACTTCCGGGGTAATCATGAGCAATGCGAACATGGCGATGAATCCGGAGGAGATTCCAATAATCGCAATGTCTTCGCGCGGGAGAATGCGGCTGAGGAGAAAGAAGGAGGCCAGTCCCATAATCATGGACAAGGCTTGGTTGGCCGTGCTCATGGCCGTCTGTTTGAATAGTTGTTCCTTGAGGGCCATTTCAAATCCCTCACACCAGCCAGTGGCCGTGCTTGAGGCTGCCGGCGAGGCGGGCAATCTTGATGGCGAAGGCGTAGCCGAGTCCCACGAACACGATGAGGGGGAAATACAGGATGGATTTTCCACCCAAGAACATCAATCCGCGAGGGGAAGAAAGTTCGAGTTCCCGTTCGGAATCTTTCCACAGTCCCGTGGCAACCTTGAAGTCCTCCACAGGATTCACGAATAGTTTTCCTTTCACGTGGAGGAAGTCCGCACATTGTTCAGTGGGGTGTTTCTTGTGCAGGAGCACATCGTTCATGTGATACCGGAGTCGCTGGTGGGTGTATTTCAAAATAGCCTTGATTCCTTTAGGAGAAACAAGGGTGCGATCCTCCGTGTACATCTTGGAGGCCGCCGGCACGCGGATGTAGTCGAATCCCAACTCCATGATGCGGAAGGAAAGGTCAGTGTCCTCGCGGTAGTAGAAGAAATCCTCATCATACCCTTGGAGGTGATCCAGGACGCTCTTTCGGAATCCCGTGCTCGTTCCCCCAAAGTGACCGTATGCACTCACGGCTCCCACGGAAGGGGAATCAAATCCATTCACCATGGTCTGGAGCCAGTTTTTTTGAGGAATGCAATCATGGTCCATGTTGATGACCACTTCATAATGAGCCGCTCGAATCCCCGCATTGCGGGCCTTGCACACGCCGGATCGGGGGAGGAAAATCAGCTGCACCTTAGGGTTTTTCTCAAAGTGCTTGCGCAAAAGTTGAGGGGTCTTTCCATCAAAACTTCCATCATCCACAACGACCACTTCGTATTTCCCTTTGAATTCTTGGGCGAGCATTCCATGGACGGCCTTCACTAAGGGTTCTCCCCCGTTAAGGGTGGCCACGATGATGGTGGCCGAGGTGGGGGCGGGGGATTTGGTTTTAGCGCGAGAAGGAATTGTCAATCCGAATTCTTTCGCGGCGTGTTCAAGGGCGCGGGGGACAAATCCCTTTTCATTCGTGGTGCGCGTTTCCGCGAGTGAGTGGGCCTTCTGCACGAGGGATTTCCATTCCTTCAATGAGTCCGTGACCACTGCGTCGCCGCGTTCTCCAATGGCGCGGGCAAGTTCGAGCTGGTGATCATCCGTGTGTTCCCCTTTGGATTCAAGTCGGGGCACGATGATGAGGGGCTTTCCCATCTGCAGTGCCGTGCCGATGTTTCCCTCCCCTGCGTGGGTGACAAATAAGGTGCACTCGTTGAGCGTCTTCTCGAATGAGCGGATGTCCATGAAGGTGGATATTTTCATCTTAGGATGCGTGAACGGAGTGTTTCCGGACTGCACCACGACTTCCTCGCGAATAGTTTTCGTATCCACCAAGGAGGCCATCTCCTTGAGGAGTCGCGTGAAGGGTTGGGGATGCGTTCCCACGGAGACAAAAATCATGGTTGCTTCCCCGCAAAGATGGATCCGGTGTGAATGCCCGAGGGATAGTATTTTTTCAGTTCCGGCCATTGGTAGAATACGCGATCCGCAAAGAGGGAGATGATTTTCCCGCTCCAGCTGGCGGTGTAGGGTCGGCAATAGCTCTCGATGAACACGACCGGAACCCCTCGGAGTTTGGCCGCGAGGCACACGGGAACAGTCACATCGGCTCCCGTGGATACGACCATGCGGGGCTTTACCTCATCCACGATGGAGAGGGCACGGAAGAATGCACGAATGGTTGTCACAGGGTTTCGTGCGGGTCGGGGGATGAAATAGACGGTTTCTTTTTCAGCCAATGAAATCGTGTCGGGTCGTTCGAACGTGACGAAGGAATGGGGTTGCTTCCCATAGAAGGATTCCAGTTGGCGCATCTCCGTGAGGTGTCCCCCGGCGGAGCAGGTGAGGAGGATCATGGGAATCAGATTCCCCCATACAGAGCAACGGCTTGCATGTGGTTGGTCCAGAAGAGCAATAGAGTAATCGCAATGATCACGACTTGCATTCCGAGGATGATGAGTACAACCTGCTTCTCGGTGAATCGTCCCATGCGCATGACCACGTGGGTTAAGCTACCAATCTTCTCGGGGGCTTTCAAGGTGCCGTCGGATTGGATGATTCCAAAGCTCTGGGCCTGCATTTTCGTTCGTCCTTTGAGGATGAGTTCGATGAAGTATAAACCAAAGACCATGATTCCTATTTTCTCCATGTTCCCAATCACGCACGCAGAGGCGATAGCCGCGCCCATCATGAGGGTGAAGGAGTCCCCCGGAAACACTTTGGCAGGGGTCCAGTTGAAGACGAGGAATGCCAAAATAGCACCGATGAGTCCGACCATAATGATGGCCACCTCGATGCGTCCTAATACCAATGCGACGATCAACACGGCGAGGGCGTTGAGGAGTCCCATTCCACCTTCAAGTCCATTCAATCCCGCGAGCATGTTAGCCGCGTTGCTGGCGCCAGTAACAGCAATGGGAACAAGCAGTAGAGCATATACAATTCCAAAATTGACAAAACCTAACAAGGGAACATCCACGCCGGTGTTTCCAATTGTTTGAGGCAACACCATCAATGGGAAGGCGGCGAAAATAGGGAAGAGGGCGTGTTGGTATTGACGAATTCCTTTCGTCCACCCAATCACATCATCGACGATTCCAATTAATCCAACTAGAATAATCGTGAGCATGGCGGCGAGAATAGAAAGCAAATCAATTCCATAGAACGCGCCCACATACGCGCGCAGGAATAATGCGACCATGATGGCGAAAACAAACGAGAGGAGGACAATAACTCCTCCCATTCCGGCGACGTGGGGACTTCCTTCTTTTTTGTTGAAGTCCTTCCACGAAATCTTCTGGAGGTGCATCCGTCGGATGAAAAAAGGAAACGAAAAGTATGCCACCAGGAATGCGGCCAAAAAAACGGGGAGGAATCCCCAGTCGATAAAAATTCCCATATTCTCTCACTCGAATGAAGTACTGGCTCTCTATGAAAGGCGGTTCGGGCACCTATTAAAGGGTGTGGTGCAAGTCTCGAATCAGGCCGAATTGGCGTCTACGGTGTTGGAATCCGAAACTGACGCATTTTCATCCAAATTCTCCACGGGCGGAATCAACTCGTTTTCTTCTCCTGAAGCTGGAGCATTGAATCCCCAGATGCGCACTCCTCCGTTGTTGGAGTAGAGGGCGGGGTAGGTATCGGCCAGCGTGGGGTCGTCAAACCACAATCGCACGAGCATGGAATTATTTGCTTTTGGAGAGAACGCATAGATGCGGCTCTTGGCGGCGTCGCGGTAGAGATACAACGGAGATCCTCCCTGGAGGAGGGTGGGTTGATTGGTCCAGACCGTGGGGAACGCGCCCATCTGTTCAGGCGTGAACGTGTTGTCTCCGCACGTGTAGGTGACTTCTTTCGTGAGTGCGGTTTCGTTCTTGGAGCAAAAGAGCATCGTGCCGCCCAATCCTTGGAGTCGGGGGTCATTCTGCGCGGTGATGTTGTAGGCGTAGAATCCCAAGTTGGTGAGCTTCGTGAGGAGATCGTCCCCGAAGATGAGGTGGGTGGATCCGTGCTTCTGGATAATCGACAGTGCTTCCGCTGGGTCGGATGTAATCATGAACAACGCCACGTCCGCGGAGGACTTGGGATCCGCATTCCGGTTGTCAATGAGGACGCTGCGCTGCGAGAGGAAAGAAATCCAGTGTCCTTCGTCCCACCAGTTGAGGAACTTGGTGTCCTTAGGTAAATGATCATCGGCCCAAAACAAGGCGGTTTTCCATCCCCACGAGGATTCGATGTTGGGGGTGTTCTGTCCCACGAAGATAATTCCGGCGGCCAATCCGCAGAGGAGGGAGAATCCAATGAGTCCCACGACTAATTTCTGCGTTCCCACGCTTCTATTTTCCATAGACCGATGCGCCACGTGTAACACGACAGCTCCCATGAGGGCGAGGGGCAATCCCCAGTAGAAGGTGAATTTCAGTTTACCCCACGCGAGCAAGAGTGCAACCACCGTCCACACTAATGGGATGACCAATACATGGTTGCGTTCGGGTCGCTTCCACAACAAGTAGGCGCAGAGGGGAATTCCAATCAGGGCGAAAATAATCAGCATGCTGTATTTGTTTCCGAAGTAGTTGCTTCCCTGACTTTCTTCTCCGATGGTGGAGCCCAAGACTCCTCCCCCGGTGAGGGTGAAGTTGAACAATACAATCAGCACGGGGAGAAGCAATAGTCCGAGGATGGAAAGAACATAGAGTCCATTTACGACCTTTTGCCAATTCTCATCCTTCCGGGAGAACCGTTCGCAGGCCGCGAAGAAGGCCAATGCAACAAGGATGAGGATGACGGTGAAGAACCACGGGAGTTCGAATCCCACGATTTTGTTTCCGAGGTTTCCGGCAATCTGGTCGAGCCAGAAGATCCCCGTCTGCAGGGTTGAAACGAGGGCGAATGGGATGAATGCAGCGAGCCACGCTAATCCAAAGTGTCGCGCCCCGGCATGCTCCTTGCGTGCGAGGAAGGAGAGGAATCCCACGGCACCAATTCCCATGAGGATGGGAACAAGCTGGTTGGATCCGGGCCACGATAATACCATTAGCCCAAAGCTGATTCCCGCGGCGACTCCAAATCCGATGCGTCGCTTCAATTCTTTCTCGTTGAAGGCCGCTTTAACGAAGAGGAATAGTCCGAATACCATCCAGAGAAATCCGAAGGAATCATCCTCGAAGAATCCGCCCATGGTGCGATACACGAACGCGGGCATGACCGCGGCGAGGATTCCCGCAAATATTCCCGCGGATCGTTCGTGCTTTCCGGGGAACATTTCCTTTCCGAGGAAATACATTCCGACGCAGGTTAGTGCACCATAGAGTGCGGGGAGAATCTTGACCCACAGGACCCAAGTTTCCATGACATAGGCCCCATTCAGGGTGAAAATCTTGTAGATGGCCGCCGAGACGTACCAGAAGAATGCGCTCGTGTTCGTGAGGGTAGCCGCAGCGGTGTTGCCGTAGTACGTAAGAGGATCAAAGGTGGGGGCGGGCAGTCCCTGAAGAATGTAGGACACCATGCGGGCGTGCCAATACGAATCAAATTCGAAAAACAATTCGAATCGCATCAGGGTGGCGCGCACGATGAATGCGAGGATGAATACGAGGGCGACAAACAACCATCCTCGCGTCATGAATCCTTTCAAGAATGGAGGAACGTTGAATTTTTCCTTCGATGCAGGAGAGGCATTTGCCGGGGCGGCCTGCGCGAGGGTGGTGTTTCCGTCATCGCTCATGGGAGGAAGGAATGGTCATCCTTGTTATAAAGTTGGCGGGGGCGCGAAGGAAGGAAACAAGTCGAGGAAAGAGAAAGGCTATGGGCCGAAGCCCAAAATGAGAAAATAAGTGGGATGTTGACAGCGTTGGCGTCGCTCCAGGAAAAATCCCAGCGCAACAAGCCACGAGTGCCCGTTTCACTTCCGGGTTCGGAATGGGACCGGGTGGTGCCAGGCCTCTATGGCTGTCAACAAACGATTCTCCCTGGAGAAGGGTTAAAAAGGTTGGGGAGTCGACCGGCGAACGTCCTATCCCCCAGCGAATGCACCCGTCCAGCCGGTCTTAAAACGGGTAAAGGGAATGAGTTTTCGCATGGAGCCCCACGAATACCACAAGATGTATTCCCTTGAGGAGAGCAACTGGTGGTATCTCGGACGGGCCGATTTAATCCACGAGCTTCTGGACGAATACAAGCCTTCCTTTGATTCCATCCTAGACATTGGGTGTGGCACGGGGTCGATTTTAGGTAAATACTCGGGAAAACGACGCGTGGGGATTGAGCAGAATGCCATTGCGGTAGAGTATGCCAAGGGGCGCGGACTCACGGTGCACGACTCATTGGATAAGGTCCACGAAAAGTTTGATGTGATTTTGATGATGGACGTGCTGGAGCACGTGGAAAACGACCACGCGTTTCTCCAGAATGCCCTTACACGGTTGAATGAGGATGGGGTGCTCATTCTCACCGTTCCTGCGTTCCAATGGTTGTGGTCGCATCACGATGAATTAGTGCATCATTATCGACGATACTCTAAACCCCTGGTGAAGAAAGTAGTGGAACAATCCGGGGGGAAATGTTTGCACGCGTCCTACTGGAACGCCTCCTTCTTCGCTCCGGCGTTCCTCAAGAAGAAAGTCTTCTCGAGTGATGAGAGCGATTTGTCTCCCGTGCATCCAACGCTCAACAAGGTATTGTTGTCGATGCTGAAGTTAGAAAATCGCGCCTCGATGAGAATCCCTGCTCCGCTGGGAACGAGTGTGTATGCGGTCGTGAAGAAGAAATAAGTAAATTATTTCTTCTTGGGCTTCTCGTCGTCTTCGTCGTCCGCGTCTTCGTCTTCTTCCTCGTCGTCGTCATCATCGTCGTCGTCGTCGACCACGTGCTTGACAGGAGGCTTGCGGTGCTTTCCTTTGATGGGGGACAAGGCAATTTCCTCTTCGTCCTCTTCCTCATCATCGCCTAAATCAGAATCATCTTCGTCTTCTTTTTCGGCTTCCTCTTCCATGAGGTGGGCCTTTCCCTTTCGAGGAGCCGGGGCGAGTTCGGCTTTGCTTTTCGCTTCAGGAGCGGGGGGCAATTCCATCTCTTCATCGTCGTCGAAGTCATCCTCATCGTCTTCGAGGGTGGCTTCTTTCTTAGACTTGCGAGGCGTGGCTCCGGATTTCATTCCGCGCACCAAATCATCGG
>CAYRUV010000009.1:24991-25385 GCA_964427715.1 uncultured archaeon | reverse complement strand
AAAATTCATTGCTTGAAATGAAAACGCGCCTCCATTGGAAAAATCGCAAAGCGTTCTCATTGGTCATTCCTCCTGCTTTTCTTCAGTCCAATTTTCGCTTTTTTCCGCGGACGAACCAGCCTTGCCTTATTCGGCCGGTTCAATCGGAAAAAGGGAGGCCGGCCTTAATCGTCGAATTTGAGTAGGATTGGCGGTTCAACACCTAAACAAATATATACACTAAACACACTAATTATAGTGTAAGAGGTGGTTTGAAATGGAAAACGCAACCCTAACCCTGTCAGTTCCTAAAAAACTCAAACAAGAGATGGCCGAGATCCGAGGAATAAATTGGTCCGAAGAAGCACGCAAATTCCTTGAACAGCGCGTCCAACGACTTAAGGCCCTTCAAAAG
>CAYRUV010000009.1:0-24981 GCA_964427715.1 uncultured archaeon | reverse complement strand
GCTCGACGAGCTCACGAAAAACAGCGACCTGACCGAAGAAGATGTGCTAGAAATAAGCCGAAAAATCAACCAGAACGTAGCCAAGAAACATAGCATAAATGGCTAGAATCGCTCCTAACCGGTGAAAAAAATGCCTATCTCAATGGTGGTCATAGATGCCAATGTCATTAATTCGGCCTTACTCAAGAAAGCCGAGACCAGAAGACTATTGCTAAGCGAGGAAATGCCTACCCTCATCACCCCGGACTACGTTCACAAGGAAATCCAAAAATATGCGGGAGAATTTGCCAAAAGACTCCACGTTGAAGAAAAAGAGGTTCACGATACGATTGAAGCCCTGTTCAGCGCGGCCAACATCCAAACCATCCCAAGAGTAGAATATGAAGCCCAGATAGAAAAGGCACGCCAAATAAGCCCCGACCCGGACGATGTACACTATTTCGCTCTAGCCCTCCACTTTGACTGCCCCATTTGGACAAACGATAAGGCACTCAAAAAGCAAAACAAGGTGACAATCATAGGCACAACTGAAATGATCCACCAAAATCGATAAGCTAAAAGCAAAAATTTCTCAAAATTTCAGTCAATTTTATTAAGTCAATCTATGTCTACAATACCTTATAACGGCTCCAAAGCCGGGTTTTAGCTCCAAAAGACAACACCCGCCGGGGGCACTTGGTCTTCTTTTTTTCCACGAATTTGTTTTTATAGGTCGGAGGAATTGCCTCTAGCCTATGATGTCTACCCAAACCATACTCGGAATACTCGTTTTAGTTTTAGTCTTCGGCTGCGTCGGAGGACCCCCTGCCACGCCCGGAAGTACCATTGCCAATTCCCAAACCGGAAACACGGCCGCAGGGGAGTTGTGCAAAGCCATTAATGATAGCGTGAAAAGCAAATTCGCAGATCAACAGCCGGTAACAAAGGGCGTTGTCTCGTTCAAGGGCAAAGACTATTGCCAGATTGAATTCACTGAGGACGGCGTCGTGCGCAATGAATATTATGGGTGCGCCGCGGCCGGATCAAAATACATGGATTGTGTCAAGGATTATTGGATTGTCACCAATGAAGATGGAGTATTGAAGGAAATTCACTTCGGAATGAATGACCAAGGTCAATACGGCGTGGACACCTACGAAAATGGCGTATTGGTCGAAAACTAACACTCCATCCTCATCGCCCGGAGGGATACGGGCGCCTTTCTTTTTATTTAGGGAAAAACGTACTTTCGCATGCGTTACTTCTCATTAGGAATACCGGCCCATAATGAAGAAGAATCCATCGCGCGGATGATTGGACGCGTGCTCAAATCCAGGGCATGGATACGTCACAAAAAGAGACGGGAAATCATCGTGTGTGCAAATGCATGCACGGATAAAACGGTTGATATCGTTCGAGGGCTACAACGTGAGAACCCTGAAATAAAACTCATTGAGACTCCCGTCAAAGGAAAAAATAACGCGTGGGGAATCATTGTTCGAAACTCAAACCCGCACGCGCGAAATATTTTCTTTTCGGACGCAGATGTGTTGGTGGACCCCCGTTCTTATTCCGAGCTTGATCGCGCCCTCAACACGCATCCCGAAATTGACATCGCGAGTGGAATTTCAATCCCAACCGCCGCGTTCATCAAAAAGAGGGGTCAGTATGATGAAGATGTAGTGCAAATGTGGCGGGCCGTCGCCAAAAAAGGAACACGAGGAGTGTGTACGGCGCTCTATGGAATACGCCGAAGCGTTGCACTCAAAACACAACTGCCCACTCACCCTCAAATTGTCGACGACGGTTTTCTCAATTTTCACTTCAGGGGGCGAATCATGGTTGTGCCACACGCGCGAGTGGTTTTTCGGTTTCCCTCACGAGAGGACCTTCGACTAGGGCGCATTCGATCGACGGTATCCAAGCGCTGGCTTCGAAGGGACCCTCTATTCCGCGCATTCGAGGAGGACCGAAACGGTAAAAGTCGACTGGTTAAGATCCTGGCCCTATCGGCTAAACTGGGCCCCCTGCGAGCCATGAGAATATTTCTCACCCACGTTCATAAGCCCAAATCCATCGGCACCGCCGCCCAGGGCCACATTGATCGAGGAAGCGACGCATGGGTGCCCCTAGCCTCTACCAAACTCACTTCTCGAAGGGGCCGGCCATCATCCAAGTGAAGAAAACCACGTGCACTCCCCCAAGGACTTATAAACGTTCTTTTGGTGAAATAGGTATAGGATTGATTCATTTATGGCCAAGTTCCCTGAAGCAATGAAGCGAATATTCGCCCACATGTACATTTGCATGAAATGCAACGCCCGCAACCGCGGAGCCGATGGAAAGAAGCCCACGATTTGCCGAAAGTGCTTCTCCACCTCGTTGCGATTGAAGAAGAAAGGAAAGGTCACGAAGGCGTAAGGCCCATGAAGACCTCTCCCAACACTTCTCCTTTCACCCCACTTATTGGATATTTCCAACTCATCCGACCCGTGAACGCATTGCTCTCCATGGTGGGCGTGCTGATTGGATATTTGCTTTCATGGGGAGGATTCTACTACACTCCTTCTTTGGTGTATGGACTCCTCGCTGTTTTTTGTATCTCCGGCGCGGGACAAGCCATCAATGATTATTTCGATTACTCCATTGATACTAAACGCAAGGCGAACCGCCCCCTGGTGACGGGGAAAGTCTCCAAGCGCAATGCCCTCGCATTCTCTATGGCATTATTCGTGCTGGGAGTGGTGTTGGCCACGTTCCTGAGTAACTTCTCACTGTACATCGCCGCATTCTTTGCATTGATGCTCATCGCCTACTCCGCGGTGATGCAGAAGATCAAGTTTGTGGGAAATGTAATTGTGGCATTGGGAACGGGATTCACCTTCATCTTTGGTGCATCCTTATTTACTATCACCCCGCTGGTCGTGCTCATTGCCCTCTCGGCATTCTTGGCGAATTGGGTGAGAGAAATCGTGAAGGACATGGAAGATGTGAAAGAGGATCGGGGACACAAACAAACCCTTGCCACCCTCATGAAACCCCACGAAGTGAAAGTGTGGGCAGGTGCGCTATTGCTTGTGGCGGTGTTCTCCGGATACTTGCCTCATTTTTTGGGATTATCCAACAACTATTACCTGCTCCTTGTGACCCTGGCCAACCTCGTTTTTATTCTCGCGGGAACCCAGTTTTTTGATGACAAGGCCGGGCAGGCATCGTCTACCCTCAAGAAGGGAATGATCATCGCCCTCCTCGCGCAGTTGTCCCTCCTCGCATGACCCGTGAAACATTATTGAATCAGCTCAAACAGCGACTATTTCATCACGGCTTCACGTACCAGGATTTTTCGGATTCAAATTCCTCGTTTGATTTGATTGCGCGCAAGCAGAATCTTGTGCTGGTCATGAAGGTATTATCGAACATTGACTCTCTTCGAATCGAACACGCCCGAGACCTCCAAAAGATCGGAAATGCCTTCCACGCCCATTCCCTCATCATTGGGGAAAAGAGCAAAGTGTATCAGTTGGACGCCGATGTACTGTATGAACGATACGAACTTCCCGTACTCTCCCTGAGTGGATTTGAACAGCTCTTAGAGAGCAAACTTCCCACGCAAAAATCATTCAAGGGACAAAATGTCGTGGAATTAGACACGGAACTATTGCGCAAGCAGCGAGAAGCCAACGCTCTCACCCTCAAGGATTTGTCTCAGCGTGCGGGAATTAGTTTGGAAAGCCTCCATCGATACGAGCATGGACAACCCGCCCAACTCGAAGCCGCGGAGAAACTGGAACGCCTGTTGAACGTCCGACTCATTCGAGGAATCAACGTGTTCCAGTCCCTTGAGTTGAAAAAAGAAGAGGAGCCCGCCCCCACGGCTCAGCATTCCGTGTTGGATCAACTACAGGAGTTGGGACTCAAACTCTCCGTGTTCGAACGCGCCCCCCTCAACGCGGCGGCCACCGAGCACAACTTATTGATTTCGCACGCTGAAACCCGGCAAAATGTGCGAAAAAAAGCAATATCAATGGAGAAAACACAAACAATCCTAAAATACCCTGGACTAATCATCACGAATGAATCCAAGCGTGTTGATTCAGGAGACATCCCGTTGTTCCGTGCGGATGAAATCAGTACATTTTCACGCGCAGCCGACATATTAGATGAGATTAATTCCCGCCGACGTGAACGGAAGACCAAAAGAGAAAAATTGTAGGTTATGCCCGCTTATGACGTGCAGCACGAGCAAGTCTTGACGGCGACCTAGATGCCGATCGAGATAGTGGAATAGGGTCGTGTAGCATTTCACGCAATAATTGGTATGCTTTTCTTCGAATATGAAATATTTTCGAACGAGCCCTAGTTTCAACTATCCCACTCTTACTTATTTCCGCATCACTCATTCCGCTCATCGACATCAAAACAACGCGTTGCTGAACAGCAGGGAGATGGGAAATCGCAGCCTGCACTTTCTGAGCCGTCTCTCGCGCCTCAACAGACGCATAGGTATTCGATTCTTGCAAAAAAGGAGTTCCTCTGGAAGACGTGCGAACTATTTTATTTTTCCTCAAAACCTCCGTCAGTGCGAAACCCGCACCGCGAGTTAGCCAGGTGGAGGGATGTGATTTTGCAGGGTCGTATGTTTTGAGCCATCGCAATAGAGACTCGGCAACCATCTGAAATGCGTCTTCTCTGGAGAGACCCCGTCGCCTAAGTTGAAAAATGCGCTTATTCACCACGGCCATGATGACCGGCGCATACCTCCCAACCAGCGTCTCGGGAGTAAGCTCATCCCCTTTATCGATAGGCTTTTTGCGCATCTGGTTCTCGAAGGGCGCTTTTTGCTTTTAACTCTTCCCAGAACCTTTTATTGAATGGAATCGTTTACTCTGCATGCACACCGAGATCACCCACAAGGTGCCGGGGGGCAAACTCCTCCGAATGTCCCTCGAGTATGACACGACCGTGCTGCTCCGCGCCAAGATATGCGGGGACTTCTTCATTCATCCCGAAGAAACCATCATCGACATGGAACGCGCCTTGCTTTCTCTCCCGGTAGAATCCGAGATGGAGCGTATAAAGGAACTATTGGATCGCGCCGTAAATTATCACCATGCCCAACTCATTGGGGTGGATACGAAAACGATTGCAGAACTTATCCACGGGGTGATTTACCAATGACTTCAAACGAATGGAGATTCATCCCGCTTGAAACCCACTCAGGGGGGATGAACATGGCACTGGATGAGGCGTGTGCGCACGCGCTGGCCGAAGGAAACGTGCAACCCACGATTCGATTTTATCGATGGAAACCCTCCGCGGTGTCAATCGGTTATTTCCAATCCCTCTCGCAGGAAGTGGACGTGAAAGAATGCCTAAAGCAAGGAATTGACATCGTTCGACGACGCACGGGAGGGGGAGCCGTGTATCACGATTACGAGGGAGAAATCACCTACTCCGTCATCGCACCTGAAACTTTATTCGAGAAAAATATTGTGGAATCGTATCGGCAAGTCGCCCAAGGAATCATTGACGGTCTTGCTACCTTGAATGTAAAAGCGGAATTTATCCCCATCAATGATTTGGTGGTGAGCGGAAAGAAAATCTCCGGAAATGCCCAAACGAGGAGAAATGGAATCCTCCAGATGCACGGAACCATCTTGTTTGACGTGGACGTGGACCAGATGTTCTCCTTGTTGAAAGTCCCGGATGAAAAAATGAAAGACAAAGTCATCCAAAACGTGAAAGAACGTGTTACGAGTCTCAAGCAGCATCAGGTGAATGACTATTCACAAGTCTATGAGGCATTGAAAAAAGGCTTCCTCAAAGGAAAGAAATGGAAAGAAGGAAAATGGACCTCGGATGAAATGGAAAAGGCCGTGATCCTAGCCGAAGAAAAATACATTCACCCCAAATGGGTGGAAATGCGCTGATGTCCTTTCCAGTCTCGCCGCTCGCTTTTTTTTGGAAACACTTTTTTTAGTGGAAGAGTCACTTCAACCTGGAATATGGTGTTTCCACGCTCCGACATGGCCTGCGTGGTCTCAGTCCTCCACCGGGCCTGCTCAGCCGCGAGGGACGGTCGCCTTCGAAATGACAATCCCCGCTCACGGGCCACAGTCTCGATAGCCGAGACAAATTCAGGACGTTCGGTGGTTAGGTATATTTTCCCGTTTGGAAGAAGAACCTTGGGCGCCACATCGCAGACCATCTTGAAAAAATGAACAAATGGATCAAACTTTTCCCGCAAAGGAAGGGGATTGGCGAACATGTTGGGGTGAGGCATCTCGATGAAGATGGACCGAGTCTTCCAATTCTTTTCAACCATCCTGTGTAGAAAACGAGTCGATTCACTTGGGATAATGGTGACCCCGCGATCATTCAACGCCAGTGCGCGGCTCCTGAAATTCTCTGCCATTTCCCTAAACTTGGGGTCCGCCAAGCGATTCTTGCGACGCGAATAGGCCACATCCACTAGCACTACTTTTTTCCCCTTACGAATACGAGACCCATTGGTCGCAAGGTTGGCGCGCCCTGCACCTAATTCAACAATGTCAAAATGCGCACCCGGTTTATACGAGGTGATGGGTCGCCTTACAGGGGGGGCACGCACGCTGGAAGGCATCACTTTTTCCCCCGAAACGGCAAATGGACGCACTTTCCTAATGCATCCTCACAGGCTTCCATCAATGGCTCGCTGTAGGTGGGATGCGGATGAATGGTTCCTGAAATATCCTCTAAACGAGCTCCCATCTCAATCGCTAAGCCCATCTCCGAGATCATATCCGAGGAATGCGCACCAATGAGGGTGGCGCCGAGAATGACGTGCGAAAGAGGATCCGCAATCACCTTGGCAAATCCCTGCGGGCGATTCGCCCCAAGTGAACGACCGGAGGCGGAGAAAGGAAACGTTCCTGTAATTATTTGCCTCCCCTGCTTGATAGCATCCGGCTCCTGTAATCCCAGCCAGGCAATCTCAGGATCAGAATAAATTACTCCGGGAACGACCTGCGCATCAAAGGCCGAAGGGAGGCCCGCACATACCTCGGCGGCAATCTTCCCCATGTACATGGCCCGGTGTGCCAATGCAGGGCCATTCGTAATGTCCCCAATCGCGAGGATTTTGGAATCCGTGGTCACGCAGCGCTCGTCCACAATCACATAGCCTTTTTCATCCAACTTCACATTCGTGTTTTCCAATCCCAAGTATTCTGTTTGAGGGGAACGACCCACCACCACTAATACTTTTTCGAACGGAACCGCTTCTTTCACCCCATCCTTGGTCTCCAATTGCAAATCAATCCCGCGCGCATTCTTCTCGCCGGATTTAATCTCGGTGTTCTTCCAAAAAGTAACCCCGAATGTCTCCAATTGACGCTGAATGATATCCCCGATCTTGGGATCCATGTTGGATAAGATGGTAGAAGAACGATGGATGATCGTGACCTTGCTCCCAAACTTTTGAAAGGTGTGCGCCATCTCCATGGCAATGTATCCAGACCCCACCACGGCGAGGGAGGAAGGGACCGTTTTCAAATCGAGAATTTCCGTACTCGAAAGAACGGTTTTTCCATCAAAAGGAAGGTTAGGAAGGGCGTTTTCTTTTCCACCCGTGGCCAAAATAATCTTGTCCGCGGTGAGGCCCATGGTGTCGTGCTCTTGCTCGATATGAAGCTCATTTGAATGAACGAAAGAGGCTTTTCCATACACGACATCCACCCCGGCTTTGTCGAGGAGTACTTTAATTCCGCTCGTGAGTTTGTCGATGACCCCTTGCTTGAACTCTTGGGTTTGATTCATATCCAACGTGGCAAGGGAGACGTTAATTCCCTGATCCTTGGAGTGCGTACAATCCCAGAACACATTGGCGGTGTGAATGAGGGCTTTGGAGGGAATGCACCCATGATGGAGACACAGTCCTCCAATTCCCAAGGGATCCTTCTCGATGAGCGTGACCATTTTTCCTAATTGACCTGCGCGGATCGCCGCCACATACCCCGCCGGACCGGATCCAATCACGGCGACGTCCGTGTGTTCAGTCATTTCTCCGACAACCATTCCCTAGTTCATCGGATTGGCCAATAAAAGGGTTTACCGACACAGGAAGGGAATTATGGGAGCTCTTTGAAGGCGGCCATCATGTCCTCAAATGTGTGCCAGAAACGCGTAGTGGATTGGACCTTCCACTTGGATTCGATTAATTCAGTCGGATATTGGAATTTACCATTGTTTTTTCTTGAGACTCCACAGGCAAAACGATCATTGCAATAGAAAACCTCCACGTCCCTCTGCGTGGAGAAGAGAGGCAAGTGAAATTTTGCCGGCTTTTCTTTCATGAAAACCACCCACTTCTTGTCCTCGGATTTTGTCTTGAACGTGTTAAAGGGATTAGCCTTCAGCAACACTTGCAGCTCGACCAATGGAAACACAATCGCAGTGACTGGACTCCCCATAAGTCCGGAGATTTCTTTCCCAATCCTACTCTGAAGACTTTTCACATCCTTGTTGGTGGTTTCGAAGAAAATATTTCCAGATTGAATAAATGTTTCCACGTTCTCAAACCCCGCACTTCCCATCCGCTTGCGGACATCTTCCATCTTGACCCATTTACCGCCGACGTTGACTCCCCGAAGCAGTGCGATGAAGTGGGCCATGATTATCGTACCTTCGCATGGTACTTCAACCCATAGGTTAATTCAATCCGATAAATCGTTTCATTCTTGTGATCCTGGAGGAAGGGAGTTCGATAATAGGATTGATTCGTCCGCCGAGAACCTTCCTTATCCACAAATTCACGAGGGAGAAAATTCTCCTTGATACGGATGGAAAACCCATACTTAGAGGCTAATTCCTGAATGACGTCCCGATACAATTGAATTTCCGTCGTAATGAATATCTTTCCGTTCGGCAATAGAACGCGCGGGGCCTTGCTAAGCAGACTCCCCATCATGCGTGTGATAGGCCCGTCGAGCGCTTCATAGAACAGGTAATCGTGCGCGTGGAGCATGTCAAGATTGATGTGTCGAGTTCGGATTCCCTTTTTGATCAATGAATCCATAATCGGTTGAAACATGTTCGCCTCCACGAGAATATTGCGGGGCTTCATCTGTTCAAGCTGGGTTTTACGCCATTTTTCACGATTTCCAAACAGGGGATCGATGGCCAGGTATTGTCGACGAGGATTCTTCTCGGCCTGCCAAATCAACCACCGACCATTCTCGGTGCCGATGTCAATAGTTTGAAAAACATTCTCAGGAGTAGGACCGCGAAACAATCTTCCAGAGGGAGGATGTTTAGGATGCGTGGGTTTCTTCGACTTCTGGATTGCGCGACGGGCGCGATTATTCAAGACCACTAAATCACATCCATCAAGAAGAGACCCGGGTCCTCGAGATGCTGCAAAACTTCATTACAAAAACGCACGGCCTGCGCCCCATCCACGATGCGATGATCAAATGTGAGGGAGACGCTCATCATTTTACGAATCACTATCTTTCCATCCCTCACGACGGGTTTGTCTTGGATTTTACCTAATCCTAAGATTCCCACTTCCGGCCAATTCAACACGGGAGTGGCATACACTCCTCCGAGGGTGCCGATGTTAGTAATGGAAAACGTACTTCCCCTCAACTCATCCGGGGAAACCTTCCGCTCACGTGTACGTGCGGCTAAATCTTGCATTTCTTTGGACAATTGGATGATGGTTTTCTTGTCCACGTCCCGCACCACGGGAACAATTAATCCGTCCTCCGTGTCCACGGCAATTCCCATGTGATAATAGTGCTTGAGCACCACCTCTTGCGTGGTGTCATCAATGCTCGCATTCAAGTAAGGATGATTCTTCAGCGCCGCCACGATGGCCTTGGACACGAATGGAAGGTAGGTGAGCTTAATCCCTTTTTTCTCTAGCGCGACTTTTTCCTTCTCACGCAGCGCGACCAATTCCGTCACGTCGACCTCGTCCATGTGCGTGACTTGTACCGCGGTGAACATGGACTTGACCATTCGATCCGAAATGACCTTTCGAAGTCCCTTCAGAGGAATGCGCTCCTCCGCCCCTTCTGCTTTCCACGCAGGAGAAGTGGCTTCGGGATGAGCCAGTGGGGAAACAATATGCATTCCTGCGTCGGAAGAAACTACATTCTCGGGGTGAATGGGCATCCCAGAGGGAGACGACGAGGGAATATTGGCCGGAGAAGCCGGAGGCGAGGAGGAGGATTTGAGGGAGGGAGACTGTCCTCCCATTTTTCCCAACGCAGATGCGTTCTTCACGTCTTCATCCGTGACACGACCCGCGGGACCAGTCCCTTTTACCGACTCAATGTCAATTCCCATCTGTCGTGCAAGTTGCCGCGTGGAAGGAGTGGCTATTACCGGTCCCGAGGAGCGGGACCCTGTTGAAATAGAGGGACCCTCTGCGGATTTAGCAAGGGAAACGGAGGCGGTTTTGGACGAAGAAGTTGATTGTGTAGAAGACGAGGATTTTTCTCCCGCATCTCCAATCGTCGCAAGGACATTCCCCACCTTGATGATTTCCCCGGGCTTTCCATAGAGCTTGAGAATGACCCCCGCACGCGGGGAGGGAATCTCCACCACCGCCTTGTCGGTTTCGATTTCCGCAATGGGCTGGTCCGCCTTGATGGGGTCTCCTTCTTTCACGTGCCACTTAACCAGCGTACCTTCCGTAGTACCTTCCCCTACGTCCGGAAACTTGAAATCCAACGGCATGAGTCGGTGAAGCAACCAGCCAATTTAAAGGTTGGGCATTTCGCCCCGAAACGGGAGGACTTTGGATAGCAATACCCTCCCAGAAGGGTTCGCATTTGACAAGAGTAGAATAGAATATTGTTCTTCGGGAACCCGGAGGAAAAAAGAATGAAAACCGGCTTCACTTCCCGTGTGGTAAAAAATACCACCCGAGGATGAGCGTCGGATAAACCACCCGAGTGAATATTTTCCATCTGCTCTATCGCAGGGTAGAGAATCGAGATGCTTGGACCATTGAATCATATCCCCCATGGAGGAATACACTCCACCATCCCCCAGGGTAAAATTAGTGATATCATCTTCCACCCATTTTCCTCTCCGATGAGTATACCCGAGGGCGCGATGGGGAATTTTCGTTTCCACCCCGGTCGAAAAACACGTGTGCATCATTCCTGCCGGACGAA
Source organism: uncultured archaeon (assembly GCA_964427715.1). GTDB lineage: Archaea > Iainarchaeota > Iainarchaeia > Iainarchaeales > VGJJ01 > VGJJ01. The sequence continues at coordinate 13,834 of CAYRUV010000009.1, read as the reverse complement.
ATATTTTTTTCCTAAACCAAGAAGAAGGATTTGCTCCCACTATTTCACGAAGGACCTCCCATGCGAGAACGTATCCTGAATTAGAATACCGGAAGGCACTCCCGGGAATAAAATCAAGGGGCGCCTTTCGAACGAGACGAAGAATAGAATCATTTGTAGAAGATGCTAGAACCGAAGACTTCCCCTTCAATATCCTAAAATAGTCTGGAATCCCCGAAGTGTGATTGAGAATATGATGAAGGGCGATTCCCTTCATTCGATGAGGAAGAGAAAAATAGTCCGACACGCAATCATCAAATGAAAGTTTCCCTTTCGCCTCCAACATGGAAAACGCACGACCCACAAATTGTTTCGAGAGCGAGGCCATTTTGAAATTCGTACGAGGAGAAATCTTCTCTCCAGTGTGGATGTTGGCTAGTCCACCCATTTCAACAGGGGATGTCTTGTCTCCTCGAATAACCAATCCAATATATCCTGGCGTATGCGCGGAAAACCGTGGAGAATTAAATAGAAAGGACGGCGGAATCAAAACCGCATCACACTACGGATACTATTCTTGACCCGCTCGGCGTCGGGAAGGTAATAATTCTCGAGCTTGAACAATGGCATGATGGTATCAAACCCCGTGACGCGCGCCACCGGGGCTTTCAAGTGGAGGAAGTTTTTCTCCATGATGCGCGCCATAATTTCCGAGGCCAATCCCAATGAAAGAGGGGCTTCCTGCACAATCACACAACGGCCGGTCTTCTGCACACTCGCATGGATGGTGGGCCAATCAATGGGGGATAAACTTCGCAAGTCAATCAGCTCAATCGAATACCGTTCCGCCTCTGCGATTTGCTGAATGGCCTCCAAGCTCGTACGGAGCATGCTTCCCCACGAGAGGATGGTGAGATCGTTCCCCGGCTGCACGACCTTCGCTTGACCGAGTGGAATCGTGTATGCTTCATCCGGGACTTCCTCGCGGAATGCACGATACACGCGCAGGGGTTCAAAGAAAATCACGGGATCCGGATCCCGCATCGCCGCGGTCAATAGTCCCTTCGCATCCGTAGGATTGGAGGGAATCACCACCTTCAATCCGGGCGTGTGAATGAACAAACTCTCGGTGCTTTCTGAGTGATGCTCCGGCGCCTTGATTCCACCCCCGTAGGGAGTGCGCACGGTGAGGGGACACGAAAAACGCCCGCGGGAACGATTACGAATACGCGACGCGTGGGAAATCAGTTGATCAAATCCCGGGTACATGAACCCGGAGAATTGAATCTCGGCCACGGGATGCAACCCATAGGCGGCCATCCCAATACTGGTTCCAATAATCGCACTTTCCGCCAGTGGAGTATCAATCACGCGGTCTTTCCCAAAGCGAGATTGCAATCCCTCCGTGACGCGAAATACTCCACCGTCCGTTCCCACGTCTTCCCCTAACACAACGAGGTTGGGATTGCTTTCCAGCTCTAATGCAATAGCATTGTTTAGCGCCTGCACCATGTTCGCCTTCATGGGAACCCCGGCCCTTCGGTCTTGTTTTCCGAACTGTTTTTTCTCTGCGCTAAAAATGAAAGAAATTCTCTTTTCTGGTCGGCCAACTCAGGAGGCATGCTCTGGTAAAGATAATCAAACATGTCTTCCGGTTTGGGGGCGGGCATTGTTTCATATTCCTGCACGGCCTTCTCCACCAACGCGACACACTCATTGGTGATTTGCTCCTCTAACGAAGCAGAGAGAATTCCTTCCTTCATCAAATACGTGCGAAAACGAGAAATGGGATCCTTGAGCCTCCATCCTTCAATTTCTTCTTTGGTACGATAACGAGTAGAATCATCCGCCGTGGTGTGATCCCCCATACGATAGGTGAAAAACTCAAGCAACGTAGGACCTTTTCCCGCACGCGCTTTCTCCACGGCATCCAATGTGGCCTTGTATGTGGCAAGAATATCATTTCCATCCACCAACAAACCATCCATCCCAAATGCGATGGCTTTTTGGGCGATGGTTTTGGAGTGCGTTTGTAGACTACGGGGTTCGGATATAGCAAATTGGTTGTTTTGACAAATGAGCACGACCGGCGCTTGAAAAACCCCGGCGAAATTCATCGCCTCTAACGTGTCCCCTTCACTGGTTGCACCGTCTCCAAAATACCCAATCGCTACGGCATCTTTTTTCTTGAACTTGATGGCCATCCCGCATCCGACGGCATGTAAGGGTTGACTTCCTACCGGAATGGAAACCGGAAAACAATTTACATCCGGGGCGGCCTTCGATCCTCGCTCATCGCCTCCCCAGTATTGCAAAACTCTCACCAGGGGAGTGCCGCGGACGAAGAACATTCCGTGTTCGCGAAACGCAGGGAAGGTCCAATCCTGGGGTTTCAACGCGAACGCGCTCCCCACGGTACACGCCTCTTGCCCCAATGCGGAGGCATATGTGCCGATCCTTCCTTGACGCTGAAGTTTCAGTGCTTTATCATCAAAAATACGCAACAATGTCATCCAGCGAAATAATTCAATCAGCTGGGGATTACTTAGCTTCGGCGCGAGCTTCGAGTCTACCTCCCCCTTCTCGTTGAGGATGGACAGTCGGGAGACCGAAAAATCCTCAATCTTCTCCAGGGGCATAGGTAGCCCGAAGGAAAGGGTTTTCCTATATAAACAAAATCCCGCGCCTCACGCTCAACGAGCGGCGCAGAGCGTCATTTATTAATGCGGATTTTTTTCTATATCCGAACGAGTGGGGGGAATACTGGTATGCGAGAATTCGACATCATGAGTGGAATGGACACCCTGTCCTGCACCGGACACGCAGGGGCGGACATCCGAGCGATTGGAGAAGATGCACGATTCATCGGACCCCAGGCCAAACCCCAATACACACCGCATCGTACGTTCATCCCAAAGCACGTGAACATCGCACTCAAAGTGGATGTACGAAAAAAGAAAGCCGAAGGATTCTGCGAAACCACCCTTGAAACATTTGAGAACGAACCCTTCATGGTATTCAACGCCGTCGACATGACCATTATTACCGTCGAAGTGAATGGAAGAAAGGTCAAGCACGAATACGACCAAATGATGTTGAAAGTTCCCACACCCAAAGGAAAAACCGCCAAAGTGAAAGTGCACTATTCGATATCCAATCCCACCCTTGGAATATTCTTCATCCACCCCACGAAGGATCAGCCGAACAAACCTTATCAGGCGTGGACCCATTCTGAATCTTGCGACACGCGGTATTGGTATCCCTGTCAGGATTGGCCTGAAAACAAATGCACCATGGAGATGCACATCACCGCGCAGGACCCCTTCGTGGTGGTATCAAATGGAGATCTCGTGAAGAAAAACCCCACCAAAGGACTGAAGGGATGGACCACTCATTCCTGGGCGTTCAACCACCCGAATGCACCGTACTTGAACTCGTTCGCCATCGGAGACTTCACGGTGGTCAAGGACAAATGGAAGCACGTGAGTGTGGAATACTACGGAGAAAAAGGACAAGAGGAAAACCTCAAACGCGCATTTGGAAAAACACCCCAGATGATGGAGTTCATGTCCAACTATTTGCGATACCCGTATCCCTACAAAAAATACGCCCAAGTGGCCGCGGCGGACTTCATCTATGGAGGAATGGAACACACGACATGCACCACCCAAACCGACTGGACCTTGCAAGATGCCATTGCCCACGCCGAAACACCCAACCGGCCCACGGTGTTGTCCATTCACGAGCTCGCCCATCAGTGGTTCGGGGATTTGGTCACCATTAAGGATTGGTCCCACATCTGGGTCCACGAAGGATTCGCCACCTACTTTGAATTTGCCTGGGAAGAACACGCAGAGAGTAGGGACGCGTATGATTACTACAAACACATCAGCTGCCTCGAATACTTAGACGACGACCGAAACCACTATCGCCGACCCATCGTGAGCAATTTGTACACACGACCCGATGAGCTTACAGACCCTCACACATATGAGAAAGGGGCCCAGGTCATCGCACTCCTGCGAGATGTATTGGGAGAAGAAGGATTCCGCGCGTCCCTCCATCACTTCCTCACCCGTCACGCCTACCAATCGGTGCAAACGGACCATTTCGTCAATGCCATCCGCGAAGCCACGGGAAAAAACATGGAGAAGTTCTTCGACCAATGGATATACGGCGCCGGATACCCCGAATTGAAAGTGAGTGTACACTACGATCCCAAAAAGAAAGTCACGAATGTGCGCGTGGTGCAAACGGCAAAAATGGATGACAAATCATTGTGGGAATTCCCCGTGACCATCCAACTCACGCACGCAAATGGGAAAACCATGGATGAGCGAGTGATGATCACGAAGCGCGAGCATCGATTCTCATTTCCCACGAAAGGAAGCCCGTTGAATGTGGTGTTTGATCACCCGAATGTGGTGTTGAAAGCATTGGTGATGCAGAAACCCCGCAGCATGTGGATACATCAACTCCGACACGACACGAAGGCCATCCAACGCACGCTCGCCGCCCAAGAATTATGCAAGATGCCCAACAGTGAGGAAATATGGGCGATTTTGGAACGCGTGGAAAAGGATCCCTTTTGGGGAACCCGAATCGAATGCGCCATTACTCTGCGAGCAACCGGATTGACCGAAGTCGCAGAGCACCTGATTAAACTCTATGCGAAAGAAAAGGATCACCGCGTACAACGAGCGATTGTGGATGCCGTGTCCTATCATCGCTTCCCCTTCGTGTATGAATTCCTCAAGAAGGTCACACAGCGAACGGATAGCTATGTGGTTCCCGCGGAAGCCTACCGAGGGATTGGACGATGGAAGGACAATCAAGACATCGCATTCCTCAAGAAAGGACTCTCACGAGAATCGTGGATGGATCTCATCCCCACAGGAATTATGGGTGGACTCGTGAATATCCAATCCGAAAGTGCACTCAAAACCCTCATCGAATTGACCCAGCCCAAATACAATGAGCGCGTGCGACGCATGGCAACTTCGGCCATCCCACTCGTGGGGGGGAAACGAGAAGAGGCCGTGAACACACTCATTGCTCTGACGAAGGACCCCTTCATCATCATCCAAACCACGGCGGCCGCAGGGTTGGGATTGGTTGGAGATGAGCGCGTGATTCCGGATCTTGAAAAGCTACTGGAGGGTCACCGCGACGGACGCGTTAAACGCAATGCATTGGATAGTATTCGAATGATCAACGGCGGGCAGGATTTGCCCCCGTATAAGGAACCAGTAAAAGAAAAGCCGGGGAACTAATTCCCCATCCTTTTCTGAATGAACAATTCCCCTGCCTTGTAGGAACTTCTCACCAGCGGACCGGCCGCCACAAACTCAAATCCTACCTCCTGGGCTTTCGATTTGAGATATTGAAAACGCTCTATGCTTGCATATTGTTTCACTGGCAAATGCCACTCAGAAGGTTGTAAGTATTGTCCGATGGTGAGCATGTTCACCCCCACACTTCTCAAATCCTTCAGGGTTTGAACCACTTCCTCATCGGTTTCCCCATGCCCAAGTTGGATGGAAGACTTGGTGTATTTCATTCCCTTTTCCCGCGCATACCTCAACACGCTCAACGATTGTTCATAGGACGCACGCGCATCCCGCACAACTGGTTGCAAGGATTTTACCGTTTCGATGTTGTGGGCGAACACCGTGGGATTAGAATGAACTACCACATCGAGCAGTTCCTTGTTTCCACGAAAATCACCCACCAATGCCTCCACTAAAAAACCATTCTCTTTCAACTCCGAAATACACTTGGCCACGTGATGGGATCCTTGGTCGGGCAACTCATCCCGGTTTACCATGGTAATCACCACATAGTTGAGTTTCATCTGCTTGGCGGCCTGCACCAACTTCAAAGGTTCATCCGCATCCACCACATCCCCTTTCGCTGCGGCGTTCACCTGGCAGAATTTACACCCGCGCGTGCAGGTTTTTCCGAGCACCATAAACGTGGCCGTTCCTTCGCTCCAGCATTCACTCTGATTGGGACAATGGGCCTCTTGGCAAACGGTTGGAAGGGATAAGTTGGACGTGAGGACCTTCAACTGCTGAAACTGCTCACTGCTAGGCGGACGGATGCGGGGCTTGTTGTCGAGCGGAAGCATGGTCGAATACCATTCGAGGACTTAATGAGCCTAGCCCCACTTTCCAAGGGTAGATTGCTTGTTATCTTCGGGTTTTTTCTCAATCTTATTCAATGCATTTGTTACACGCGTCTGGTCGAACCCGTGACGATCACAAAAATACGCCAGGGCGTTTTCGCGATTCAAGGAAGCCTTGGGAATTTCCTTAATATCATTCACGACCGGATGCATGAACAAATCTTCCACTTCTTCAGGGTCGTAATCCACGGTGGTTTTCAACTCATCCAAGACTTCATGGAATGATTTCTTCTTCGCCACGGCCTTCAATGCTTTTTTGGGACCCACCATTGGGATTTTATCATTAAAATCCGTCCCGATTAACATCCCAATCCATATCAATTGCTGACGTGAAACATGAAGTTCGTTGAGAACGCTGTCCAACGTCACTTTTTCGGGCTCCACATTCACATAGGCATTACGATAGGGGAGTTTTCTCTTCCCAGTGATGGCCATGTTGCGTATCACGAATGGGGCACCGAACAATAATGCATCATAGTCTTGCGTGCACACCGCATAGGCGAGTTTTTTCTCCACTAATTGCGCCGCTTGAGCCTCTCCTTCTTGTTTGGCTTGAATGATAGGGAATCCCAGGTGACGCAGGGCTTCCTGCGCCTCTATTATCATCTCCTTGTTCAACGACACGGAACGGGCACCCATCATGCGGGCCTTTTCTAAGTCTCCTGCTTCAATCGCATCCTCCATTTCTTTCTTGGCGGCCGTGCGGATTTCGTGGCGCTTGTCGAGTGTTTTTCGTTTCAACTCAGAAGGAGGACCATCGAAAACAAACACGGGTTTGATTCCGGCTTCAACCAAATTAGAGGTGCGATACAATAATCCCGCGATGTGACTCGTGACCTGCCCCTCACTATTCATTAAGGGACGACCATCCGGACCGCGGATGGAGGAGAGGAATTGGTAGAGGATGTTGTGCGCATCAATGGCGATCGTCTTGTTCGCGAGAGACGGCAGGTCGATTGTTTCCGTGGTAATTAGATCCCCAATTGCGGTACCCATGTGCACACCCTATGAAAAAACAAGGATAAAACCGGATTAAAATGTGCCCATTCTAGCCTCGAAATGGGCAATGGAGGCCATTTGGAAAGGGGTTCCAAATCCTTATATATGACCTGATTCATTGGTATCCTTCACGTCTTAACGTTGCATAAATCGGCGGGTGAGCCTATCCGAAATTTATCGCCGGTCTTTGCAATCCGGGGCGGGAAACGGTTCATTCCGTTTTTCCCCCACTTATTTTTTCAAACCCTACACGTAATTAGGCGAACATCTTCCCGTGCGCCGGAGAACTTTCTCCCTCATGGGAGGTGCGGGATTTGGTAAAATTCTCGACGGCTTTCACGAAATGCTTCTGCTTCACACTGCGCGCATCCTCTCTCAACGCGTACATTCCGGCCTCAATACAAATGGACTTGAGATCGGCACCCGTGAATCCTTCCGTGTTCTCGACAATCTTTAACACATCCACGTCTTTGGCTAAGTTCATCGGGGAGGCGTGAATTTGGATAATCTTTTCTCGCGCTTCCTTGTTCGGCAGAGGGATTTCCACTATTCGGTCGAATCGGCCCGGTCGCAATAATGCGGGGTCCATCACATCAATACGATTCGTAGCGGCAATAATCTTGATGTTTTTTCGTTCCTTGAATCCATCAATCTCCGCGAGCAACTGAATGAGGGTACGCTGGACCTCTCGATCTCCTCCGCTCGTATCATCCGTACGGATGGTTCCAATGGCGTCAATCTCATCAATGAAAATAATCGCGTGTTCTTTCTCCTTAGCAAGGGCAAACACGTCTCGCACGAGCTTGGCTCCTTCTCCAATGTACTTGTGAACTAATTCACTCCCAACTAATCCAATGAACGTGGCTTTGCTTTCGCGTGCCACGGCTTTGGCGAGCAAAGTCTTACCGGTTCCGGGGGGACCGTGCAACAATACTCCCGAAGGAGGATTGATTCCCAACCGTTCAAACTTTTCGGGATTCGTTAATGGTAAAATAACGGCTTCCGTGAGCTTGCGGATTTCTTCGTCTAATCCCCCAACCATTGAGAAGTCTTCGCGGGGACGATCAACCAATTCCATTGCCTTGGCGCGCGCATCCTTCACATCCGGAAGGACATCTAGCACGGCGAGGTTCTTCTGGGACATCGCCACGCGCTTACCCACTTCCTTCTCGCTGAGAGGAATGGACACTTCACTAGTAACTAGGAATTCAATTCCGTTCGAGTTTCGAACAATAACTTTTCCATCCGGCAACAAATCCTGGATGCTCCCCACCATCAAAGGAGGGAGCTTGAATCGATCCAATTCGCTCTTAAGTCGCTTGACCTCTCCTTCCAAGTGCTGAGCCTTCTCTTCCATGGTTGAGTTTTGAGACTGGAGGGTGCGAACCTGCTCCTCTAGCGTGTATACGTAATCGTAGAAGTTGGTGACCCCTTTCCGGGACACGGTGGCGTTTTCGGCCTTCTGCTCGTTCGCTATGCTTGCATCAGATTCTGCCATATGGGAGCCTAGACACTCATTATCCACGAGACTTTATATAGCTTGTTCCCATGAATGGAAGCGAACAAACCAAATGCATTCTACTAAAAATGGAAACATGTTCAACGAGTAGGAAACCCCCATGCTTGATTTTCTTTTTTGGACCGCGGTACTAATCGGACTCCTATTTCTGTCGACTTTCTTGATCAAAAAATACATCCAAGGAAGCCAATCCTGGTTGATTGTGAGCATGGTGAAGTTCACCAAGCCCTTGAAACTATTTGATCTACTCAAAAATCACCCCCGCATCGTCAACACCCTCACGGATATTGGATTAGTCGTAGGGTTTGGTGCGGTGGCCGTTGATTTTCTTTGGATGCAAAAGAGACCCGTCTGGCAACGAATCGGTGCCTTTCTCGTTAGTGTGATTGTGTTAGGTTCACTCACGAATTTTGTTTTCCCCACCGAAAACCCCATCATCCCGATTCCCCAACTCGCCTCACAACTATTCTTCGGCGTGTTCGGATTGGCGGGAATTATTCTCCTTTCCCTCTTCTACTCGGGATTAGACATCTGGACCAAACTCTCCACGGGAAAAAATGCCTGTGCGGGGGTTGCACCGGTTATTCCAGGAGTAGACTTACCCAACTCCCCTATCTCCGTTCCCTTGCACGCATGGATCTCTTTCGTGATTATCCTTGTGCTTCACGAAGCATCTCATGGGTTTGTGGCACGCAAATTAGGAATGACCATCCGCAGTTACGGGTTATTGTTCCTCGGATTCCTCCCCATTGGAGCATTTGTGGAACCCGTTGAAAAACAATTGAAGCAGTTGGAAAAGAAACAACCCAAGGATGCGCTGCGATTATACGCCGCCGGACCTGCGTCCAATCTTTACTTCTTCCTCGTGGGAGGACTCATCCTCTCCTTAATTGGAGGATTGGTTGTAGGGCCCGTGCTCAACCCTACCTTGAATGGGATTCACTCTCAAAGCGTGAAGGGTGTTATGATCGACAAGGTTGAAGAGCTAATTACTATTTGTGGAACCGAATTCGAGGCCCCCGCGCATGGAAAATTACTCTCCGGGGATCAAATCCTCAGTGTGGACGGAGTGGCGATTGGTACGCTGGGGGAATACGTGAAGGCCATCGCGGGAAAGGAATCCTACACCCTCTCCATTCTGCGCGGAACCGAAACCATGGAGTTTACGTTCGAACCCAATGACGTAGGAAGAATCGGAATCATGGTGAAGGAAATCCCCAATACGGACTACACCGCGCCTGATTGGTACGAGCCCCTGCGACAAGTCGTAGGGTTTGTTTCCGGCTTCTTGGGGTGGCTATTGCTCTTGAACTTCCTCGTGGCCACCGCCAACTACATTCCCATTTCCCCCTTCGATGGGGGAAAGATGGCCAACATCCTGGTTGCACCCTACTTAGGATTCCTCAACCTGGGAGAGGATGACACAAAGAAGATGGTGGGAAAAATATTCGGAATCATCATCCTCATTCTTGTACTCGTGAACGCGGCGCCACTGTTGATTACGAACGCATAAGGTGTTGACTAAAAGGCCTTTTTGATGCGTTTCGCTGCAAGCTTAGTTCCCATTCGATACATTGACGACATCTGGGCATTAGCGTCTTCTAGTGTTTGACCTTCACTTAATTTGGTAAAATAAACGAACATTTTGGAGCTTACAATGAGGTAAAAAAAATAAAACCAGCGTGCTCGATACGGCCCTCCAATTGCTTGCGATAGATTTCTGTAATGGGTTGCAAAACCACGAAACTCGGGCGCATCGCCTTCTTTCCAAACGGCCTCTTTTTTGTAAATTCGTTTTGAAATAACATCCATGGCGTGGTTGTAATCAATAGAGGCATTATCCATCCCGCGCAAAGCACCTACAAGTCGAGGCACCTTTTCTGGTGAAATACCAAATCGTCTTGCAACAAGACTCGTTGCTTCCACCTCTAAGTGGCGATATACTTCCTTGTTTTCTTCCTCTGAGTATCCTGCTTTTTCTGCACGACGGATGATTTCCTTTTTTCTACGCTTAAGCAGTCTTGCAACCCTTTTTGCAAATTCATCTACCTCTTTTTCAAAATGAGGATTCTTTACGTATTCAAAAAAGCCTGGAAACTTCCAATAAGGACGGCCTGCGTCTTGATAGATTATCTGCGCAACGTGACCGAAACGTTGAGTAATCAGCTCAAATATGCGTAGATAGCGATTACTCACTTCTTTTTTCCCTGCATGGTACGCGGCACCGCGTTGAATTAGGGAAGTATATTTACCCGCCACTATTTCAGAAGGATCAACTCTCCAGGCATTATACGCCGCTTTGGTTTTCTGGACTAGTCGTTTAATTCTCCCTTTCTCAGGCATGAACAACTCACAGTATTAGGAGAATAATAAATCTGATGAAAAAATAGAAAAAGGAGGGGAAGTGAATTCCCCGTCCCGCTTTACAAATAGTTAATTCCCCACTCATTTCCGGTTGATCGCGAGCTGCTGGCTTTGGCTCGGGAATCTTCCGACTTGATGAAGGGAGACTTAACACCCGTGAAGATCGTGATGACTTCGATCTTGTTCTCGTAGGTAGGGTCGACACGTGCACCCCAGATGACCACGGCTTTCTGGTCCAATTGCTCCGTGAGCATGGTCCCAATACCGTTGGCTTCACCCAAGGTCAATTCGGCTCCTCCCGTGATGTGAATCAAGGCACCCTTGGCGCCGGAGATGTCCACATCCAACAAGGAGTTCTTCAATGTGTCTTCCACGACTTCGTTGACCTTGTCGACACCCTTACTTTCTCCCACGGCAATCATGGAGAGGCCGGTTCCGACCATGACGGATCGAACATCAGCGTAGTCCAGGTTGATCAAGGAAGGCTGGGTAATGGTTTCCGTGATTCCGCGAACCGTTCGCGCAACCAATTCATCGGCCACTTTGAAGGCGTCCTGAATCGGCAAGTTAGGGACCAATTCAACCAAGCGATTGTTGTCAATAACAACGACCGTGTCGGCGATTCGGCGCAAGGTTTCAATTCCTTCTTCGGCCTTCAAGGTACGGGCCTTTTCCAACGCAAACGGGTACGTAACCATCGCGATAACAATGGCTCCCTGTTCCTTGGCGATCTGAGCCACAATCGGCGCGGATCCGGTACCGGTTCCTCCACCCATTCCGGCGGAGATGAACAACATGTCGACTCCGGACATGACTTCTTCTAGGGCTTGGCGGGAAACTTCTGCCGCCTTGGCTCCAATCTCAGGGTATCCGCCGGCACCGAGTCCGCGCGTGACACTCTTTCCGATCAAAATCTTGGTGATGTTGTCGTCGATGATGGACAAATGTTGTTTGTCCGTGTTGACCGCAACCAATTGGGCTCCGGCGATTCCCATGTGAGCGAGTCGGTTGACGGCGTTACATCCGGCACCCCCGGCTCCAATAACCATAATCTTAGGCTGTCCGAACTCCTCGAACTTCTCCTCTACTTTCGGCGCATTGTGCGTCGCGTTGCTAATAATCGATTGCATGCATTGAGTCCCCCTGTTTTTAGTTTTTTTTCGACTGTGAAAAAAACAGTTGTTATCCTTTCCAATCCAGACTTAAAATACCTTTTCTTTTCCAAACAAACCCGTATTAACGCCCCGTTGTTTTTTGAAAAGCGTAATCTGAGAAAAGAAGGGCGAAATGGGATTGAATTAGGATGAAAAGAGAAAATGTTGTGTTGAAAATTGAAAAATGCGTTAATATGGGAGGAATTATTCATGTAGAAGAATAGGGGTGTTAATGTGCCTTGGAACGAGACAAGCGCCCCGCGGCCCGACGCAGCTGATCCGAGGAACGAAGGTGAATCTCAATGGAACGAGAACCGATTCGAAAACGCTCAGGGAGAATTGCGCGTGATCGAGGGGAATGAGAAAGGTAGTGACGGGGATTTTTCTGCATCCTCTCGGCCATTCGAAGGATGGGCTCCAGGGCATTGGGAATGACGACCCGCTTCATTCCCTGCTTTCGAGCGAGAGCCATCAGTCGAAAGGTTAATTGGGTGGCGACATTTTTGTGGCGATACTTCGAATGGGTGTAATAGGAGTTTACAACTATCCGATCGCGATGCATAGAGCAGAAAACAAAACCCAAAGGATATTCGCCCTCCATGGCGATTACGTAGAAGTGGTCCGGCTGCACCCACGCATGTTCGCGCCCCATCTTCATGAGACGGGATTCCATGGATTGTTTTTGCCGATTGTCCAACAGAGATTGAAGAAGAGAAAGTTGACCCGACGTCGCGTTTTCATCCAAAAGTAGAAAACGAACCATAAAGGGGGGTGAAAGACTACCCTAGTATTTTAACCCTTACAACCCCTACACCTATCGGGCTAGATGGGTGGGGTAGCCGTCCACCTCCGCACGAAACCGGCTTCACGCGCGCATCGAATCCCGGAAGATAAGGAGTGAATACGTGTCCGTCGTTGGGCGCCATTCGTAGACCTTCTGTCCGGGAAGACGGCCCTAATTGTTGAACCCCGCCAGGTCCGGAAGGATGCAACGGTAGGCAAGTAGGATCGTGCTTCACGGGAAGCGGAAGCGAGAATACGCTCAACACTCAACGTATACGTATCACTTACGGCGACCGGGGGCCCATCTGATAATTATGCCAAACAAGATTGAAAGTCGACTAAAATCAATTGAAGATAAAATTGAGATATTGCTTCTTTCCGAAGAAAAAAGAGTTGCTTTAGTCGAACTTGAAAAACTAAAGTCTTCAACCTCAAACTATCAAAATGAAAACAAGTCTTTTGCAGGGATTGTACTAGGAGCATTGTTAGGAATTGGCGGGGGCTTATTTGTTGAGGGCTTAAATAAAATGATAGAAACCGCATCCATCGTATGGGTAATTGAGTTTGTAACGGGAGTAATAATGATTGGAGCCGTATATTTCGTATATATCCAGAAGGACAATGAAACTACTCAAAAAATCGCTGAACTAACGTCTTTGGCCAAACGCCATTATTTGCCAATAGCAAGCAATAAAGTTGAAAACCTCGAGAAAAAAAGAAAGGAACTATCCAGTTAATTTATAACCGTTTATCTGCCCGTTTCATCCAACAGAATGCCCTGGTAGCTCAGTGGTAGAGCGCCCGGCTGTTAACCGGTAGGTCGAAGGTTCAAATCCTTCCCAGGGCGTA
>CAYRUV010000008.1:0-26032 GCA_964427715.1 uncultured archaeon | reverse complement strand
GGCGGGAGAATGACTAAAAACCCCACATTCAAGAGGAGGAAACCCCTTCAAAGCCAAGGTCGAGCCAACCTTTAAATCGAATGAAGGGGTCCGCCTTCTCATGCCAAACAATCCTCGCCGAAGGGGAAAACGGCCCCAGCTGCCTGTATTGAAACAGGTTCCTCCCAACTATTCCTTCCTCCGCGGAGAAGGAGAACCGCGGCTCAAGCATCAACTTTTGGGGCCTGGGGAAACCCCACGATATCGAGGGCAAGTTCTCCCTATGACTACTGCCCAGCGCCGTACTCTGGAAGAATTGGGAGTAAAACTCTATGGAACTGGTATCACTATCTGGCCGGCCGATTTGGCCGCGCGTGAAAAAGCGCGAGAGGCAGGGAAGAAACGAATTCCCACACGTAAAACAACCGGATTCGATCGAGCTGAACGCTACGCGGCCCATCAAATAGAAGGGAGCGAGCTGACTCGTTCGCGCGTGATTCAAGTGGCGCCCTTGCTGGCGGGGGTCATCCAATACGTGATTGAAAATGAAATGAAAGAACCCGCTCAACGACTCCAGGTTGCCCAAAACCTCCAAGTGTTAGGACTGATGCTCGGAAAATCTTCTCGAGGGTCTCTTCGAGAAGCACGACACGCTATGAGAGATGCCATTGGATTCTTGTTGGCTGGAAATACTAGCGTGGCCGTCCTGAAAATGTTCAAGGCACACAATGATTTGGCCGAGCGACTCACAACCTCTAATCGAATCCTTCCCCGCACGGAAGTGAAACACGAAGAGGTCGCGGAGAGGAATGCCTCGCGTCGAGCGGGCTATCGAAAATGGATGCGAGAATTGGGAGAGGACATCGAACTCATCCGAACCATGCGCATCCGACCCGACCTCTTGAGTCAGATTGCCAACCGGCATCTCCGGCAGAGCCGGGGATACGGGCGAATTGCCACCCAGCAAGTAATGAAAGGAATCCAACAGGGGGAAAATAGAAACCTGGCCACCCGACTCCAGCAGATTAGCACCCTCGTGCGACAAATGCGTGATCACCCTGCCCAGCAGCGAGAACTGTTTCCACGACTGGAAGCCACTATCCACTCGGCCCAGCAGTGGGGAACCGTGCGATACGCGCGGCATTTTTCAATCTCCAATGATGTATTTCGTTCCCTCCCAAAGTGGGGTGCAGCAGAACGGAAAGCGCTTTTGAATGCCCAGATCGAATGGGCTGCCAACAACATTGATCACTGGGCTAAAGGAGGAAATGCCGAACGGATTCTTCCCTGGATGGAACGAGGACTCGAAGCGGCCGTCAAGGAGGACCCGCGATACTCTACTGTTGTGCGTGCAGTAATCGCATCAAGAAAATGGGTCGCGAGAAGAGACTATGCTCGCGCGGTAAGAGTGTTGGAGGCAATCCTTCCCAATCTTCCCAAATAACTCTTATTCTTCGGGCTCGATTTCCGGTTCCGGCTCGTCCTCAGGTACGTCCGTGTCCCCATCCTCAGGATAGGGGCCCGTCCCAGGCTCCGCGGGCTCAAAGGGCATCGGAACATTGGGCACCCCTGGTGGAGCGGTGGCGGTCGGGGAAGAGGATTCACTCTTGGGGATGTGCGCCGCAAGCTTTTCAATCACGGTAGAAGGGCCTCGAATCGTGGCCGAGTCCCGGTTCAAATCCAACGAAAGCAAACCAAGGAAGGCCTTTACGCCCGTGAACGTAGCCTCTTGCTGGGGCAAACGGGAAAGCATCTCATGCAAGTGCGAATGAGACAGGCTCATGCGGCTTCCTTTCGGCGTTAAAATGAACCCGCTTAACAAGGGATGTTCGCTTCCCCCGGAAAGAGTGGAGTGTTCCACCTGCACATCCTCGGCGTTGGATAATTCAACCAACTTGGGAAGATGTGGAAGCAAATCGGAAATCTTCGCGGAGTGAGAACTCGGGAAGTTTTGTTCCTTCAAGGAATGAATCTGCGTGGAGAGTGTTTTCTCCACATACTGCAGGTGGCGGATGTTCTCCTGCAATCCCGCATGAACCTTCTCCACATCATTCACGGAGAAATTAACTGAGGCGCGGGCGTTATCCAACAAGCGCGCATCCATCTTTCCTCGTTCTAACAACACGGAGAGGTTTTGTACAAGAGGGTCGGGATTTGAGGATACCGAGCGTACGCGCATGAGCTGGTTGAGCTTAAGCACGAGCTTATCGTGCATCTTGACTTTCAACCCCGCCATGCCCTTATCAGTCAAAAAGAGCTGGTGCCCTTGACGATTAACCATCCCAAAAGAGACCGCGTCCTTCAGCACTCGAGAAAGGGCTGCACGGGAAGAATTGAGATTGGCATAGTTAGGGGCAATCTTTGACAGAAGGGTTTGATAGTCAATTCCGGGATTCTGCTGAATAATTAACAGAATACTTGTCTTAGAAGTCATACGTTAAGAGAACATTCTGGGGAATAAAAACACGCACGGTCTGACGAAAAGAGTGTTGAAAAAAATAAAAGAAACGACGCGGCGCTAACTATGCACCCATGTCGACTTTCTTCATTCGCTTGGGGATGACGTAGTAGCGCTTGGACTTACACACGGCGCACTCCGCCACAAACGTGGGCTTCTTGGTCTGCTTCTTGACCTTAATCACGAACTTGGCCTTTCCACCGTATCCGCGCTTGTGCTTGCGGACGTTACGTCGGGTTCCGATCGACATCGAGCGGGGGCTACCCGATTTGAAGAGCTTAAGCTTCTGGTCGGTGTGCGCATTACACTTCTTACAATACAGCTTCTTGGTCTTAGGAACCTTCATACAACGAAAACGACTGGAAAACGCTTAAAAACAAACCCCTTGGAATGCCCACCAACCACTCGGGAGGGCTGTTTGACCCCTACGGGGAGAGGGGCTTAAAAACGACGTGAACGTGCCCTATAGGGTAAATTAGTGGGAGGGTTAGGGAATGTTCGAACAGGTCATCGCCGCGCCATTCGCGCTACTCAAGAGACCGGGACTCTACCTCCTCGCTCTCGTATTGGTGCTTATCCAAGGCATCTTATCCCTGGTCGCCGGGGACTATTTGGGGTACTTTTCCGCCTCCCTGGCAGAACTACAAATCTCCCTGACCTTGGATTTTTTCGCCGGACTCCTCCTATTCATTATCTCCACGAGCATCCCCCTTTACTTACATGCGTCCATCGCCTCCGCGATGAGCAATCAAAAAAACCGCTCAACCATCCCCCTCGGACTCATCGGATCATCCTTGGCCATGGGTGTGTTGTTGGGCGTCGTGGGATTGGCCCTGTTAGGAATTGGATTATTCATGAGTGGCGTCATTGGACTCACGGGAGGATTTGTTTCACTGGTGGGAATAATCCTGTTTGTGATCCTCGGATTATTGGTGTTTTTTGCATTGGTCAAATTCATGTTCGCCCCTACTTTCTTAGGAAGAGGATTTCCCATCAAGGAAGCCTTTGCGGAATCGTGGAAAATCACCACGGGAAAATTCCCTCAAGCGGTGCTCATCGCACTCCTGCTCATGATCATTGGAATAATTGTGGGGAGCATTCCCGATATCCTCCCACTGGATTTGTCCAATGAATGGGTGGACTTGCTCGTTTCGAGTCTGTTCGCCGCCCTCACGGGAAGCTTCTCCGCCGTGCTCCTCGCACTCATCGCAAGTACGGACACGAACACCCCCACACTGGGAACGAGACACGCGCACAAGAAATAGGTGAAATGAACCCATGCTCCAACTCACACGCCTGCGGATGAAGAACTTCAAATCCTTCAAACAGGCCACCATACCCTTCGTGAAGGGATTCACGGCGATTGCAGGAGCCAATGGGAGCGGGAAGTCTAACATCCTGGATGCCGTATTATTCGCGTTGGGAGAAACCTCCCTCAAATCCATGCGCGCGGCCCGATTAACCGACTTAGTGCATTCCGGCGCGGCAAAAGAAGAAAACTATGCCGTGGTCAACCTCACCTTCCAGGGGGATGACCAAACGTATGAGATATCCCGCACGGTCGATAAGCAAGGAAAATCAGTCTATCGCATTAATGAAAAACGCGTCACCGCGAGCGAAGTACAAAACCTCATGAAAGAATTAGGAATGCGGGTAGATGGGCATAACTTGGTCTCGCAAGGAGACTTGATGCGAATCATTGATATGAACCCGGTCGAACGAAGACAACTCATCGACGAGGTTGCGGGACTGCAAGAGTTTGAAGAGAAGAAAAAAGAAGCCCTGAAGGAATTGGAAAAAGTGGATCGGAAAGTCAAGGATGTCACGATAGTATTGAATGAACGAATGGCCATCATCGAACAACTCTCACGCGAACGGAATGTCGCGCAACAATTCAAGAGGCTGGAAAAAGAACTCCAACAGACGAAAGCCACCGTATTGCACCTCGAATCCAAAGATCTGAATGAAAAATTAGAACACTTACTCACAAAACAAGTCGAAATCATTGGGAAAAAAGACGAGGCCACGAACAAGCAGCAAGAATCCCGCAAGTCCATCCAAGAATTCGAAAAGGAATTCAGTGAGCTTGATGCGAAAGTCATTGGAGTCAAAGCCAGTGCATTTGAAGGATTAGGAAAGAGCGTAGAGGAACACAAAGCGGAAATACGCGTATTGGAAGAACGACTGCGTCAATCCCACGCACGAATCCAATCGGTTCACTCCCAAATCGAACACTTACTCAAAACGATTCAGCACGCCCAGGATAGCATCCGAGAAAAAGACACGCACACTTCCACGTTGAAAGAAAAAAACAAGGAATTGGAAAAGAAACTTGCCCCGCTCAAAGCCCAACAAGCCGAGGCCGCAAAGAAACGAGAAGAATTACTTGCTCACGCTGAAAAATTGGAAAAAGAAGCCCGCGCGGGAAGGGATGCAGTATCCAAGATACGCGAAAAATGGGCCCACTTGAATGCACGCATTGAAGGACAACAGCGAGAAGGGGTCATGCTGAGCGGAATGGACGAACGATTAACCCATCAGCAGGAACGATTGGAAAAAGAAAAAGAAGCACTACACAAAGACCTGCAAGAACTGGAGAAAATCAAGAAAAAATATCCCGACCTCGGAAAAGTGCGCAAACAATTATCGGACCAATTAGAAGAAATCGAACACCACCTCGCAGAGCATACCGGAAAAGCCCTCGCGCACGCGGAATCACTCGAACAACTAAAGAAGAGCAAGAGCAACTGCCCCATTTGTGAGAGGGAACTCAATCCCAATCACAAGGAAACACTTGCGAAGCAGAAACACAAACACATTGAGGAATCCAAAAAAGCCGCCCAGAAGGCCGAAGAAGAAAGGAAAAAACTCCGAGAGGAATGGGAAGAACTCCACGCCTCCGAAACACTCCTAACAAGGCTGGAAAAAAGTCAAATTCGAGCCAAAGCACTAGATGAGGAACTAAAATTAGTAAAAAGTGAAAAAGAAACCATCAAAACCAAGAAAGATGCACTCTCCCCCCACGCATTCACCAAAGAAAAGAACCAGATTGAAGCCGAATTATCCGATGCGCAGAAAGATGCCGAGAAAGCCGAACAGGCGCTCCAAACGCACCGCGAGAAGCTTAACCAGGTCTCCATGGACCACCAGCTTTCTTCGTATTCCACGGAACTCATCCAGGTTGAAAAAGAACTCTACCGCTTGCAAATGGAAAAAACCATGCAGGAAAATACCCTCACCCAAGCCAACGCGCGCATCGCCCAGCTGAAAGAAGAAGAAAACAATGAAAATGAGCGAATGAAACAGGAAGAAAAGAAACGCACCCAGATGGAGAAATTATTGAAGGAAGCGGAAGGGCAATACGAAAAAGTATTGGGCGCCAACCAAGCCATTCTAGATAAACGCGAACGCGTCCAGCAGAAATTGGTGGTGGAGCGAGAGAAAGAGCGCGCATGGCAGGAAAAATCATTCCGGTTGGAAGGACAACTATCCGAAAATAAAATCGAACAGTCCAAATACGACACGCGACTCTTGGATGTGAAAGAAGAACTCAAAAACTTCATCGACATCAAGACCCTCGACGAAAAAGACGTGACGGTTTTACGTAAAAATATCCCAGTCCTCGAACACCAGATCAAGCAATTAGGGACCGTCAACATGAAATCATTGGAAGACTTCGGTCAATACGAAAAAGACGTCATGGAAATACGAGACAAGGCCGGGAAACTCGAAGAAGAACGACTCGCCGTGTTGGATCTCATCAATGGAATCGACGTGAAACGAACCGAAGCATTCATGGATACCTTCAACTCGATCAACCAGAACTTCAACAAGCTCTACACCGGATTCTTCAACGGAGAAGCCAAACTAGACCTTTCTAATCCCCAAAAACCACTCGAATCCGGCCTGTTGATCGAAGCACGGCACGGTTTGGAGAAATCACTCAAAAATATTGATTCGATGTCCGGAGGAGAGAAATCCCTGACCTCCCTAGCCTTCATCTTTTCGATTCAATTGTACGAACCCGCGCCCTTCTACTTCTTCGATGAAGTGGATGCCGCCTTAGATATGACCAATTCAAGGAAAGTGGGAATGCTCATCAAAGAAATGAGCAAGTCCTCCCAATTCATCTCCATCACCCACAACGACCAGGTCGTGAAAGCGGCGGATCAAATCATTGGAGTGGCCAAGAGCAACACGAATAGTTCGGTCATTGGTATTCGGGCCGGAGAGAAAGGAAACGGATTCACTCCCGCTTCGGGACCTTCAAACGGCGAAGGTCCAGCGATTCACTCGTAGCGACATCATCCTTCCCGCGATGACGCAACAATGCTTCGGTTTGCCTGCGCATGGCCACCCACTCTGGATCCTCAGATTCTGAAATGAGCGAATCCTCTTTTTTATGAGCATGAACTGAACCATGACTCGTTTTCTCCTCTGACCCTGCCACCAGCGCAGCCGGGACGCGCATGAAAAACTCACGAAAAACAAGAATCCAACCCATCGTGACGAAGAATTGGACTCCGTAAGCGAGCAGCTCGAAATCATACTCCCCTGGATTCAAGCAGCACGTGGAAAGAATTGAACTCGCGTCCCCAAAATGAAAACGTAGCTGCGTGGGGTGGGAAATAAGCACGACGTGAACAAGCTCGTGAATAATCCCCCCAATCATGAGGCCGGAAAAGGCTACGCAGACGAACAACCAGAAATGAAACGACTTTCCCTCGGAGGGGCGGAAGACAAAATGGAGAATCCCTCCCACCATGAGGATGAGGAGGACAATCGCAATGTACAAGAGAGGACTCTGACCCACACTCCCATCCGTGGAAGGAACGACAAAGGAAGGGACAAGGACGTAGGAGACCCCCACGGAAAAAATCGAGGCTAATACCAATGAAAGAAAGAGGCTTTTCCACGCACGCATGGAAGGGAACTCCCGCTTCGGGGATATAAAGATGGGCCATTGGTGGTGGGGTTGGGGCACCATTAAAAGGAAAATTTTCCACTATCCAGTATGAACGAAATCGCCTCCCAAGAAGAAAGACCCGCCGCCGTGAAGGCATTCTTTGAACGTATTCAAACCGCCGCGGAATCCATCCAAAAACTGGAGAAAGCGGTGGTCGTGACCCACCATGACTGTGATGGACTCACCTCAGGAAGCATTATCACGCACGCCCTTCAACGATTGGAAATACCGGTGCACACGATTACCTTGAAGCAATTGTATTCAGAGGACGTGGAACGATTGAAGAATCTCCACTCAAGCATTATCTTCACGGACTTTGGATCGTCCTACATCGAACTGTTGAAGAAAGAACTTTCCCTTCCGTTCTATGTGATTGATCATCACCAGAAAGGAAATGGGGAACATGAAGGACACCTCAACCCTATGGAATTCGGACTGGATGGAGGAGTAGAAATCTCCGCGGCAGGAATCGCCTATAATGTGGCCAAAGCCATCTCCAAAAAGAACCAGGATTTAGCCGCAATCGGAGTGGTGGGAGCAGTAGGCGACATGCAGGATTCCCGATCGAATGGGTTGCAAGGATTGAACGCCCAAATGGTACTAGAAGGAATTGAAGCCGGTGTCCTGAATGTGAAAACCGACTTGCGGTTGTATGGACGAATCTCTCGACCTCTGGCCCAATACCTCTCCTTCTCCACCAGCCCCATTCTTCCCGACCTGACGGCGAACAAGGATAATTGTATCAAATTCCTCCAAGAATTAGGCCTTTCCATGCAAGATGGAGATGGGAATTGGCGCTCCTATGAGGACTTGAGAATGGAAGAGAAACGCACCCTCACGACGGGGTTGCTGATGCACTTGAACGAATACAATACTCCCCAGTGGAAACTCGACGAGATGATTGGGGAAGTGTACACCCTTACCCGAGAAGATAACCGTTCTCCTTTACGGGATGCGAAAGAATTCTCCACAGTGCTGAATGCATGCGGGAGAAACGGCCAGAGCACGATTGGCTTTCACGTATGTTTAGGGGATCGAATGGACTATTACGCGAGAGCCATGGGACTCTTACAAAATCATCGGAGAAACCTCGCGGAAGGAATTCAATTGATGCAACAAGAAGGATTGGAAGAGAAGAACCACTTCTATTTCTTCGATGCGCAATCGAGAATCAAGGATTCCATCGTGGGAATTGTGGCTGGAATGCTCTATGGGAGTGGGAGCGTGAAAACCGACAAGCCGATTGTGGCCTTTTCCCGACACGAGGATGGGAGTATCAAAGTGAGTGCGCGCGCCACGAGTGAATTAGTGAGGAATGGAATCAATTTAGGATTGGCACTCAAGGAAACATGCGCGGCATTGGGAAAAACCGCCGAAGGGGGAGGGCACCGCATCGCCGCGGGATGCCGGTTGGAAACCGAACAAGCGGATGCGTTCCTGGAAATGTTTGATGAAAAGCTCGGGAATCAATACCAACCAAAAGTAAACATAATTAGGGCCAACCATTAAAGTGTAGTTAAAAAGATGAAAATGGTGAAGAGATGATGCCCATGACTATGCGATGGATTCTGACCCTGTGTTTCATCTTAATTGCTAGTGGAGTTGTTTTTGCCCAAGCCGACACGCGAACACTGCTCGAAAACTCCTTCGATGAAACAGGATTATTGAAAGAAGAGTTCGCCCCTCAACTGGCCTATGCCAACCAACAATTTGCCGAGCTTCCAGGACCTGTGAGATCCATCTTCGGAAACCAAACCATCGAGGTAGAATTGAAACTCAACGATGGATCCGTGGAAACACTCGGAATTGTAACGAAAGATGAGGCGATTTCCCTCCTCACATATGGAGTGCCCATCAAGGAAACCCTCAAAGTGTGGATTGACGAAGAGACAGCCAATACCATCGCCAACGCAAATGATATTCAAACCGCATTCATCACGGCAGTGAACCAGAAAAAATTGAGATACGAAGGAGTGACGGCCGATGCTCAACTCACCACCTTCGTCGCCGATGTGGTGGTGTGGGTGAGCACCATCATTAATGCATTCAAACACGCATTACGAATGAACTAATCACACCGTGCGCGTGGCAAAAGCCCCATAATTTTTCGCCTTGAACGGAGCAATGATCGTTTCAGCCATGCGTTGAGAATCACACACAATACAAATCGTAGGGCCTGCCCCGGCGAGAATCACATTATACACGCCTGGCAATTGTTTGAGGGAGTCAATAAGAAACCACACGAGCTCGTATTCTTTCACCTTCACGTTGTTCTCAAACACGTTCCCCATGGCCTGTGCAATCGTGACAGGGTCCTTGGATTTTACCGCTCTGCGAAACATTTCTACGCAAGGATGAGAATCCACCTCATTCACGTTGAAATTGGAATAAATCCACCGCGTCTTGTCGGAGGGAACCTTGACGGGAGGCACAATAAAGGCCAAATGCAAGGAAGGGCACTCTTCGATTGGCGTGATGATTTCCCCTCTTCCTTGCGCGCGGCACGTTCCACCATACAAGAAAAAGGGCACATCGCTTCCAATTTTTCCCGCCAATACATTGAGCACATTCTTGGACATTTCCAACTTCCACAGACCGTTTAACCCTTTCAATACGGCTGCCGCATTCGAGCTTCCTCCACCCAATCCTCCCGCGGAAGGAATCCTTTTTTCGATGGTGATTTTAACTCCTTGAATGGGGAGATTTTGTT
The DNA here is from genome assembly GCA_964427715.1 of uncultured archaeon. Lineage (GTDB taxonomy): Archaea > Iainarchaeota > Iainarchaeia > Iainarchaeales > VGJJ01 > VGJJ01. The sequence continues at coordinate 15,919 of CAYRUV010000008.1, read as the reverse complement.
TTTTGCATTCCTCGTGCATCAAACTCGCCGCTTTGTGGACCAGGTTGCGTTCATCCGTGGGGACGGAAGGATCATTGCATGCGATTTGGATATCGGTTGAGTGAGGGATGGTTTCCAGTGTGATGGTGTCGTGGATCTCCAACTCCTGCATCACGAAGTCCACTTCGTGGAAACCATCTTCGCGCTTGCGAATCAGATCTAAGACAAGGTTAACCTTGGCCGGGGAGCGAATCTGCATGGAGAATCATTCCCCTAATGGAATTTAGTGCACCACGTACGCGGGGCGGATGATTTCGCTTTCCTTGTGGTTGGTTTCTTGATCGTATTTCTTGATCCACGCAATCACTTCTTCAATATCCTCATCAGGGGTGGAGGCGCCAGCACCGATTCCCACGTGATTCACATTGTGGAACCACTCAGGCTTCAATTCGGCCGCGGATTCAATCCAATGCGTCTTCGTGTATTGGGCGCAAATCTCGGCTTGTCGCTTCGTGTTTCCGGAATTACGTCCGCCGATGACAATCATGCACGGTACGCGCATCGCTAATTCAACCGCACCCGGCTGCATCTCGTGCATGGCGTTACAAATGGTGTTGTAGATGCGCACTTCTCTCGCTTTACCCATCACGGCCATCGCAACTGCTTGAACATTATCATTGGATTGGGTGGTCTGCGAGACGATTCCAATTTTGGTGACCACCGGGTAGTGGAGTTTCTCCACAATCGCCTCATCGGTCTTCTCTTTCATCAGTTCATCATTCGTGAAGTATTGGGTTTTGCGCGGGAATAACTTGGAAGCTTCCTCCGCATTCTCCACGACCTGCGCATTGGGTGCATAGGATTTGATTCCTTCCACTTCCGGGTGGCCGTGTTCACCGACAATAATCACGTTGTATTTCTCATCATACAACACTTTAGCGGTCTTGTGGACCATTGTAACAAAGGGGCAGGTGGTGTCCACGATATTCAATCCCTTCTCCTTGGCCTTCTCCACGGCCTGCACGGTAACCCCGTGGGCGCGCATCAAGACGGTGGACTTGTCAGGGATTTCATCCATAGAATTAAGGTGGGTAAATCGAGATATTTTGGAGGCCGCGTAGGGATTGTCCTCGACGAGTTTCCCCCCATGCTGAATGACCCCCTCCACGACGCGCTGGTTGTGGACGGGCATCCCATACAAATAGGCGGGGCCCTTATCCAATGTCTCGTGGGCCAGCTTCACGGAGCGTTTGACTCCAAAACAGAATCCGGCGGCGCGAGCAAGTTCAATCTTCATGGGGTTGTTCCTCCTAATTGGGGGGTGTTATTGCCTGAATAAACCCAAAGGGAGGAATGGCCCATAAAAAGCCATCGTCAAAAACAGACAATCGTCAAACCAAAATACGACAATGGCCGTTTCATTGTGGGAGGTTTTTTCCATGGAAAAATTGAGGACTTAAAAGGTGAAACGCTGTTGCATTTCTCCATGAAACACTACATGCTCTTTGGAATCCTCGGTATTGCCCTTCTCTTCGCGGGGTGCATCGAGCCCAATACCCCCCCTGCGCAAGAAGTCCACCTTCATTCGGACTTTGCCGTGTATATGGATGGAGTCAAGATGAACTTTGCCCAGGAAAAATTCATGACCTCGAGCAAGAATGACCTGAGCAAGGCCGTGCATTTACACGACATGGACGGAAGTGTAATCCACGTCCACGCGGCCAACGTTACACTTGGAATGTTCTTCGAGAGTTTAGGGATGAAACTCGAAACACGAAACAACCCCAATGGAATCGGGCAAGAAGTTTGCTTCACCAATGATGAGGGAAACGAATCCTGCTATGCTCGATTCGGATGCTATGATGTTGAACCGGGTCAAGCCATCTGCGTCGACCCCATGATCACCGCGCAATCCTGGCGATTGTTCGTGAATGGGGAACAGCTCCCTGAGAACATGAAGATGGAAGACTATGTCATGAAGGATTTGGATCAAATTCTCCTAACCAACATTGCATTTGACGGAGACGTGGAATCGCAACTCGCATCGGTTACCAACAACGCGTGCATCCAATCCGAAAAGTGCCCCGAGCGAGGAGCGCCCTCGGATGAGAGTACGTGTGCGGGAAGCGGAGATTGTGGCGTGGGTGTGATTCCCACTGCATAATCCCATTACGGGTACGTACAGTCTGGGGAATATGTTGACGGGTTGTAGGCCGGATCCGTCATACGCTCAACCAATCCATACACGGTGTTCGTGAGCGTGTTAGGAGTCTCCTCCGGCACTCCCTCGGAAGGATACGTGCCGACCCAGGATTCCACCATCACATCATCCAATGTTCCTCCTTTCTGGTGCCAGCAATCATAGTAATCCAATACCCCGTCGTGGAAGGACTGATTCTTCTTTGCTTGCGTGTCGTCCCCGGGAACATCGTAGTTGTTCAGCAAGATTCCAAAACGCATCCCCTTGCTTCGCACATACGATGCAATTGCCAGTTGCTTCCCCCACGCATCAAAGGGCTGCGCCACGGCCTGACCGAGGTAGTACGCGTCCGCGTGGTAGAATTGAAGAGAAATATCCGGCACGGTCGGGGGATTGGTGGCGTTGTATTGTGAAATCTTCTGCGTGAGGACATCAATGATATTCTTGAAGTCCGGGAAAGGCTTCCCCGCCACCGGAGTGGGGGTCGATCCATACGTGTCGAAGCGCAGCAAGGGATGAGGCTCAATCCACCCTATGTCGGCTTGAGGGTAGCGCGTGTGGAATAGCGCGAGATACTCCACCAGTTCATCCGCGACCTGTTCAGGGGTATACTCGCAGGACACGGCGATGGGCGCACATCCAAACGTCGAGGGGTCCGGGTCTCCTGGGGTGAATGTGGAATAGAGTTGATAACACTGGGACCAAAATCCATCCTTCACGGTGTAGGTGAACGGCGCATCCATGGAGGCGATGAAATCAGGATGACCTCCAGCCACTAACTTATCAAATGCCGGCTTGTCCTGCGTGTTGAAGAATGTCGTTCCATCACACTGGAATTCGCGCAGGGCTCCTACTTCTATGCTCACACGGATGTCTTTCTCTTGCATCAGGGGGAGGGAAAACGCCCCACTGGTCCCATTCACATTGGACCAGAATACCCCAAACGTATCCAGGCTGTTTGCGACGGTATCCCACTGCGCTTCACCCTCCACCCATGAGGGGCCCCCGTGTGAAGAATAATGATTGGGGTGCATCCATAATTGCTTGGGCGAAAAATCAGCGGGACAGTCTGAGGCACACGTGAAAATGTCCTCCCCCATATCACACAAATCATCCCCGCAAAACGCGGCCGCGGAGCAATCCTCCAGACACGAAGAGGAGGCCTCGCCGTAATTGCACACCTCATCGCCGCACGAATACGGACTTGTACATGTTCCGTATCCTGAACAATCACTCGCACACGTCTGCGTGCCAGGGTAGGGTCCCACCATGCATGAAATCGTGTCCCCATCACATACCTCCCCAGGCTCAGGATCTCCATTCGGGCAGATAGGGTCGGTTGGATTGGGAGGATCAGGGAAACTGTTATTCCCAAACGCTGCATTCAGGGTTTGGTTCGAATAATCACTCAACGCTCCATCGAGAATTCCTGATCCGCTTCCTGAGGATTGCAGGAGCATGCTCACGATGATGATGGAAATTAACACGGCGGCTCCCACTAAGAGAATGTACTCGATGGATCCCTGTCCACGAGAAGGAAAAGCGGGCAACATGCCAATCGGAAAAGGTCATCCAATAAATACGTGCAGGACTCTCTTGCCTATCATACTCTCCTTTCTCCGCTCATTGCCTTTCGAGTCGGACTAGCAATGGTCAGGCATTAAATCCCCAAGCGTGTGGGAAGGCCATGCCCTTCCGAAAACCACCTTCTCCCCAAAAGGTACCTGGGCGAAAACCCATCCCGCTCGATAAATTTCGCAAGCACCTTCCTACATGGGAGGAGTTATCGAGTGAGGCCCAGAAGCTTGGAATCAAACGAGGATACTTGATTGAGGTGCTGGTACGATACGGGGTCGTGGACAAACATCATTATTATCCCAAGCTGGTCGCCGAGGAACGCGCACGAAGGCATGCGGAGGTCGAACGAGTATTTCACGCTCATTTTCGTCCATTCATCCGAGCCGAGCGCGTGAAAAAAAGACTGAGTGATGATGAAGTGGAATGGCTCACTAACAGCTGCCACGATCGAACCGTGAAAGCGATTGATCAATACTTGACGGGACAGGGGACCAAATTCTCCACCTACCTCATCGGATCGTGGAAACTGGCCCTGAAGAAATGCCTCCGAATGAGGCGACAGAAAAAATACATGACACGAAGCCAATCACTCACACGAACCGTTGGCGAGGGACACGAGGTCCTCGTCACGGACACCGAGGATTATCGAAACTGGAGACGAGAAGAAAGGGACGAGTCGCCCAATCTTCCGCCAGATGCCAGACACTTATTGAAAAACCTCACAGCGACCGAATTCCAACTCATGGACTGGCGATTCGGCCTATCGGGACGAAGACCCATGACCTTGCCCAAGATCGCCAAACGAAAAAAATGGACCAAGGATGTCGCGCGACGAACCGTTGAGCGAATTATCCACAAAATGCGATTGGAAATTCCCCCTGAAAAGGACTAATGGACGCTCATTCGTTGCGTGTCGTATCCGCATTGCGTTCCCATATAAACCCTCATCCTCTTGACAAGGGTATGCAACGATTAGGAATACTGGGAAGCACTGGAAGCATTGGCACCCAAACATTGAATATTGTGGACCAGCACCCGAAAGAATTCTCCGTGAAAGTACTCTCGGCCAATTCCAGTTTGGAACTCATCGAAAAACAAATCAAACAATACACACCTGACGCCGTGTGTATGGTGAATGAAGACAAAGCGGATGAGCTGAAGAAAAAAACAAAAGGAAAAATCCACGTCCTTTCCGGATACAAGGGATTGGATGAAGCGGCGCGATGGGAATCGGTTGATACGGTTGTGCAAGCATTGGTTGGAAACATTGGAATGAAACCCACAATTGAAGCCATTCATGCACGAAAGAAGATTGCACTGGCCAACAAGGAAACACTCGTGAGCGCGGGGGCCGTGGTGATGCCCTTGATCAAGAAGCATCACATCGAACTCACCCCCATTGATTCCGAACACTCGGCGATATTTCAATGCTTGAAGGGAGAAAACGTGAAGGAAGTTTCTAAGCTCATCATCACTTGTTCGGGAGGCCCTTTCCGCGGGCGCACAATCAACCAACTAGAAGGCGTCACGAAAGAACAAGCCTTGAACCATCCTACATGGAAGATGGGTGGAAAAATAACCATTGATTCCGCCACACTCATGAATAAGGGATTTGAAGTCAATGAAGCGATGTGGCTGTATGATATCCCCGCGGAAAAGATTGACGTGGTGGTACACCCCCAATCCATCATCCACTCCATGGTCGAATTTGTCGATGGAAGCATCATGGCGCAAGTCGGACATCACGACATGCGGATTCCCATTCAGTATGCCCTCACGCATCCCAATCGAATCAAATTAGACATCCAGCCGTTTGATTTTGTGAAGGCCAAACAATTCACGTTTGAACAGCCTGATACGAAAACATTTGAGTGCTTGCAGATGGGATTGGACGCGGCCGCGAAGAAAGGAACCGTATGTTGTGTCCTCAACGCGGCCAACGACACGAGTGTAGAAGCTTTCTTGCGGAATGAAATTGAATTCTTAGACATTCAACGCACGATTAAGGAAGTAGTCTCGCAGCACAAAAACATCAAACACCCTGATTTGAATGATGTGCTGAAGGCCGATGAGTGGGCACGCAAAACCACTCAAAAAATCCTTGCCCAAAAAATGACCCATCGGAAAAAGAAGAAATAGGACGAATACGAATGGCCGTGCACGTATTGCTAGGCGCCGGGGGATCCGGGACGAGGATGAAGAATCCCGTGAATAAATCATTCATCCTACTGGAAGGGAAGCCCATCATCGCCCATTCCATGATGATATTCCAGCACCACCCGGAAATCACAAGCATCACGGTGATGGTCCACAAGGAATGGGTGGATGAACTCATGAGCTGGGTCAATCGTCTCGGAATAACCAAAATCAAACGCGTCGTGGAAGGAGGAAAAGAACGGCAGGATTCGGTACGCATTGGATTGGAAACCCTTTCCCAATTACGACCGAAGGAAGACGATATAGTATTGGTGCATAACGCGGCCAATCCCCTCATCACGAATGAATTAGTCTCTGAATGCGTTCGCGCGGCGCAAATCCACCAGGCAAGTGTAGCCGCGTATCGAATTAAGGATACCATCAAGCGTGTGAAGGAAGATGGAAAGATCATCGAGACGCTCAATCGAAGCGAATTGTGGGGAATGCAGACCCCCCAGTGTATCCAATATGGAGTATTCGTCAAGGCCCATGCTCTTGCGTTGAAAGAAGGCTTTTATGGCACGGATGACGTGCAATTGGTCGAACGACTCAAGATACATCCTGTCGTCGTGGACTGCGGATATGAAAACATCAAAATCACAACGCCCGAAGACCTCCCATTCGCGGAAAGGATCCTCCAAAAAAGAAGGGCGAGCGAAAACCAGAAGTAAACACCCCGTTCACGTGTCTAAACCGGAATACTTGGACTGGCTCGACGCGAAAGGAAAAATCATTGGAAGCGTGGAACGAAAACTCGCCCACACGTATGGACTATTCCATCCTGTGGTTCACGTGTGGATTTTGGATGGGAAAAACCATTTGCTGGTTCAGCAACGATCCAAGAACATGATCGTGTATCCTTTACACTGGGATTCCTCGGCCTCCGGACATTTTGACGCGGGGGAAACCAAAGAAAAGGGCGCGATGCGCGAGCTGAAGGAAGAATTGGGATTGAAAACCAACCTAAAATACATTGGATACGCGGATGTGGAGCATAAAATCAAAAACGCCCACCATAAAGAGCGCGTACACTACTTTTGGGGACGCTCAAATGGAACCCCTCGATTGCAACAATCGGAAGTGAAAGGATTTCATAGGGTATCGCTCAACCGAATGCCTGCGTTCATTCGCCAACACACCATGACCCACACATTCATGGGTGGTTGGAGGAAGTTTGGGGGTTTGATTGGAAAGCTGGGCGTAAGACATTAATACCCTGACCGGGAGAATCTGGATATGAAAAATCATTTCTGCATGACATCTCGGGCGACCGGAAAAGTCGTAGAACTGCATGACATTACAGCAGAGGCTGAGGCTGTTGTAAAAAAATCAAAAATAAAGTATGGATTGCTCACCATTTACACGCAACACACCACGTGCGCCATCAAGATTAATGAGAATGAAGATAAACTGCAAGAGGACATGCTCACTTTTCTTGAAAAAATAGTCCCACAAAAAGGAAAATATGGACATGATACACACCCTATCGACAATCGGAAAAATGCCCATTCTCATCTCAAAGCCCTACTATTGACGGCCTCCGAAAACATTCCAGTTCAAGAAGGAAAACTCTTGTTGGGTGAATGGCAGCGAATATTTTTCATTGAGCTGGATGGCCCGCGTGAAAAAAGAAACGTCATTTTTCATGTGATGGGGGAATGAAGCATGAATCAAGCTGATATGAAAGGATTTCTGGCACTGGGAAATGAATTAGGAAATGATTACGCTTATTTCACCTATCTCATCGAGACCCCCATTTCTCCAATCGAGGCCGGTGCGTATTTGTGTCAGGAACAGAGCACTGCTCAATGGTCGCGTGTGGGAATCAAAGAAGATTTTCGTGAAAAATACGGGGCCAAAGTCGTCTCGTGCAGAGTAATTGGAAAAAGTCCTCGACCGCTACTCTACACGTTTGTTGAAGGGGAGGAGTATACTACTGCCGAAATCGTCATCGCTCACCCCATCGCTAATTTCGGTGCCCGCGTACCCAATCTTATGACGGCGGCCGCCGGAGAGGGGGCATTTCATTGCCCCGCGGTCAATTCCATTAAGCTGCTGGATGTAAAACTTCCGCGCTCGTTTGTCCGACATTTTACCGGTCCTCGTTTTGGATTAGATGGTATTAGAAAAAAACTCAACGTGAATGGACGCCCATTGTTCACTGGGGTGGTGAAACCTAATATCGGACTGAAACCCGCCTATTTCGCCCAACTGGCCTATGAAGCATGGAAAGGAGGACTCGACATCTGTAAAGATGATGAGATGCTCTCCGACGTATCGTATTCTCCCCTCAAGAAACGATTAGAACTCGTCATCGACAAAATGAGAAAGGCCGAGGATGAAACGGGCGAGAAGAAAATGTTCATCGCGAATATTACTGATGAAGTAGATCGCATTGAAGAGCTCCACGACCTAGTGGTCAGCCTGGGCGGTAATGCCGTCATGCTCAACACGATGCCTGTTGGATTAAGCGCTGTGCGCATGCTAGCAAAACGGACCAAAGTGCCCATATTCTCCCACTTTGATTTCATCGCGCCCTTTTCACGGATGCCCAATTTCGGGGTCAAATCCGATTTGATTGTGCGAATGCAACGACTGGTGGGATGTGATGGTATTATCGTCCCTGGATTGGGAAAACGGATGATGGTGCCGCAGGATGAGGTGGTAGACACGGTGAAATCCTGTCTCTATGACATGCACGGGCTCAAGAAATCATTGCCTATTCCCGGTGGGAGTGATTGGGCAGGTTCTCTTCCAAACATGTATCGGACATTCAAGACAAAGGATTTTAGTATGGTCCCGGGGCGCGGTGTGTTTGGTCATCCCCACGGTCCTGAAGGTGGAGCGAGAAGTCTGCGTGAAGCATGGGAAGCCATCAATGCGGGAGTGACGCTTGAAAAGTACGCTCGAACTCATCCTTCATTGAAAGCAGCACTGGATTATTTTGGAGCGAAAAAAGAATGACTGCACCATTCAAGGTAGGATTTGGAGTCGACTCGCACCGGTTTGAGGAAAAACCAACCAAGAAGAAACTCATCCTGGGCGGCGTACACGTCCCAGAGCACGTCGGTCTTGATTCTCATTCGGATGGGGACATCATCCTCCACGCGGTGTTCAACGCCCTATCATCCGCGATTGGAGAAAAAAGTATCGGGCAGTTCTTTCCTGATAATGATCCCAAGTGGAAAGGGGTGGACTCCCAAACATTCATTCAGGAAATCATGAAGCAAGTCAAGAAAGAAAAGTACGCGATTGGAAACGTCGTGATTAGTTTGGAGTGCAAGCGACCCAAAATTTCCCCCATCGAACCCAAGATTAAACATAACTTGTCCAAACTCTTGGGCGTCTCAGAAAAGGAGATCGCCGTCCACGCCACGACCGGGGAAGGACTCACTTCCTTCGGGAAAGGGGAAGGGATCTATGGCCAGGCCGTGATTCTTTTGTACAAGGCCGGAACTCCGGCCGCGCGAAGTAAGGGTGCCCGCTAATGGCACCCAGACGCTTTTTGATCAAACTTTTGGCAAAAGGTTGCGTGATTCTTTTATACAAGAAGTAATCTGCACGCCCGAAAACCCCATTTTTACGTCAAGTGCCAAGTAATGGGGGTACACTCGACGTATTGTTTTATAACGCGCGCGAGGCTGAAATACCCAATCTAGACCCGTCAAAGGGGATAGGGGGAATCCTAGCCATGTACGCCACCAGCACGCAACCCAAAGCCAATGGGAATGGAAAAATGGGTAAAATCACACTCAACCAGATTAATTCCCCCGCGGACCTCAAGCAGGCCACGATGGAAGACCTGCCGCACATCGCCCAGGAAGTTCGAGAACTATTGATTGACACCTGTGCCAAGAATGGTGGACACATTGGAGCCAACTTGGGAGTTGTGGAACTCACCATGGCCGTTCATTACGTGTTCAACACGCCTAAAGACAAGGTTATTTTCGACACGTCTCACCAAGCCTACACTCACAAAATTCTCACGGGCGGACGAGAAAAGTTCCCCACCATTTGTAAATACCCCGGCGGAATGACCCGATTCATCGTGCGAGGAGAAAACCCGTATGACATTTGGAGCGCGGGACACGCCTCCACGGGATTGAGCGGAGCCATGGGAATGGCCGAAGCTGCGAAGCACAAGAAAGAAGATCACCAAACCGTTTGTATCGTCGGAGACTCCGCCCTCACCGGGGGACTCGCGTACGAGGCATTGAACAATATTGGATACAACCAAACGGATATGGTCGTTATTTTGAATGACAACAAGATGGGTATTAGCCCTAACGTGGGAGCCTTCCACGAATACTTGAAACGACTCTCAAGCGTATCCACGGACGATCGCGGAAGACGAAGTATCGGAACGATTTTCGAAAAGCTCGGATTCAAGTATTACGGACCTATTGATGGACACAACTTTGAGGATTTGGTCCACCACTTGAATGAAATCAAGCAGATTAAGGGACCTAAGATTTTGCACGTGTTGACCCAGAAAGGAAAGGGCGTCGAATACATGGAGAAGGACAAGGCCCGATGGCACGAGCACGCCGCGTTTGACATTGAAACAGGGGACCCGATCAAAGCCAACAAGGTTTCCGTGGAAGGATTGGCCATCAACACATTGATGCAGCTCGCGGAGAAAGACCCTTCCGTGGTGGGACTCACCGCAGCCATGGCTGCCGGAACCGGAATGAACAAGTTCGGGGAAAAATTCCCAAGCCGATTCTACGATGTGGGTATTGCCGAAGAGCACGGAATCACATTCTCCGCCGGACTCGCCGCCGAAGGAATGAAGCCCTTCGCAGCCATCTACTCTCCATTTTTGCAGCGTGCCTTTGATGAGATGATGCACGATGTCTCGATGATGAACCTTCCGGTCAAATTCTTGATCCCCAAGGCTGCCATCACGGGGGATGGGCCCACGCAGGGAGGAATCCTGGATATCTCCTACACCCGTATTTTGCCGCACTTCGTGGTCATGGCACCGAAGGACGAAGTGGAGTTGCAGCGCATGGTGAAAACCGCCCACGAATACAACAAGGGGCCCATTGCGGTGCGATACCCGAAGGGATCTTCAACCGTTGAAGCCACCCCGGTTGATCAATTGGAAACCATCCCCATTGGAAAGGCCGAATTGATCCGCGACGGGAAGGATGTCACCCTCCTCGCGATTGGTTGGATGACTCAGGATGCCATCAAGGCCGCCGATGAATTGCAGAAGAAAGGAATTTCGGCTGCCGTCATTAACGCCCGATTCGCCAAACCCTTGGATGAGAAGATGATCACCGAGTTCGCCCGCAAGACAGGGAAAATCATCACCCTGGAAGAGAATACGCTGGTCGGAGGATTCGGCTCCGCGGTGCTGGAATGCTTGGAAACACACAACGTTTCAAATGTTCACGTGAAGCGAATGGGGGCCGCGGATGATTACATTCCGTATGATACCCCTGCGAACATCAAGAAGCAGTTCGGGATGTCCATCGAGGACATCGTGAATACTGCCTCTAAGATGGTCGGGAAATAACGTAAAAATAGTTGAGAGTAGGGAAAATTTTCCCTACCCTTAAATGGTCATCCTGCGAGGGAATTCTTCATGCAGAAACTCAAAGCCGCCAATGGTTTCCAAAAGAGAAAAAGCGTAGAGGTCAAAGTGGGAAAGGTGGGGGTGGGCGGACCCAACCCGGTGCGTATTCAATCCATGACCAACACGGACACCGCCGATGTGGATGCAACAGTCAAACAAATCAAAGAGCTCGCCGATGCAGGAAGCGAATTGGTGCGATTCACGGTTGAAAAAGACGCCATGGCCCAAGCCGTGACACATATTCGAAAGAAACTCCATGATGATGGGTATGAAGACGTGGCGTTGATCGGGGATTTCCACTACAACGGTCACCTGATGCTGACCAAGTATCCATCTCTAGCCGAATCATTGGATAAGTACCGCATCAATCCCGGAAATGTGGGATTTGGAGAAAAACACGATGAGAATTTTGACGCGTTTGTGAAAATCGCCGTGGATAACAACAAGCCCGTGCGTATTGGTGTGAACGGCGGAAGCTTAGATCAACAATTATTGAAAAAAATGATTGACGCCGACCTTGCATTGCCGGAGAACGAACAAAAAGGAGCCGAAATGGTCTTCTTAGACGCCATGGTGCAAAGCGCCATCGAATCCACCGAAAAAGCAATGGACTTAGGAATGCGAAAGGACCAGATTATTATTTCGACCAAAATGAGCGGCGTGCAGGAAATGGTGTATTGCTACTCTCAACTGGCCCGCAAGACCGAACAGCCCCTGCATTTAGGATTGACGGAAGCAGGGATGGGAGACAAAGGGGTGATTGCCTCCACGTCTGCGTTGAGCTTGCTTTTGAACCAAGGAATTGGAGACACGATCCGCGTTTCACTCACCCCCGAACCGGGGGCTCCACGTTCACGTGAAGTGCGAATCGCCCAGCAAATTGTACAATCCTTAGGACTGCGATACTTTTTGCCCCAAGTCACCGCGTGCCCGGGATGCGGACGCACCACTTCAGTTACATTCCAAGAATTAGCCAAGGAAACCACGGAATACTTGGCTCATCAAATGCCCAAGTGGAAAGCCCAAGGGTACACGGGTGTAGAGGGAATGCATGTGGCCGTCATGGGCTGTATTGTAAATGGTCCTGGTGAAGCCAAGGATGCTAACATTGGAATTAGTCTTCCTGGAAGCGGAGAAAACCCTGCCGCGCCGGTGTTTGAGGATGGGAAGCTCGTGAAAACACTCCAGGGGCCCACCATGAAACAGGACTTCCAGAAGATGGTCCAAGCGTACGTGGAGAAGAAATATGGGAAAGGGGCTGTTTTAGCACGCACGCACCACTAAATTAAAGTAGGGCAAACGCCCTCAGTACGATTGGGTTAGGGAGGAATTGGATTATGGCACGACCGAAGGTTATTGCAGGCAATTGGAAAATGAACACGACCGTTTCGGACGGACGAAAACTTGCCGAAGAAATACACAAGTATGCCCAATTGCACGTAGCCGGGACCAACGTCAAGGTTATTGTTTGCCCGCCCTTCACGCACCTCTCTGCTATTTCGGAAGTATTGAAAGAAAGCGAAGTCAAGTTAGGGGCTCAAGATTGTCACTATGAAGCCTCGGGTGCATACACGGGAGATGTGTCTGCGTCCATGCTTGCGGGGTGCGGCGTGCAATACTGTATTATCGGCCACTCGGAACGCCGCGCGGCATACAAAGAACCCAATCGCATTCTCAATGCTAAGGTGTTAGCCTTGTTGCGACACAACATCACCCCCATATATTGTTTTGGGGAAACGTGGGAGGAGAAATCCAAAGGAAAAACCCTCGAGGTTATTGCCCATCAATTGATGGAAGGACTCGCTGGGATTTCCCGCGATCAGATCAACAAGATTGTGTTGGCCTACGAACCCGTGTGGGCGATTAGTACAAGTAAGGACAACCAGGGCGCCCCGGCAACCCCGGAGGATGCGAACAAAGTTCATCAGTTCGTTCGAGAGAAAGTCAAAGAGATGTTTGGCGCAGATGCCGCCAACCACATGATTATTTTGTATGGGGGAAGCGTGAAAGGAGAAAACGCTCGCGCATTCCTAATGAAGAGCGACATCGATGGGTGTTTGGTGGGAGGAGCCTCGTTGAAGAAGGAGACCTTCATCCCTATCATTGAGGCTGGGAATATTCCGCAGTAATTTTTTGAGGCGTATCTATGGTTGAAAAACGGTTTCATCCAAGCGCCCTCAGCAAAGAAGTGGACTACCAAGTCGGCGTGCTCAATGCGGCTTTTCGTGAAAGGGGGGTTTCGATTAATCTTGATTCCCCTGCGATATACCGGGAAATTGCAACATTTAGGAATAAATTAATCAAGCTCAATATTTCGGTGGATTCTTTTTTGACAGATTGTATTGGTGAGGTATTTGAACAATTGACTCGTCCTGGGGCCATTGAAAAATTAGCAGGTATGAAAGAAAAAAACGGGTATGTTTTTACCGCCCTACGTAGTGTGATGTTGAATACCATACGCAATGAGGAACGATACCATACTCGCGTCCACTTTCGACCTCAGAACCAAAAGAAAGTCGAGCTTTCACGGCGTGAAGCCATGAAAAAGTATGCCTCTTCAAGTCCATCCGCATTGAATTCATTACTGGAACAGTTTTCTCAGCGATCAACTCCCGTGCGACAAGAACGAGCACTATTGAAAATAATTTCGGCCGTTCGAAGATTACCGGATATTCAACAGATGATGGTTTATGGTTATCTTCAATCCTTGAAGACCAAACCACATGCTGTTCCCAACTTGACTGCAATTTATCGCGAAGCCATGGCTGATCTCTCCTTAGAGCTTCCTCCTACGAACCAAATTAACATGAATGCAAAACGTGCGTTTGATAAAGGAATACGCAATCTGGCCCGAGAATTGGGGTCTCCTCAACCCCCCTCAAAGGTGATTCAGCGAGTCCGAAAAATAGTGAAAGAGCGAAAATCCGTGCGGAAAAATCGAGGTACCCGACCTCGGGCGTAGCGTTTAAAACTCTGAGAGGACTCATCCCACTATGCCCGACTCCGCCATCACCAATCGGAAAGTGGAGCACGTGGACATCGTTTTGAAGAAACCTGTGCAGTTCAACGAGAAAACCACGGGTTTCTCTGAAATGGAAATTGACTATCTGTCCCTTCCCGAGATCGATGCGGGAAAAATTGAAACAAAAACGCAATTTCTTGGACACTCGTTCTCCTTCCCTTACATGGTCAGTAGTATGACGGGGGGACACGCCCAACTCACTTCCATCAATAAGGAAATCGCCCAGGCGTGCGAAACCACCAAGATTGGAATGGGATTAGGAAGTACACGCGCGGCCATCGAGAAGCCCGAAACCTTTTCCTCCTTTGATGTTCGAAAATACGCGCCGCACATCTTCCTTGCGTGCAACTTAGGGGTGTCCCAGCTGAAGGGGTATTCCACTCAGAAGATTCAACGGTTGGTGAACGACCTGCAGTGTGACGCATTGATCGTCCACACCAACGCGGCGCAGGAAATTGTTCAGGAGGAAGGGACTCCTCAATTCGCGGGTTGTGTGAAGGAAATTAATCGCGTGGCTACACAATTAGATCAACCCGTCATTGTGAAGGAAGTGGGGAATGGATTGTCTCCTTCGGTGGTCAAATTGTTGGACAAAACGAAGGTATCTGCCATTGATGTCGCGGGTGCCGGCGGAACCAGTTGGACGGCCATTGAATCCAAGCGAGGAAGCATGGACAATAAGGAATTGGGTGAAAAATACTGGAATGTGGGGATTCCAACCGTTCCGGCGTTGATTGGGGCAACAAAGAATACGAAGAAGCCACTCGTTGGGAGCGGAGGGGTGCGTTCGGGTCAGGATATGCTCAAATGTATGGTGTTGGGGGCTAGTTTGACGGCCTCGGCGATTCCCATCATTGCGGTGCAGAACCAGAAGGGTGCCAAGGGTGTGGTTGGGCACATTGATTCCTTACATCGAGAATTCAAGGCAGGGATGTTCCTGGTGGGTGCAAGGAAGGTTACAGAACTGCACGGGAAAAAATACTACTTGTTCGGCAAGACGAAAGAATGGGTTGAGCAGCTGTAGGGAATTTTATGGCTGAAGGATGGAATGAGAATCATTTCACCCTATACGTTCGTATTCGAGCGGCTTTAGATATTATTTTTAGGAAGCGGCCAGATCTGCGAAAGCAGTTTGCTGGAGATCTTGAATCCAAACAAGGGTGGGAAGAATCATTGGCAGGACGCATGGCATTGCATCTCCTTGCGGCGCGCGAATATTTTGTAAAGCACACCGGGTACGGGAGGCCGGGTGCTCCTAATCTAACGCGAGAGTTGGCCGACTCGGAAGTGTATAAGATTCTCATGAACCAGGGCTCATTATTCGATGATATCAATCTACGCATCCGTGCGGTTTGGAATC
>CAYRUV010000007.1:445-26661 GCA_964427715.1 uncultured archaeon | reverse complement strand
ATAACAAGGTGGCATAATTCTTGTTAGAAAAATAGGTTTGGTTTTTTTTAAATTCTATTTCTTCTGGGGTTATTTTCTATTTTAGCCTTCGCTGGGTTTTTTCTTTTTCTAGGAATCGTTTTCGAGCTAAGATGGTGGTGGCCGTTAACAAATCCTCTCGACTTGGGGGCCATTCGTTATGGGTGGATCGGTTGGATTTTCGGGCCAGGGCAACCAGATCTCGGAAGGATTCAACGTCCTGGGGGGTAGTGGATTGGAATAATCGATGTATCTCCCGGGCCGCCTGTGCGTGCTCTTCCATGAATGCCCTCTGTCGGGTTTGATTTCGAGCCTTTCGTCGGCGATTGGCTTCGACCATGGCTCTGAATGGTTTGGTGATGATTCGAGAAATTTTTCCCATTTAATTTGGTTGTTTGTCCGGGAATAATAATTCGCAGGGCACCGTGCTCTCAAACCTCCAATATACTACATAAACTGATTAACTTTTTCATATTTTTAGTCACTATTTTCAAGATGCGGTCTAAAATCCAATTTAGTGGGTTTATCCGCTATTGCTATATTGTTTGGGGATTTTGAACAAGTGTTATTCGGGTTTTTGGATAATTGGGTTCTGGGCACTTTGGGTGGGGATCGCCCAGGTCGATTCCTATTGGGGCGGTTTTACGTCACTTTAGGGGGTTTTTCCATTTTTGACCCCCGTATTTCCATTATTTTGCTGGATAATCATTCTTATCCTGCATCCCTCCATCTAGGAAAATTGAGAAAATGCAAAGATGAATGGATCCCAAAACAGCCGAAAACGCCCTCGCGGGGGAAAAAGAATTTTTGAGGTGGCAAAAGGGATTAATGGTTGTGTAGAAGTCAAAGGGTTTGTTTACGAAATCCTATAAACACTAGGCAACGTTAATTTTTGATGACCTGGCCTAAGAAAAAATTTTCTTCTCCTCGATCTACTGTGTCTTCTGGTTTGTGGGCTCTCACTGATGGTGGTGCTGAAATTGGCGATACCAAGCGCGACTGGGAACTTTTGTTCATTGGGCTTGGATTAGGGGTGTTTGGCCAGTTCCTTGCTTCATTTATCTGGGAAGCTAAAATTACCACGAATTCGTTGATTAACTGGATTTTTTATCCAACCCCATTGTTAGCTAACACCTCTTTGTGGCAATTTCTATGGGCTATGATTGCAGTAGTTCTAGTTTGGAGATTCCAGCGCAAATTTATTCGAGTTATTTCTGGGAAAAGATAGTCTTTCTTTTTCTAAAAGAATTTTCTTCTTATTTTGCACCAAAAAGGATAAGGGGGTGGGCTCCATTTTTCAGAAATGAGCCCAATACAAACTATTTATGTTGAAGAGAGGCCTTGGGGAAAATTTACCCAATACACGCACAACGTGTCCACAACCGTGAAAATAATCGAAGTGAATCCCAACCAGAAGCTGAGCCTGCAATTCCACCACCACCGCGACGAACTATGGATTCCTTTGGATGAGGGTCTAACTGCCGAGGTCAATGGACAGGCCATTTCCATGGTCGTTGGAGTGCCCGTTTGGGTTCCACGTGAAACCAAACACCGTGTTTACTCTGACCGAAATGCGCGGTTTCTCGAGATTGCTTTTGGGTATTTTGACGAAAACGATATTGTGCGCATTGACGATCAATATGGGAGAAAATAATCTTTCTTTCACTCAAACTCTTTTCCAACCTGGTTTTTATTGGTCAAGACCAATTCGATGATTATGGTCGAGGTCATAGGGACATTTCACACGACCCTCACGTGGGCGCAAATCTACTATCTTCATCTCCGCGGACGCGGGTATGATTTGAATAAAATCGATTCCAATTCCCCAATAGGACAAAAACTCCTGCGGGAATTCCAACGCATTCCTCAACCCCAACAAACGCCGGCCGATGCTGTCATTTCCCATTTATCTAAAATGGATCTTTTCGGAAAAAAAGTAGGGTTGGAGGCGGTGCATGATGAGGTAATACTCGATGAGGTTGACCGCATAAGAGGGGTTCATAAGACTCGCGATCATGAATTGGATTTTTTCAGGGAAATCGCTCATTATGTTGAGTTAAAGGGCGGGGAAGTAGTGAATCAGGATCGTAAAGACCTCTATGAAAGTATTGCGGACGCCGAAAAAATGGAGAAATGGCACCATCGCACACATATTAGGAGGACTGTGCACATGGTTAATCCCTCGACGAATGGTCCGATTGATTTTTTAGTCACGGGCATCGCCCACGCGGACCACGTGAAGACTCTCTTAGGCAAAGATGCCCACGTCACGATGATTTGCCCCAAAATCTTACGTCGTGAATATGCCACCGAGCATCGTATGTTCCGCCGGCACGTCCAACGGGCCAAACCTCGCACCCTCCAACGGCTGCGCGAACGAATGAAGATGGCCCGCCGACCCCGGCCGCACCACTAGTCGCGTGCATAAATATTCCAAGGTATTCAAACCCAACTATGCCCCATGAAAAACAAATCATTCGTCGTCTCAATTGGGAAGAACGAGAGGCGATACGGAGTTTGAATGAATACGACCGACAAATTCGCGATATTGAAAGCCAGTTCCGTCAGGCCGTACAACTTAACCTCCACGAGAGAGCCGAGCTCTTTACGCAACAGCTCCATGTGCTAAGGGAAAAACGCCAACATCGACAGGATGAGTTCGTGAGAATTCGAATAAAGCAAGGAAAATTTTACCGCGATCACTCCACACCATTGATCAATTGGAGAAAGATTGGATCCTGGTTCCGCAGGTGGCGCCAACGAAAGGCCCGACGATGAGGGTTGAGTCGAGGTGTCTCTTTTAATATTCGGGGAGTGTGATAGAAAATCATGTCCACCACTCCCCTCGAACGAACACTCCGTAAGATTTACCAGCCGGGCGAACAGCGCCGTGTCATGTGGGGGGCGTATGAATTGTTGAAGCGCATTGAGGCGCGTTACCTCCAAACGGGAATCATAAATCCTGTCCAATTTCGATCCATTGGTAATTATGTGTCCAGTTTTGCATTTACTCCCCGTGAGGGAGGGTATCGCCTCCCGACGCGGGATGAACTATTCAAAAAATTCCCCCGATTGGAACGCAGGCGCATCGCCCTGCGACGAGTACGGGGAAGGGTTAAGGGGCGAGTATAAATACGCGGATGAAGGGCATTCCCTATGGCCCGTTCTCCTTTGTCCCAACGAAAACCACCCGCTTCAATTCGAAGGGCCTCTTTACAACCAAGAGGGGTGTGGAGGCCCGCCACTAATCGTGTCGCGCTTTCTCGACGACGCAATGCTATTTCCACTTCAACCGCGGATCGTCTTCGCCGGGCGAATAGACCGGGACAGTGGATGGTTTCAGGGCCCGGAAAACCTAGTTCTCGCCGACAGCGACGCATTGAAGAAGCGCAAATCCATTCGCGGAAACCTCTTTATCGTCGGGGTGGATTCTGGGGGGCCATTGGATCATTTGTTGTTGCGGCTGGATTAGGACTCCTTGGATGGGTCCTCTTGCGACCCAATCAGCCTGTGGAACGATACAAACCCGAGGCTCCTCTTATTGCTCCTGAAGTTCCTGGGCAACGCAAGGTTGAGCTTCCGAAGCCCGTGAGTAAAAAACCTGAAGAACCTACTACTACTGAAAAACCTGCCAGGAATGGAAAAGAACCTCGAAAGAAAACACCAGAAGAAGAAGCAGCGGAACGTGCCAGTGAACAATTTGACAGAGGCGTAAAAGGTGTAACGTCCGGTCGAGAAAAGATTGAAAAAGTACTCAAGGATTTGAAAATCAAGCCCACGCACAAATTGGTATGGGAGTATAGCCGAGGAGATGCCAACGGATGGATTGATATGGTGGCCGAAAATCAAACCGTTTATCGTGGAGACACAAGTAATCCCGGGTCGGTTTTCTATGGGGTAGTGAAGAGCACCAGTCCCCTCACCATTGTTGACCAGGACGGGTACACGCACTATTCATGGAATAGTTTTCTGCCTCCTAAAACCTACGTCCAATTTCTTTATGGTGGAACAAAGCAGTAGTTTTTTTCCCATCGACGTAATTTTCCGTTTTTTCGAGGCAATCTTTAAATAGCACCTCAGGCGGTTCTGATATTATGTACAAATCCTGGACGGATTGTCTGATGGAGGAATACAGATGGATACTAGTAAATTCTTGAAGGTCAGCTCATTGCTGCTCTCTTTCTGTGTAGTAGTTGGGTTGTTAGTTTTGTTTGTGGCTCCCACGGCGATGGCAGCCAACCCTACGATGGGCGGAGGACAAACAGTCCAGAAGCACCATTTTGTAGTGAGTTGGGAAAGCGCAACCTCTCCAGGTCCATCGTGCATGGACTCGATGGTTAATGCCGGAGTGGCCGCATACGATAAGTGCGTCGAAGAGTTGAAGGCACAGTGTAGTGCGGGCGAAACGCTCGATTCGGACAGCGTTGGGTTTGATGTGCAGGAAGGATTATCGTACTGCACCGAAAATGACGACGGCACATTCGATGGGACCACCGTTCTCATCTGCTGGGGAAATTGTGTCCCTGAAGTGATTGAGCCAAGTAGAAATTAGGATGCGGGAATTTCCCGCCCTATTTTCATTAAGTACCATTTCCAGGAGGAATGATTTTGGTTACGAAAAAAAGCATGGTAGTGTTGAGCATCTTTCTATTCTTTGGGTTGCTCCTATTAGTTGGGAATATTCAAAAGTCCAATTTGGTTGAGGCGGCTAGCCCCGGATTGAGTGGAAAGAATTCGAACATCTGCTCCAACTCCTACCGCACGGCATGGGGTTATGGAGAAGGAACATCGGGTGAGAGCTGTGAGGAGGCCTACTATTTAGCTTTTCTTGGGGCCGATAATGCCTGCAAGGTCTCGTTGATGAACCAGTCCTGTCCTAATGCCAATTTTTGCAGTCCGACTGGAATTCCTTCATTGACCGGTTTGGAATACGGCCCCTGTGCGGCCACCCATGTGCAGGGCGAACCCTCCAAATACACCGCCTTCATGTACGCGTTTTGTAATCAGAAATGCGGGTGAAGCGATTGGTTTTGCCGGCCGGGGCAGCGCGACTATAAATAGGTCAATATCCGCCATTGGGTATGCCTCGCCCCCCGCGCAAACCATTTTTCTCATTCGGACGAAAATCGTCTAATTCTTCTTCCACTAGTTCAGCTGCTCCCACTCAGAGATTGGGGAAAAAGCCCATCACTACATCTCAGCGCCGGATGCGAAAAATTATCCTTGGCACGGGGCTGGGGGCTCTTGCTCTTACGGCAGGGGTTGCTTTTCGTGCGTTCCGCGGGAGAACATACGTCTCTTCTGTGGGCCCTTCCGTTCATGTGGTGACTCAAAATCCTAACCGCTCGCGCTTAGTTGATTCCACCGGAAACGTGATAGGTGAGATCACTCGACAACCTCGCGAGTCCGAGAAAGATTACCTATCTCGCGTCGAACGGGAACGACGAATCATGGAACAGCGTTCCGAGAGCCGACCCGCGTCGCGCCCTGCGTATGATGCACGACTCATTCCTCGTCCGCCTGGAAAAATTCCTGCATACCCTCCCATCAAGGCCCTTGAGTATATCCAACGCGAACACCCGGAGTTGGTATTTGATTTACAACGTCCGCAAAAAAAAATAATCCCCCGTTCACTCGTTGAAGTAGAGTGGCAGTGGCACACCAATGATCCTTCAGGAAATCCCGTCATCATTCCCCAGCGCACATTTGTGTATGCCAGCGAAGTAAATGGGAATGAAGTGACCATTGAACAGGAGGGACCCATGACCAACACAAGTGAGTATGCCGCGGACAAGACCGCGGGACAAAAAGCGACTCAGACTAGTTTGTCAAAATTCCTAACCAGCATAGGAGGGAAGGTCACGAACGTGTACCCTTCCACTCCCTAATTCAACACTAACTACTCCCTCCTGAACTGCCTCCACCGCTTCCTGTTTCTCCCGAGGAGGGATCGGGGCGTTTACACTCATAGTCTTCAATATCATACCATCCTTCCGCCTCGCAGCTAAAGGGTCCGATGTCCGGTGCCCCAGTCCCTTTACATCCTCCACTTGTACACACGGATGCATCAACCAGATACGTCAACTTACACCCTGCCACTGCTTCGCATTTGGCCTTGTTTGCTGACAGTTCAGCCGTCTGTTTGGCGACGCAAGCCTGGTGGTCCGTATCACATGCGGTGAGTGCCTTTCCCTGTGCTTGTCCTAAATCATTCGGATGGTTACCAGACCCGTTCGCATTGCATCCTTTGTCTCTAAAATCATCCGGGCAGTTGGGCAAAGCCGGGGGAGTCGGCGGCTCTTTTGGAGGGCCTACGGGTTTCCGGTCGCTTCCACCCAGATTGGGGGATTGGGCGACCACACTCAATGCGAGCATGGAGAACGCGAGAATGAAAATAATCAATAGTGTACCTGCCACCCATGCGGCGGTATGATTCGTTGTTGACATTAGGGTTTGCTCCTCCCACAAAGGGAAATGGTCCTGTAGGAACCCCAACTAAGGAGATATATAATGTTTTATGTTGAGAATAGGAAAAATATCCCCAGGATGCTTAGAAATATTTCTTCATCTTGGGCTTCATGTAGCCCCTTCCCAATTCCGCGTTGGCTCGTTGGATCCGCTCGGCCTCGTTTCGCGAAACCTCTCTCCATCCCGCATTCTTCACTCCAAATTCTCCTACTTTTCGCGTGACAAAACGAATCATCCCTCGCCCATCCACGTATCGCGCGTACTCATTGACTTGCATCCCCGCCGAGCGCAATAAGGCTTCGGCCTCTGACTTGGTGATGCGCGTGTTTTCGGCGGGTTTCTTTCTCATGGTCAACCGCAATAATCAGTTCATTATTTTTAAACGCTGCTCTTTGCGAAGCTGGGTTATCTCCTGCGTGGATTAAATACACGCTGTGCTTCTCTCGTTGTGATGTCCCTCCCGAATCATTTCACGCTTTACTCAATTCTCTCCCTCCTTTTTCTATTTGTAAGTGGTGCGACTCAGTTTTCATTGGTCAAGACCCTGCTTTTCTTAGTCTTGTTTCTATGGACCCTCGCCACATTCATTCGGCCCCATCCTATTATTCGTCGTTTTTCTTTTTTTCTTTTTATGATAATTTTCCTCTTCGGTTCGATTACGCCGATGCTCCAGTTTCGTGCGGAGGGTCTTTCCCAATACAACACCTCAGACACTCTTATCGCCACGGAAGCTGCGGCTCAAGTATGGATGGAGGGAGGAAATCCCTACACCACGGACTTTTCCTCGACCGTCTTGGGGGTCTTAGCGCAAAATCCGGAGGAGATAAAGTACTGGAATGCCCTCGGGCAGGCTACCAATCCTGCCCTCTATCATTTTGCATACTTCCCATCATCATTCGTCATTCCTGCTTTGATTTTCCAGATGACTGGGTACTTCGACCTCCGCTGGCTCTTCGCATTGACCCTGTTTTTGGGGCTCCTTCTCCTTTTCTTCGTCTTTAAGGAGCATGAATTTTCCGAGATGGTAGTGGCGGGGCTCCTCGCATTGCTCGTGTATGGAAACTATCGCATCGGGGTGAATGACGTGTTTATTCTTGGGCTTCTGCTCATTATGATTGCCTTCATCAGCTTCCGTCAACACCTCATGGCGGCCGTCCTGCTGGGAGTCATGGCGGCGATGAAACAAACCATCTGGCCAATCGCACTTCTCCTGCTTATGTGGGCCTATTTTCAGAAGAATCGTGCGTATGCCTTGACCCCGATTGTCTTTCTGATATTCACACTTCCTTTTTTTCTCTGGAATTCCATCGCATTTCTCGATGACACATTTTTGTATTTTGCAGGAGCCACGACAAACGCCTATCCAATCAACGCCGCGAATGGAGGGATTCCCATGCTCCTCTCCATGGGGGGTCTTTCGTTCCCTGAAATCCAGTCGTTTCCCTTCTTCCTGATCCAGTTCGCAGTTTTTATCCCCTTGTTGTGGCTGGTTCTCCGCAGATTATCATCAGCGGATTCCCTCGGGACTATCCTCGGGTGGTCCGGAATTCTCCTGTTCGCTTTTTCACTATTCTACAAGAACTTCCACTTTAATTATTTCTTTTTCGCGATAGCGGTGCTCTTTATTGGGGGAATGTTGTCGTGGGCTGAGATGAAGGGACGTGTATCGTCTTCTTCCCTTAGATCTGGCACGTAATGGGTATCTTTATCTATGGATTGCGCGGAAATCCCCTATGGACCTGTCATTTGTGCTGCCGACCCACAATGAGAAGCCTAATCTCGAGAAAGTCCTACCAGATCTCCAGCAGTTCATTTCATCTACCCAAAAAGAATGTGAAATCATCGTTGTGGATGATGCCTCCACGGATGGCACCCCTGAGTTTGTCCGGGAGACGATGAAAGAGAGTCCCTCACTTTTTCTCATTTCCCGCCAAGGAAAATACGGAATTGGCTCAGCGCTGCGTGAGGGGTATAACCGCGCACGCGGGAATTATATCCTGTCGATGGATGTGGACGGGTCGATTATGATCCCACAGATTAAACCCATGCTGGATCTCATTTCTAGTGGGGTAGATTTGGTGGTGGGATCGAAGTATCAGTCGGAATCCACTCTCATTCGTCACTCCATGGTTGGGAAGATTCAGGGATTTGTCAGCCGGGTGGGGTCGCAATATATGCGCGCGGTTACACAGGTTCCTCTCTCGGACTTTAACACCAACTTCAGGGTTATTCGCTCGGACGTGTGGAGGAACCTTAGTCCCATTGAGAATGGGAATTTTTTCCTCGCCGAGATGGCCATTCAGGCTCATCAGAAAGGGTATCGCGTCGCTGAAATACCAATCTATTTCGGTCCACGCCTCCATGGGAAATCAAAGACTCAGCTCTGGAGGCAATCAGCCACTTTCCTTTCCCAATCCTTACGCTATGGCTTTTGGAAAAAATAACTGTTCTTTCTACTGCGGGTCAAGCGTTTTCATCCCATACATGTAGGGCTGTAAGACTTCGGGAATCTTCACTCCTCCTTCCTTGGTCTGGTGGTTCTCCAAAATGGCCCTCAGCATGCGGGCGGTTGAAATCCCGGTCGCGTTAAGGGTGTGAACGTATTCCTTCTTTCCGTCTGGGAGGGTGAGCTTGATATTCAGACGAACCGCTTGGTATGTAGAACAGTTGGAGAGGGACATGAGTTCGAAATATTTTTTTTCTCTCGGAGACCATCCCTCAATATCGTATTTTTTACTCGCAACGATTCCTAAATCGCCCGTGCACACATTCACGACACGGTAGGGGATTTGTAATCCCTGCATCATTCGCTCCGTATTCGCAAGTATGCGATCGTGCCACGTTTTGGATTCAGCAGGAGAGCAAATCACTACCTGTTCAATCTTGTTGAATTGGTGCACGCGGAAGAATCCCCGCTCGTCTAGTCCATGCTTCCCGACTTCCTTTCTAAAACAGGGAGAAATTCCCACCATGGCAATAGGGAGTTGTTGAATGGGCAATGCCTCATCCATGAATTGGGCGGTGAGGGGATGTTCAGAGGTGGCAATCAGATGTAAATCTTCCCCTTCAATCTTGTAGAGTTGGTTCCCAAAATCTCCCAGGTCCGTCACGCCCTCATACGCTTTGCGGTTCATCATGAAAGGAGGCGCATGGGGGACAAATCCATCCTGCATGAGCGTGTCGAGGGCATATTGCTGTAGGGCGCGCTCCAACAACACTAGTGTTCCTTTGAGTGAAAAGAATCCTGTGCCAGAAATCTTCACCGCACGCTCAAATTCAGCCCCATCGAGTTTTCGTGCGACTTCCCCATGTGTGAGGGGGGTGAAATCACGCTGAGCGAGGGTTCCCCATTTTTTCGCTTCCACGTTTTCCGTGTCATCTTTTCCATAGGGAACATCGTCCTCCATGAGATTGGGCAGCCTCATGAGGGTTTCCTTTATTTTTTCCTTCAATACCATCTGGGTCTTTTCGGCTTGAACAATTTGCTCTCCGACCATTTTGGATTCCAGAATGAGCTTCTGTTTGGCCTCGGGTTGGTCCTTTACTTGGGCCACTTGAGAGGTGAGCACATTCCTTCTTGCGCGCAATCCCTCGGCATCCTGCAAAGCGGTGCGGTATTTCACGTCATCCACAATCAACGTGTCAAACATTTCCAAGTAGGGTGCGTGCTGTCGCTTGGCGAGGTTGTTTCGCACTTCTTCTTTGTGCTCCCGGATGAAATGAATGTCCAGCATACCCCATTCAAGGGAGGATGCGCTTTAAACCATTTACTTGCGTCGGGACCCGCGGATGCGAGGGGTCCGAGGGCTTCCTTTGGCTTTTCGTTGGGCGGCGAGGTCGAGTCGAAAGTGAGTGTTTCCTTCTCGCTCTAAGGCCTCTCCTTCGACTCGAAAATATCCTTGTCGATGCCAAAATCGCTTGGCTCGGGGATCGTGGGCCCACGTGTCGAGAGTGTCAAGTTTGAGTGCGTGCACCAATCCATTTGCCCGACCGAAAAGAATGGGCCCGAGTCCCCTTCCTTCCCATCCGCGCAGCATGGAGGTGCTTCCAACCCATGCGTAGTTTTTTCCATTCTGCTGATGAAATTCATAGCTCCGGTACCCTACGATTTTTCGATCCACGAGAATCACGAAGCAAGGCCATTCCTTCCGGAGTCCCTCTGGGATGGTGTAGGGGACGGAGAATTCATGGTTGCGAAACAACCACCCCATCTCTGCGGCCCTGGCCTTCCGTACGGTGATGCGAGATTTGGGGATTCGTTCCGCGGGGAGGCTCATTCCTGGATTCCGCCCTTTTCATTTAAATATCTCCTCCATGGGGATTGATTGAGAAGGATTGAGAAGATGGGTACCGTTGCCGAATTTTTCCGAGGATTGGTCAAGAGCACCAAAATTTTGGCCCAGAAGGTCGGCGCCTTCGTCATGATAGTTTTTGTCCTAGGACTCATCGCCGGAATCTACATCGCCCAGGCCAACCTCTCCCTCTTGTGGGTGGGGGCTTTTGGATTGGTGGTAGTAGTATTATGGAATGACTTTGGAGAGGGGATTGGAATCCTCCTGCTCTTGTTGATACTCTTCATCTTCTTCCCGCAGATATTTCCGCCCATCAAAATCTAATTGTCATTATTTTTTCGTGAAGTGTGCGGGGCACTTGGTGATGAATTCGCATCGGTTGCACTGCCACCCTACTTTTGGAGGGAATAATCCAATTTGTTTATGGTCCTCAATCTGATTGGCGATGCGCTGGGCCTTCTGCACGGAGTTTCTCGCCTGCTCAGGATCTAAAACGACCTTGACTGTTTTTTGGTGCGACAAATAGTGCCAGCGCAGTTCAATTTCCGAAAGTGGAGAATAGGCGTGCGCGGCCATGGCCCCATACAGTGTGGCCTGGAAATCCGTTGCGAGTGTTTTTTCGCTTAGTTTTTTGCTTCCGGTTTTGTAATCATGAATCACGATTTTGGTTTCATGGGGCTGGGAGATGCGATCCAAAAAGCCAATCATCCACTGCTTCTTCCTCGGATTGAGGGGATACATCAATTTTTTTTCGATTCCAATCGTGGCTTCCTTTTCCGCGTGGAGTATGGTATCAAAGTACCATTTGGTGGTGTCGGTGCTACGTTGCAAATACTCAGCGAGTTCTTCCTTCTCAAATGGAAGCCCCGCTTCGGCAAGGATGGTGCTCCACTTCTCAGGAAGGGTTTTTTCCATTTCCCCCCAGGTGGGGGTTTTGTTTTCCAATGCTTGCGTGTGAGCCCATTCCAACACGGAATGCACCACGCTTCCGCAGGTCATGGCGAGATCTAGCTGTGCATCCTCGGGCACGGGCGTCTTCCATACGTAGGTGTGGGCATAGTACTGAGGACACGTGTCGAATTTGGACAAGGAGGAATACGAATATGGCGAGGGCATTCCAGAGGGGATGAATCGAGGGCGTTTTAAGGTTGTTTCAAGGGTGCCGCCAGGAATCCCCTTTATATGTTCCAAATCGATGAGTCAGGACATGCGCCCCTTTGTAAAACGGATGCAAAAAGGACAGGAATCCGCCCCCTTTGAGTTGCTCATCGCGGTCATCCTGATGGGATTCGTCTTGTTCGCCGGATACCAGGCGATTTCTCGCCTACAGGAGCAAACCTGTGCCAATACCATTAACGCCCAGCTTGAAGGAATGTCGCGCAACCTCCAGAATGTGGCCACGGGGAAAGGAACCGCCCAGTTTTCATTCTTGTTTGGGGAATGCTCGGCGAAAATAAACGATTGTGAAAACTTCTCCGCGTTGGCTCAAACCACGGATGTGGAGTGCGTGCGCCTGTTGGATAGTACGGATCCCAACGTCTGTTCAAGTTTTTGTTCCTCCGCGCGAAGCATCTGTACGCTGCTTCAATATCGCTCGACGAATGATACCATCACCAAGTGTGTGGAGATATCTCCCACGACTTCCTTCCCAGAACCCGGTTCCCCTCAGTGTCCGAATCGGGAGAATGAGGAGTGGTACTTACAGGACTTGGCCTCCCATACGATTCAACAGGGAACGTATTCCCTGCTCAAGGTTTCGGATTTGACCGCCAGTGTTCCGGTGGTGTGTGCCTACTTGAAGGGAAAGAAAGCCTTGGATGAAAACCCGTGAGTGGTGTAGGGATCTATCATGATTGAATTCACGCTCTCCAAAATTAACCTGCTCATTCTTGTGATTGCACTATTTTCTATTATTTCCTTCTTCGCGCTGAACGTGGGAAAGATATTCCTGGTGGGGGAGGTGAAGCAGGAGTTGGAGAAATACTCCATCACCCTCAACGGGATGATTGTGGCCCCAACCACCTGTGATAGCAAGCCGTTTGCCATTCCTCCCAAGTTCACGAGCTTTGGGAACAACGTGTATTATCACCTACACATCTCCAAAACCGAAACCCCTGCAGGAAATCGGTTGATTTTTTCCGTGAGTGATGTGAGAGCCCCCGATAATGTGCTGGCGGCCGCTTCCCTTTCCACGGATGCCCAGATTGCCATCTATGATTTTGGGGATTCTCAACCCATTATCACGTTGGGGGATGGAGTCGACCTGGAGTTGGATCCCCAGGCCGTTCCCCCCGTGAATGCTTTCTATGCCGTAAAGAGCGTCAAGGGGGGCGTCAAGACCCTTCACATCTTTCCCTGCGCCATCACGGCCAACTCCCAAACGTGCTTTCCTCAAGTCCCTCCAAATGGGTCGAGCATCAAGGAGCAGGTTGATACACACATTGATGGACCGGCGGAGTACTTCATATGCTGACCCCTCGAAAGTGGAAGCATCAACGGATAGGATCGAAAGGATACTTGGGTCCAATTGGGGATGACATTCCCAGTCTCATTCCTATTCTGGTGGGATTGGTTACTTTTTTCGCGGCTTTCACCTTCACGCTCAATGAGTATAATGCACGTTCATCCTCCTTCAATGCGGATCGCGACACGCTCGTGATTGCGAATGCCCTCAAGGGAGACTCCTACATCGCCACCTACCCGGAGTTTGATTCGGCCTGCAAGGGATTGCGCGTGCGGGGATTGAACTACGCGGCCGGGGTCGTGGAAAGCTCAGCATGGGAGAAGATTGCGGCCGAGGCCGAGGCGAGTAAATTGCCCCGCCTGGCGGAGATGACGGATCATATTTACTACATGGAGGGACTTCCCCTCTCCTGTTCGGCTGGAATCCCCCCCTTAGTGGATGGGTTGAATGAACACACGGACGCATTGGTGGAAATATTAGAGAGTCGACCCTTCGTGGTATTGGCCTTCCCTCTCGCGCTTCAAGTGGACTATGCAGTGGTCCCGGCCACGCTGGTGGTGATTACATGGAAGGTATGATGCGTCCTTTTGGTAAAAGCTCGACCAACAAACAGAAGTTTGTTTTGCAGCACAAAACCGATCGTGGGCAGGCCGCGGTGACGGATGCATTATTTTTGTTAGTCATCATCTCCTCCCTCACCGGGTTTCTTTTCATCTTTGCCGCGAATTATGGAAAGGGAATCTCGGATCAAGTGACGCGAAATGATTCGTTTGAGTTTGTGTCGAGTGCCCTCAAAACCATCATGTATCAATCCGTCACGAGGGACTCCGATGACTCCATCAACGTGGCGAGTCCAGATCCCGCGCAGGAAGTCGACTATCTCATGGCCTTGCTCAAGGAAGACTATGCCGATGATGGAAATCTCACGCTCAACACGAAACGCAACATGGCCAAGTCGGTCTATGCGGTAATGCGTCCGGTGGCCGACAACCAGGACTACGTATTTGCCATCAACACGGCCCAAGAATACGTGTTAGTGGTATTATGGAAGACGCGCTTCCTGGTTGAACTGGATGGGTCCCCTGGGAATTACGTTCCCTACACCGATGCGGTGGACGCAGAGCGCTTTCAGAATGTGAAGGCGGACGAAGCCGAGCCGCATGAGATGTTCTTCTGCACGCCCTCCGTGGCGGACAATCCCCTGCAGAAACTCTTCCTGCGCGTGGGTACGGCCACGCAGGCGCAGGGGCTCATTTCCATGATTCGCATCGCGTCATCCTCATTCGATGATTGTGGATCCGCCGCGCTGTTGTCATTGGATAGCTGTGAGTTGCGGGCAGGGGCATTATTGGCCACGTGGACCGCGACTCCCATCCCCGAGGCCGAGTTCTCTGCATTGAAGTGTGAGAAGATTCCCCCTGCGGGAATATTCCCTGATCCTGTGGCCCCGTGAACTATTTTTCGTCTTCAAACAGAGGCATGTCCTCCTCGAGTGACAGGTCGTCATCGTCTTCTTTTCCCTTTTTCTTTTTCTTCTTGGGATCGTCAAACAAATCCTTGAAGTCGCCGCCCATCTCCTCTTCTGAAGGGGCATTCGACTTGGGAGACGACGATTCTTCGTCCGTGGATTCCCCGCTCGAGGATAATTGTCCCATTCTCCGTCGAAAGTGAGAGCTGCCCTGGTTGGGATTCGAAGGGGGCGCGTTTCCGCTTGGCTTGGGTGTATTGGATGGGGGTTGTGTATCCTCAGGAGGCATTCCTTTTCCTTGTCGTCGCTGCTCCATCCTTTCACGTGGGGTAAGTTGGGAGAACGGGACTGGGTTCGCCTTTTCCTGCATCGCTTTCTCCACCGGCGACACGGGTGTGGGGGCTCCTCCCACGGGTGTAAAGTGGAATGAGGCAGGTCCCTGCTTGGGATCTTTCGCGTTTCCAAGGGAGGCCAGTTCCTTCAACTCTTGGAGGGTATGTTCTATCTCTTCTTGTTTTCCCGAGTGATCCTGGATGGCTCTTTCACTGCGCTGGGGAAGTCGCTCTTCCAGGGTTGATTTTCCCGTGAGTCCTAATGCGTGGTCCATGGGCGTCTCGGCGGGCTTCTGGGTCTGCTCTAATACTCTCTCAAAGCGAGGGGGTTGTATCGTGGGAGTGGGTTGCGTGGTGCCCCGTTCACGACCATGTCGACGAGTTTCGGGCGCGGGGTTTGATTTGGATGATTGATGAGCATTCATCCAGGGCTCGTTATCTAACACTTGCTCCCCGTGAGGCTTCTCCTCTTCATGCGTGTTTTGATAATCGTTGGGAATAGGTTCTCCTTTTCGATAGAACCGTCTCAGGCGCCGGGGGATGTTGCTTTCGTCGTCGCCCATAACTCATACCATTAACGCGGGTGCGTCTTGCTCATGCTCTCGTTGAAGTCCTTTAAATCCCTTTTGAGCTGGGCCAGGGTGTCCTCGAACCCCGCGAAGTCGTTCAATTCGGACATGGGGGACTTGGGTTCGTCGGCGGGAGGGGTTCGAACTTTCTGGCTGGGTTTCTTGGATTCTTCTTCGTCACGGAGCACGGACATGACATCATTCTCCAACACGGGTTCCTCCATCACCGACGCAGGGACTGTTTTTGCATAGGTGATGCGGGGATTATTTTTTTCCATCGACATTGTTTTCTCAGATTGATTTAGTTTTTCGAATGAACGCCCCTCCTCCTTCGTGCGCGGGGGGGATTGCGTGACGGCCTGCGTCACACTCATGCCGTGAACCAGTACGCGATGCGCCACTCGTGTGGAGAGTGCTGTTAATCCCATCACTAAAATTAATCCCATCCCCATGAATCCAAAAAACTCCACCAGTGCGGCGAGGGGAAATGAATCGCTGGTCTGCGTGGGAGCAAATGTTCCCACCACGGCTATTGACCATCCCATTCCGAGTAATCCCCCTGCCACCATGCGCTTCCATCCCTTCCACGATTTGAGGGGGGGATAGATCCACCGAATTCCAGTGTATCCGATGGAAATACTTCCAAGTATCAGTATCAGGGCCAATCCCGCATCGGCGACCGGAGAAAAGAGGGTCATAGGCCTGCGTAGGAGGGGCCCATTTTTATTCTGCAAGGGTCTGCCTCCCACATGGATCCCATTACGTGGCTGTTCGTGAACATTTTCGACCTGGTGGTGAGTGCGGCCCAGTTGTTTGTTCCCGTTCTGATTTGTTCCCTCATTCTTCTGTTTATTTTTAATTTTGTCCAAAAAAAGACGGGATGGAAATGGATTGGGGCGGCCGCTCTCACGCTGGTGGTTTCATTCACGCTCTTTTTTTTCCTCCTTCATTTCTCCAACATCCTCGGGGGTTTGTCGAATTTGGATGCGTCGCAAATTCCACCGGCCATCCGTGAGGATCCCCAGTATGCCCAGAACGAATCGAGCGTCGTGTCCCTTGTCCTGCGCATCATCCCTCAATCTGTTCTCACAGGGATCGTCTTCGCATTGTTGGTTCTCCCATTCGCATTTATCGGGGTTTCCATTTTCGATGGGCTGAAAAAGAGAATCAAGGGTTTTTGGCTGCGATTCGGAATCACGGTGTTCATTGGCTGCATTCTTTTCCTTTTACTCATTCTCGCGTTTCCCTGGATTCCCGTATCCCTGCTCTATTTGGCCTTTTTCGGATTCTGAACCTTCCACGATGCTTGGTTTTCCGTCAAATATGGGCAGTCTTTTATAAGGCGGATTCGGTTTTTCTCTCCATGAATCCTGCCCCCGCGGCCCTGTTCTATCTGTTTATTCTCTTGGTATCGCCATTGGCTGCCGCGGTGCCGTCGGAGGGGTTTCCTCCGGCTCACGAAACCACTCTCTCCGCCATTGCTCCTCCGGTTCAACCCCGATACATCGATGATTTGTACACGCCAGCTCAGCCCGAAAAAGAAGACATGATTCTCACTTTCCAGTCTCTTCCCGGCGGAGGATCCGTGTGTCGTTTTTCCACCCTGTCCGATTTGGATGTGCAGCGATTCAAGGATTCCATTCTCGTCCCTGGATTGGTGGGAGAAGAAGTGAGTGCGGGGACCCCCATTAATACGGATCGTGAAAAAATATCCGATTCAAATGTGCTGATCGTCCCCAATCCCTCGGATGAGGAGAGCGGATTCAAGAAACAAATTCCCAATCAAATCCTCAAACCGGAAGAACTCGCCCCCTTGCAAAACCAGCGAATCAAGGGACCCTACGCGTTTGGATTATCTTTATTCGATTCCCTCCGCGCCGCCAAGTGTGTGCAGGGTGGTCCCTGTGCGGTGCAAGGGGAGCAATTGCAATTGCGCAACTCAGGGGAGGGAATCAAGGGGAACGTGAAAGACATGTGGGAGGCCCTCAAAACCGATTTCGATTCTCCTGATCCCCAATTCTCAGAGGAAGAGTCCAATTACTTATTGGCGCAAGTCGTCGAGCAGCAAGACTTGGATCAGACGGACCAGAATTCTCTCCCACTGGAAGTGTATTCTCGAACGAAGGGGCCAGACGTGATGAATCACATCCAGATTGACAACACATTCAATGCGGGCATCCTCACGAACTGCAACGACGGAACGTGCATCATTTCTCTCTATTCGATGTTCGACAAGTACTTCAATTCCTGGTTCTCTGGACAATTGGTCGTGGGAACATTCGGTCCGACGGTTTGGGGACAATTCAAGAAGATGATGGTGAACAGCAAGCGATTCAATGTCCTCAACAAGAATCTCACGGGAAAAATCCTCAATCCCTTCGGATCCAAAGTAGGATCGGCCCTCAAGGATGGAACTCCTATCGGTCCCAATAGTTTTTTCGAACAATACACGACCCTGGATAAGACCCTTGGAAAAGGATACTTCAAGGTGGGTGGGGACGATTATTTCCGCAATATGAAGCGTACCTACGCAAGAGATCTTGATGTGGGGAGCATTTACAAGGAAGCCTTCATCGACCAAAAAGTAACCTCGGGTGGAAAATTCCCCTCATGGGAAGACTCCATGTTCGGTCCCGATGGAGGCCTCACGAAAGTCACGAACTATGATGATCGATTGAAACTCGCCAAGTACACTAAGAAGATTGGAGAACATGCACAAATCACCAACGAGTTGCGGGACCAGTTTAAGAAAATGATTCCGACGGACAAAGTTGGAGCGGCTCGTGGATACACGCGTATTTTCTCGGATACGGATGATGCGATTAACCTCGATTTGAAAGACACGTGGAAAAAACTCTCCGAGGCTGATTTTAGGACCGAGTATGTGAAAATTAATAGTTCGGGAGAAGTTCGCTCACTTGCAAGTCTCGATGACAAGTTTTTTGATGAAATTTTTGAAAATTTTCGTGATAAAGGATCATTCAACGATGTGAAATTATTAGAAATTGATCCAACCACTGGTGGATTGGTTCGGTATAAGTTTACTCCGTCAAGCACCCCTTTTGATTTTGCCACAAAAGAAAGCATTGAGCGTGGATTTCCTCCCGGTGCTTATGTCACCCTCTCTACTGGGAAAACCCTGCCTGCAACGATGGATAGCTTAGATGATATTTTATTGGATATTAAGAATAATAGCGGAAAGGCGCCTCCGGTTTATTCGGGAGGATTCAATAAGGCCATTAATCCCGACACTAAAGAATTTGATTTTTTGACTCCTGAAAAATATGCTGATAAAGTGCTGGTCGGAAACATCATGGATGGGAAAGTTGCCAACTATGGACGCAACGCCCCTCAAGTGTATGAGACCATGATTGCGCGGGACTATGCGAAGGGGCCCTACACGAACGTGTTGTCTCAGAGCCTCCAGTCCCAACAGAATCTGTTCTCCAACTATGCCAAGGTATGGTCTAAGGACGTGTTGGGAAGCGGTGTCGGCACCACGTTCAAAACCTATGCGTATTGGTGGGCCACCAAGTTTGGTGGGTTGGATCAGTTCTCCGTGTATCAGCTCCCAGACGAATACTCGGAGGTCCGATTTGAACCGGGCACCACCGAATTCTATCACGATGCCTACATCGACTTTTTCGCCAATGAAGGAAGCGACACGGGGGATATTTTTCAGCGCGTCATATCCAATCTTCCCGTTCCCCTGATCGTCGATAAAGCCGTGCAGGAATCGGAGACTCTAAATTTGCTCTGGGACGCGGTGAATGGAGGAGCCTCTCGGACGAAGCCGGATAACCTAGCCATGTTCCAATTTGGGGCCCAAGCTTGCCCGGATTGTACCGCCACCATTGCCGCTCCTAACAAGGGGCGATTCGACGTCCAATTTTCTTCTACGGAAAACACGAATAGTTTTTTCCTCGAGCATCCAAAAACAAAGGAAGCCCTGGAAGAGGGGCAATTGCTTATCACCTTCACCCACAAAGCTGACGTTAAGGGAAAAATCAAAGGAGAAGAGTTGAGTGAGATCAACCTCGTGAAGGCGAGAGAAAAAGAAGAGACGTGCGAGCAGGTCATGGATGGTTTATTCATCTATGGGAAGGCCTCGCGCTTGATTGGGGCTGAGAAGGTAGGGGCCGTTCTAGCCATCACGGAAAACGTATCCTATCTCGCGGGCGGAATGATGGGTGGAATCGTGACGGCCATCAATCAATTCGCGGTTGCTCCTCAAATGAACGAATGTGTGGATGACAAGGAAGGATATTTCGCCTCCCTCTATCTCCCGCACAAGGACAATGAGAACACCCCTGGTCGATCGGATGAACTCCAAAAAAGCGTCACCCAGGACGCTCTCGATGGCATTCGTGAGTTCGCCAATGAGATTGACCGAAACCGCACGGGACAATCCCTCACAGACAACGTGCTGAAGGAAGCTACCTCTAAAGTGAAGGAACTCGTCGATGATGCTCAAGAGGATCGCGTAGCCGAGGCCGAGCTGCGCATCTCCGGGGCTTCCCGAGGGTATTTGCGCTCGGAAGAGGTCATGTACTTCTGGGTCGGCGGGGGAAGCTTGGTGGAGCCCACCAAATACTTGACGGAGGGAAAGACCCTCCTCACGACGGAGGATGGGCACACGATCACCGTGGATAATGAAACCGGGACCATTGTGGTGGACGGGCAGGAAGTGATTGGGGAGGACAAGGACGACCATACTCGGCTCACCAACAAAAACTTGGCCATTCCGGCCATGGAAGTTCCCCAACGCATGAATGGGTTCCAGCTCGGAGACTCGAATGCGCTCTTGCTTACGATGAATGTGCGTGGGGAAACACTCGTGCAGGATCCGGCCTTGCTGGATTGCCTCCAGTCCGCGGTCATGGAACAAACCGGTGTTCCCTTGAACTCGAATAACATGGGAGAAGCTTTTGGTCGCGGACAGAGCGTCACGACGGATGCGTATCCCAGTGTCTCCATTGATACGATCAATAATCGCATCCAATTAGGAGGGCAGGTCCCTCAAACGGCTTTCGGTGCTGGAGCCAGCATTCAATTGTATGGAAACCGACGCGTCGTCGTGACGGGCGCCGCCTACCCCGAAGCCGGAAACTTCCAATCGGCTTCCTGGGAGAATGGTACGGTGGTTTACAAGCCGGCTACGAATGAGCTGCTCATCTGGCTCCGCCACCACCAGCAGGCCGTGGTCTCGGATGAGGAAGTCAAGGGATTCAACGGTGACTTGACGACCACCATCAACCCCAACACGCAGTGTGAAGAACCGGCCATCGATTTGAGTGTGGAGACAGACCCTAACTCTCCCGCCGCGAAACTCAAAGGAGATAACCTCACGGCCGGACTGAAGAAGAACGGTCCCTTCCAGGTGTTTGAAACCCCCACGAAGCAGTTTATTTTGTATTCAAAATTAGTGGATGGGGCGTGTAAGGACTTCTTCAAGGTCATCAACAAGGAAACCGGAGAAGTGTATGATCAGGAGATCACGGACATCACGCAGGGAGACGATGGAACCATTAACATCAAGACGGCGGATGGACAATCTCATTCGTTGCAGTTTTCGGACCAGAACGGTAAGCCCGTGTTAACGTATGATGGGAACTCGGAGCTGTTGAATTCCGCGTCTGGTAAAGGTGGATCATTCTACTACGATCCCAACAAGGGATTGTATTACGCCGAGAACGCGCAGTTAATTCCGCTGAATGATAATTTCCGCAACCAGGGAATAGGATTCCAGGCCAACCCGGACGGGAGTGTTTCGGGTAAAGCCGCCGAGAACGTGTTCAATATCAACACCGGACAAGGGGCGGATGGATTGTTTAACATTCCCTCGATTCCCGAAGACCTCGCCGGCGCAGGACTCGTCTTGTTGATTATCATTGGGTGTGTAGTGGGGCTGTACGTGGATACACGTAGAAGGAAAGAACTTCCATTCCATTAGCCAGCGATACGCGTAGTTGCATGAAATAACAAAAGGGAGAAAAGAGCCCCTACGCGTAATACGAGGGTCCTTTTCCCGATGTGTCGATTTTCTCTTCTTCTTCCTGGGTCTCTTGGACTTTCTTCATCTGGGAGATAATTTCCTGCTCTGTCTTCTTGGCTTGTTCCAACAGGGGATCAATCTTCAGGTTGAGCTTCAATAGCTTGTTCAACCGCTTAATCAATTCGGAGGCCGCCTTGTAGTCGGCCCCGAGGGTGACGTTCCCCAGCATGGAAACCGCCTTCACAGGGCTGTCCTTCAAATGTAAGAGGATGATGGCGGTGATTCCGGTGGTAATTCCATCATCAATGATTTCCACGTCCAATCCGGAGAACAATTCCTTGCTCTTCTGGTTGGCGGCAATCCCGTACACGAGAGGAGAGCCCTTGGCCCCCGTCTGTATGCCTGCAAGGGAAATAACACGCGTAATCCCATTCTGGAGAATCCACTCAATGACCGCGCGGGCCACCTTAGGAACGAAGGGTTTGGGGATGACCTGCTCAGAGATGAGGACGACCAGCTTGTATTTGTCATTCACGTAAATTCGAGACGGAAAGACCGGCACCCCCTCATGAATGCGGATGATGGGCATGAACACATCAGAGTGAATGTGTCCAATTTCCTTGAAGTCCATGTTCTCCACCAAATACTTGGCTGAAATCGTACCCACGAGTCCCATGCCGGGGAATCCCTCAATGAGGGTGTATCCATTCCAGTTGCGGTGTTCATTCTCAATGAATCGCACGGTTAAATCATGTACGACCGGAGCGTGGGGGACGTTCCACCCCATGGAAGTAGGTTTTGGGTCGCTGGTTTTGGTTGCTTTTTTCATGGCAGGCATGCGGGGAATGACCCATTTAGGGTTTATAATCAATCGCTCATCCCCCTGACCATCTAGGACGTGTAGAGGGCAGCCCCCCAGTAGATGAATTGGCTCAGGGGAAGAATTCCAATAATGTATATTTTTCCCCTGCTTGCGTCCCCTTCAATCAATCCTACAAATGCGGAGGCGAGAATGGAGTAGATGAGCAAGTATCCTCGTGTCCCCCACCCTGCGGCCAGCTGCAATGCGGGATTCAACGCATCATTTCCTAATTCCTGCGTAAAATTCTCCACCATTCCCGTGCTTAATCCCAAAATCAATGGCACGACAATCCCTCCTGCCCCCAGGAGGGTGTATTTCTCAATCAGTAGGGAGGATTCCCTTTCCCGCCGCAATGATTCTCTCTCCATTCCCTCGGTCGCGAGTCGTGCGCACTCATCATGGAGGGGGATGCCCAACACGTATCCCTGAATTAATACTTGCTTCACGCGTGAGAGGGTTTCACTTTCCCTTCCATCCCCCCACGAGCGCAAGGCCTCTGGGACGTTGGCGCCCTTTTTCACTTGACGTAGAACCGACTCCCATTCTCCGCGTAACGGAGGCGGTGTCTGCGTCGCGAGCTCCTGGAGTTTGCGCTCGAACGACCACGTAGTGGGAAGTGCGGACCAATAGAGTAGGGAATCCAAGGATTGGTGTTCCATCCTTTGCGTGGTGTCCATGAACATTCGTTCGTGCCACGCTAGGTTGACCGCGAGTGGAAAAATGGTGCCGATGATGATGAGAATGAGAGGCTCTGCCCCCTCGGGTTTGATCATCAAGTAGCCGCACCACCCGATGAGAAATAGACTGGCTCCCTCGATGACGCTGGAGCGCAAAATATCATTCCATCCTCCCTTCATCCCATTTTTTCTCGCCAAAAAATCCCAGCGCGATAGGACGGATGTGATTTTTTTTCGGTTCAATTTACCGGTGCTCGAGGTAGTGGAAATGGGACTTTGCACCCAAACCCATGTTAAGAGCATCCCATCCAGGAGAGGAAAACCAAAAAGGGTGATGAGGAGCACGTCTTCCGGAGAGAACGTACTCTCCATGAACGTGGATCCGATGGAGATGAATGAGAGGAAGAATGCAGGTATCAGGGCCGATACTGCGATGAACAGGAGGGTGAGAACGGTAAGCTTCTGCGCGAACGCCCTAATATCATTCTTCTCGTGCATGCGCACGTCTTCAGTTATCCGTTGAAGGGCATTCAAGGAGGAGGAGGATACGCCCTCGCGACACACGTGAAGGAGCACCCCTCCCACGCGTGTGAGGAGGGGAGACTGGGCGTTCTGAATGAAGCGCGCCAATCCCTCTTCGAGGGAGGATCCTTGCTCCATTCGTAGGAGTATTTTCTCCCATTCCTTTCGCAGGGGGTTGGGCGTCCACTCCATGGATTGTCGGAATGCGTTCTCCGGATTCCTCGTGAGGGATAATTCCCCCGCATATGCGGAGAGAAAAGGCTCAATGGCCGATTCCCATTGACGAATGGTGCGTTCGCGCTTGAATCGTTGAATGAGGGGCGTGAGCATGGATTTTTCCTCCGGTTTGTTTTCGTGCGCGTTCACGCAGGAATGATTCCCACGTGAGGTGGGGGAAATACAATGGGAATCGCCCCGCCACCTTGATGGAGGGACGAGACTCCCATTCGTCGGTGAGGGGATTGTAGGTGAAAACGGGGTGCATCGTCAACCCTTCTTTCGAATCATACTCGAGCTCGACCACTTCGATTATTTTTCGCACGGACGTAGGGGTGGATGACGCGGTTTCATTTCGGGTCCATCGGCGCTGAATCACCAGAATGTCGATCCATCCCAAATCCTGATCGATTAATCCGTATTGCCGCAGTCGTGCGAGTGTTTCACGCGAGGAGTGTCCGTGAAATGTGGAATACGTTCCCTTTCCCTGCCCCGCGAGAATGGATTCCATGAGTGCGTGCGCCTCGTCGGGGAAACGCACCTCTCCCACAATGACTCGATCGGGTCTCATGCGGAGGGTTTCGCGAATCAATCGAGAAAGATCGAATGGTGTTCCATTTTTGGGAGTGAGGCTCACGCGGTGGGGGTGTAAAAGGGATAATTCAGGGGTTTCTTCAATCGTCACAATCCTCTCATCGGATGGAAAAAGGTGCGCGAGGGCGTTGAGGGTCGTGGTTTTCCCGCTTCCGGTGTTTCCCGCAATCATCAGGTTGCAATCGCACGCGAGGGCAGTCTCTAAGTAGGCAATGATGGTCGGATTCCACACGCGCGAGGGAAGAAGCTGAGTGGGGTGTGTGGGTCGTTGGGTGAATCGTCGAATGCTCACCTCGATGGGAGATTGTGAGACGGGAGAAATGGCCGCGTGGATGCGCATACCATGTAGTATGCGTGCGTTGAGGATGGGATTTTCTCCACTCAACCGGGAACCACTCTCACGTGCGGCTCGGTTGATGAGTGAAATGAGTGAGGTCGGGTCGTCAAAGTAGAGCGGGGTGTCCCTCCACGCGTGAGTGGAATCATACACGCGCACGGGGTGGGATTTTCCAATTCCGGTAATGGATAGTTCTTCGACTTCCTCGCGTGCGAGAAGTGGAGAAAGCGGCCCCATTCCCTGGGTGTGCTGGGTAAGAAGGGCCTGGAGGACGTGGGTTTGTCTCGGACGCAAGACCCATCCTTTTTCTTCCGCACACGCCGTGAGGGCGGGAAGGATGGTGGCTTCCTCATTTTCGGGCGACTGGTATATTCGTTCTAGTGTTTGAATCAGGAGGTATTTTTCCTCCTTTGAGAGGAGGGGCCACGTTTCTTTCCATGGGGGGTTAATGGGGTCCTGTAGGGCCCATCCGAGGGAGGGGGATTGGTGAGCGTCCATTCCCTTTTCCTTTCTCCTATTTTGTTTTAGAGGAATGGAAAATCAAATTATGTAGTAAGTGGTTTGGATTTTGATTCCCTCAGATTTATTTAGGCGAATCCTTTCCAAAGGGACTAGGTCCTGCATCCTCGACCGATGTCACCCCATCTGGGACGACGCAGGCCCTCACAAAAGGCAAATTGGGCGGATGGCCACGGTCTCATGCGTGGCGTCCCCCACTCTCTACTTTTTCCAATTCACTTTTTCGCCGCCCCGAGGGTGTATGCGTGAGAGGGTTCCGATCGGCAGTTCAATGATGAAGGACGCAGGGGATGGTGGGGAGTGGTTTAAGGACCACGCGGGGAGGTTTTCCTTCCATCCAATGATGCCCTGGTGGGCATCTAACCATATCACGTGGATCGGCATTTTCATGAAGAGCATGTGGATGCTCCCCTCGAGGATTCCTTCTTCTTCGAGGTGGAAAACCAGGCCGTAGGTGAAAGACTCGGGGGAAACCCCCATGAGTCCCTTGAATCGCTCTGCGGGGGTCTTAGCATGCCGGGCGGGGGAGAGAAATAGGGTTCGTTTTTTCCGGACGAGTACAATGGACTTCTTCTTCATGTAGAAAACCCTGGGTTTTTTTTCTTCTTAGGGTCGGGGCGATCCACCAGCATCTCGAGGGGAGGGACTCTAAGCTCTTCCACGGCCTCCCGCGCTTTCTGCGCGGAGGGAGCCTGTTCTTCGTCCTGCGAAGGAGGCATTCCTTCAGGGGTGTTCAGTTTGAGGGCCAATTTCAAGTCTTCAATCTCCCTCAATCGCTGCTTGAGCTCTTCGATGAGCTTGGTGCGCTGGGCCGGAGTCAATGCCTCTGCTTCGGTGGACATGTCTCTTTTTTCGAGGGGGGAGTGCTTTAAATATTGTCAGG
>CAYRUV010000007.1:0-435 GCA_964427715.1 uncultured archaeon | reverse complement strand
TCGCATTCATCCCTGACGGAAACCGCCGGTTTGCGGCCTCTAAACATTTGCCTCTCACGGCTGCCTATCAGCTCGGGACGCAGCGCTCCTGGGAAGTGATGGGGTGGCTCTCAGATTATCCTTCCATCAAGGTGGCCACGTTCTACACGCTTTCATTGGAAAACATCACGCGCTCCGCCACGGAACTTACGTTGCTGTTTGATATTTTCGAGCGAGAGGCCGATAAGATCCTCAAGGAAGAAGTGTACAAGTCGCAGGAATTCTCCATCAAATTCTTAGGACGACTGGAGAAGTTTCCCACTCGCTTGCGCGCCAAGATGGATTTGATTCAGGAGCGCAGTCAGGATTATGCCAAGCGCGTCATCAATGTGGCCATGGGATACAATGGTCGCGCAGAGATTGTGGATGCCGCTAAACGAATTGCGCAGGATGCCA
>CAYRUV010000006.1:0-29627 GCA_964427715.1 uncultured archaeon | reverse complement strand
TATGGCTGATATCCTGAAGGATTTCTACTTCGCGTGCGAAGACAAATGGTACGCTGGACTCGATTTTTTGGACCGGCACGGACTCCCCGTGTACAAGGTCATCGATCCCATCGACAAGCGCATTCCCTCCTTTGCATTATTTGCCCTCCTGCTCATATTCGGGTTGGGATTCCTGTTTTTTTCTGTCGGCGGATTGATTGCTGGTGGGAACGTCACGGCGCAATTCCAAGTGGTGGATGAGGAATCCTCTCCCCTGCCTAACATCCCCATCCTATTCACGTATGGGGGGAAGTCCTTCACGGAGGTGAGCGACTCGGAAGGTATCATCGAACTTCTTGTACCAAGCGGAACCAAGGTTGAGTATGAAGTAAACCTCGATGAGTATGAAATCATCAACGACAGCGTGAGCGTGTCGACGAACACCATTGAGGTCATTCAGCTCGCAGAGCTCCAGGCAGGAACACTATCCAAAACCATCAAATTGGTCAACTCCATCGGACAACCTATTCTTGCGGATGCTGAACTCACATTCAAGTGCGCCACCACCTATGGAACGGCCCCCAATCCTATCAGTGGAACAGGCGGATTGTTCATCGTCACGCCCAACGCGGACTGTATCCCCCTGAGTGTTTCCATTCAGTCCCAAGGATACGAGGATGTGCAATCGTATCCCTTGACAGCCGAGAAAGATGTGTACTCGATTGTTCTGACTGAAAAGTCCACGAAGGATGCTTCGATTGTCATCACTGTGAAAGATTTGTCTAATCAAACGGTTTCCGGATTGGATGTGAGTGTGCAAGCCCAAGGCGTGGTGGTAGACAACTCCCTCACGGATGGAGTGGGAAGTGCGTCCTTCTCGGTTTCTGCCGGAAACTATGACATTGTAGTTTCGGATCCATTCAATGGACTCTACACCAGTGTTCAAGACTCCATATTTGTTGCGAGCGGAGACACGGCTGTACTCACATTAACGGTTAGCAAGAACGCCGCCGCCACCATCCAAGTGACGGTAAATGATAAGACCAATAAACCCTTGAAGGATGCCTCGGTGAAACTCAAGCAGGGCAACACGATTCTATCAACCGTTGTCACAGGAACGGATGGAAAAGCGAACTTGCCTGTTGCCGACAAGACCATCAACTATACCATTTCCGCGTCCAAAGACGGATATGTTCCTCAACAACAAAGCGTTTCAGGGAACCAGGGAAATGTCACCTTTGCATTAGAGAAGGCCACCGGCGCCAACACGGCCAAGCTCAAAGTCCTCCTCACGGATCAGGATGATGAACCCGTGGCGGATGCCAAGGTGGTATTGTATGACGCGGACACGGGATTCTTGTCTCCGTACGAAGCAGTATTATCCGATGTGAATGGAATCGCCACCTTCAATGGGGTTATCTCCGGCAACTACAAACCTTTTGCGTACAAAGCTTCGTTGAAAGGATTTGGAACCGAACAATTCTTCGACATCACAGACCCCGACACGTATACGTTCACACTCAAGCTTGAGATTCCCGATGGAGTAATCTCGGTGCGCGTGATTGACAAGCAGGGACAGCCGGTTCCTTTTGCCAAAGTCAGCGTGTTTAATGCATTCAAGAACACCCTCCTGGGAGCCGACCTCACGGACACGAATGGAGTGTATGTCCTGCCGAGCAATGGACAGAATAGCAAGGCCGACAAGGACGTATTCTTAGTCATCACCAAGACCGG
Source organism: uncultured archaeon (assembly GCA_964427715.1). Taxonomy (GTDB): domain Archaea; phylum Iainarchaeota; class Iainarchaeia; order Iainarchaeales; family VGJJ01; genus VGJJ01. Next base: position 27,914 of record CAYRUV010000006.1, on the reverse strand, counting down.
ATTCGCCACCCTCACAACCATTCAGAAGCCCATTCTCCCGGAAACCAACCAGTGGTTCAATGTCACATTGCCCCCAACGAAGCCGACCGGAAACATCTCCATTGAACTGGTGGGATTGTATGCGGAAGACGGGAAGATTGTCACGGGTGTATCCAAGGGTAAAGCCTACACGGCCAAATTCCAAGTCGAAATTCCCGAGGAACACGATGAGTTGGATGAGATGACCGTGCACGTCCGCACGGGCGACATGGACATTGTGGAGAAAGACGAATGGTACTTGCAGTCAATTAACTTCCCCAAAACGGGAAGCGTGAAAGGACAATCCTGGGATCCTGCGAATGGAACGAACATCGACAACGAGAACATCACGAATGGGAATGCCAAGTGGATCAATGCTTTCCATAACTCCCCCCACCCGGGCGTGTATGAGTTTGAGACGAAAGTCCAGGTGAAGAACACCGCGGAGCCCCAGGAGATCCTCAAGCTATTCTACAAAGTCATGGCCGAGAATGGAGAAACGCTTCGCGACCCCCTAGATGCCAACCCTTCGGATGAACTGTACGCTGCCACGAAAGCTGCCACGTACCAAGTTGGAGTCACCACGACCTGCGATGAGTCCTTCTGCTTCGACGCCTCTATTTTCGACATCAAGGATGCATTGATTGAGGACGTGTCGGATCAATACAACGCGCAGATATTCAAGGACTACAAACTTACATTCAACCTGCTCAACAATGGGGATGACTTCCACACCAACTCTAATTTGCGCATCGAAGCCTCCTCGGATGGAATTGACTTTACGACGTATGAATTTTACACGGCCGATGCCCTCCTGATTAAGGGAATTGTCAACGACTCGGAATTTGAAGACCCAATCCCCATGGGCAGCTTCACTCCTCAGAAGAAAATTGGGGGAAGCATTAACTTCAAGCCGAAAGAAGTGGGCACCACCATCATCACACTCACTCTCATCTCGGACTTCCAGCCAGTGTTTTCCAAGAACATCCAAATCAACGTGAATGGGGACCTCACGATGAACGTGACGGTCCTTCCCGACACGTTCCCGAGCCACGTTCCGATTACACTCGACGTCCACGCGGAAGACGCGGCTACGGCCAATGAGATTGGCAACGCCATGGTTACACTCGAAAACAACCTCGGAATCCTCCTCGCCTCCGAATTCACTGACGCGGCCGGGAATGCCGACATCGAACTCCCGGGACAAGCCCCGGGGAAGAAGATTGAATTGCGCGTAGAGAAAGAAGCCTACACGCCCTACGTGCAAATCCTCACCATCTCCGACAAGGTCATCACGATTCAACCCGAGAAATTGGGAATCAACATTAACGTGAAGACGGAAACCGAAAAAACAAAGACGTTCACCATCACGAATGAGCTGGGTCAACCGGTCGTCATCAAGGGACTCACCATCCAAGGAAACCTGAAGGGATTCCTCGACAAGGAGAAGATTGAATCGGCCTTGCTTCCCTTCGTGGATCAGGTCCTCAACTCTAAATCACAACTGCAAGTATCATTGAAGAGCGTCCTCACTCCAGAAGCCATGCAGCTTACGGAACACGAGGATATCTCCGCTGTTTTAGACGTGGAAGTGGAGAGCTATGGAAACACCTACGTGTATGAGCTCCCCCTCATCTACTCACTCGCGGTTTCATCCGAAGTCGACGACCCCACGTGCTTGGTCGTGGCCCCTAATAATTGGGTCACGAGCACGGATGGACAGACCGTCACGTATGAGTTCCAGATTCAAAACAACTGCTCCATTGGAGGGATTCCTTCCTCCTTGAAGGACTTGAAGGCCAAGGCCGTGTGGAGCGGGAATGAAGTGGGAGAAGTTGTCTTAGGCGTATTCGAACAGAACAACCCCACGGCCATCGGCGCCGCGAAAGTGCGCTCCGGATATTTCTCGAATGTCCTCCCCACTATTCCAGCCGAAGATGTGCTGATTGCCCGATTAGACTTCACCCCCTATGGAGGCATCAAGGGAGAAGGAATATTTGATGTACAAATACAGGCCACGAATCCCTTGGAGGGGAAACCCCAATTGCTCCAGGGAGAAATTAATGCCAAAATCACCGTGGTTAATCTTGCGGACTGCATTACGTATGATAAGGAAATACTGGACCTGCAACCTGGAGTCAAGGACACCTTGGTCATCTCCACGGACGGTTGCGGTGCCCCCGTAAAATTCATCCTCCAATCGGACCTAGAAATCCCCTCGAAAACCTTTGAGATGGAAGGAACGGACAAAAAGTCTCTGGAAATTGGAGACAACGAGCTGGACCAGGGACAATATCCCATCTACATCGACGTGGAGGGAAACGAGAACAAGGTTCCCTCGCAGAGTAAGATTATCCGCGCCCGAATCAAGAATCCCAACGCGTGCTTACAGTTGAACCGCTACGAGTTCGACGTGTATGATGACCCCAAGAACGACTTTGACGGATTCGACACGGCACGACTGGACAATTATTGTACGCAACAAAAAGTCAAGGTCATCGTGAAGGTCGAAAAAGACTTCTTGGATTCCCTCCAGTTTGGACTCAAGGCAGGACTCATCGCCGGAGTCGCTACGCTGGCCAGTAATTTACTCGAAGGCAAGACATGGGACGGGAAGGATCCCGCGGTGGCTGCTGCCACCAAGACGAGCTCCCAGGCTGCGCAGCAATCGGTCGGATCGCAGGTCGACAAGTCCCAGATTGCCAGCACGACGGGAGACACGGTCACGTTTAATGATCCTAAGCAAGCCCAAGCATGGGCCGACTCGGTGAACAAGAGCGGAGGCAGTGCCACCGTGAATGGAAACGTGGTCACCGTTCCCGGACTGAAGACCACGCAGAATGGATCCATCTACTCATTTAATGTTCCCAAGGCCGCTGCGGCTCCAGCCATCACTCCTGGGGTTGCTCCGTCTAATGCCGTGAGTCTAGCGGATGGGACCTATAACAAAGACGGGAAGAATTACACCCAGTTTAACGGAAAGGAAGTCGAAGTTTCTACTGGACTCTTTGGAGGAAAATCATTCACTGCGGATGGAATCGACTATTCGATTCAAGATGGAAAGATCTACCAAGACGGTGGACTGTTTGGAAGTGACACGCTCGTGGGAACTATTCAACCCTCTACACCCGTGATTCCGACTCCTTCCGCCGCACTCCCAATCCAGGGACCCCCTTCCCTTCAGCAGACACTTGTCGAAAAGTACGGAGCCGAGGATGCCACGTACTACCAGAAAGTATTGGACGACCCCAACACCAGCGGATACGTGAAAGACTATATTCAAACCGGAAATGTGAGCATGGCCGAGGTCAAGAAGCTCGAGAACTACTCCACAATCCCAGGCTTCTACAATGTTTCTGATGCAGAACTCAAGACGGGAAACGTGTCCGTGTTTAGCGGAGGTGCGACCTCCAACACGGGCAAGGTTCAATCCGACAACTCGGTAACCACCCTTGACGGGTCCACGGTGCTAGGTCACGTGGAGATAGTGGGCGGAAAGACCTATTTTGTTCCACTCACGGCTGGAACGGCCCCTGTTCCCTCCACGAGTCCCGCCACGACCTTTGCCATCCTATTCCAGACCAGCGGAGACGTGGACGTGAAGGATGCTACCCAAACTACGCAGCAGACCGCCCCCAAGAAGGAAGAATCGAACGTATTAGGTGGACTGGGAAGCGCGCTGGGCGGACTCACCAATATCGTCTCCCTCGGAACAGGCAACCCCATCACCGCATTCGCGGTCACCACCATCGTGGCGACCTTGTTGGACTATTGGACCAGCGAGGATGTGGAATTCGAAGCCACCGTCATCGCCAAGGACTTGGTCCTGGATGATGTTACCGTGATTGGCGGAGAGAAGGGAGCCGACGAAGATACGGAAGACACCGACATCGAAGTCAAAGACGAAGGAACGGCCATCCTGCCCACCATCAACAAGGAAAAGATTACCGTCGGAAAGGTTGAATCCCTCAATCTTACCTTCACTAATATCTCGCAGTTCGTCAACAAAACGATTTTCCGAAACCTCCTCGTGACGGGAGAGCGATTCTTCTTCAAAGAAAGCGCCAAGTATGAAGACGACATCCCCTCGGAGAAAGAACTGAAGATTGACAAGAAGGAAGACGCCAAGGTGCGATTCCACCTCCAATACAACTCCTTCACCCCTGAGTCGCTGATTCAGCCTCCCATCACATTGAACGTGCTGGACTGTGACACCTATTCCGATAAGCTCGGGAAGACAGGAAGCAACGCCGCCCCCAAAGTCGCGTTCGCCTGGAACTTCTCGGATGTCGACCCCTATGCGTGTGATTATGGACAGGTCGATAGTGAAGGCAATCCGAGCCATATCTATTGTGACGCCACGCAGTTTGCCATCACGCTCATCCAAAAGGTGCAATTACTCCGCGAATTCGTCGAGGCCAACGCTCCCTTTGCGTGCCCCTTGCAGGATCAACTCACGGGCGTTGAGACACAGCCTATTCCGGCCGCCGACATTGGTATTGCCTCCCTGGCCGCCGATAAGGTTGGAAACGCGGATGTGAATTTGGTTGTGGGAATCGAAAACAAGACTCCTGCCGCCAACCTCTCCAAGCTGAGCGTCTCGTACAAACTCAAGGATAGCACGGCCGCCCCCATCGTCCTCACGAAGGATGTTCAAGTCCCTATTGGCGGAAGCAAGACTAGCGTTGGGTTTGTCGTCACTAACCTCGCGGAAGGACACTACACGCTGGTCGCCACCATTGACCCCCAAGAGTGTGAGGATTGCTCGGACAGCGTCCCCGCCTCCAACACGATTGACGCGGAGTTCTTCATCGGACAATCCTCGAGTGTCGTGCAGTGCCAGCCCTTCACCACCACTCGCTTACAAGAATTCATCGCCGCCTCGGAAAACGCCGGAAACCCCTTGACGTATCCGAATGGAATGACGAAGGATGAACTCTTGCAATTAGTGAACTATCGCGCCCACCTCATGCAAGATCGATTCTCCCCGGACTTCTACACGGACTTTGATCGATACGCGAGCAAGGTATCGTTCTTTGACGCCCCCACATATTACTTGGACCAAGCCACTGGGTTGCGCAAGCTCTTCACGGACCGCGACCACTGGATCATCAAGCGCGAAGGAAGCGACCCCGCGCCCGAAGGATACTTGCTTCCCGGACCCGGAATTTATGATGTGACGCTGGACATCAACTTCACCTCGGAAGGAATGCCCTTCTTCAAGAATGGAGAGAACGACGCCATCGTGAATATCCTTGTTGAGAAGACCAACACGACCGAAGACACGTCGCCCTTCTACAGCATGCCCTTCAACGGACTCATCGGAACAGACGATGGACAGGGACGCGTAGGGTATGGGGTGAACTTCGCCGGAGAGAAGGTTATCGTGAACGGGAACCCGAGCGAGCAGCTCACCACGACAGACATCCCCGATTCTACTCCGGTTGCAAGTGTCCAGACCAGCAAGACGGACGCCTATACCATCCTCAACAGCCTGGAACGAGGAAACATCCTCACGCTCACGCGCAATGCGACGAATGCATTGAGCCTGAAGTGGAGTCCTTCCTTCGCCACCCCCGTCATGATGAAGATTGGAAGCACCCACGCACAGAGCGATGTGTTCGGATACTACTCCGTGGGAGTCAACAATGACACCTCACAGTCGTACATTGGCGCACAAGGCAACCCCTGGTATGGCGTCGGAACGAACTGCCGAGACTTCTCGGACAAGTCGCTCTTTGATTCGTACAATGGAATCTATGACACCTCAGCCATCAACGCCGACTGCGGACTCGTCGGACCGCAAGAGAACACCTCATATGGATTTGAATGGTGCGAAAACACCATCCACACGGGAAATGTGTACCTCAAGTCGGTCTTCTACACGCCGCAGAATGGCCTCTCGCAGATTGCCGCGACCGTGTACAAGGACAGCATGAGCTTCATCGGAGAAGGAATTACTGGCGCGAGCATCCCGCTGGTGGGAACCAACGTTCTGCCCAACAACAGCCCGGGAGACGAGCTCCAGAGCATTGAGGATGTGATTAATTTGGTCCACGAACGAGCGGTCTGCGTCCGCAACTCCGGAGCCAAGACGGAGTTCTTCTGGAACCCCAAGGAAGTGCTGAATGCGCTGGAATCCCAAGAGAAAGACGCCGAAGCATTGTGTATCGTGAAGTGAAAGGTGCCCCTAATGTCCAACCGACCTCCCCCACGTAGAATTCTTGGAAGACTTACCCGAAAAGTAATTCAGGGACCGCTTGCGCCCATTGACAAAAATGCACAAAATCGACCCAGCCCTGAAGCTAAGCCCAATGTGTCTCCTGAGAAAGCACGTAAATTTTTTGAAAGGGTGAAGAAAGAGGAAGAGCTGCGCGAAACAGAATTATCACTACAAAAACGTGCCAATTCGAGTAGCCGCGGAAAAAAGGTCCGAGGCGACAGCACGCCAATCAATCAGTCCCAACCCGCCGCCCACGAAACCCTGAAAAAATATAGTCAACAAATCGCGAACGCCCGATACCGGTATAAACAAGCAAAAGGGGAAGTCGCGAAAACAAGGCTGCTTAGTTTCATCCGTGAAATGACCCTTAGAAGGAACGAAATCAGAAAGTCTCTTGGCTTGAAATAAACCCGCGGCACAGTATCCCATTTTCTCCTAATTGGGACTTCCGTCCCATTGGATGGCCCAACCTTTAAATACGACAAAAACCCGAATCCTCGCAGGATTAGGGTAATCACTATGGGACTCAAGGAGATGTATCACTCGGCGGAGGACGCCTGGTATTCCTTCTTGGACAAGGTCGACACGGTCATCCCTATTTACAGCGTCGTGGACCCCATCGACAAGGTAGTCCCGAGTTTTGCCATCGTATTGGCCCTGCTCGCCGCACTATTATTTGTCTTCGTCGGACTCCCTCTGTTGGGAGGAGGAAGCACGGATGTAGTGTTAAACTTCCGCGACGAACAAGGAAATCCCATTCAAGGGTTAAGTGTTCAAGTCTCGTATGGAGACTTTTCCTCCGAACCGGTAACCAATTCACTTGGAAATATTCCTCTATCCAACGTTCCCGTGGGAACCACCATTTTCGTTTCGGCTCAACACCCTAACTACGGGGCTTTTTCCGAGGAAGCCACTGTGAGTGAACCGAATGAAAAATTATCCTTTACTCTCTCGCTATCCAAAGCACCCCCGTCCGAGCTCTCATTCCAATTCACCGATTTAGGAGGACTCTCCCTGAGCGGGAAACCTATCTCGATTCAACTCTCGTGTACTACGGGAGCCCCGCTCAAGCAGTCGACGTTCATCACCTCCGATGGCGTGTTTTCCATCACTCCCCCCGCGGATTGTGGTAACTTAGTTGGAAGTGTTTCAGCGAATGGATACGTCAAGAAAGATGGCGTCGTGTTCTCGGTATCCAACCCCATCGTGCAGCTCCAATCCTTAGTCGTGGAAACCGGAAAAGTTAAAGTCACCGTGCGAGACGACCTGACGAACGCCGCACTCGTGGGAATGGACGTGGAACTCATCTCCCAGCAGGGTGCCTCCATCAACTCCATTGTGACCAACTCATTTGGTGTCTCCATATTCTCAAACGTTCCCGTTGGAAGCTACTACGCCAGCGTCACGGATCCGAATGGAAACTATGCCCTCACGACCGGAGACCCCATCACGGTTTCTCCCAATCAGACGGTGAACGCGGAAGTCTCCCTCGGGAAGCAGGTCCAGGGCGTGGTGAAAGTCTTCGTCAATGATAAGGCAACCGGCAACCCCGTGATAGATTCCATCGTGAAACTCGTGGGGAAGAATGACAACAAGCTCTATGCGAGCAAGAGCATTACCCCCAATGAGAGCTCGCTGTCATTTGAACTCACGGATAAGGGCCCCTTCGTTGTTACCGCATCCCATGCGAACTACCTGGCACAGAGTAAGGACATTGGACTATTGAACGGAGAACAATCCGTCACCTTCGCCATGGAAAAACTCACCGCATCCAACTCAGGGAAGGTCAGCGTGAGTGTGAAGGATGAAGACAATTTGCCCGTGGACAACGCCCAGGTCTTCCTCTACGATGCCTCCACCGGATTCATCGCCCACGCGTACGAACCTAAGATTACCGATGTGAATGGCACGGCCCACTTCACGGGAGTCAATTCCGGAAACTACTTTGCCCGTGCCACCAAATACCCGGCCGGACCCAGCGACTCTCAACCCTTTACCACCGACAAGTCGGTTCCCGCGCAGGCCAGTCTCACATTGAAAATTGGACAAGGAACCGTTCAAGTCATCGTGAAGGACACGGAAGGAACACCCGTTCCCTTTGCGCTCGTGCAATTCCTCACGGATGGAAGCGACGAATGTGCACCGGGGAAGTGCACCGTACAATCCGACGCCCTGGGAATGGCTAGCAAATCCTTCAAGGCGGATCGAAAAGTATACGTGAATGTGACTGCACCTGGTTTTTCCGGATTCTCAAGCACGTCCCACCAATTATACTCTGGAAAGACCGAACTCATCCAGGTTAAACTACCCAAAACCATCCTTGGAGATTCTCCCCGCATCGTGTTTGTGGATGTAGTGGATCCCATCACGGGAACGAGTGCGAAGGAAATCAAATCCGGAAAGGCCTATGTGGCATTGTTCCAATTACAGATTCCCACCGCCCTGCAATTAGACACGGCTGGTGTCCACATCCGAGTCGGAGATGAGTCTCTCTCGGAGAATGATTCTATTCGCATCGTCACCACGCAAATTCCCAACACGAGCGTCATCAAGGGAACCAGCTACCAACCCGATGAGGGATACGATGCCGATCAAGAAAACCTCACGAATGGGGAATCCAAGTGGATCAACGCCGAGTGGGATTCCCCCGAACCTGGCGTGTATGAGTTTGGAGTCGTGGTACGCGCAGATGATGATGTGAGTGTGCTGGATCCCCTCACGCTGTATTATCGCGCCTGGGGAATTGAAGATAATGATTGGCTCCGCGACCCCGTGGACAATGTTCTAGGAGAATCCTCGAGCAGCGCAGGGAAAGAAGGACAATACGCGGAGGCGTACCAGAAGATCTATTACAGCGGAAAGCCCATCGTGTGCGAGGAAGAATTCTGCTACTCTGGGGAAACGATCCTGAATGAGGATGATGAACTCCTGATTGACGGTCCTCCGTACGGCTTAAGCGTCAACAAGAACTTCACGTATTCATTCGTATTGACATCCGCCGATGAGACCACGTTTGAGAATCCCCGATTGAGAGTATTCTTCTCCAATGATGGATTCTCTCCCTCCAGCGAGGCCGTGTTCACCGAATACCACGTGATTGGAACCAATGGGCAACCCATCGACGCCGATGGACTCTCCACCAATGATGTTCCGGGCGGAGAAGGACAGGGGTTGAGCGTCGGACAAATGAAACAATACCAGAACATCTCCGGAGAATTCTCCTTCCTCACCAAGAAGGTTGAAGCCACTCAGATTCTGATCCAGCTGATTGACGCGGGGGATATTGTCTTCGAGAAATCCATTGACTTGGACATCTACAGCTCCAACACCCTCAACATTGAGGTGAACCCCGACACTGCCTCGGCGTTTGTGCCCACGGAATTCACCATCTCGGTGAAGGACGCTCAAGGATTTGACGTGCCGGATGCGTTAGTGAGTTTGTTGAAGATTGACCCCAACAAGAGCCAGCAGTTCATCACCAAGAAGACCACTGACCCCACTGGAAAGGTCGTCATCATTGCCCCGCCCTCCTTGCCCTACACCCACTTTGTCTTCGATGCCACGAAGGGAGGATATGCATCGGATCCGGTTGAAATTATCGTGGACCAGAACATCGTGAAGTTCAACCCCACACAACTGTCCTTCACCTTGCCGAATGCCCCCAACACGGAACAATTCTTGCCGTTGGACATCACTAACCTTTCCCAAGAAACTCTCATCCTCAAGAAAGCCACCCTCACGGGAGACTTCCAGGGATTCCTCTCGAATGGGGAGATGCAGAACTACGTGAAACAATACGTTGACGTCACCTCCATTGGACCGGTCCAAGAGAAGACCATCCAGGTGAAGGCGAGCACTTCTCCGGTTGTGAATGTGATCTCCAACAAGGGACTCAAGGGGAACCTTTCCCTCACATTCCAATCCGTTTCTTCCTCTCAAGAGTGGGTGCAGAATGTCCCCATCACGGTGGGAATCAAAGTTATTACGGATTGTGACGAGGGCGGAATCCAACTCTCGGGGACGCCGGGGTCAGGAGAACTAATCACAACCTCCTTCAACTCCAAGTCACAAACCCCATTCCAGATATTGAACACGTGTATGGTGGACGGACAACCCTTCCCACTGAAGAACCTCAAAGCCAAGGTCGTCTGGAAGAGCCAGCCGATTGGAAACGTGGAATTGTCCATGAACGACATTGAGGCCAGCAACCAGGCCGTGGAAGTACTCAAGAATGGAACCTTCGTTCCCTTCTTCGATGAGTTCCGCACGTCCGATGATACGCTATATGAGTCCTTGCTCACGTTCACCCCCTTCCCTAAACAATTGGGAGAAACCGCTCAATTCACGGTCACCATTGCCGGGGAAGCCGGAACGGGCAGCAAGGTCCAGACGATCAGTGAATCGTTTGACGTGAAAATCAAAGTCACTAATTTGGAATCCTGCGTCAAGTTTGACCCGGAACCCGAACAAACGATTACCATGGACTCGGATGAGGACGAAGTGGAATTCAAAGTCGACACCTCTGCCTGTGGTAGCGTCCCCGTGGACTTGTGGTTCTGCGCCGGACAAGGGAATGAGAATTGTAGGGGCGGCGCGCCGGAAGGACGACTGTATCTCTCGCAGTTCACTGCCAACGATGTCTCGGGAAGCAAGACCTTTACTATCGAACGAAAGGGAGGAACACTCCCTGGGGCGTATGACATCACGGTAGACGCCCGCGTGCCAGGCATTTCCTATTACCAGATTGCCTCCTTGAACGTGGAAATCCAATCGGATTCCTCCTACGCATTCGACGTGGAGAAGCCTTCATTCGTGTTGTATGCGAAAAACGCCAAGGACTCCTCCAGTGTCATCAATCGCAAGCTCCTGGAACCCGTGAAAGTCACGGCCAGCGTGTGTGATTGGGGCGAAGCCTCCAGCAAAGGAAGCAACTTCCTTCCGGCCGTAGGGTGGGGAGTGGGAGCGGGGGCCGTAACCTATGCACTGGCCGCCTCCAGCGCTGAATTTGTTGCAGCGTCCACCGTGTGCGGTCCCATTTGTGTGGGCGTAGCCGTTGCGATTGCAGTTATCATTATCGTGTATGATTTATTGGCCGATGATCCCTGTGACGATGATACGACTGCAACTCTCCAGGATTACGTCATCAATCTCTCCGGGGAGTCAGAGCCCGGGGATACTCCTCCGGATGCGATTGATGTGAAGATATCCAGCAATGCCGCTCCCCACATCTCAGGAGAATGGGAGCTTAGCGCGTCTCAACCAATTAGCAAAAAAGGAGTGGCCTCCCAGACGGCAGCCATAGTGGTCACAAACAAGACTGGATATTCGGATCCCTATCCCTTGTTCGGGGTCATGACCCTCCGAGCCAAAATCCACGACAACGGAGATCCTTCCCACAGTGGGGCTGCTGCCGTTAAGTGTTCCAGCGAGGGATTCGCCAACTTTGACATCGGACCCACCGGAAAGCAGGGAGATTGTAAGCCCACGAGCGACGACCCCATTCTTGAGGAGAAATTCCACGTTAAGTTCAAGACGCAGGACGTAGACAACTCCCTCCCCGAGCTCACATTTGACAGCGTCGCCTGCTCGGATGGGAGCCAGCTTGGACAATCCGGAAAAGGAGCCCTCCCCCGTGTCGCCCTCAATTGGGCCTGGAACGATACCACAGGGATTCCCATCGATGCCTGTGATGCGTTGAATGGGAACCACATCTACTGTGACGCCACGCAATTCAACATCATGATGATGAAACGCGTGAAGGTATTGGATGAATTCTTGGCCGCGAATAATTACCAATTCACCTGCCCCGAAAATCCAGGGAAACAGAAGACCAGTGCGACGTTCCCCAGCAACACCTCGATGGGAACCAACCTGCTCGGAATCACCGCAGTAGGATACCAGTTTGCCCCGAGCGGCGCCACCACCATCACCTTCACGGCCGACGTGAACAATACGACTTCCTCCGCGCAGACGGCGGATGTCCTGGTGAAGATTGGGAGCAATAACTCGGATGATGTCATTCCGTCCCCCTGCACCGCCACGAGCAGCGTACCCGCTGCAGGAGGCGCTAAGCTATCGTGCACCATCTCGGGGTTCGGACTCAGCCCATCCTACTTTGCGGAGTTCACCCTCTCGAGCACCACTACTTCCTCCATCGCCTTTAGCCAGCCTATTATTACATTGAACACGAAAAGTGTAGAGCAGCAGATTGCGGGCACCTGTGACGATCTCACGAAAACGACTGCCCTCATGAGTGGGATTCCGGGAATCAACTATTGGATTGACTCTGCCGACCCGGAGTATGGGACGTATGTGAATGATGAAACAATCACCTTCACCCCCAGCGTGCCTAATGTTCAAGCCCTGAACAATCTCCTTCACTTTGATGCCTACTTAATCCGCGACGGATACTCGGCGGACTTCGAAGAGGACTTCCGCGACTACTATGTGAATAATTCCTTCGCGGATGCCCCCACTTGGTTTAAGGGAATCGGAAACGCGCCGGTGTTCAGTAAGTTCTATGGGACCGACAAGCTGACGTTCTCCAACAAATACTTCAACGACTCTACCCTCCCCGCCGCAGGAAAGTATCGCGTCGACCTATCTATTTTCTTCGGGAATGACTGGTCCTTCTTCGATGGAAATGGGAGCCCCAAAGCAGGAATTGCCGTGGAGTTCTATCACTTAGAGAATCCGTTTCCTAATTCTCCATTCTACCGCATGCCCTTCGATGGGTTGGTGGGATTAGAGAACACCATCTACGATCGAATCGGATACGGAGTCGAATACATCAACTCGGGGCCTGAAATTGTTCAGATCAATGACTCGCTCATCCAAACGTACTCCGGAGTGGGAAGCTCCGCGTTGAGCAAGGTAACTGTTGAAGAGTCCTCCGACTTGCGCAAACTCAACTCCATTCCCTCCACGCGAGGAAATTTGTTGGAAGTTACTGCGAATGCAGGAACTAGCACGGGAACCATGACCTTCACGCCTTCCCTTGCAACGCCGCTCATGATGCGCGTCAACCACAACGTGACCCCAAATCCGTTTGCCTCGTATTACCAGCTGGCCCTGAATGGAGTCCCTCAGGATACAGGGAACACCCTCACGTTCTGGGAAGGAGCCGGCAACTGCTACGACTTCACGGGAACGCCGATCTATGAGAAATTCAATTACTCTCCGGATCGCGCCGGATTGCCCACCGACAAGTATCCCAGCTGGCCATACTTGTACGCCGTTGATTGGGAGAAAGCCCTTGTCGGAGGAAATGCGTTCCTGCGGACCATCTTCTACACGCCCACGGATGGGTCGTATTCGCTCAACGCGGAAGCCAGTACGGGCAAGTACATTACGGCCAACTATCCCACGTATTCCAACACCCAACTGCTGGATGGAATATCTACGATGCCCTACAACAATGCATCCTCCACCATCAACTCCATCCAGGATGTCTTTGACTTGGTGGGAGAAGGAAAGATCTGCGTCAGCGACTCAGGAGCGAAGGCGCGATTCTTCTGGAATCCGGAAACCATCTACAAGCAGACGGGACAGACCAGCATTTCTGCAGTCACCAACCAACTCAAGGCCGGAAACACCTGTTTGGGCCCCCCGGGCGGAAATTAAACCCGCCTAGAAGCAGGGTTAAATAGGATATTTCACCGAATCCGTAGATTTCAATGCGTCTCTGGAACCGGCTCGAGGATCAATGGTATTCGGTACTCGATCGACTCGACGAGGCCAAAATTCCCGTCTATTCTTTGGTGGACCCCATTGACAAAATGGTTCCTAGTTTAGTCGTGTTCCTCGTCCTCCTTGTCGCACTGGCAGGAGGAATTATTCTCTCGAATGTTCCCCTTTCATCCGCCGGGGAACACACTATTCTCGTGGTGGATGAGCAAGGAAACCCCCTCATAGGAGTGCCTATTTCCTTGAGTGGGATGGAGATTCCCTCCACTCAATTGCTGACCGACCATGATGGACGCGTGAAGGTGCTTCCTTCATCCAACCTTGCTCTCTTTACCATCACCATCCACCACGCGTGGTTTGAACCCTACTCTGAAACCAAAGAATGGGGGAGCGAGAACGAATGGATTATCACCCTTCACTCCACGCCGCAACAACCAACCAATCCTTCGTTTGAAGTGATTATTCAGGGGAATGACCTTTCTATTCTGAGCGGAGTCGAAATCGAAGTCCTTCTGTATTGCTCGAGTGGCGTGAATTATTCACCCAACGCCCAAACCACGACGCAGGGAAAAGTATTTGTTACTCCCCCCGCGAATTGCGGCCCCCTTGTTGGAGTGTTCAGTGCCCCCGGATATTATGACTCGGGGGAAGTGTTCATTTCTCCGGAACAACCGGTAGTGAAACTGCAACCCCACACGTATCCATTCGGGTCCTACTCCCTCTCATTGTTTGACTCCCTCACGAATCTTCCATTGAAGGGAATGCGTGCGGAGCTGTTCAACGAAAACAACCTCTCCCAGGAATTTCATCTCACCGATGAAAGTGGGAACACCCTCTTCGATCATCTCCCGCACGGAAAATACTCCCTCGTGGTCTCCGATCCTTCCCAAAAATACGCAACCCTCCAGAATGCCCCCTTCACCCTCTCGGGGAGTGCGTCCCTTCTCCAAGGAATGACTCCTCTCATGGGGGGTGGGTTGTCCATCTCCACCTATGATGCGGCCAGCGACACCTTGCTTGGAGGAGTGAACATTACCCTCAAAGAAAACGCGTCCTCTACGATTGTATACACGGCCATCACCCCCGGAAGCGGGACCCTTCCTCCATTCTCCCCTGCGACAAAAGGAAACTATTCAGTCATCGCGACCAAGAACGGATATCATGCCGAAGAACAACCCGTGATTCACGACGGGACCTCCAAGGAAGTGAAAGTGTTCCTCGTTCCTGCATCCGAAGGGAATCCGGTTGAGCATCTTCACGTGAAAGTCGTAGACCAATTTGATGTACCGGTGTTCCTCGGCAAAGTATACGTGTCCAATGCGAGCGGAGAATGGGATCCCTCACACGAATTCGCCTACACGGACGCGCAGGGAAATGCGTCTCTTCCATTCTCCAAAGAAGGAACCTACTTCATCGCGGCGGAGAAATATCCCTACGCAACTACCCCTCAATCCGTGCAAGTGAAATTCCCCCTCAGTAATGAGCCCGTCGTTCTGAGTCTGGACACGACGAATCCATTTGTTGCGGCCCAACCCCTTCCCGATTCCACTGGAAATCCATTTACGTCTCCCTTTCCTGACTGCGGGAGTGTGTGCGAGCACGCACTCACCATCAACTCTTCCATCACCACCATTCTGCCGGGAGTTGCCACGATTCTTCCTTTGACGATTGTAGATGAAAGCGGAGCAGCAATTGTAGATGCATTCGTGGGAATGTCCCTCACCCCGCCGGGAGGAGTGCCGGTGTTAGTGAGCAGCACGTATTCATCCACTGGAGGAAATGTAGAGCTCTCCATTCCTGCGTCCTTGCCGGGAACGATTGTCACGGTGTTTGCCCACAAGGAGAATTACCTCCAAACGTATTCCACGTGGATCGTGGGAAATTCTATCGTGAGCGTGTCTCCGGAACCCATTGTGTTAGTGTCTCCCCTGCTTCCCTCCCTGAAATCCTCCACTACCTTCACCATCACCAACCCCACCGATGAAATCGTGAAAGTGACGAATGTTCAGGTGAATGGCTACCCGGGACTCTACCTCGCCCCCGGTCCCTTGCCCCCCACCTATCCCTCGGCCGATACTCCCCTAGTGGTAGCTCCTCACGCGTCGGTTCCTATTACTATCCCCTTCGTCACTCATCCTATTATCCCCAAGAAGCCCCTCACGCAGAAGGGCTCGGTCGTATTATCGTTGAAAATAGGCCCCTCCCCCACTGAATGGGTGCAGGTCAGTCCATTCCTGACTCAGATGATCCTTCCTGGGGGATGCGATACGACTTCTCTTTCCTTCACGGAGGGCACTGAATCGGTATTCACCATTCCGGCCTTTGAACCCATCCAGGAAGTTACCATTCCATTCACTCCCTCTTGCACCCACCAAAACATCCCCCTCCCCTTGAGGAACCTCCAAGCCCGCGTGGCGTGGAATGGATCCCCGAGTGGAATTGTGGAAGTAGATGTCATCGACATGGAAACCGGAAAGAAAACCAGCGCTTCTTTGAGCGAAGCCTACTCCACCCTACTCCCCCTATTGCAAAACAACGGCCACCCCTACCACGCGGTCGTGCGATTCATTCCCTCTCCGGGAACGCCAGGGAACCAGGGATCGTTTACATTGGAATGGGCCACCGAAACCGGACCTGCCAGCAACCCTGTTCTTGCGTCCCAATTTCAATCCTTCACGACCCTCCTCGGCGGACTCGAATCCTGCGTCAAGGTGAACCCGGTCCCTGCCAATGGAGTGACGCTGACATCAGAACAGGTCACGACCACCTTCACGGTTGACACCTCGTCGTGCCAGAAGCCCGTGAACATTTCATTCTGCCCTGAAAAAGGAAACACGGGCTGCTCCGGCGGTGCTCCTCAGGGAAAAATTAGCGTGAGCCCGCTGACGATTAATGGATTGCAGGGAAAGCAAACCGTCACCGTCAAGCGAACCGACGCCACCCTTCCGGGAAGTTACGACATCACCCTGTTCGCGGGCGTGGGAAACCAACAAGACCAGCTGACGCGCATCAATGTCCGAGTGGACCCGCCCTCCGAGTATTCCTTCAATATGCTCAAGACCCGCTTCACCACATTCGGAAAGGGATCCTCCGACTCGAGTGCGGTGATGAATACTTTATTTCAAGAAAAGGTCGCCGTGACCGCCGGAGTGTGTGATTGGATCACAGTATCTAAGGACCAAGAGCCAGGCGCCTACGGCCCCGGATTCTGGGCCGGCACAGCCGCATCCGTGGCGTTGGGACAATTATTCCCCAATCTCGTCGTGGAGGTGGTTATCTATTCCAGCACGAGCGCCGCCGGAACCACCACCCTTGCGCTGACCCCCTGCCCGGTGTGCCTGATTGTGGGATTAATCGTCACCTTCCTCGTGGACTGGCTCCTGACCTCCTCGGAGGAAGTGGATATTTGTGAAATCATGTTCGAAGTGGAAGACATGGACGACTACGTGATTAACCTCACCGGCGTCAACGACGGAGAGGATGTACTCATTCCCCCGGACGCACTGGACGTCCAGCTATCCGACAATATCGCCTCGCATATTAAGGGGAAATGGTCCACGGAAAACGTGGAGGGATCCCTCAATGATGACTCGGGAGCGGAACTCGCCGGAGTGGTATTCACCAACACCAGCGGATACGCCAACACCACCCCCCTGTTTGGGGTCGCCAAACTTCGAGCCATCGAACACATTCACGGAGACGAGTCCCATTCGGGGGAAGGGAAAGTCACGTGCACGAATGGGGAATTTCGCAACTACAAGATTGGACCGGAGGACGACCAGGGCGGATGCGAGGGAGCCGAAGACGTCATCCACGAAGAAGCATTCCATGTTCGATTCAAGACCGCCGAGGACAATGAATCGCTCCCCATCGGCAAGAAAGACATCCAAGTCTGCGACGCGGGATTCATCACGGGAACCACGGGAACAAATGCCCTTCCCCGCGTTGCATTCAATTGGAAATGGAACGAGGAAGTAGGAATTCCCCTGCGTGCCTGCGACGCGAGCAATCCCAATGCCATCTATTGTGACGCGACCCAATTCAACATTGATTTAATGAAAAGAATCCGCGCCCTCGAGGACTTCCTCGCGGCCAACAACTACCAATTCACCTGTCCCACCGATCCTACGGCGACCCCGGACAACCAAAGTGTCACCGTGGACTCCACCGTGGAACCCGGACAAGTCAAGGTCACCCAATATGGATACGACTTCCTCGACACGCAGGAAGTGAAATTCGACGCGACCGTATTCAATAATGCCGACAAGGCCCAATCCATCAAGGTCAAAGTCGACATGATTGCGGGTAGCACGCTCTCACCCACCGCGCCCCCGGCCGGAACGACTCATTCATGCGAGACGATTGGAAACCTCCTTTCCGAACAAGCATTCACATTCACGTGCTCCATCCCCGGACTCGCCCCTGATCATTACACGGTACTCACACGCGTCATCGATGCGACCACGAATACGGAATTGGGCATCTATTCGTATGCCGTGAACGTGGCCAAATATGCGAAAAACACCCCGGTGGAATGCGCCCATGCCACGAAATCCACCAAGAGTATCAACGGACAACCGGCCATCAACCAGTGGATTAACGCCCAGGATGATCAGTTTGGCCAGTATGTGAATGAGGATAATGTCATCTTCACCAAAACAGTCCCCAACGTGGACGCCCTCAACCGATTGCTCCACTTTGACGCGTTCCTCATCCGCGACGGATACTCGGAGGACTTCGAGAAGGACTTCAAGGACTACTACACCAAAGTCGGATTCGCCGACGCCCCTCCTTGGTTCAAGGGAAGCGTGGGAACACCCGGATATGCCTCCTTGTATGGGAAAGAAGACGCGTTTGAAATACGCAACAAGTATTTCGGAGGAAACTACATCCAAGCCTCCGGAAAATACCACGTGGACGTGGAAGTGGACATTGAGGGAGATGACTGGAAGTTCTTCGACGCGGAAGGAAACCCCCGCATGAGCGTGGAAGTACAACTTTCTCACATTGAGGATCCATTCCCCAATTCCCCCTTCTATCGCCTCCCATTTGATGGAGAATTAGGACTCGTGAATGGAGAGTATCACCGCGACGGATACGGATTAGGATATTCCTCCTCCACGGGAATCGTGTACGTGAATGATTATCCCATTCGCACGTTTGCCGATCCGGAGGGAAAAGGATACCATCAATTGTCCATCCGCAAGAGCGACGATCTGTATGAATTGAACACGAATCCAGAAACGAGGGGAATGATCCTCTCCCTGGATGTACCTACGGGAACGGGGAACAGCGAACTCGTATTCCGCCCGAGCCTCGCTACTCCAGTGATGATGAAAGTGAATTCATCCCAGATTGGGAAACCCCACTCAATCTACTACCAACTCTCCCAGGCCGGAAACCCCGTGGATGTGGGACCGACCCTCACGTATTGGGACTCGGTGGGCGCGTGCCACGACTTTAGTGGGAAGGACTCATTCCAGGTGTTCAATCACACCCCCGATCGACACGGGAAAACGACCGACAAGCTCACAGACTGGCCCCTCGTCTATGCATTGGACTGGACCAACGTCGCGAGCGCAGGAACCCTTCCCCTATCGACTATTTTCTATCTTCCCGTTCAGGAAACGTACACCCTCACCTCGGAGAGTACGGGAGTATCATTCCTCACGCCCAACTATGGAGGGTATTCCAGCACGCAAATCCTGGATGGAGTGGTCGAGTCCACGCACAACAATGCCTCCTCCTACGTGGATTCAATCCAGGACGTCTTTGACCTAGTGGGGAACCAGACCCTCTGCCTCTACGACACAGGAGTCACGGCCCAGTTCTTCTGGAATCCGACCCATTTGTATGCCCAGAAGGGAACCACCAGCATGGAAGTCGAAACCCCGACGTGGGTCCCGGGCTTAACGTGCATCTGAAGACGCTCAACCTACCCCATTCGTTAAAAACTCGAAACGCGTCCAACCCGACCATGGACCCCTTCGTCTCAATGCCCCTGCTCCAAATCGGAAACATCTTTGGGGACTTAGAACTTGTGTTGAAGATCGTGGGGATGCTATTCATCGTCTCCTTTGTGAGGAGTCACATCCAACATCCCATTCTTTCCGTGGTACTCATCATGGGCCTGTGTGCCTTTCTCTTGTTTGATGTCTGGAAGATATTCGGCGGCATACTGCTGTTGTACCTGGTGGCCTTCTTCGGATTCCTCCACATCTTCATCGACTTGTCCTTCATGCACGCCTTCACGTCTCCTATTCTAAACATTGGGGGATTATTTCGAGGGAAACCTAAGCCGCAGCCGGACCCCTATGCCCAGCAGAGGCGTGAGCAGGAAGAACATGAAGAACGACAGCGCGAAGCCATGGAACACGAACAACGATACGGCCGACGCGGCGGACAAGAAGAATATGGGGAGAGCGAGGAAGGATATGGGAGAATGGAACCTCGAGAAGAACAACAGCGCGCGCGATACGAACAGGCCATGCGCCAACGCATGCAACAGATGAGGGGGAAGAAAGATGATCGGCGCTAAACGATTCATGATGAATGCCAAAGGAAACCTCCTCATCGGGGTGTTGTTCATCATCGTCGTGCTGATGATTCTTCCATTTTTACTCAAAGTCGTTCTTCCAGAATCCGACCTCGTGTTCAAGATTGTCCTGATATTTTCCATCTATTCATTTGTCACCCAACTCATGCAGAGCAACAACACGCTTACTTTACTCATCACCGGCGTTCTCGTCTACTTCATGGTGTTCAAGTATGGCGATTTATTCGTCTCCCTGTGGTTCGTCACCACCGTCTTTGCCATTGCCTCGGGTACCTTGATTGTGACCGCTGCGAGGGACTTCCTTGGATTTGGACAAGAGGGTCCCGGGGCCATGTCCCACCCTCCCCATTAGTCCCCTCGCGAGGACTGAATCAGGTTTAAATACCCGGGTCCGCCCATTATTGGTTAGCTAACTCCTTCGGGTAATAAAATGAATCAAAAACTCAGCGCTTTTCTTGGGACCATCGGTCTAACCGAATACGAGGCCAAAACCCTCTCTACTTTATTCCGCCTAAAAGAGGCCGAATCCCCCTTGGTTGCGAGTGAATCCCAAGTCCCTAAAACGCGCGTCTATGATGTACTGGACGGACTCGTCGAAAAAGGATTGGTCGTGGAAATTGCTTCTCGACCCAAAAAATACAGGGCTATGAAGGCCAATGAAGTGTTTGATAAACTCCTCGCCGAGAAACAAGGAGAACTTGAAAAGTGGACGGATGACGCCAAAGTAATCGCAAAAGAAATCGAATCCACTCACAACGAGAATTCGAATGAAGAAAAAGTGTTGAAGGTCAAATCCCGCACCGACTTCTACAAGATTCTCGCCCAAGAAGTTGATACCGCACAAACGAGCATCATTGGTCTTTCCCGATTAGACTCCCACCACCACGTGCTACATGACTCATTGGCCCGTGCCGCCCAACGAAACGTCTCCATCAAACTCGCCGGGGAACACCCGCAAGCATTCAAGGAAAAAATGGCCACGCACGGAAAACAAATCCAACTCAAGGATGCGGACCACGGCATGCACGCCTATGTGATTGATGGAAAGAAAGTCGTCATGCTCCTCTCGGACTTGAAACAAGACAAACCCGAATACCACTTCACCATTTGGCCCGATAACAAGGCCATGGCGGAGACGCTAGAAAACACCTTCCAACAGCATTGGAAGAAGTAGAAAAATGGGGAAAAAACACCCCCATTTAAGAAAAGCATTTTTCCCAGGTTGAGAGTATGAGCATGGAAAACGACGCCCACCGATATGCCATTCGCAACGCCTTCGACCACAAAGGAAAGGCGGATATGGGCGCATTGGTAGGGAAACTCAAGGCCCTCTATCCAGAGTCCAACCCCAAAGAACTCGTACCCATCGCCAAGAAAGCCGTGGAACGAGTCAACAACATGGGAATGGATGAAATACGACGCGAGTATGAACACTTCGAGAAAGAAGGATTCGAACTCAAAATTCCCGAGAAGAAAGTCGGACTGCTCGACTTAGACTGGGCCGCTGACGAGCCCATGATCACGCGATTCGCCCCTAATCCCAGTGCCCCCATTCATATGGGACACGCGCGACCGGCCATATTGTGTTATTTGTACTCCAAAAAATACAACGGAAAATTCATCCTCCGATTTGATGACACGGATCCAAAAATCAAGAAGCCCATGGAGGGAGGAGAGCAATTATTCCTGGATGACCTTGCATGGCTGGGCATCCACCCCGATTTAGTCACGCGATCCTCGGACCGAATGGAAATCTACTATGACTACATGCACCAAATCGTGGGAATGGGAAAAGCCTACGTGTGCACGTGCGAAGTGGAAGGATGGAAAGAGAAAAAGATCCGCGGAGAAGCCTGCCCGTGCCGCGACCTTTCGAGCGAAGAAAACACCCAGCGATTGGATCAGATGCTCAATCACACATTCAAAGAGGGAGAAGCCGTCCTACGAATCAAGACAGACCTGGAAGCCGAAGACCCCGCGGAAAGAGACTGGTCTGCCGCACGTGTCGTGGATCATCCGCAGCATTACCGCGTGAAAGACAAGCACCTTTGGCCCACCTACAACTTTGCATCCGCCATCGATGACCATCTGATGAACATCTCCCTCATCATCCGCGGACAACAGCACACGTCCAACGTGAAGAAGCAAGAATGGTTGTTCAAACACTTCGGGTGGACCTACCCCCATTCGTTCCACCATGGATTGATCATGATGCAGGGCGCGGAATTGTCCAAGAGCAAAATACTCGCCGGAATCGCCAGCGGAAAATACAAGGGATGGGACGATCCGCGATTGTTTACTATCCAATCCTTGCGCCGAAAGGGATTCAACCCCCAGGCGTTCATCGATCTCATGATCGACTTGGGGGTCAAGACCAGTGATACCATGCTGGACTTGGAAGTATTAGCCACGTTCAACAAGAAATACGTCCAAGACGCCCCGAGCATCCCCTTCATCCAGGACCCAGTGGCCCTTGAAACGGACTTCGTTCCCGCCACGCATGTGAACGTGGACGGGAGAGAATACGACCTGAAAGCAGGAACACAATCTTTCCTCGTCAGTAAAGCCGACGCGGCCAACTGGAAAGTAGGAACTACTTTGCGTCTGCGCAACGCATACATCGTCAAAGTCAACCACGCGGACGAATACAAGATCAATGCCCAGTTCGTCAGCACGGCCAAACTGGAAAACACCACACAAACGAATTGGCTCCCAGGCGGAGTGGACACACGCATCACCATGCCGGACAACACCTTCGTATATGGCGTCGCGGATGAAGCATTATTCCTGATGAAAGAAGGAGACGAGGTCCTCCTCCCTGGGTTTGGTTACTGTCGAGTCGATGAGAAGACCGAAAGCGAAATCCGACTATGGTTCACCCACCCGTGATTTTATTTCTTGGGCTTGTTGAGACGATTGTAGACCTGTCGGAACGCGAACATGAAATCGTTCACGTCGCGATCCCCCTTGCGCGCTTTATGATCGGGAATGAGACGCCCATTCCCATCGGTCTTTCGAGATGTGTCCCCTAACTCGAGGACATGCTTCACCTCGGCCTTGAAAAAACGACCCTCGGTGGAGGAAGGATCTTTCAGGTAGGCGAGAGCAAAACTGGTTTGGCATAGCTCGTGGACTTTCCTTCGTACAATGGGATCCACAGGCCCTTCATGCCCCGTGAGAGAGATGTCCAACGCATACTTGGTCGCGACACGCCGACGAACATCCACGTCCGGGTTACGCTCGCGCCAGCGATCCGATAATCGTCGGATGGCCTCTCGTATTTGAGGGATTCGATTATTTTTGGCCCGAGGATTCACCGCATCCATCCCGCGGGAACGGGCACGCATCTGACTGGCACGAACAGGGGAATGAGACATACTCCAGGGAGCAAAAAAGAGGTATAAATAGCCCTATCCCTTTCCATAGGCATGAAACTCTCCCACATTGGAATATGGAAATACCACCACTGGTTGCCCGTGCCTGAGAATGGAGAAATCATCTCACTCAACGAGGGGAGCACCACCCTCTTGGAATCCGCCCACGCGAAAGGAGTCCATTACAAACTCGAATACGAAAACCCTACTGGAAGTTTCAAGGACCGAGGAAGCACCGTGGAAATCTCCCACGCGAAGAACGACCACTACCAAAAAGTTATTTGTGCAAGTACCGGAAACATGGGCGCGAGTGTATCCGCGTATGCCGCACGTGCGGGAATTGAAGCCACGATTTGCGTCCCTCACCACGTGCCCGAGAATAAGCTCAAGCAAATCCAATCGTACGGAGCCAAACTCATCCAAGTGAAGGGAGACTATCAAGCCGCCCTCAAACGAACGTGGGAAATCGCCGCGAAGGATAAGAAGCACATGCTCACGGGAGACTATCCCCTGCGCATGGAAGGACAAAAAACTATCGCCTTTGAAGTAGTGGAGCAATTGAACGGAAAAGTCCCGGATCAAATACTTGTGCCTATTGGAAATGGAACCCTCATTACCGCATTGCACGCCGCGTTTGTGGAAATGAAGCAAGCCAAGAAAGTGAAGAAGTTTCCCAAGCTCATCGGAATCCAAGCCGCGAACTGTAGCCCATTATTTGACGCGTGGAAGAATCACACGATGCGATTCTCCCCGATGAAGAATCCCAAAACCATCGCCGGAGCCATTGAGTGCGGCAACCCCGTGTATGGATTGGAAGCGCTGATGAGCGTGAAGCAAACCGGAGGAAAAATACTCTCCGTCTCCGAAAACGACATGAAAAAGGCCAAACTTTCCCTCGCAAGAAAAGAAGGATTGTATGCGGAATACTCCGGGGCGGCGGTTCAAGCGGCATTAGAAAAGCACACATGGAAGGGAACCACCATCGCCCTGCTCTGCGGACACGGACTCAAGGAGTAGACGAGAACACGTTATCCTCCACGCGTTGCATTCCGGTGGAATTTGGGAAGAAACTATATATACGTCAAAAAACACCTTTGGGAAATGACGCATTCTCGCTTGATTCTACTCCTGGGAATCCTATTGATGGTGGGGACTACTCCCGCCTTCGCCGTATTGGCCGATAACTCACTCAAAGTATTCGCCGTCGCCCCGGATGGAACGGCTCTCTCCGCCACGCTGGATTTACACATTGAACCCGGCACCGGAAAAGTGTGGTCGAGCGTCTCCGGTCCATTGGTGGGAACCGCCACCCAATCCACCGAAAAGATCGCCGTGAAAGTCGCCAAGAATTATTTCAACGGCGTGGATGACTTTGATTATTTCTTCTCCATTGACTCCGAAGCCAGCGTGGTCGATGGTCCCAGCGCGGGAAGCGCCATGGCCTTGCTAGTGGTAGGGTCGTTGATGGATGAGAAAATACCCCAGAATATCGGACTCACGGGAACCATCACCAACACCGGGGAAGTCGGACCCGTGGGCGGTGTGTTTGAGAAATCCAAAGAGGCCGCTAAAGATGGAATCAAACTGTTTCTCATCCCTGCCGGAGAATCCAAACAGGTCGTGAAGCTTGAGGATGGAGTCAAAAACATCTACTTGCCCGAATATGCCCTGGACGAATGGGGAATGAAAGTCATCGAGACGTATACCTTAGATGATGTCCTCAAGTATGCCTTTACCGACATCGATGATATCGACGTGAACAAGACGCAGAAAGAAGACATACCTACGTATATCCCAGAAAAAATCGAAGCCGCCCCGGCCGCACTCCCCATGAGTGCGCTCAACACTAAATTCATCGCCCAAACGAGAACCGCCATTACTCAAGCGCAGAACGCCTTGAATTCCACCCTATTGGACGATGCAGGACTCATTGAGGTCCTCTCGCGAAGTCTGGATGACTCCGAAAAGACCGCCAACGAATCGGAACTGCTCACCCAGAATGGATACCATTACTCGGCGGGAAATTTTGCCTTCCTCGCACGCGTCAATGCGTACTTTGTTCACGATGTTTCGGATAACCCGGACTTGATTGATTTGGAATCCAGCGAACTGGACAAGCGAATCGCGGAATTATCCAAGCTCATCGACCAACAGCAAGTCCAATTCGATAAGATTGTCCCCGTGGAAGGAGTCGAATGGTACATTGCCGCCCAACAACGACTAACATGGGCCCAAGAGCAAGTGGAAACACTCCAAAGTACCCCCATTATCGTAGTGGCCACGCAGGATGCCGCCCACGCACAGGCCGTGGGAAGAGTATTAGATTACGAGTACGCCAAGGCCTGGTATGAATCCAGCGGAGAATTCTATCAAGTCTCCATCCAATTATCCACGAAGGGATTCAAGACCCAATCCCCATTTTCCGACTACTACGGGGACTTCATTGAGAACGCCGAGAACGGACTCACCCTCATCCAGGATGGAAGCGGAGAAGACGCGGCGAGACGATTGGATGCCGCATTGATTGATAAAGTGAACAACCGCCACTTGAGTGCGGCCATGAATGCGGCCTCCGCATTGGGACTCATCAACGCCATCCTCATCGAAAATGATGCTGAAAAGGATATCCGCGACACCCTTGAAAGTAAGATTGAATCCCTCGAAATCAAAATGGCTGCCAACCCCCAACAATTTGGGTGGGCCCACCTCTATTTGGACCACGCGAAGTATTACCTCAACTCCGCGAACTATTACCAAGGAATCAACCAAGGAGCCTCCTCCGCCAACAGCCTGAGCAGCGGACTGAGCCTCATTCTTCTGGCGGAAAACACCTATGAAGTGACGAAGGACGTGGAGAAATACTTCGATCAACTCCCCGTGTCCCAATTCACCCCCCTGGACGGGATTGTCGGCAATTACACCCCCTCGAATGGGACAAATGGATCCACTATCCCCTTGAACATCGGGCCCGATGGAAAAGGCAGTGTAATCGTTCAGGGAAACACGTCTAACGAGTTCCCATTGACGTGGATTCTAGGGATTATTGTGGTATTTTTGGGGGCCGTAGTCATCATGTCATTTGCCACCCGATCCAACCATCACGCCCAACACGCCGAAGGAGCCCCAGGGTTCGCGACTGCTTCAAGTGAGGGAAATAATTCCGATCCCGCCCCCAGTCGCGCCTTATTTGCCGTGGATGAACTGGAAGCTAAATTGTTTTCAGCGAAACAAGGACTCCGACACGCCCAATATCAACATAATAATGGTCACTTGTCCGACGAAGCCTTTACGGAAGTCGAACAGCACTACACCGAACAGATTCGCTCCACCAGCAAGCAACTCCGCGGCGCCAACATGGATCTGCGCAAGCAAGAAAAGAATGGAAAAAGTGCAAAGGCTACTAAGAAAATGGTGAAGGAACCCGTCCTTGATTCGAAGGTTAAGGAATCCATCACGAAGAAATGGCCGGCGAAGAAAGCGACCAAGAAGACGAAAAAGAAATAACGATTAACTCTTTCTAAAAAGTCTGTATCGTCGTCAGAAAAGAATGGTTATAGAAAAATAGAGTTTGAGAAACGCAGGGGAATTGCTCCCCCTGCGTGTCCCGAAAAGAAAATCTTTATCCGAACAAGCTGGCCAATCCGGCCGCAGCTTCTTCTTCCGATTTCTTCTCTTCCTTCTCAACCTTGGCTTCGGCCTTGTGCTCTCCACCAGCGTGGTGAGCGGCAGCGGCGGGCGCAGCTGAGACGGCGGCCTTGGCGATGGCCTCTTCGATGTTGACATTCTTGAGAGAAGCAACCAGGGCCTTCACGCGGGCGGAATCAACCGTAATTCCGGCAGCTTCCAGGACCTTCGTGACGTGCGCCTCGTTGATTTCTTTCTTGGCGGAATGCAACAGCATTGCACTATATACGTATTCCATGACGAGTCACCTCATTCTCCTTGTGTTTGTCAACCCACCCTTTCAAGGATGGAATAACTGTAAATGGATCCCCGTGAATTTACTGGGCATCCTCCTTGACGTGCGATTTGACTTCCGCAGCGCCTCGCTCGGCCT
>CAYRUV010000005.1:0-31065 GCA_964427715.1 uncultured archaeon | reverse complement strand
CTCCTGCCCTTTGCATTCTCACAACCCTTCACCCTCACCCTTGAGGGAGTGGTGATCATGGCTCTTGCGGGGGTCATCTCCACCGGATTAGGATACTTGTTCTTCAATTATGCCCTAGAAGGACTGCGCGTGCACGTGGTGTCCATCTTTGATTTAGTGTTGGGCACGCTGATCGGTGTGGTACTGAGCGTGTTCACGTTCCATGAAACCTTACACTGGAATGTCCTCCTGGGGGGGTTGGTCGTCGTGGGTTCGGGCATCCTTTTCATTCGGAATCGCCACCTCGTGAATCTAGGTTTAAAACGTCCTCTGCCCCTGAAAGGAATCTATGGGACTACCTTCCTACAAGCGAAAACTCGCCGAAGTCGTTGAGCATGCGCTTCAAAAAAACGGCCATGCGTCGCCCGGATTGGAAACGCTTGAGGGGCTAATGACCACTCCTCCTTCCGTGGATAAAGGGGATCTTTCTCTTCCGGTTTTCAAGTTCATGCCGAAAGGGCAGAACCCCGCGCAGTTCGCCCTCCATTTGGTGGGAAGTTTGCATCCCACTTCTGATTTCAAGCAATTCACGGCCATGGGACCCTACGTAAATGCGTTCATTGATCCCCACTCCTACAACGTGTCCATTCTCAAGAATGCCCAACAGGCACCTCCTCTTCCAGGGAAGGATGCTCCATTTGTAATTGTCGAGTATGCGTCCCCCAATACCAATAAGCCCTTGCACGTGGGACATTTGCGAAACATTTCCCTCGCGGAGAGCATGATTCGATTGCTCACGCATGAGGGGAACAAGGTATTCCGCACGCAAATTATCAATGATCGCGGCGTACACATCTGTAAGTCCATGTTAGCCTATCAAAAATGGGGCCATGGAAAAACACCCGAATCGGAGGGTATGAAGCCGGATCATTTTGTAGGAAAATACTACGTGGAATTCACCAAGCACGCGGAGCAAGACCCTAAGTTGGAAGAAGAGGCCCAGGCCATGCTCCTGAAATGGGAGCAAGGAGACAAAGACGTTCGCGCACTCTGGAGAAAAATGAACGACTGGACCGAAAAAGGATTATTCGAAACGTATGCGAAGATGGGTGCCACTTTCGATCACAATTATTACGAATCCCAGATTTACATGCACGGAAAAGAGGCCGTGATGAAAGGAATGGAGAAAGGACTCTTCACCACCGCCGACAATGGGGCTGTTATCGCTCCTCTGGAAAAGAAATACGGCGTGCCCGACAAGCCCTTGTTGAGGGGGGACGGAACCTCGTTGTATTTTACCCAGGATATTTACCTCGCCATGAAGCGCTTTGCGGACCACCCTCAAACGCAGCGCATCATTTATGTGGTGGGATCCGAGCAGGAGATGCACTTCAAACAACTATTCGCCATCCTCGACCTGCTGG
Organism: uncultured archaeon; assembly: GCA_964427715.1. Lineage (GTDB taxonomy): Archaea > Iainarchaeota > Iainarchaeia > Iainarchaeales > VGJJ01 > VGJJ01. Next base: position 29,662 of record CAYRUV010000005.1, on the reverse strand, counting down.
GTTTTCCTCAGGCGAAGAAATGCTACCACTTAGGATACGGCTTGCTTACTCTTCCAACTGGAAAGATGTCCTCCCGGCAAGGAACGGTGGTGAATGCGGATGATTTGATTACTGAATTAGAGCAAGATGCCAATGATGAATATGCCAAACGCAGCCCAGAAATTTCCCCCGAGGAAGTGGCACGACGAAGCAAAGTCGTGGCCATGGCGGCATTGAAATTTTTCATGGTGAGACAGGATGCCAAGAAAGAATTAGTATTCGATCCCAAAGAAAGCCTCTCGTTTGAAGGACAGACGGGTCCGTACTTGCTCTACACGAATGCGCGCATTCAAAGCATCCTGCGTAAAGCGTCCCAAAAGCCCCGCATGGACAAAGCCGGATTGCTCACGACCGAGAAAGAGAAAGAATTGCTCGCGTTAATGGTGAAAAAAAACGACGTCATTGCGGATGCGCTTCGCCACTATTCTCCGCATGTGCTTGCCCATTATTTATTGGACCTCGCGAACACATTTAACACGTATTATCACGAGACCAAAATCATACAAGAAAATAAGGAAATGGAGCAGGCGCGCCTCGCATTGGTTGAGAGTGTTCACGCCGTGCTGGATGAAGGACTATACCTGTTGGGGATTGAAACCCTTAAAGAAATGTAATTCGTTTCATTTCTTTCACTTCAAACTGCGCGTGTCTCGGGTGCGCCAGGAGGAAATACGTCCCTCACTCACATCACCCACACTCTTTTTGAGCGCGGCCCAGCGTGGATCAATGGCATCTTCGGATTCAATTTTGGCTTTGGTAGATTTGGTTGTTAGATTGGTCATCACTCGTATGTATGCGCCCGCCCCTTATGAAGAGAGGGGGTGTTCATCGGAGAAATTCACTCGAAGTAGAGCGCGGGCCGACCCTTCTGGGCTTTCTGCTTCTTGCCTAATGGGTCATGCGCATCGTTGATTTTGATTTCCACCAGTGCGTATTTGGACAATTGCTTCTGGGAAAGTGACAACCATTCCGTGTCGCGGGCATCACCCGAATAAATGTAGGCGGCCTTGGGTAGTCTTCCCTTGAGCATCTTCTTTACTCGCTCCATGTCGCCTAAAACGCCTTCGATGAAAAGAACGCGCTCTTCCATTTCCGAAGAAGGGCTTCCTTGAGGCGATTTAACCATGGTTTGCGTACTCACGAAAGAGACGTCTCCCAAGTAGGCTTTCATCTGCACGGGATCAATATCATATTTATCCGCAGCGGTTTTAGGATGCGCCAACTCCCACATCTCTTCGGCAAGGAAGGGAGTGATGGGGGAGAGAAGGACTAACCATTCATTCATCACGTGCTTAATCGCTGGGGCTTCATCCATACCAAAGACTTTCTTGAATCGCTTAACCTCGTTTAATGTTTCAAAGAATGCCTTTTGAGCCGCTCCCATGAAGTCCATACCTACATACGCGGTATATGCTTCGCCTAGGCGTGCGCGCAGGGTTTCCACCAACCACTCTGTTTCAGGAGAGTGTTGCGTATTGGTGGAGGCGATGCTCGAGCGGAACAACAATTCTAATTCCTCCATTTTCTTCTTGACTTGAGGAACTTGATTGTCTTTCCAATCCGCGACGCGCTCCAATCCAGCGGAAGACACAACAAACAATCGCATCAAATCCGCCCCATAGTCCCGTACGGCGTGTTGTAAAGGAATGACGTTTCCTTTGGATTTAGACATCTTCACGCCGTTGCGCACCAGCATCTCATTGAATGTCAATGATTTAGGCCAGAATTTTTCTTCCAAAATCAACGTATGGGCGAAGAGGAAGAAGGAGATGTGATTGGAGATGTGGGCCGGAGCGGTGTGACGAAGATCATTGGGATACCAATAGTTCATGTCATTGCGAATACGATCCGCGGTCTTCGCGCGAGGATCGTTCGAGGGGAGTTTGACGCCCAGGATGGCGTGGTTGAAGAATGCATCATCCAAATCGACCACACTCAATCGGGCATTTCGGATGTGGGGGATCATCACATAGAAGACGGGATAGAGGGTGGAATCCGACAAGGGTTCAATCATCCATTCCTCCGCATACGGGAACGGTGTTCCAAGTCCGCGCTTACGAATACAGGGGCGCTTATCCAACCAATCCAGTGCGTCGGCGATGGACTTCTTGAAATGGGGAGGGTGAACCTGCATTTTCTCCAATAAGCCCTGCGTTTTCTTCTTCCACTCGGGGGAGGAATAGTCCAGGAACCATTGGTCGCCCAACACGGCCACACTCACAGGATTACCTGCGCGTGTAAGGGCTTTTCGAGAAGGTTCGTAGAGTTGGGCGTGGAGCGAATGCTGCTGCAACTGCTGCACAATTTTATCTTTCGCCTGCTTCACGGGCATGTTGGAAAGTAGTCCATTGGAGAAGTTCATCTTTCCTTCGTAGAATTCCTTCTTGTACACCTCTTCGGTCATGCGCTGCAGCGTATCTTTGTTGGCGAGCGTGGGATTCTTTTGTTGGGCGAACCAATCGTCCATTTTTGGAAGGTCGGGGGCCGTGATGATGTATTTGGGTTGGATGGACTTGGCTTTCTCATCCCCTTTCAACTGGGCATCCTTCAATGCGGCCAAATCCCAGGGGGCGTGTCCGGGGACCGAGTACACGATTCCGGTTCCTTTTTCCGCGGAGACAAAACTCGTGAAAAGGATAGGGATTTTTTCGCTCGCATTGAGGGGGTGTCCCACCATTTGGTGTTGGAGGGAGGTGGATGAGACCGTTTCGATGATTTGAACATTCTTAGATTGCTGGGAGAGTTTCTCCACGGCATTCTTGGCGATGATCCACTCCTCCCCATCGACGAAGGCCTTCACATACTCCACGGCAGGGTTGATCCAAATATTGGTAACCCCAAAGAGGGTTTCCGGTCGCAGGGTGGAGGCCACGACGAATCCCTTTTGGAATGGAAATTTAACGAGCTCAAATGTTTGGATGGACACTTTGTCTGTGTCTCCATCCTTGATGTCATCTTCCCCTACCGCATTCTTGTCGGCTTGGGAAAACAGAATGGGGTAGGGTCCTTTCACCAGTGCCTTCTTGGCATATAATTGTCGGAATTGCCACTGGATAAATTTTTGATATTCCACATCCATGGTGGTAAAGCGTGAGCGCCAATCAATGGAGGCGCCAATTCCATCCAAGTCTTCCGAGATGTGTTTCGCGAAATAATCCGCGACTTTTTTGGGATCCTCGAATGATTTCAACAATTCTTCGATCCGTGCGGGATCCTTTTCATAAATAGCCAAGTATTCACGATACAATGCGAGGGTGGTTTCGTCTTTGCGCTTGATCGCATCACAAATGGCCAAGACGGGCGTTCCCGTGACGTGGAATCCCATGGGCCACCACGTGTTGTTTCCTTGAATCCGATGGAAGCGCGCCATGACGTCCCCATTCACGTAGGTACGACCGTGACCCACGTGCAACGGTCCTGTTGGATACGCATATGGGACTGTGAGGAAAAACTTCTTCGTGTCCGGATTCACGATGGGTTCGAATACGTTGGATTCTCGCCACTTGCGAATCCACTTTTGCTCCCTCGTTTCAACACTCATACGAGGAATGGGGTCCGAAAAGGATTATTAATGCCCCCCTGCGGAAGACGGAAAAAGGGTTGAGTCGCCATCTCGGTTCACTCGTTCCCGGTGCGGCCAGAGGTCCCATTTTTTCTGAATGGCCAGCTGCTCTTTCAGGCTGACCCAGCGTAGAGGAATGTGTCCCATTCGCTCCAATTCTCCTATGCGGCGCCCAATCTCATCTATTTCGGCCGGGTAATGATCCCAGTGTTCGCGCATCTTGAGATAATTACGAAGCCTCTCGGGGCGAACCATTTTTCCCCCTTTTACTTCTCCAACGGCCATCACCCCCGCGGTGGGGAGCCATTGTCCCGGTCGGCCGGAGTTGAGTCCTGTGCTCTTGTAGAAATAGAGCCGCTTCCCATCCACGAGTGTAACGATGAATGGGCGATGATTCTCTTTTTCACTCGGAGCGCGAATCACCTGCGCGGCCTCTGGGATGATGTGAATGTTCACTCCATTGGTGGTGCGAAATGGGAGTGCGTGCTGGAGTGCACGCGCATAGAATTTTCGGTTTCGACGATACTGGATACGCTCGCCGATTCGAGTTCCCATGTTCTTGATTCCATATGCGTGACATCGGGTATTCATCCAGGCACGATTCGCAGCCACTCGGATGCGATTCCATACTTTCTTCATGGAAGGGATGGAGATTTCATGGATTAAAAGAGTGAAGGGGAGATGCGCGTCTGGGCCCTCCATTTTTGGAAGACCGCATCCACGGTTTTGTGGTTCACATAGTGCTTGTGTCCCCGGAATCCCCCATTAAAGTTGTGGGGAACATGCAACAATTCATGAATGAGCGTTTTGATCTGCTCCTCTTCACTTTGCCGGTCGAATCGTTCGGAGATAAGTTCAATGGCATAGAATGGGGGTTGCTGCGTCCCCATCTGGATAATCTTAGGCATGGTGTGGATGCGCGCAATGACACGGCGTGAGGAAGAGCCCTGGGACTTGAATACGGTGATGCGCTCCTTGGGAATGTGTTGAAACTGTAGCTCATCAATCAGGTTATGCGTCATCTTCGTCCATTCAGGAGAGGGAACATACTTCATTCTTTCACTCACGACGAATAGGAATAAATGGGTAGCGAGAGAGAATCGCCCCTAAACGAGTTATGGAGAAGAAGAGGAGAGGGTTTCCTGCTCGAGGCTTTTTTTCTCAAACAACAACTCGAGCAAGGCCATGCGTACGAACAATCCATTCGTAGCCTGCCGAAAGTAGGCCGCGCGGGGATCGGCATCCACCTCAGGGGTAATTTCATTGATTCTCGGAAGGGGGTGCATGATGATGGCGTTTTGGGAAAGGCGATTCAACACATCACGGTTCAGCACACAGCACTCGCGCACGCGCTCATACTCTTGCGGGGTGGAGAATCGTTCCTTTTGGACGCGCGTCATGTAAATCACATCCACGGCGGAGAGGTCCTCCTCAAGGGTTTCTCTTTCTTCAAATGGAATTCCCCTTTCCTCTAATTCCTGCGTGAATGCGCGCGGGATTTTCAGGGAGGGCGGGGAAACAAACTGCAAGGAGATTCCTTCCTGCTGGGCCAGCAGATGCACGAGAGAATGGATGGTCCTTCCATTTAACAAATCCCCAATCATGACCACATTCAAATTATTCAATCGTTTTTTCTCCCTCCAAATTGTGTACATGTCCAGCAAGGCCTGAGTAGGGTGCTCACCCACTCCATCCCCTGCATTGATGATCGGACACTGCGACACGCTTGCGGCACGTGCGGCTGCTCCTGCTTCAGAGTGACGCAACACAATCACATCGGCGTAGCTCGAGGTGACGCGAATCGTGTCTTCCAATGTTTCTCCTTTCGTCACCGAGGAGAACTGGCTCGCGGCTTCGGTAGAAATGACTCTTCCTCCCAATCGATGCATGGCCGTTTCAAAAGAAAATCGTGTTCGCGTGGAGGGTTCGTAAAAAAGCGCGGCCATGACCTTATTGGAGAGGGAGCGGTAGAGTTTTTCATTCCGGACATTCTTCTCCATTTCCAGGGCTAAATCGAATAAACGCCGAAGAATAAGGGGGTCTGAAAATTGCTTTGTTGAAAGGACGTGATTTAATTCCATTAAAAACACGCAAAGGAGACTGAACTATAAAAGAATGAACCCGTTCGGCAAAATTCTCTTTTAAACCCAACAACGCATGGAAGATTCATTGATGGAGTTGATTCCCCCTATGAACCTAGAGAAGATTGGTCCCGGAAAGAAAGCCCCCGAGGTATTGAACGTCATCATCGAAAACCCTCGAGGGAGCAACAACAAGTACGAATTCGACAAGGATGCCGGGGTCATCAAGCTGGACCGCGTGCTCTATTCGGCCGTATTCTTCCCGGCTGATTATGGGTTTGTCCCGCAAACATTGTGCGAGGATGGGGATCCCTTGGACGCGTTCGTCATGACCACCAATCCCCTCCACCCGGGCGTGTTGGTAGAGGTCCGACCCATTGGATACGTAAAAATGGTTGATGGGGGGGAACAGGATGATAAGTTATTGTGCGTTCCCAAGGACGATCCGCGATTTTCTCACATCCATGATTTGAAGGATGTCGCGCCGCACTTATTGGATGAAATTGCCAACTTCCTTTCCACGTACAAAATCCTGCAGAAGAAAAAAGTCGAAGTGAATGGATGGGAAAATGCAGCGTCTGCGAAGAAACTCATTTTGTCTTCCATCAAAATGTTCAATGATGGAAAATAATTCTCTTTTTGTGATGGGGAAAAACCCATCACTCTTTTTTTTTTTAAAACTAATGCGATGACCATATCGCATCTGCATTCAGTGTAAGTTGGACAATTACAAACACGACATACAATCCAATCAGTGCAATCCCATCTCTGCGCGTGAGTTTCCTTCCATCATCGATGAAGGTGGTGAGCATGAGTGCCGCGAATCCCATGATGAGCGTGGAAATTCCTATGATGCTCAAGTCCACATCAAATGGTCGTATGAGCGCCATGACTCCAATGGAAAGGGTGGCGTCGATGGCCACGTTTCCAAGAATATCTGCAAGACCCACCGATTTGTGACGTGCGAGAATAGCCTGTACCGAAAAGGTCAACTCGGGCAACGCAGCCCCAATGGAAATCAGGAATAATCCTGCGAAGATGGTGGGGACCCCCACAATATGTGAAATATCTACGGAGGATTCCACCACAAATTTGGAGGCGAAATACACAATGAGCATCATCGCAGCGAACTTGACAAGGGGCAGTGTAATTTTCTCCCACTCGATGGGGCGTCCATTCTCCCGGAGTCGGTTTTGGCTAATCATCCAGGCGAAATACCCAATGCACGCGCTCACCAGGATAACTCCATCAATCGTGGAGAGGGACCCATCAATCATCAAGGCAAGAGGGAGACCGATGGCCGCAAGGAAGGGAAATGTGGCCAGGCGATGAGTTCCCGAAACGGGAATTTCTTTTCCCAGAATGACAATAATTCCAATGACCAGGGTGAGGTCCACAATGTTGTTTCCAATGAGGGTTCCAATTCCCACCTCTGGTACTCCTTCCAGGGCCGAGTTAACCCCCACGAAGAATTCGGGGAGAATGGAGACCAGCCCGGCAAGGACAAAAGAGGCCAAGAATTCGGTCACCCGGATGGTCTTGGCGACCTCCAAAATGTACTTGACGGCCAGCGAGGAGGCCTTGATTAAAATCAATGAGGAGGCACCAAAAATGAGCAGGGAAGTGATCCAGTCAGCCATCTAAGGGGCATGAAAACCCCTCTTATAAGCCTAATTGGGGGACTTTAGGGAATGGAGTCCATTTTGCCTACTCTTTCGACCCAGTGTCCTCATTTGTCCATCTGTAATGGGTGTCCAGGGATGGAAATCCCCTATGTCCAACAATGTGAGAGTAAGCACCATGCCGTGAAGGACACCCTCCAATATTATGTGGAAGATGTAAAGTTTGTTCCGGCTCTGACCCTCCAGTTTTACCGAAACCGCTCGGACTACTGGTTTGACCTCTCCTCCCTAATGGGTTTCCGGACCAAAATGGACCCGTATAAAGCATTCCTGGCCCCATCCTGCCAACTCATGTCAGTCCGGGCCCAAAAGGCCTATGGGGTGCTCGCGCCGTTATTGAAGGCTAAAGGGATCCTTCCATATTCGCTGTTGGAGCAGAAAGGCTACCTCCGTTATGTTGTTTTCAGGGAGTCCAAGACGGATGGGCACCTCGTGGTGACCTTCTACACGTTCTCCACGGACCACGCCGATCACATCCAATCCTTAGCTCACAATCTCCTGGAAGGAAAGTACGCCGAAGGAGTAGTATGGGTGCACGCGCCCCAACTCAACGATTCCGTGGAAGGAACCATCCACCAGACGTGGGGAGATCCACTCCTGAAGGAAATCCTGAATGGGATTCCCTTCACCTATGATGTTCGCTGTTTTTTCCAAACCAATCCTAAAATGGCGGAGAAGTTGCAGAAGCACGTGGTGGAATTAGTCACCCCTGCTCATTCCGTGTTGGATCTGTATTGTGGTGTGGGATTGTTTTCTATCCCCCTCATCACGAAGGGACACTTGGTGAAAGGAATTGAATTAGGAAATGAATCCATCGTGTGGGCGCGAAAGAATGCGCACGCGTTGAGATTGGATGACGATCAATTCTCGTTTGAAGTGGGGGACGTTCCTAAAAAATTGCAAGAGTTTGAAAAAACGAATGAAAAATTCGACACGATCATTCTTGATCCTCCCCGTTCAGGATTGAGTAAAAAGATTTGGCGACGCATCTTGCGATTGAATCCCAAGAAATTGATTTACGTTTCATGCAACCTCACCGCACTCAAGAGAGATTTGGATTGGCTAGAAGAATATGCCGAATTCACGATTGAGAATGCCACTGCATTCGATTTATTTCCGCACACGAATCACGTCGAGACTGTGGTGGATATCACGCTCAACAAAATCAAGGAATTTCCGAAGGGCGGTTAATAATTAATCTTTCTTTTTTCCAATGTGCGGCTTGAGTAATGCAAAAATTGCCATCGAATGACCATGTCCCAATTCAAAATCTTTTTTCAACCAAGAGACAATTTCACCGGCTTTTGTTCCCTCTTTGAGTAGTCCTTTTTTCTTCGCGAGCGCCAGAAAATCATTCGGCGATTTGCCCGTCTTGAGCTTGATGTTATCGATATAGGCCTGAAATGTCATATTTTCATCAGCGCGACATCCAATCCATCGAGACTATGCAGTTTGGCTTGACCCACGCTCTCGCTTCCACCACCGCTTCCTTTCACGAAGGAAAGGATGTTCTGGATGGTTGTTTTCGCATTGAACATGCTTGCACTTCCACGCATCACAATCAACATCTTGGCGGACTTCGATACTAATACAACCGCGAAAGTGGGATTTTGATTTACGAGCATCTGCCCGAGTTTCATCAGGGGATTGGGCTCCAAATCCTCAATCACTTCTACAATCTTGCTTCCTTTTGCACGCTTTTTCAAGTCGTCCGCAATTCCTGCGAGGTAGTATTCTTCTAATTGATCAATCTTCTTTCGGGAGGCCTTGTAGTCCTCCATCAGGTTCTTGGCGGCAGTTTCAAGGTCCTGCTCGGTGGTGTTCAGTATTTCCGTGACGCGCTTCAGCTTCTCTTCGCGTTCCTGGACCCACTTTAACGCTGGCTGTCCGGTGGCATAGGTGATTCGTTCGATTCCGTCTTGCACGCTCTCAACTCGCTGGATTTTGAAGAATCCTATCTCTTCCGTATTATTAATGTGCGTGCCCCCGCAGGCCTGGATGTCGATTCCTTCAATCTGAACCAATCGCAATTCCTTCCCGGGGACAAATCCTCCCTGGTAGATACGGAATCCATATTTCTGCTCCGCTTCCGTGCGGGGAACAACAAACTTGTGGACGGGAATCTTTTTCTGCACGTGCTCTTCCACCAACTCTTCAATTTTTCGTATTTCTTCATCCGTGATTTTCTTGTAGTGTGTAACATCCAAGTGCGCTTTGTCAGGAGATTTCTGTGCTCCCGCTTGCCAAATATGCGGACCCAATACTTTTCGACACATCGCATTCAACAAATGCGTCGCGGTGTGATTATGCATGAGGTTGGCTCGGCGTTCACGCGAAATAAATCCCTTCACCGTGTGGCCGGTTTGGAAACTCGACACGTCTTCGACTTCGTGGAAGATTCTGTTCTGCACTTTCTGTACATTCTTCACGCCTATTCCATTCAACGTACCCGTGTCGAAGGATTGTCCTCCTCCTTCGGGGTAGAATAATGTTTGATCGAGGATGACGTTGTTTCCCTCGACACCCAATACTTTCGCTTCGAAATCATCCTCGTAGAGTTTGTCGTAGTACAATGTTTTCGTCTCGGGATACTTTTCGGCGGAAAGTGCGAGTCCGGCTTTCTTTTCTTTTTTCTTTTCATTCTTCACGCTGACTTGGTCGTAGAAATCAAACACTTCTTCAGAGACAATTCCATTCTTCTTGGCGATATCGGTGGCCATTTCATAGGGAATACCGTGCGACTCATACAAGGTAAGCATGTCTTTTTTCTGCAGGGGTTTGCTTTCTTTTTTGAGCTTCTCAATCATCACCTGCATCTTCTTCTGTCCGCTTTCTTGCAATAAGTTGAATTTTTTCTGTTCCTCTTTCACGACTTCAATGGCAGTGGAAAGTCCATCCTGCAGGGAGTCATCAAACCCTTTCAGTTCCTTCACGTGATCCTCAAGGATTTTGGAATAATCCAAATTGAATGCAAATTCCGCGTTGAATCCGAAGACGCGGCGCATCAACAAGCGCAGATTGTATCCTCCACCCCCATTCGAGGGGAGTTGTCCATCTGTGCACGTGTAGAGGATGGTTTTCAAGTGATCAGCCATGGCATACAAGGCTTGCAGGGAGGCAATTCGCGTGAATAGGTCTTTTTCGTCCATTCCTAATTGGGCGGCAATCTCCCTGCGTTTCTCTTTCACGCCTCCCTCTTCCATGTTGAGAAGTCCGGAGAACTTGGCGTATCGGGCAAACAAATCCTCATCTAAATGGACCCCGGTGTTTCTCTTCATGTTCCGAATGACATTTCCAAATGTCGTTTCGTAGCTGGTGGGGGCGCCCGTGGTGTACCAGGCTAAGCGTTCCAATCCTGCTCCCATATCGATGACTTTGGTTTTGAGTTCGCGGTAGGATCCATCATCGAGTTCTTCATACTGCATGAAGACACAATTTCCTAATTCGATTCCATGGGCGAAGTATTCGATGGAAGGACCAAAAGTTCCGCCACCCGCCCACACGTCCTCGCGGAATACCAGTTCTTCGGGCTTGACGCCGATGACTTGGGTGAGGTACTGATAATCATTCTCCAGCGCCTCATTCTTCCAATAGAAGTCCCCTGTTTTGGGCGTGTTGAAGGCGTGCTGCCCAAACATGACAAATCCGGTATAGTGTCGGCCCGTCACCCCCACGTTTCCCACATCATTGAATCGCAAGCAGTGCTGGGGAACAATGAGGGGATTTGCAGGGGGTTCCACTTGTCCCGTAACCACGTAGGGTTGGAAATCGATGATACTGGCATTGGTGAAATACAAATCATCTCTCCAGCGCGAAACCACCGGGAATCGTTTGATCTCGGTGTGCCCATTTTGCGTGAAATGCGCGGCGACTTTTTTCCACGTTTCCACGTATGTGAGGTTTTTCCCCCGCTGGCCGATGAATTGGTATCCCACACACTCTGAATCGGCACACACTTGTCGTTCTGTGTTGAGGGTCCAGAAGAATTGCTTACACTTTTCACACTGCTTCCGCTGGTATCCCTTTGAGGTGAGGGCGTCAATCTGGTAGTGGGTCTTCCACTCTCGCGTGAAGCGTTCCTTCAGCTGGGCTTTGTCGACCATCAACGAGGGAAGGAGAGAAAGCCCTATAAAAGGGGGGCGTTTGGGGTCTATTTAGAGGAGTGATTTTGTTTATGGTACCGATTGTAAATGTTGACTTAGTCACGGTCGTCGTGGCTGCGATTGCCGCGTTCATCGTGGGAATGATATGGTATTCCCCCGCGTTGTTCGGGAAGAAATGGATGAAAACAATGGGAATGTCTGAGAAAGATATGGCCAAGAACAAGGACAAGATGATGCCTATCATGGTCATGTCCATTATCCTGAGTGGTGTTATGGCCTATGTGCTAGCCCACATCCTGGCATTCTCCCAAGCCTCCACGCTCGCGGATGCCGTGCAGGGAGCGGTATGGGTTTGGCTCGGATTCATCGCCACGACCACCTACATGGGTGTTCTGTACGAGAAGAAGAGCATGGATTGGTTCATCATGACTGCAGGACACTATTTGTTCGCCCTCATCGCGATGGCCCTTGTATTAGTGATGATGTAAATTTTCGGAGGAGGGAATCCTTCCCTCCTTCAATTTCTTTTTTTCTTTTACTCGACTTCTTTATCGTGCTTGGCGATTAGTTTCTTCAATTCGGCATTGAATACTTTGTCGTATTTCTCAAACACGGTGTTCTTGAACCCGTTATTTTTGAGTATTTCCATCTCATGTTCAATTCGATTGCGCGCGTCGATGAAGAACTGCACGCCATGTCCGGCATACTTTCCCATCGCATGATCGGGGTTTTCTTCCAAATCTAAGATGATGTTTTGGGCCGCCTCCCACATGGGGGAGAGAATGGAATACTTGTCGAGCGTGACCAACAATAATCGATCTCCTTCGCGCAAGGCGGCATAGGGATCGTTCCAAATATCAAAGTAGAGTTTTCTCAATCGCGCATCCTCAATGTGTTTGAGAATAGGGGCGTAGAATTTTTCGGCGTCGAAACCGTCACGGTACAATGGGTTTTCTTTTTTCACGTTCCACATGGGGAAAATACTCCAATGGTATTGGATGAATTCCTTTCTACTACTTTATGCGGGAGACAGGATTCAAACCAATCTTTTTGACAGCGTCAAAAAGCTTGACCAAAACCACCTTCATCCGTTGTTCTACTATTTGATGCGGGAGACAGGATTTGAACCTGCGAAGGCACTAAGCCACTGGAACCTCAATCCAGCCCGGTTGACCGCTGCGGCACTCCCGCAACCTTTTGCAAGCAAAAGCTTGACCAAAATGGTTGATCAAAATGCCCGCAAGCGGGCGTTTGATACCCAAAAACGCCCGAAAAGGGCTTTTAAACAAGCGGTTCGGGATGCTGGAATGATCCCAATAAAACCCATCCGACAGAAACCCTCGTGGTGCGGACCTGCGTGTCTGGGGATGATCCTTACGCATTATGGGAAGGCGGTATCCCAGTCCGTTTTGGCCAAGGATGCTCGAACAACCCTCGCGCAGGGAACCCTCCCTACTTCACTGGTTCAAGCGGCTCGAAAACATGGATTTATTGCCCACTATGAAGAGGGAACATTTGACTCCCTTCACCGATTAGTCGTTAAGCAAGGGATTCCCGTGATGGTGGATTGGTGGAGTGCAGATGATGGGCATTACTCCGTGTGCGTTCATCTAACGAAAAAGAATATCTGGTTGGCCGACCCGGAAGTGGGGCAAATTCGAAAGTTGGAATGGAAAACATTTTATCGAAACTGGTTTGATTTTCGCGGGGATTTTATTCGCATTCCATCGGATATTCGCTTGCGCGGGATGATTGTTATTCACCCTTCGGGACCAAAAAAAGACCCTTCTCGACTTTGAATCCAGGGTAGGGGGTCACGCGGACCTGCAATCCATTGGGTTCCATCAGTGCAAAAAAATCCTTGAGGCGACGAGCATATTCCTCCACAGTAATGGCTTCATGGGCGAACGCGGATTGGATGGTCGAATAATACATCCATGCCCTCCGCACTAGCTCCGGATGATCCTTCTCCACGCGCAGCCACTCCTTTCCTAAACGAATGGTGGAAAATCCCATGGCCTTTCCTTCTGGTGTCATTGGCATAACATGGATAGTACGCATGGTGGAGGGATGCTCACTTTTCCCGGTGATGCGATCCATGACCCAATGAAAGTCCGCGGCGGATGGAAATGTGTGCAATCGAGGATTATCCCCTTTTTCAACGGGGTGCGTATGCAGGGTGGATCGGGGATCCCGCGTCCAATTGTTATAGGCAATGCCGGTTCGAACGGGGGTGCGATAGGTGCTGGCTCCCACCAATCGTCCAGCTTTTCGTTCCTTGATGAACCCCACTTCGAGTGTTCCCGCATCGGAGAAGGATTCCACCACTTTTTTCACGCTCGAATTCGGTCGCCGCGTGTCAAAATCCTGATCATATCCATGTTCGCGTGAAATCATCAATGCGCACGACTGCAAGGAAGAGGCGGCCACCGCCAATGCTGCAAGGTTGCGCGTGCGCAGGAGGAATTCTCGCCGGGTTAATCCGCTTGATGAGTGGGTTGCCGTTGATCGCTGTGGGCGCATCGCCCGCTTCCATGCCACTTTTGCGCGGCGCAGCCATTTCATGCGCGAAGGATGGTTTCTCTGAAATAAAAGGTGAGTCGCCGGCCGTAAGCGGTCTTCTGTTCTGTCCGCATTCGCCTAAGCGCCATTCCTGGCTTGCACTCCCCGGCCGGGACCCGTTTCAATGCATTTCGCGCAATGTCAACTCACCGTATCATCCTGCACGCGAATGCAGACCGTGTCTGTGCCCCGGCAACGCGTTCCCACGTCTTTCAGGTTTGGACTGAGTGGACCGACTTTCCTCAGCCGGGGGAATCGCACCCCCTAACCGTCAGCGGACCACCGGCGACTCGGATGAAAGAGAGCGATTGGACTATTTATGCCTGTTCCAATGCGATATGAATTAAATTCTCGGGCCAGCCATTGCGCTGCAACAATTCCATAATTTGTGGGTCCGAAAACCCTTGTGAGCGATACTGCCTCACATAGGGAAGCAGGGACAAAACCAATTGAGCTTTCGCCTGCACCTCACTTTGGGGTTGAGCAGAAAAGGGATCCGGCTGCGTGGCTTTTTGCGACCACGCTTGATTATTTCGCTCCACGACTTTCTGAACGGGTGCCGGGGAAAGAGTGGTGGCGGTGCGCGGGGTTCCCGTGGGATTCGATGGCTGCGTTCCGACTCCACTCGCCATCCTCATGGGAGAAGGATTGGATAATGAAGAAGATGAATCGGAAGGGTTGAATTTGTGCTTGAATGCAAACCACAGAATGGCGACAAAAACAATGAGTCCTACAACACCATTAATCGCCAATGATTCAATTCCAGCCATGGAAACGGGAAAACGCCCGGGCTTTAAATGGGTATTCGTCTTCGCGCCCGCATGCACGATTCAATCATACCCATCCGGGTGAATCGCTCGCGTCTCGTGGGGGAAGTTTCCAAACAAATGCAGCCAGACTATATACACGATGATTGCCCAGAGGAAAATAAACACCTGTCCTAGAGTGTCGTGGAAGAATTCCAATGCATTTGTCCCATACGCGAGCCCCAATTGCACGTCTAATACAATGCGCAGGAGGTTTCCGAAATACAGAATGGGCAAAAACAATAACGAACCTAAGCGATGACGAATGTTGATTCCCGGAATGAGGAAGATGATGAAGGGAAAAATCATCATCAGTATGACCCCGCTGCACTCCGCGGAAATTTCGAGCACGGGAAGATTAGGAACGATGAGGAAATGATGGTATGGAATCGCCTGGGTGCCTATCCCCTTCAAAAACGCCGCCGAGAGAATGCTTGTCCATTCTGGAAAGGGATAGAAGTAGGGAAATTGGGAGACAAGGTATACGAGAATGAGTCCGATGACGACCATCTTCACGGCCCACTCTCGATCGAGTCGTTCGATCCATTTGTGAAAAGGAAATTTCATCCGCGGGTCCCCCAGTGGGTGGTTTTGAGCGTGAGAATAGCATACACGCGCACGGGAATGAGGAGGAAGATGTAGATGAAGGAATAGATGGGAAACTTCAACAGATTCCAATCCCACGTGCGGAGAAATCCATATAGTGCGCGAATCAATGCCACCCCAATCATCACACTCAAGTAGCCGGCGAGGTGGTGCATTCCAAACGTGAGGGTTTGATAAATCGCCAATCCAAGCGAGGCAATGAAGAGGAATGGAAGAAATGTCTGGACGATGAGATCATAGACCATATAGGGGTGTAATCGCGTGGGATCGCGAACAATCATGCGCACGGTCCAAAATAATTCACGGTAGAAGCTCTTGTTCCAACGCGTTTGCTGGCGTAAATATTCCGGAATTCCCTGGGGAACATGGGTCCAGGCTTTGGCGCGCGGATCAAAATGAACCTTGTATCCCTGCTCCAGTACTAAGTTAGTGAGGTGACGATCATCTCCATAGGTGCAGTATTCTCCCAGGAATTGTTGCGAGATGTAGTTTTCCTTCACCACTTGGATGACCGAATTCCGATACGCGGCCAGGGGACCAGAGCAACACAAAACAGTTCCAAACAGACTCTGCGCGGCTCTCTCTTGATTGAACGCACTCCAGTATCGCCCCGCAATTAATTGGGATAACAAACTCTTCGTCTTGATGACCTTCACATCCCCGGTTACGGCTCCAATGGTGGGATCCTGGAAACGCTGAACCAAGTAGGAGAGCGTGTTGGGCTGGAGAATAGTGTCTGAGTCAATCGTCACGATGATTTCTGCCTGCTCGACCATCCGGTCAAATCCGTGCTTTTGGGCGTGTCGTTTCCCTTTGTTTTGGGTGACGTCCAAGAACTGAACATGAGGAAGATGGCGGAGTCGTTCACGGGTGACTTCGAATCCGCTCCGGTTTTTGCTTCCGTCATTCACCACGAGGATGGTGAAGGAACCCCCGTACTCTTGTCTCGCACACGAGTCCACACACTTGAGGAGGGAGGGAATATCCTCATTGTAGGTGGGAATAATGATAGCCACGCGCGGGTGGAAGGAGGGAGTAAAGGTCAGTTTTCGCGCATTCAGGTATTCGACATGCGCGAGGCTGATTTGTAGGAATAAGTGAGTGAGGGCGAGGGTGCCGTACAGGCCCACCAGGCTTTCAAATAATCCCATACGGCATCCCTTCCTTTGTTATGTTTGGTGTGATTCGTCACGATGTGTTATTTCGTGGGTGATTCTCGTTTTTTTCGGTGAAGGATGAATAATCCCCCCATGGTTCCGGCCAGTGCCAACCCGACTAAGGGGTGGAGTGGCACCTTTACTCGATTGGAGGAGGCCTCAAGGGTGTTAGATCCTTGCGCTAGTGCAATAATCACCGCATCCTTCTCATTTCTCGTAATAGTAAACGTAGCTCGGGCGCTCTCGCCGGGAAGAATGATTGGAATCTCCACTTCGGCCGGGCTAATGGTCCACTCTGGGGGATAATTTCCCATCAATTCCACTTCCACATTCTTCGCATCCTTATCTCCGATGTTGGTGACCACGGCGCGGGCCAAAAATACGTCCCCCGCACTATCGTGTTCCCCGTCTAATTGTACATCCACGAACAAAGTGGTCTGCTCGGAGGGATCCACCGCATACGCGGACGCCCCCATTCCAATTAACGCGAATACTACCAATCCAAAACCAATATTTTTTGCGTTCATTTTGATTCATCCCTCCATTTTTTTGTTCAATGGAAAATCAGTGGGTGTGAATCTGACCTGACTTTTATGCATGCTTTACGAAAGCTTTTCGAAGGAAAAATTACGATTTTTTCTCTGAAAAAAATAGTTAACTTCCATGAATGGATGTATCATTAACAATCCTATCCGAAAAAAAGAGCGTTCAATTCGGACGGATGTATTTTTTCATCCTGAATTGAATCCAAAACCCAATTCAGGCCCAAATTGGGACAGGGGTTTTTAGGCGGTAAACCTCATTTATCAATCTAGGATACGTAGGGGACATGAATGGATTCCATCGAGCAGACCATGTATTGGCTCCTCGCAGGGTCTAAAGGAAGCCTCAATCGTATACGTATTCTCCAATCACTGGAAAAGAAACCCATGAACCTGAACGAATTGAGCAAGGTGACGGAAATGAACTACAAGACGGCTCAACATCACGTTGAATTGCTCCTGGAAAACAACCTCCTGATTGCTAAAGGAAACAAATATGGCCAAGTATATTTCATCTCCGACCTCATGAAGTCCAAAAAGGACCTATTCGCCACCTTCATCCAATCCATTCAACCTATTCACGAAACGAAGGAGGAGCCCAAATGATCAAAGCCCAGCCCAAAAACAATCCCCTATTGTTCGTGGGGGCCATTCTCGTCGTAATTATTATGGCATTGGTGGCATTCTCCCACTTCATCAACCTCCTGATTCCATACTCTCCTCATGGCATGCGGTTTGTCTCATTGGCCGTGTTTCGTTTCCTGGAAGGTATCCAGGTCCTCAACCTACTCATTTCCACGGTGAACGCGGTATTGTTGGTGTATCTCCTCTACACCTATGTTTCGGTGTACCAGGAGATTCGATCCAAGTTCTCCCTAGGACTTATCGCATTGGCCTCCGCGTTATTGGCCCACACCATCTCGGCCAACCCCATTGTGTCCCTTATTTTTGGGTTCAAAGGAAGCGGATTGGGACCGTTTGAGGTGATACCGTCCATCTTCACCCTCGCGGCGGCATTGGTGCTCATCCACCTTTCGAGGCAATAATTCTATCCCCCCTTCAACTTGGGTTGAATTTGGGCCCAAGTTCGGAAAAATCTCTTTTAAACAAAAAATAATGGGAGTGCAACCCACTCAAAATGGGAGGAGCTCACGTATGAAAAACAAAGCAATGGCACTCGTTGGATTACTGATTGCCGGATTCATCCTCGCCGGAAGCGTCAGTGCCTTCGGAATGGGAGGAATGATGAAGATGCGCGGAGGACCCTCCTCGTTCTTCGTCTCGGATGACACTCGCACCCAATTGGATGCGGCAATTGCCAACAACGACTATGCGTCCTTCAAGCTGATTCAATCCACGAATTTCCCTAATGCCCCCACGTTAAGCGCGGAGCAATTCGCTTCTATTGTGAAACAACACCAATTCCACAAAAATGTAGAAGCTGCAATTGAGAGCGGAAACTATGAGGAATGGAAGGTTCTTCTCTCCCAAGATGACACCCCCCATGCCACGTATCTCCTATCCAAGATCACCGCGGACAACTTCCACCTATTGAAGGAGTGGAATGATGCCCAATCGAGGATGGAATCCATCCAAGAAGAGTTGGGATTTGCTCCCCCCGTGGGAGGAATGAAATTCCACGTTCAGGGAAAAGGAATCAAGGGATTCAACGCTCCAATGGTAATTCCCCAATAAGTCATCGCCCAGAATCACCCCCGCGCAAGGAGGGGCCTCCTCCCCCTCTTTGCGGGCAATAAGGGGCATTCTCATTCTCATGGATTCAGGATGAAAACGAGTGGAACGAGGTTGGCGAGCAGCACCAAAATTCCGAGCAAGCACCCGTATTGGATGAACTTCCCATATGAAAGATTCACCCTCTTGTGGCGAAGAATGCTCATCCACATGATTCCAGCCAAAGCCCCAAAGGGAGTAAAGTATGCTCCGATGTTCGAGCCAATAATAGTCGCATACGCGGCTCCATTTTGTAAGGCCGGATGAACATGATGCAGGACCGAAGAGAAAGCCACACTCATGGGGATGTTGTTGAGAAAATTAGAGAAGATTGCGGAGGTAAACCCATACGAGAAGATGACCGAGGACAGATTCCCCCCGACTCCCGTCAGCATGAGAGCCCCCCACGCCATGTATCCGACTCGCTCCAACGCATACACGAGGATGAAAAACGAAAGGGAGAACGGAATTACACTCCAGGGGGTGCGATGCAGTACGGGGACCAAATTATGCGGGCGACGCGTGAAGAGGGTTCTCAGGATGAGGGTTGCAGCGAGCATCAAGGCCGAGGCAAGGGCAATCTTCCACATGGGAATCCCAATACTATCGGTGAATGAAAGGAGAATGATGGATGCAAGCAGCACCATAACCCCCCAAATGGCCCCCGATCGATCGGCAATGACCGCGTTGGGGTTAACTTTCTGAATCCGTATTTTTTGATTAATGTCTGCATGGAAGAACGCGTACAATAACACCAAATTCGCCACTCCCCCAATGAGGGTGGGCCAGAACATGGTGTATACGTACTCCATGTAGGGGATGTTAACGGAAGAAAGAATGTAGATATTGGTGGGATTCCCAATCGGAAGGAAGGTGCTCCACGAGTTCGCCGCAAAAAACTCCATGAGCAAAAAAGGAACCGGGTTGATTTGGGCATGTTTCGTAAAATAATACACGAAGGGGGTGAGCGTCAGGATGATGATATCATTGGACGTAAAAATCGTCAGGATGCTCACCACCGCATACAAGGAAAGGAAGAGCTTTTTCCCACTATTTCCCGACCAACGCAGGGCCTGCCGTGCCGCCCATTCCAATACCCCAATGTGATCAAGGAAAATGCTCACGAAGACCATGGAGAGGAAGAGAATGAGTATCTTGAGCGGACTCACATCCCCATTCCAGAAAAAACCCCAATCGAGTTCGAATAAGTGCCCGCTGGCAAACAGGAGGATGGGTCCGACGAGCGCGGCGATAGCATAGGTCTCAATCTCCATTTTTCCGAGTTTGAAATAGGGCTTCTTGACGGCCAGGAAGAGAACAAGTCCCACCGTTAATAGGAAAATGAACATGACCCCCCAATCCATCCTCTCACCCCCAAGTCAGGGAATAAAAACACCACTCGCTAGGTGTCTCGGCGATGAACCCTCTTCTTCTACTCGAGTAAAGTTTCAGAGGAGATTGATACAATTTAGATGCTTCACCTTACATCACAGACTCCTAAAGGTAGTCCAGGGAGGGTGCGGGAAAAAAGGTTTCCCGCAAGGACCGAAAGACCTGGATCTTATTCCTCAATCTGGGGAATGGAACCATACATGATTCCGGATTGGGTTCCCATAATCAATGAGTGATATCCCGGGAGCTCGCCGGACTTGTATAGTTTGCCCGAAGACCAATCATATACGAACGACACATCCTCCTCGGGGAAATACTCCACCATGCGGGACAACGTGTTCGTCTTGTACAACTGCGTCACGCGACCATCCGGAAACTCCGTGATGATGAGTCGGGGATTCTTCTTGATGGATTTCCACTTCCCCTCATAGGCCGCCTTCTCAAAATCATAGGTGGTGCGGGGAACCTTCACTCCATTCACTTTCACCATTTTCGTGCGCTCCACGATGCGCAGACCCAACTCGGGAATTCCCGCCGTGGTTATAGCAGCATAGATGTGGGTCGTCTTGTGCTTTTTCTCTGTGACGTTATGCGAAACGTCCAAGGAATCAATGCCATTAATCTTAACGCTGGGTTCGTAGGATGAACCATTCACGAAAACCATCCACTCATTGGGGGCGTCGGCTGATACCGACGGGGAAGCAAGGAGGAAAAGACCCATAATCGATGCGATAGTAAGAATCCACACGCGATGCATAGTAACCACTCCTCAAGGGAAGGGGTGCCCGGCCCCTAAAAGAGTTATGTTGGAATCGGGCCTTTTTCAAGGGAATAGACGAAAAAAAGAGGAAAAAGGAGGGGTGCCCTGCCGGCGAAAAAACTATGCGTCGTAGCAGATAATTCTCGCTTCCCAGCCACTATTACAGGTGATTCCCATGGGGGAATTCAAATCATTCACGTTGAGAAATCCACCCGTGAAATCAATCGGCGAATACGTGAGTGAAATGTCATCAAAGGAAAATATTCCGAAACCATTTCCCGTCCATAAATTGAGAACAGATCCATGAGTAAATTCAGTGTCCGTTACTGTTCCTTTGAGTGCCCCATCGATATAGACATCAATGGACCCATTCTGATGATGATTAATCTCAACATCATATGCAACATTTGTTTGAAAGGTGCCCAACGACTTTAATTGGGTAATAGCCCCACCCGTCGTCTTGCCCAAGTAGATGGTCCCATTATCCCAGAAAATTAATTCGTACCCCGGGGCAGTATATCCTCCCCCACTTGTGAACCATTTTATCGAACCCAATGTTCCAGCGACTATTTGGCGGACCTTCATACTAATGCGGTAATCTCGACCCGCGATCATATTGATGGGTGTCTCAATTGAACCGCCAGGGAAGTTGCCCCCTATCAGATCATAGGATGACGGATTCCAGTTTCCAGAATTCACTGTCCAATGAGGGTTCGTCGAATAATCCGCGTCCGAAAAATCATCAAATAATACTCCCTGTTGGGGTCCTGAATTCCCAAGGTACCCGCCCGCACAATAATAATTCATCAAGACATCTTCTGCATCGTCACAAAATAGATTGACAGTGGGGCCACCAATAACCGCTTTCTCGTACAGCCGCGAACGATCCAGTATTGGGATAGGTATCGAGAGCTGATTCACCTGGTCCTGTATTGAATTCGCGGTGGAGTTAAGATCGGCAATCTGATCCGTGTGCGTTTGAACATCTAATGCAAGATCGCCGGTCACCGAGACAACATCTCCGACCGCAGTGGTGAGGGAAGACACTTCTCCCTGCGTCACGATGAGATTATTTTCTACCGCGAGAATGCTTTGGTTGAGATCCTCGGCCTTATTTTTGACTTTTTGTTTGAAGTCGACAAACTTATCGTAAAAATCAGTCAGCTTCGCATCCAATTCGTCCACTGCTTCTTGCAACGCGTGGATGGCATCCCAAATCGGGCCCGTGGCCGGTTGATGAGTGGGAGCAGGAACAAGAGACTGTGCAAAACCCAGGGAACTCAAGAGAAGAACCATGAGTCCAAGAATAATTGCCTTTTGCATACCCACGTACCCCTTGACTCGTATTTAATCCTACCACCGGGCGATTTCCGTAATCCTCATTTCAATCATTCGTTTATGGAGGACTTCCGTGAGCTCCAAATCCTTCTTGAGGTATTCCTGAATCGTAGAATGTTCCCCATTCCAATACCGCTCGGCGATTTGAGAACCCTCCATTCCTTCTATGACGGGCGTACCAATGAGTGCGGCGTATTCCTTTAGTTTTCCTCGCGTGGGACCAAACTTGAAGGCCGATAGTTGTTCCCGCACGTCCACGACGTCCTTCAAAATGAAGGGGTGGATTTTGACTCCTTTGAGGAAGCTACGGGTAACCAGGAAGGGCAAGTCAAAATCCTTGATGTTGAACCCGACCATTCGAAAAGGAGTTCCTTTGGCCATGGAGAGCGTGGACCAGAAGCCCTGTAACACGGCACGCTCATCCTCACTATACAATATCTGCGACTCCACGCCGCTTTTCTTGATTCCCACGGCTAAAATGTGGGAATCAATGGGGTTCAATAGCTTCTTTCGACCCTCCTCAGACAGGGCCAAGTATTCTTCCTTGTCGTTGGGCACGGTTTCGATGTCGATGTAGAAATAATCCATACTACTTATGTATATCTTATCCAATAAAAGGACGATTGAAGGAGGTCGCCACGCGCAACAAATTATTATTCACTCATTGGAGGTTCGATGTACGCGTGGATGGCCCCATTCTCCGTGTGCATCTTGAGGGTAGCAAATCCAGGATAAGTGCCCGTCATTTTCAGTTTCCCGTTCACTCGCTCAAAGATAATGGATTTCTCGGTGTCATCGTCGTAGCGAATCTCCTTAGCCACCTCTTGGGTGGGAACATCAATGTAGCGCTGGAAAATCATGTGGCCTTTAGAAAAGACCTGAATCTTCTTCACGCTCTCCTTGCTGGTCATCCCATCATAATTCATGGTCGTAATCTTGTAGGCACGAACCTTCGCATTATCCTCAATGTACTCATTGGCCTTGACCGTAAACTTACTGAATATTCCACTCGTCGTGAAGAGCTTCACTTTGTAGGTGGTCTTATCTCCCTTCTCGTCGGACGTGAAACCCACCCCCGCACTCATGGATTCTTCCCAGGAGGCAAAAAGAGGCGAATCGGTTCCGCGATCGTAGAAAACCACTAATTCCGGATACGACGGAGCCTTGGTGGCCACAACCAGTCCGCTGGCCAGTACTATAATCAATCCAATCCAAAATAACCCAACAATACCCTTCATCCCATCATTCTCCCGTCGTACTCACCAATGACCTCGGAGAATGATTTAAATGTCCGATGGGAAAGACGAAACCAAAACACCAAATAGAATTGACGCTACACCCGCGGCATTGGCGCTCCACTCCCTCCTCCATAAGTGGTAAAGGGAAAAATGGACCCACTATCCTCATGCTCACCCTTCCTGCCCGCACCCCGGAGGAATTCGAACGCCACTTATCTCGATTCATTTCCACGGAAACGAATCAATGGAGGAGGAAAATCACCTACATTGACTGCCAAAATATCCTCTCGCAATATCTTTTTTCACGAGAAGAATTGCAACCCATTTTGGAAAATCTTTTTGTGGCACGCATCGATCGGCCGTATGACTTGCTGGATTTGTTCCGGGGTCTCTCGCGCAATCATTTCGTGGGAAAATCCCACTATGTGATTGTGTCTCCCTACTCCCACTTGTTGGAAGGGTTTCCTCCTCAAGAGGAGAAGAATTGGACCCGCATGTGGGAAAAAAGCGTGGAACGATTGGAAAATACGCTTCCCGTGCATGTGGTGATGATGGGGGACTAGTTCATGGGCCACACCATCATCCCCAAACGACAAATCATGTATTCCAAACTCGCCCAATTGGAGAAGTTTGCCTCCACCTTACGCAAGCCGTATCGAGAAAAACTCCTCCAACTCACGCAGGGGGCGTACCACCACGTCTCGGGAATGGTCTACGCCAACAGTTTAGATGATGAAGAAATGCTCGTGTATGGGATGCTCGCGGAATTAACCCAACACAAAGGATTCAAGTACGCGCAACGCGTGCAGAAATGCTTGGCCATCCTCCTGAGTGAGTGAAAATCCCTCACTCCCCCAATTTGCGTTGGGGTTCTTTCCACGGACGAATTAAATCAGGAGCATTATTCCGCGGATTGTTCACGCGGGGAGAAATAGGAAAGGCATCCAATTTACTCTCATCAAACGGAGCCAACAATAAGGCTCGTTTTTCATTCGGAGAAGAAGGATCCAACCACACCTTCTGTCCTTTCGGGGACAAAATGACCGGCATGCGGTCGTGAATAGTCCTCATGAGTGGATTGGGGGACGTGGTCAAAATCGCATAATGTTTAACCCCCTCGTTTACGGAGTAAATCCCGGCAAACATTCCTATTTCACTTTGTTTCAAGTGAATGGCATACGGAATCTTGGTCCGTGCTTTTTTCCATTCATAAAAATGAGTAAAAGGAACGAGGCACCGGTTCGATTCATAGGCCGACTTGAACGCGCGACTCGACGCCACGGTTTCGGCACGCGCATTGATGAGAGGAAATGCTTTTTCACCCCCCCACGGAGGAAGAAAACCCCAGGGGGCCAATTCAATTCGATTTTTTTCTTCCTCATTTTGGATTATGATTGGGGCGCGTTGTCCCGGGGCAATATTGTAAGAGGGCTGCCACTCCACCGTTTTATCCACAGACGCATTAAGCATCTCCCGCATTTTAGTCAAGGCAAAAATGAAGGAATATCGTCCACACATGCCCTAATCACCCACACCCAATCCTCATGATGGAATGGATAGGGGTGTTGGGAGATTTAAGACTCCCTTCCACTACCGACACCACGGCGACCCGCCCTCTCCGTTCGCCAAACTCCAAGAGGGGATCCATCCTGGTTGGGCAACCATGCCTCTCATCCTCCTCGATGTATTCGTGCACGCGAACAAAATTCACGTCTGGGGACAAGACGCGCAGGGGGAAAATCATTTCTACACGCATTCCTTTCAGCCCATTATTTTCTTTCACACGTTCAATGAGGAATACGCCCGGGAGGTATTGAAAGAATGTAAAGTCGAAAAAACCATTCGGAAGGATTTTGTGAAAAAATCCATTTCCGTGCTAAAGATCACCTTTCCGTCCATTCTTCATTTCACGCACACCATGAAAGGAATCGAGGAAAAGCTCCGGAACGTGGGAACGTTCTACCACGTAGATATTCCCTTGCCGGAAATGTTTCTTTTTGAGCACCAACTCATGCCCTTTGGGCAAATAGACGTACACGCGAATGAGAAAAAGGAAATCCAGTCCATCCGGTGTACGGAAGACCTGAACGCGATTGATTATCCGCTTCCCAATTGGAAAACATTGGAAGTAGAACTCGAATTCAATGCCTTGGATCAAATTTCCACCTGGCGGGCGAATGGACACGCATTTCACACGGGAAACGTGAACGAATTCCTCTCTTTTTTTGAGGCGCTGAATCCAGACATTCTTTTGCTGCACCATTCAACCAAGCATTTGATTCCATTCCTTGAATTATGTCGCACCGCTCAACCTTCGTTTTCTTTTTCACGACTCGGAAGGGATGACTTCCAGGTGCGCGAAAACAGCTACTTCTCGTATGGTAAAATGCTCTACCGACACTCTCCTATTACTCTCAAAGGGAGGCACCTCCTCGCCGAATACCCGCATGAGGGAGAGGGGGATGAATTTACCCTATTGTCCTATCTGGAAGGTTCCCGCGTCTGCCGACGAACCCTCCAAGCCTTAGTTTCCCACTCCATTGGAAGTGCGTCCAACAACCGACTCATGTATGAAGCCTACACGCAGGGGTGGCTCATTCCTTACAAGGTGGGAATCTACGAACAAATCAAACCCTTTTCTCAACTTGTGGAAAACGACCGGGGACCGTTTACGTACGAACCCCTCATCGGGTTTCATTCGAACGTGGTGGAATTAGACTTTGCGTCCATGTATCCCTCCATCATGGAACACTACAACTTATCCCCGGAAAAATTTCATTGCAAATGCTGCTCGGCCCTTTTTTCTACTGAAAAAAGCCCCGGGAGAACACTCAATCCATTTCGGGACACGGGTTATTGGTTCTGTCAAAAAAGCGGGAAAGGAATCGTTCCTCAAGTGTGTAAAGATTTTATTTTTCGTCGACAGGCCTACAAAAAACGAACCGATAGCATTTCGAAAGCGAAAGTCGCGTACATGAAATGGTTGCTCGTGGTTATTTTTGGCTACCAAGCGTGTACGCA
This sequence comes from uncultured archaeon, assembly GCA_964427715.1. Classification (GTDB taxonomy): domain Archaea; phylum Iainarchaeota; class Iainarchaeia; order Iainarchaeales; family VGJJ01; genus VGJJ01. Next base: position 3,042 of record CAYRUV010000005.1, on the reverse strand, counting down.
CAAAAAGATTGGAACGATTGAAGTGCATGAAACGATTAATGCCATTGCGCGCGAAACCATGATGGAAACCATTCACTTGGCGGAAGAACATGGGTTTCAAGTCTTGCACGCGATTGTGGACTCGTTATACGTGAAGAAACCCAACGCCACGCAACACGATATTCAAACTCTCATCCACGCCGTGAATGAAAAAACACATCTCAAACTGGAATACAAACACTCATTCTCCCGGATGGTGTTTCTCCCATCAATCGTGGACACTAAACGGCCGGTTCCCGGACGATTTTATGGAATTGGAACCGACGGAGAACTCAAACTGCGCGGAATTGAAGCCCGTCAAAAGTCTCAACCCTGGATTATTCGCCACATGCAAAAAGATGTATTGAATCAAATGAAAGAAATGCCCCACCACACACCCATTGAACTCTTTCGAGAATGCATTCCCGTCCTCCGTACACACTTAGAGTCCCTCTCTCATGTTCTCCCCGAACATTTAGCTTTCACCGTGTGCTTGGGCAAGACGGAATACACGCACAACGGACCGCAGAAACAAATTCTCCACCAACTCAAACGGCAAGAAAAACACCTCCGGCCCGGGCAATCGATTCAGTATATTATCGTGGACGGGAGAAAAGGAAAATACGTAGAAATGGGGCAGTTTCAGGGGAAATATGACGAAGAAAAGTATGAACAATTGATGTTGAAGGCGTACTTGAATTTGTTTTTGCCTTTACATGTTACGATTGCAGAAATTGAGGATTTGCTAGAGGGGATGAGGCAGATGCGAGTGACTGAATACACTTTCCAGAGAGCCGTTATATCGTCTTTTTAAAGACTTATTCAAACGTTAAATCGTGCCAGCGAAAAGAAAGGATATTAGTATCGGTCAATTAGCTCAAGATGGAATAAAACTAATCGAAAAATCAGCTAACAGTAACGATCCAGTCGATAAACTAGTTGCACTAAACGCGGTTCTTACCACGCTTGTTTTTGCTTTTTTGTTCGTCGGAACTTTTCAACACACATTTGAAATTGTTTCTTATGTATTATACCTATTCTTTGGCGGTCTAATCGGGGCAGGTTTAATGTTAGCTTATTTACCGCTAATAAAAGTAATTCAAAAAATAATTCAAAAAGATTACTTTGCATTTAACTTTTCAGTTGCTATTCTATTCGTGACTCTTGCGGTAAGCGTTGTTGGTTCGCTTTCTTTTCAGGAAAATTATTTGAAACTTGCGGTATATGGATTAATTTTACAGCTTGTTGGACTTATATTTTTCGGATTACTTGTAAAGGTTCATATAAAAGAAAAAGTAGAGAAGGCTGAACCGAATTCTATGGGAAAATTATTTTGGACAATCCTTGAAAAATTAAGTACTATTGGCGGTGCTATAGCATTCATTATTTTGGTGTTGAACTATTTTGGAATCAAGTGATTATGGATTGCATTCAAATTTATACTAGTTTGGCCTATTCTTGGTTATGTCCTGGGCAAAGCGTGGAGATTATTCTTTGGAACAGTTGAATCGTGCTGGAGAAATGTTAACACGTTCAGATACGACGGAAGATCAACGTGATAGAGCATTAGTTATTTTGGATAATTGGAGAGCCGCACATAGTTATCCATTGCACGTTTTTAAAATAAGATTAAAGAAAGTCGCAAAAATCGTTGACAAAAATGCTTTCGCAGTAAGGCGTCTGAAGCGCACTCCAGCAATAATTCGTAAACTCAAGCGGAGCTATAACGGGAAAAAACCCACCATGAATCTTAGCCAAATGCAGGATATTGGTGGCTGCAGAGCAGTACTATCTAGCATTAATCAGGTAAACAAAGTCTATCAAGACTATTATTTGAAAGGAAATTTAAAACACAAAAAAGTTGGAGAAAAAAATTATATCCTTCACCCAAAATCGGATGGTTATAGGGGAATACATCTAATTTACAAATATGTTAGTGACAAAGGAAAAAAAGAATACAATGGCTTACTAATTGAAATACAAATTAGAACGAAAATTCAACATGTATGGGCAACAGCACTTGAAACTGTTGATTTATTTACAAAACAAGCTATTAAGTCGAATGAGGGGTCAAAAGAATGGATGGAATTTTTTAAATTAGTAAGTGCTGCGTTTGCATCGATAGAAGATTCGCCTACGGTTCCTGGGGCTCCAGTCGACGAGAAAGAGTTATTTTTAGAAATTAAGAGAATTGAAAAAGAACTAAATGTTATTAAGAAAATCATTGGCTGGACCGAGGCAATGCAAGCCATACAACATGCCCAATTTAGTCCCGGGATGAGTTTCTTTTTACTTGATTTAGATATTAATAACGGGGGATTACAGATTACTGGCTACAAAAGAAAAGATGAACAAATAGCACTTAGCGACTATTCTGTGAAAGAGAAGAAATACGCCGAAAGAAAGGACCACGATGTGGTTTTAGTTGAAGCAGATTCAGCAACTGACCTTAGAAAGGCATACCCAAATTACTTTTTTGATGCAAAAGAATTTATTTCAAATTTAGAAAAAATCATTCATAAATATTAAAACCGAAATAGGGACTACTTAAACGTCTATCTTCGTTTCATAAAAATAAAAGCCTTCGAAGAAGTTGGTTCTTCGTCATAGTTCTACAACACATCTCTTTGTTGCTCTGAGTTCATTGAATAGAGTTTTTGTGATCTCAAAATCAATGTTCTTGCGTTTTTAGTACACGTGGACTGAGCACGTCGCCGAGGCTTCGTGCGTACATCCCGCGCCTATCAAGCGGGTATTAAACCCGGACGCTTGTGCTGTGACACTGGTTTATCTCCCAGCAGATCAGCAATGTTGGTCTCTGTTCAGGTGTCGCTTCACGCTTAGATGCTTTCAGCGTTTATCGACTATCACGTAGCTACCCAGCAGTGCCCTGTCGGACAACTGGTATACCAGTGGTGACGCCTCGCCGTTCCTCTCGTACTCAGCGAAGCTTACCCTTAGACCAACCGCAACTCCAACAGATAGTAACCAAACTGGCTCGCACCGTTCTTAACCCAACTAACG
>CAYRUV010000004.1:0-32406 GCA_964427715.1 uncultured archaeon | reverse complement strand
TGCAGCCATCAACCCACTGGTATTGCTGATTCAGGCCTTTTTGCGAATTCTAGGGCTCTAGTCTCCCCCTCCACCATATAAAGGGGAATTCGTCTTCTTGGGTCCATGGCGCGCATGCGTGAATGGGCCATTCTTGTTCTCTTCACGTTCCTCTGCCTTTCTCTCTCGGTTCATGCCGCAACACTCAGTGAGACGGAGGTCTACATCAAGAATGAGGGGTCGGGTTCTCTATCCAACGACCTGGTGACTATTCCCATTTCCTTTTCGGATGCGGAAGGGAAAACAACTTCGACTATTTCAAGCGTTAAACTTGGCGGACTTCTCACCCAGACGACTCCCACCTCGTACCACGCCAGCGGGAATGTCCGCACGGCCCTCGCGCGGGTGTTGGTGAGTATGAATGGGGGGCAAGAAATCACACTCCCTATTACCACTGGATCCAACGCTGGAAGTTTTTCATTCGGGACCGGTATTCAGAATTTTTTGACGCAGGGACAATTGAAAGTGTATGCGAAGGATATCAAGGGAGGTCTCTACGAGGCGACCTTTGATACGGACGATTCATCGTTTGTCTCTTTAGCGGAAGATGGCCCCCTCGTGAAAGTATACAAGCTCGAAAAAAATCTTCGACCCGTTACCGGATGCACCTCCCTCACCACGCATCCAAGCGGGAACTGCCTCCCGTATTTTTTCAGCACCACGGTGTACGTGACTGTGGTTACGGGCAAACCCCATGCTAAACTGGATGTGTTCATCACCAATTTCGGAAATCTCGCGGAGGATTCCGTGGTGGGGTTCCAGGGAGTCAGTCCCAAGTATGGAACCGGACAAAACGGTGGTGTATTTTTCGATTCCATCTGGTTTGAAGTGAACACGCCGGGACAGAACCATTCCCTCTACATCACGGATGCCGGGGCCATGAATCCTTCCGTGAAAGAGGTCGTTTCCGGAACCCAAACACGATACTGGGTCCTTCCCACGGACGCGCAGAATACGATCAGCGGGACCTACCACGATGGTCCCTCCCTCTCGACGGTTCCACAGCAATCCAACTTTATGGGGGCGGGGCAGAGTTTGTTGACGCGAGGAGTGGTTTATTTTGGCACTCTTTTATCCTACGACTACTATGAAGAGAATCAATTCATCCACGCGGGGCAATCCTTGGAACGATGGAACAAGACGGGGGGCTACCTATTTTCGGATTTGGTGAATCCCAACAGCATCACGCCCAATTTTGACTTCAAGGCGGATGCGGTGAAGATTTACAATCAGTATCAAGCCCAGGCCTTGAATCCGGGATATGGGTATCGATGGGGGCTCTATAATTATCTCGGAAAGGACCTGGGAACCACTGGCTGGATGCCCAATTACCGACAGGAACCCACCCCCATCATCCATTATCTCCTATCCTGCCAATCCGGGTGCCGCTCGGAATATTTAGCGGGTCTCCGAACCTATTTGTACGGCACCGCCCAGGTCGTGGGACAAGCGATTGGATTTCATCCCAAGGATCACCCGGGAACACTCCTTTCCGCGTATCGCGAACCGGACTTTGAGAACATCAACTATTCCTCCTTTCAACTCGGGTGCCAAATACCCGTCTACAGTTCCTATGATGCACTGGGATTCTGCTCCTGGAACGTAAATGCCGATGCCGAGTACAAGAAGGATGCGGAAGGGAATGGGTGGCAGTCCTACAACTACACCTATCGCCCCGTCTGGCATGGATGGAGCGCGCGGGATGGGGCTCACCTGTCGCTGGGAATTGAATATTACCGCTACCTCCTCCGCGGTGATTATGCCGCCCTCCATTTGCTCAAGAATCAAGCCAACAAAGTCTCAAGCGTGTACCATTACACCTTCCTCCACGCGAACGGCCCCGGAGGATACATTGCTCACCCCACGCGTGATAAGGGGAGAAGCCTCCTGAACATCGGAAGGTACTACCAGGTCTCCAAGGATTCGTTCTATCGCACGCTCGCGGAGAACATCATCACCATCATCGATGCGCAGCAGGACAAATCGTCTCCGAGCGAGATCAATCCGGCCACGGGTGAATATCTTCCTGTGAAATACTTCAGCAAATACACCCCTGCCTGCCCGGGGGACTTCTTCATGAATGGGCAAAATTTTTGCCGCATCCAACTGTTCGAGGAAGCCCAAATTCTTCACGGCCTCACCGCGGTGTATCGGGATGTGCTCACCAGCAGCACGGTCAAGGCGAAGGTCCGACAGATGATAGAGAACCACCTCTATTTTGTCTACGAGTTTGCCACCAAACGGTATGATGAGGTGCAAAATGGGATCATGGGCGGACCCGGCAACAGTATCCAAATCCACGAAGGGACCGGGGGGATTGGGACGTACAACACTATCGTCATTGGTCCCGGAGTCTATCAGGGAACGAATACCCCTGTTCCCCTATCGGACATGAAGTCCTACACGCAATACAACTATTCGGTCGATCATCAAATCTACCAGGGATTGTGCAATGCTACCCAATTAGCCAAAGAAAACAATTGGGCCAATGCCGCACAGTATGCGGGAGAATTCAAGGATATTTTTGACATCACCTGGGTCAAGAAACCCCGCATCACGGGAAACATTAATTCTCCCGGACAAAACGAGTGGTCGGATTTTGGGGTCAATCTGCCCCAGATAACCGACAATGAATTATGCGGCCTTCACAATTTCACCGGTCTACCCAACGCGGATGAGCCTCCCACCGCCTTTTCGGACAATGATGGGGATGGATACACGGCACTGGCCAATGATTGCGCCGACAACGACCCTGCTGTCAATGCGATGAAATCCGAAATGCTCGCCTGTTCGGACAACAAGGACAATGACTGCGACGGTCTGATCGACTGCAATGACCCGGATTGCGGAGATACCTCTTTCATCAACGCGTGCAATGGAAAATCCTACTGCGGAAATCTATCGTTAAACGGAACCGAGGTGTGCGATACCAAAACCTATAACGGAAATCTAGGAATCAACACCTGTGCCCAGAACCTGTGTGTTTCCCCCTTTGTTTCGTATGTGAACGGGTGCCAGTGCGCGGCCGGCGTCACGACCGTTCCGCATCTCAATGGAGTGATTCCCAATAACATTCCCACGAATGCCGCGGCCCCCCTCACTCTAAACGGGAGTAATTTCCAAAATGGGGCCGTACTCAATGTGGGCAGTCTGATTAACCTTCCAACCGTCTGGCAGGGCGCGACGACCCAGCTCACGGCCACGTTGTCCATCTCCCAACTCACAATCCTCGGGGCCGGTTCCCACGCCGTGTCGGTGAAAAATCCGGATGGACAGATCACCACGGAACCCGTGCTCTTGTTGGTGTACCTTCCTGCCCCCTCCGATCCTACGGCCCTCACGGCCAGTGGATCCGGGACCACCATCAATCTATCCTGGACCGACAACGCGACGAACGAGAACAATTATCACGTGCAGCGCAGCACGGATAATTTTACCTTCTCGACGATTGGAAGCCCCTTACCACCCAACACCACGGCATATTCCGATGCAGGATTGGGAAACGGGACCTACTATTACCGCGTATTCGCCTCTAATAGTGGAGGAAACTCCGGGTATTCCAACACGGCCAGCGCTACCCTAGGGGGAGGCGGCACAGCTCCACAACCGGATGTCCTTTCGGGTTCTGCCATGCCGGGGAGTGTGTTCACCACCCTCTCGACGAATGAGAGCAAGACCCTCCAAACGACGCTCGCTAAACTTCAAAGTACTGCAAGCGGGTACACCAACCTCAAAACAGTCGTCTTCTCGACCGTGTGCCGAAAGGATGACCCCGACCCTCTGAAGAGTCAACTGTGCGTCGGGACATCCACGTATGGGGAGATCATCCAGGCCGTGTACTTGGATGCGCCCCTCACCAACACGACATTCGTTGCACGAAAAGCCATGAATTTTGGCTCCACGTATCCCGTGCCTCCATCCACGTCTCTTACGCAAGGAGCATCCTCCATCCCTGACGCGGGGACTACCTCTTCCTATCTGGTTGATCCCACCAACGATGGCCTGGGCATCGGAAATTACCGCCTCTTCGTGGTGGTGGGTCCGGGAATGTACACCTACTCGGGGGGAGGCACTCCTTCCACGGTCACCGAGACGGATATTTCGAATAACATGTACGTGCTTGAATTCAGCATCACCTCTCCCACGGAGGGGGAGACGAATCCTCCCGACGATAACCCCCCCGGCGATACCGGAACACCTGGCGGCGGTGGCGGCGGAGGGGGCGGAGGCGGCGGTGGAGGCGGTGGCGGTGGTGGTGGCGGCGGAAGCAGCACGAGCAATGGAGAAGGTGAAACACCCCTCACGTGCGTTCCCGCACTTGAACTCTGCAATGGGGTGGATGATGACTGCGACTCATCCATCGATGAGGGATGCGAGTCACTCACGAATACGTGTCAGAATGGAATGAAGGACGAAGGGGAAATTGGAGTGGACTGCGGTGGAGTATGCGCCGCATTCTGTGGGCTTCCCATTCCGGACTCGGCGGGACTGTTTTTCCTATCGGCCTTGAATCCCCTATTTGTATTGATTCAAGCGTTTTTCCGCCTACTTGGACTCTGACTCGTCGGCCAAATCCCACAGTACCACGTGCATCGGGGTGTGGGCCGTGAGGGAAAGTTCGGTTTCCCCACGAATGGCAGCGGCATCTCCTTCTTCGAGGGACTGATTATTCACCTTTCCTTTTCCTTCGGCCACGACCACGTATTGGTGGGAATAGTGGGGGGTGAATGTGAGGGTCTTTCCTTTGTCTAGTTTAGTTACATGAAAGGCGGCCTTTTGGTGGATGCGCAATTCTCCCTTTTTCGGATCGGGAGCCACCAATCGAATCCATTTATTTTTTTCTCTTTCAAGCTCGATTTTTTTCTCCTCCCAGGAGGCCTCAATGTTTCTATTTTCTGGAAAGATCCACATTTGAAACAAATGCAGTGGTTTCTCGGACGCGTTGAATTCTGCGTGCATGATTCCATTTCCCGCGCTCATACGCTGGACGATGCCGGGCCTCAATACTCCCACATTTCCTAAACTATCGCGGTGGGTCAATTCTCCTTCCAGGATGTAGGTTACGATTTCCATGTGATCATGCCGGTGCGGGGGAAATCCCGATTCGGGGGCGATGCGATCATCATTGAATACTCTCAATGTGGCCCAACTCATGCGGGATTCGTCATAATAATCTGAGAATGAGAAGTGATGGCGCGTATCCAACCAATCCATTTTCGCCTGATACATTTTGGAAAAGGGGCGAATCTCTATCATACCACCTATTCATTTGGGAAAACCCTTTAATACGGTCGAAAAGACCATCCTGCATGGAACTGCAGTCCCCTCTTTCGATCGCGGGAGTTATTCTCATGATTGCCCTCGTATTGTTTGGCCTGAACGCCCTCATAGGGCCTCCATCGAACCAACTTTCTCTCACGCAGGAGGTCACTGGCGTGTTGGATGACAATTCCTCTCCGTATCCACTCGCGCCCGAACTGGTTGGAATCAAGGGATACATCAACGCTGACGATGACTTCAATCTTGCCTCCCTGAAGGGGAAGGTCGTCATCGTGGACTTTTGGACGTACTCCTGCATCAACTGCATTCGGACCCAGCCCTACCTGAATGCGTGGTATGAAAAATACCACCCGCAGGGATTGGAAATCGTGGGCGTCCATACTCCTGAATTCGACTTTGAGAAAAAATACGAAAACGTCCAAGCGGCTGTCCTGAAGGAAGGTATCCAATACCCGGTCGTAATGGACAATGACTACCAAACCTGGAGGGCCTACCAAAACAGGTATTGGCCCCGCAAATACCTGATTGATGCACAAGGACATATTCGATACGACCACATCGGAGAAGGATCCTATGAGGAAACCGAAAAAGAAATCCAACTCCTCCTGGCTGAGCGCGATCAAACCATGGGGTTGACGGAAATCGTCTCGGATGACGTGAAGGAAAACCTCGGTGCGACTGAATTCCAGAAGATTGGAACTCCGGAGTTGTACTTAGGATACGAGTTTGCCCGCGCCCCCTTAGCCAATAGTGAGGGATTCCAACCCGACCAGACCATCCACTACTCCCTCCCAAGCACCCTCACTTCCAACCTGGTTGCATTGGAAGGGGAATGGATCAATCATCCTGAGTCCATGGAGTTGAACGGAGAAACAGGGAAAGTAATCCTTCCCTTCACCGCCAAGCAAGTAAATATCGTTGCCTCTGGGCCGGCAAAATTAGAAATATCTCTGGACGGGGGTCCTATCACCCTGCTGCCCATTGAGGGTGAAACCCTCTACACGGTGGTGGAAGGAACCACGTATGATTCTCATACGCTCACGCTTACCATCGATGGGAAAGGATTCAATCTCTACACGTTCACGTTTGGATGATCAATGGTTCAGGTTTTCCCCAATCCCCACCTGCTTAATCCATAGCAGCACGCGCAGCGCCAACTCGAGGGCGGAGAGATACACGATGAAAGGGAGCAAGGTGGATCCCAATTCCGGCAATGACTGAAGTCGGGACTGGACGAGTTCAATCTGGAAAAAGTCTGGCTCTACTAGTGCAACGCCCAGAATAACAATAGGGATGGTCTTGGCGAGCTCCTGGGCCATGTCTTCCTTGTAATACGCCAGCACGCGGGCCGCCCCCACTAATCCGATGGAGATAAGGGCAATCTGATCAATGGTTTGATTTTGCGCCACCACAAAAAGCAATGCGACGAATCCTCCAAACCACAAGAAGGACATGATGGGAAATAGGATACCATATTTTCCCACGCGAAACAAACCCAATATGAAATCCTCCAAGAAGCCCGTGAGTCCTGGGTGATGAATCGAAAGGTGTTTTCCAAACAGGTCGCGCGTCGCGACGAAACGATAAAAGTGCCAGATGAGCCAGATGTAGATGGAGAGGCCTAGCGCGTACGTGAACCATTCTCCCATATCCAACCAAGAAAATTGTTCAAGGAAAACAGGATCCGGGACAAAAAAGGGAAGAGCCATCCCGGGAGAAATGAACCCGGCATTAAAAACCTAATTCAAAAAGACATCGGTGCGCGATGCAGGGGAGATTTCTCCGGCATAGTTGGTGAGCATCATTTCTTTGCTCTTTTCCCTATCCAACGTATGGGCGAGGACCCACCCTAGTTTCACATAGGCCGTCTCAGCCGTCATGTCCTCCAAGCCCACGGCTCCTGCATCCTGGAGAAGACGAAGATTGGTGTACACGTTCAGATTGACTCTCCCATAGATGGTTTGCGCCGTAATGAAAACGGGAATTCCCCTCTGGGTGATACGCTGGATGGTGGGGATAATTCGCGTCGTGTGAACGTGACCCAATCCCGTTGCCTCGATGACGAATCCCCTACATCCCTTGTTCACGTAAAAATCAAATACCTCTGGGGAGATGCCCGGGTACACCTTGATGAGCGCCACATTCTCATTGAACACTGCATCCAATCCCGTGTTTCCGTTTGTTCGCGGGCGGTGTTCGCTGAGCTTTTCCACGAACCCATCCGTTGAAATCTTGGCTATCGGCAATCGGTTGATGGGTCGAAAGGCATCCCTTCGCGTGGTGTGCATTTTCCGCACGGCAGTCCCGCGATTGAATAAACAATAATCATCGGACGTGCTCCCATGCATGCAAATTCCCACCTCCGCCATACCGGAGATGGCCGCGTGGGCCGCGCAAATAAGATTCATGCTCGCATCGGAGCTTCCTCGGTCGCTTGAACGTTGAGAGCCCACCAACACCACCGGCTTCTTCAAGTCCGGAAGCATGAACGAGAGGGCCGCTGCCGTATAGTGAAGGGTGTCCGTTCCGTGCGTGAGGATAATTCCTTCCACATCCGGTTTGTTTAATTCCTCATGGCAGACCTTGGCCATCTCAATCCAATCTTGCGGGACCATGTCCTCACTCATTTTGGTGAAAGGGGAAATAATTCTTCGGATTTGAGCAAACGAACCAATTTCCGGAACCATGCGCGTCAGTTCTTCGGGCGAAAGTTTGGCAATCACGCCTCCTTTCTCATAATCCACCTTACTCACGATGGTACCCCCCACTCCCACCACGGAAAACCCGGGCTTGTCGGAGGAATGAGGAGGATGTACTCCTTGAGTCATGTGGGACTTTGGAACGGAAACGTGTTGAATCTTTGCAATCGATGAAATGTTTCCAAGCGCGAGACCGGTGTTGTATCCACTGTCCAGTTTCAATACCAATACGTTTCCATGCGTGGGTTGCGGGAGAATAATCCCTTCTAGCTGCGTGGTTTTCCAATTCACACGGACCCGATCTCCTAGGGTGAGGGTGTGGTGTTCAAGGAAGGAGGCGAGGTCCGCGGACATACCAGGAAGAAGCGCCCAACCCTTAAAAAAGAGGCCGGGAAAAGGGACGGGGATTAGATGGGCGGTCAATGAATCCTTTTATTTTTGAACAACGAAAATGAGCCGTGAAGATCTATTTTGGAGTGCGTCCACCGGCCCACCTACGAAAACGAATTGCGAGCAAGGTCCACTCCCACGTGAAAAGAACCGGACTTCCCCTGCGCGTGCAGCGCGCGCAACACATGCACATCACCACCCACTTCATTGGGGAAGTGACCGAGAAAAGTCTGGCCGAAATCAAGCGTGCATTCCAGAGGAGTCGCCTTCCCTCACCAGCTGAAATTACCCTGGGAGGAAAGCCCCACGTGGGGATGTTTGGTAAAGAAGTGTTGTATTTGCGCGTCGAGGATCCGACACAATTATTGCACACCCTCAAGGAAGAAGGGCGAAGAATCGCGCCCGTGAGAGAAACCTATTCTGGATACACCCCTCATTTAACCCTAGCACGGAATCCAAAAAGAGCAAATTTGGATCCATTACTGGAGCTCCTGAATCTTCGTCCATTCATGATGGCGTTCACCCCGCGAGAGGTTTTGCTGATCCATTCCTATGAACAAAAGGGGAAAAAATTCCACGACATAATTGCGAGGCGGCGCCTTCCTAGAGGTAAAAAACGCCTCTAGGATGGGGGACCATTAAAAAGGCTTCGGGAATTCCCTACCCCTAATCAATTGCGCTTCGCGCAAGGGAGTTGAGGAATCTATGCCAGCAAAAGCAGCATTCGGTGGATACAGTATCTCATTCGCAGGACGATCGGACTCGATTGAAAAGATCATGGGAAGCAAGCCCATTGCCCCTTCGGAAATGACGAAGAAGATTTGGGAATACGTCAAGAAGAACAACTTGTCGAACAAAAAGAACTAATGACCATTTAGTCGGGCGTTTCAACGCCCGATTCTTTTTTTCTCTATTTTTTTTGAACTCAACTTTTTTTTCGTTGCACGGCTGATATTCCGGCCTCTTTTTGTATTTCCCTTATAAAATCGCCCCAGCCCATGGTGTATAGAGGGAAACTCCACTATGAACGACGCCTGTAATACGACTGGAAATGCCACGGTTGGAAAGATGGAAATGAAACACCATTCTGGACATGTAATTTCACTCACGGAACGCGCCGCGGAGAAAGTCAAGGAATACATGATGAAAGAAGGAAAAATGGATCAAGGATTACGCATCGCGGTGTTGCCAGGCGGATGCTCCGGATTTACGTACTCACTCACATTCGAATCAGCCCCACTGAGCTCCGATATTAAGTTGGAACAGCACGGCGTGAAAGTATACATCGACAAGATGTCCGAGCCCATGCTCCAAGGAAGCACGATTGACTTTGTTGAATCGTTGCAAGGAGCCGGATTTGCCGTCAACAACCCCAATGTTTCCGGTGGATGCGGATGCGGAAAGAGCTTCTCGTAATCAGCTCTTTTCGTTTCATTATTTTTTTTTCATTAGATTATTTTCTCACGCGAGGTCGTTGATATGTCTGTGATGCCCCAAGAAGGAACCAAAGCCCCTAGTTTTACATTGAAAGATACGAATGGAAAAGAAGTCAAACTAAGCGACTTCAAAGGAAAGAAAGTCGTGTTGTATTTTTACCCCCGCGATGATACTCCAGGATGTACCGTAGAAGCCTGTGAGTTTCGTGATGCCAAAGCCCAATTCACGAAAAAGGGTGCCGTGGTATTGGGGGTTAGTAAGGATGACGAAGTCTCCCATCAAAAGTTTGTGAAAAAGTACGATTTGAATTTCACCCTTCTCTCGGACCCCGACCACAAGGTGATTGAAAAATACGGGGCCTGGGCCGAAAAGTCCCTGTATGGAAAGAAATTCATGGGGATTGTTCGCTCAACGTTTGTGATTGATGAGGATGGGACCATTTTGAAGGCCTTTCCCAAGGTCTCTCCCGAAGGGCACGCGAAGGAAATTTTGGACGTGCTGAGCGGTGTTTGAATCACTCAATAAAACGAATAACGATGTGAGTCCAAGCCGTCCATCCTAGGATGAGGGGGATGAAGATGCTCCCTATCCAAAATAGGATGAGGGTGAAGTTGTAGATTAGTTCTAACACGACCTGCTCGTAATATGGTCGATCCGACCCCACGACGAAGCGATAGGGCTCAGGATACGTGCCTTGTTCGAATCGCGCCCCTAATGCGTGACTGGTTTTCTCCTGAATCCATGACCAGGGGCCTTCGCCCATGAATTGGGCATAGGGGACTAGCAGGGCAATGACGAGCAAATAGCCCCCGTACAGAATCCATTCGGCACCCATGAGTCCCTCAGTCCCAGGAGCCTTTATAATGGTTTTTTCCCGTTTCATAGTTAGCTAAGCTGCCCGCTTAGTCTAACGGTTAGGATGCCACCCTGTCACGGTGGCGGCGCGGGTTCGATTCCCGCAGCGGGCGTTCTCTTATTTTGGTGGTTTAAGATTCCCCTAGTCGCATTTGTGAATCATGCGAATTAACTAGGTGAAAGGGTACATGCCTAGTGTCCCATTGGGACCAACTAGGCCAATCCGATGAAACTCACCAATCTACTCACACTTTTTCTTGGAATGGTCTTGTTGAGCTCAATGGTATTTGCTGATCCTGCCACCATGATTGTGACCAGCATGACGGTGGAGGGGCCCCACACGCACGTAGGGGATGAATTCTTCATCCGTGGAACCGTCACCAACATTGGGAGCGTTCCCGCTGAAAACGTGACCATACACATAGAAGGGGTCCCTCCAGATTGGCAGTGGGTCATAGTGGAACCTGGGGACTTCTCTCATATTTTACCCGGACAATCCGTGGATCGGGTATACCACCTCATCAACCAGGGAGGGCAACCCAACGTTCTGCTGTGGGCATGGGGCCCTAACACGAATACGGCGTATTCCACGCGCATCCAGCTTCCTATCCATCCTTTCGTGATGGGTGGATTGCTCCTCGCGATGGGCGGATTATTTCTAATAGCTCAGCGGAAAAAAAATACACCTCTTTCAATGACGAAAAATTCCTCTGTGATTTAAATAATGGAAAGAATAAACCAAGAGTGATGCCTCGCTCCGATATTCTCCTTCATCGTCTTCACAACCAAGGAATTCTCGGAAAAGGATTCTCCGCCCCGAATGAGATGGTTGGGCAACTAGGTGCAGTGCAGGGCCAGGATTACCTCATCACCAAGTGGGCCTTCGGTCTGCGAATTCCGGGATCCAAACAAGAAGACGTGGATAACGCCATGGAGAATGGAACGATTCTCCGCACCCACATCATGCGACCCACGTGGCACTTTGTTACCCCGAAAGACATTCGCTGGATTCAAATGCTCACGGCCCCCCGCGTGCGGCAGGCAATGGCCTATTACAATCGCCAGCAAAAACTGGGCCCTCAAGTTTACACCAAAAGCAATGCGCTGATTGAGAAGGAACTGAAAGGGGGAAATGCTCTCACGCGAAAAGAATTAGGTTCCATTCTCAAGAAAGCCGGGATCCCCTCCACCAACTTACAAGTCAGCTTCCTCCTCATGGGGGCGGAGTTGGATGCGCTGGTGTGCAGCGGTCCCTTGAAAGGAAAACAATTCACCTACATGCTGGTCGATGACCGTGCGCCTAAGGCGAAGACTCTTACAAAAGAAGAATCCCTTGTGGAATTAGCTTCGCGCTACTTCACGTCTCATGGACCCGCAACCCTAAGTGATTTCACCTGGTGGTCCGGTCTAACTGTAGCTGAGGCCAAGCAGGGAATCGAAAAATCAAAACTTAGAAAAGAAGAGTATGGCGAACAGACCTATTGGTTTGGAAAAAACACCCCAGTCAACCCCGTTCCTCTCACAGCGCACTTGCTTCCCACGTATGATGAGTATGTGATTGGCTACAAGTCAAGCCGATCCTTATTCTCCCCTACACGTCCATTTGACATGATGGCCCAGATTCCTTTCTTCAACTGCCTCATGATAGATGGGCATGTAGCCGGGATGTGGAGGCGCGTGCTGAAGTCCAAGCATATTGAATTGCACATCCGACTATCCGTTTCTTTGGAGAGCGATGAAAAGGAGGCCGTGGAGAAAGCCATTGAGGCCTATTCAACTTTTCACGGGCTGCCCGTGCAGACGTCGTATGGAAAGAGTACTACTTGACTTTCACAATCGTCTTGTTTTCCACTTTCACAATACGATTGGCCACCTTTTGGATGAAGTAGCGGTCGTGCGACACGGCGAGGATGGTCCCATCATAGTTGAGGAACGCATTCTCGATAATTTCTCGCGCATCGATATCCAAGTGATTCGTGGGTTCATCGAGGAGGAGGAAATTGGGCCTCTTCAGCAATACCTTCAACAAATTGAGGCGGGATTTCTCCCCCATTGAAATCGAGGCAATTTTCTTCTCGACTTCCTCGGGCTTCTTGAATCCAATCATCGAGAGGTTGGCGCGCGTGAGCGCCTTGTCCTGGAGAATGGTATAGATTTCCTCATACAATGTTTTCTCGTGATCCAATCCCTGCAAATCTTGGTCGGCGTATCCTACTACAGCCTCGCTGGCATAATCAATTTCCCCATCCAACTTAGGAATTCGACCGGCAATCGTCTTGAGGAGGGTGGTCTTTCCGCAGCCGTTCTCTCCAATGATCACAAAACGCTGGTGAGCTCCAATGGCTAAGTTTACGTGCTTGATGAGCGGCTTGTCGTATCCCACGCTCAAATCATGAGTCTCCATCACGTAGGGGGCTTTCATGGGCTTGGACTCAAAATGAACCTCAAATTCGCTCCGATCTAGGCTCGGGACATCTACTTCTTCTCGGGCGTCCAGCATCTTCCTCCGATATTCGGATTGGCGCACATTCTTGGGGGCGGTTCCAATCTTGTTGATTTTTTCCAATTGGATGCGTCGATAATTCTGCTCATTCTCGTACGCTTTGGATTGAGCCTCGAATTGTTCCGTGCGCGCACGCAGGTAGGTGTCGTAGTTCCCACTATACTTGATGACCTTCCCGTTTTCGATCTTCAGGATGGTGTCAGCCATTCGGTTCAGAAGGAATCGATCGTGCGTGACGACCATCACGGTTCCCTTGAATGCCTTCAAATGGGATTCCAAAATATCCAACCGGTCGAAGTCTAAGTGATTGGTGGGTTCGTCCAACAATAACACATCACAATCGGCGCAGAAAATTTTTGCAAGCGAGAGGATGGCCTTCTGTCCCGTGGAAAGTTCCCCTACCTTAATCGAGAAAAGGGACTCGGGCACCTTGAGCTTCTTCAACACATCCTTCACGTTTGTCGCGTTCGCGGATTGGGTTTCCTGGTGGACCTTGGTTTGAAGGAGGGTGTACTCTTCCGTAAGGGCGGTGAGGCGCTTAGTGTCATTATAGACTTTGGGATCGCCCATCATGGCTTCGATCTCCGAGATTCGTTGAGCGTGCGTGGAGGCATTGAGTCCTTTCTCTAGTTCTTCTAAAAACGTGAGATTGGGATCCACATCAATGTGTTGGGCAAAGTATCCGATCCGGGCATTGCATTGGATTTCTCCATTGTATTCGGTCTTCCCAATAATGGCCTTCAGGAGGGTGGATTTTCCCACGCCATTTCGACCAATGATTCCCACTTTGCTTCCGTAGGATATTCCAAAGCTCTCGTCCTGGAACAAGTCTCTCTTTCCGAGGCTAATGGATAGGCGCTTGACTATGATGTCCATAAACCAAAAAGGGCAAGTGAGGCTCTTTAAAGAAATAGGATTTTTCAGGTCTAAAAGGGACTTCTCTTTCCATTTGGGGCAACCCTTAAATCCAATGCCCAAGTGGACATGGTCATGCGCCTCCTAGGGGTATTGTATTCGCCTAACTACACGATTATTGCGTTGGTTTCCTTCCTCGTGATGATGGGAATCTACATCTACACGCAGGTCTTGGGGAACCTCTCCCTAGTGGATGTGTGGTTGGCCAATGTTCCCCCGCTCCATGCGCTATTGCTCTTGGCCTTTGCAATTCTCTTCGGACTGACATTTGCGTACCAGGTTTATTTGTGGAATTCCCCCCAGGTATGCTCCCCTGTCCTGCGTGCAAAAGGAAGCAGTGTTTCAGGGATTGGGACGCTTGGAATATTCCTCGTTGCACAATGCCCCGCGTGCGCATCATTGGGAGCATTATTTCTCCCGGTGGGCGCGCTCACGATATTGGCTGAGTATACGGTCTGGTTGAACATATTGAGTATTTTTCTCATGCTCTTCACCCTCCACTATTTGGGCGCGTTTCTTCCGGAAGAAAAGTGAATGGGTGGTTGTCCTTTTTGCACGTTGACCGGCTCATATTTAAAGCCCAAATTTTTTCCCATGCTCCATAACCGCCATGGTTTAGGAGGAGAAAAGTATGGCGAAAAAATCAATGAAGATGGAAAGCATGCACGAGATGGATATGATGGGAGACATGGATTGGACCTCAGCCATCATCGCGGTCGTATTAATGGCATTGGGACTCTGGTTCCTCGTTGGGGGATTCTGGAAACAGTTCAACCTGACCGGACAATCCTTTGACTGGATGGTCGCCTTGTGGTATGTGATTGGAATCGCATTAGTCTGGTACGGCAAGATGTGGAAGGCCCGCTCCTGCTGCTGCGGAATGTGCCACATGTAAGTATTCCAAGAGGGGATTCTTTTCCCCTCCTTTTTTTTTCTATCAACTATTATTAACCCAAAAAGGTTTTTTTTGAGAATGGGCTCGCCTGTTACGAAGAAGACGCCTTATCCGGTTATGGAGGCAGAATCCCTCGTCATCGGATTCTTTCTCGTGGCGATTCTCGTTTGGTCTATGGCCGAGGGGATTGTGTTCCAGTTCGCCGGGGAAGGCAACACCGTCCATTCGCCGGATGATCGATCTACATTCGAGATTGGAGAATCGATTTCCTTCTCGGCACTGTTCGAGCGGGGCACCCCTCCCTACACAGTGCGCCTCTACATCGCACGAGACCGCCCTCCTTCGTCGACGGGCGCCATGTATGTGAAGAGCGGAGTCATGAGTAATCGCCCCCTCACGTATACCTGGGACACGACCGACCAAGAGGAAGGCACATACCAGTGGCAGTTCATCGCGACGGATGCCCACAGCGTACAGTATCCAACTCCCGTCTACACCTTTGATCTCCAACATCGGGCCTCGACCCCTAATGCGGTTTCTGGGGGGGATTCCTCCGAGCGGGAGGGATCTGTATCGGGGGGAAAAGGAGGGCATTATTCGGATCGAAAGGGCGAGAAGACCGGATTCTTCTTCACCCTATTTCCTGGTCAGAGAGTCCGCGTCTCATTCGCCAACCGCACCCCCATCCATCGCATCCGCGATTTAACCATTACGGCCATCGATGAGTTGCCGGGAGGAAATACGTTCCTCATTCACCAAGAATTCGAACCCTACTTCACCAATCATCCTCTCACCGGATATGATGAGGCTCTCGCCGAAACTGAAGAGGAACCCGTCCATCCTTTTTTTACTGTCCTTCCAGAGGACGCTATCCCCTACAAGGCGATTCATATTCATTTGACCCAGGACACGAAATGGGAAGGACTCCACTATTCGACAGCCGTGGAGTTCGAAATCCCCTCTTCGTGGCTCGCGAGCCACGGATTCACCAAAGAGAATGTCGTCGTCCAAGTGTATGATGAAAAAACCCACGCATGGGTGTGGCAGAATGTCTACTGGGTCAAGGACGAAGAATCTGTTCACATCTACCGCGTCCACCTGAAGGGAATTCCCCCTTTCTCGATTGGGGCGAGCCCTGAGTCATTCTATGGGGCGCGCATTACTCCGGTGGAATAATTTTTTTTTCCTTCTATTTTTTATACTTGGTCCGTGTGAGCATGGCAGGCGAAAAAAGTCGAAAAAATAAACAGGGGAATTTTTAGTGGGATTATTGGTCCGAAAAGGAAGAAGCACGGGGCGCGACGCCCCCAACGGGAAAGGAATTCCCTCTCCGGAAGGGTGGGGGCCCCCTCGGAAACAGCATCCTTTTTCCCTCCTCAAGGCTAAAATTATCCCGGACAAGTTCGCCTGGGATGATTTAGCGCAACAGATTGTGGGAGCCATGGTCCTGAGCGCCCCTCTCGCCGTTACAAGTGAAGTGTGGGACCTCTCGGGGGGGTTGGATTGGTTCCGAATCGGTGCCATGGTCCTTGCCACGCTCCTCTTCAATATTCTCTTAATCTACTACACCAAATATCAGTCCGTGGAGTCCGAGCGTATCTTGGGTATTATTCCCACGCGCCTCTTCTCGCAAGTACTTGTTTCCTATTTCACGGCATTCCTCATGCTCTACATGATGGGTGTGATTGGGGGTCCAGTGACTGGAATGGGAGAGACGATTCGCCTCGTGGCCTTCGTGGGATTATTTTCTAACATTGGAGCCGGTGCCGCGGATTTGCTCAAGTAGCTCGCCGTTTCCGCCCGGCGGTAACGAGGGACGAAGCCGGTTCGGTGAACCGGCAAATGGCCTTTCAAATAACAAATTGTCCGTTTTCGAAAATGAGGGTGTCGTTCAGCCAGATGCGCTTGGCGGAAGGGTAGATGTCAACGTGGTAGCGTTGAACGAGTTCCTTTTGCTTCTTGAACTTCTTCAAGTAGGCCCCATGCTTCCAGCCTAATGAAAGATGGAGCCCGGCGATGCGCTCGAACGCACTCGCTTCCGTAAGCACGTGCTGCGGGGTAATGTTGCGGTTCAATCCCAACCCAAACTCACGCACGGGAATCGTTCCATCTGGGTTTTCCTTGCGCATCATATTCATGAGTGGTTGAAACTCGGAAGGAAAATCCCCGTCTTCTACACAACCGTCTTTGATCTTGATGATGAACGGTTTTGGAGTGAAACGCATCTTGTGGTCTTCCCCCGGATACGCATACACTTCCACCTGGCCATTCGCCGTGGAAAGGTCGATGGGCTCGGAGAAAATTTCCCCAATGGGATATCCTCCTCCCACGTTCTTCATCTTTGAATAATCTCCATCATTCACCACGGGCTTCTCCATCTTCGATTTGTACGTGAGGATGCTTCCCCCGGTGCATTCCACCTTGATGTGGTTTGTTTTCGTAAAAAGATCCCGAAGTTTTTCCGCGGTGGGCTGCAGCCAGGAAGATTCATCCCTGAGGCTTTTAGCATACGTCATGAACTGATCCTCGGACATGTACGAGAGGCGCATGTGCTCCAAGACTTTCAGCTTTCGATCAAACAGCTCCAGGCGCCAACGATATACACTCACACGGAAAGAGAAGGATTGGACCAAAGCCACAACATCCCCGGGCACCAAATGAGCTTCGATTTGCTTGAGTATTTCCTCATGGGGGGTCGCATCAAAATCCACAAAGTGTACGCGCGCCCTTCCTTTGAGGAGGTTCCGGTAGACCTGCGTGGTGATATTGGAAAGAGGAGACTGCGTGTCATAGATCACCATGACCCCCGACTCGTCCGTTAGGCCAAACTGTCGAGTGAGGATATCCGAGAGGTTCCGTTCCAATTCCGCATGTACGGCGTCCATAGAGAAGGATTCCCTGGAAAACCGATAAAAAGAGTCCCCTTGGGGAAGGGTCTAAAGGGGCTATTTGACGACGGGGGTCTTGCTTCCAAGGGATTGGGACTGCCTAAACATGGGCTTAACCACGGTAATCAGCAACAGGGCCCCAATGATGAGTACGAGTATCATGTAGAGCGAATTGAATTCCCCTTGGGCGCGGGTCTCGTTCCAGAGTGAGGGCATACGTACTCCTGTCCGAAACCCGGCTTAATAATGGTTGGGGATTACGCGTATCGCAGGGCGATAATACACGCGGTCTGGGGAATTTCGGTAATGGGATTTGCGGCGTTCGAACAATCGCTCTCCCATCCGGCGTCTCCGTATCCATTCGCGGCTAAATCATCAATGATCTGATTTCCCGTGTCGCACAATACTGAGATTCGTACGCGCAGGTTGGAAGCTCCTGAGTACTGCAAGACTCCCGTGCCGACCGGATTGAAGTCCGATTCGGATCCGATAAAGTCACCCATGGAGATACACAACTGTCCTTCCGTCACCACTCCGGACGCGGAAGCAATCGCTTTCGCATTCAAGGAGTCTTCTTTCGTGAATGTGACCGGGTTTGAGGTGCGCAGTTCCGAGGGCGCGTTCACTTGACTCGCAACCAAATCCGAGGCGATCTTGTTGGGCTTCTGTCCACCCAGGTTGGGCAAGCTTCCGATGATGTTCAACAATAACACCAGGATGGCCAATGCCACCACGGCCGCAATCAATAATTGAAACGTCGAAAATGCTTGTCCTCGGTTATTCATCCCAGTATCACCTGCTACTCGGAAGGCTCTGGTCCTATAAAAAGGTAATCCGGGGACGCTTGGCTATTGGCACCCGGCAATCTTCCCGAAGGAGAGGCAGCAATAGGCAAAACAGCTATCGGGGCCAGGAGGAATGATGAAGTTGGTGGTTTCGCACCGCATGTACACGTTCCCCACGACCGAGGAAGGCACTGTAACATAGGGATGGTCCAGATCCGAGTCATCCAACACAAAACCTGCGGCTTTCTCTCCATCCAACTGGAGGCAGGCCTCATCCAGGGATACCTGCTTGGAAAACTGGGTCCGGCTGAAACGGGTCCCTTGAGGGAAGAACAAGTCCCTTGCCAGGATGACCTTGCCATTTGGGGAATCCACGGCACTCTTCCATGAACTGTATAATGTTTCGAGGGAGACCTTCTCTCGAAGCTTATCGAAGTAGGTGATGGTGGAGATGATTATCAACAACACCGCCAATGCCAACACCATTGCAATCAACACGCGGTAGGCCTCGAACGCCTGGCCCTTCTGACCCATTCCCTTGTTGGGTGTCATCCGAAGTTCCCCGCGACCATCATGTTGGAAACAATCACTGTAATCACGAACAATATCATCGCAATCGGCAACTTGGCTGCCGCATTCTGTTTCGCCGTAATTTTGTTGTTTTCTTCAATGAGTGTGACGAAGTAGTTCATGATGATGACGAGCTCAATCACATAAATGGCCACAATCAACAAAAATTCCCCCGGCGTTGCAATAGTCGCGACCACTTCGGGCTTGATGAATGAGCTCACGTCCGTCGAGCCAAAATCCCCCACTCCAGGGATTCCCGCGCCTAGATTGGGGTCGGCGGGTTGGTTACTCTGACCTGACGCCGAGACACTCACTAATGTAACGATCACCACGCGCTGCAGACTCGTGGTTATTCCCAACACGATGGGGGCGATGTACACGGAGACTGTTTTCATGGTGCCGGTAATCTCTTGGATCAACACGGTGAGCATCTTCGCAACCTTTTCTGAATTCCCCAATTGTCGAGACAATGAGATGAGTGTGCGCGCCGCGACTCCTACTCCTAACTTCACACTGTCAATGGCGATCTTCATGGAAGAGTTGATGATCTGCGAGGGATTGTTCTTCAGAGCCCCATACGCGGGATCAAAGAGTGCACTTTCAAGTGGCATTCCTAATACGTGAATGTTGTCCACTGTTTTCCCAAACACTTCTTGGGAGACAATGTTGTTGGGCAAAAATGTTTGGGTGTGGCGCAGCGCATCCTCAATGGGTTTGTTTTCTCCGAGACGGGAAGCAAGGACGTATAGTGAGTCCTTGAACTCGGATTCCATCTGCATGTACTTCAACTGCACCTTGCGCTTGGCTTCGAGTGATAAACGATAATATGCGGCGATAGCTAAACTGATGGTGATGAGGAAACCAAAGATGAGGTTGTAGGGGGAAATATCGTTCTCGGCTTGCGCGAAGAGGCGCGCCTTCTCGGTGACTACAATTTCAGCCGCGGTTTCAGGGGTGACTCCCTGCGACAAGAGTTGCGCTTCCCTCGTTCCACCGGGTTCGAACCAATCAATGGGCTTTCGGTCTGCCTCGAGAACATTCGCGAGCGTGTTGTCAGGGGCCAAGAGATACAACGAGTTGGGATCGCTGGGCTCCCCGACTCCCAACCCGTAGAAGTGCAGGTATCCCGAGACCAATCCTCCAACCACCAAAATACCCATCACGACCACCCAGATGTTCACGAGGTTCTTTCCAATCCTTGCGGTGTTCTTGGGAGGCAATCCTGGAAATCCATCGGGAATCTCAGGCGGCGTATACGTGGGAGGGCGAGACTGGAGGAGGTTGTTCCCAAACCAAATCACCAAAATGGGGAGGGCGATGTCATAGACCAAAAATAATACCCAGGCCTGCGCGAGGGGAGAGCCCGAGAATGCGCTTCCCACGGGAAGAATAATAATCAAAATCAGCGGGAGCAGCACGCCCACGTAGAACATGGTGGTGGACGGCTGCGAGAGGTCTCGAGCGTACTGCTCCATCTTGTTCTGCACACTCTCGAGGACTTCATCCATGGTCTTGTCGAGCAATTGATAACGTTTGGCTTCCGTATTCTCCAACACCGACGCGCGGATGTTCATTAGTGCTTGCTTGAATTCGCTCGAGAATTTCCCCCACGAATAGGCGAGGTCATCCAATCCCTCGGCGACGGTCGTGTAGACCCCCAGCTGGGTGTTCCACATGATTTTCTTGAACTCCTGTGCAATTCTCCCCTTCCCATGCTCGGCGGAAAACTCCACGGCTTTTTCCAAATTAGGAACTAATTTCATGGACATGATCATGTATCCGATAATCTCAGGGACGTACGTCAGTGCGCGAATCTGCTCGCGATGCGATTCCGCTTTAGGATACCCTTGAACATAGTTGGCCAGTACCACTGCGATAACAATGACGGGAATGAAGAGGTAGACAATCGTGATGAGACCATCCACCCCCAACCATCCTCCGATGGTTTCACCGAAAATGAGTCCAATCAATACCGCGAGAATTCCTCCCCCCAGTATGGTAAGGAGCATCGTTCCCTTCACGGCCGCCGAGAATTCTTCCGCGCGAAGGTTCCATCCGAGGAAGGTGATGGATTCTTGATAATCGGCCGTGAAAGTGCCTCCCTTTCCTAACCCGGGGAAGCGCTTGTGCATGTCCCTGCAAAAACGAATGAACCAATGCTCCTTGGGAATCGCCAAGTCTTCTTTGGCAAAAAAAGCATCGCTCTCCACCGGAATGTCTCGGTATAATTTACCAATCGAAGGAGAGGGGTTGTTGACCGGTCGATAATTGGGCTGCTTTCCTGCGCTTGAATCACTATTCGGATTCGACGAAAAACGCTTGGGGGGCATGCTCGGAAGAAGGGATTGCGGTATTTATAGGGAGCGTCCGCCCCTAAGGGGTTATTCGTCCTTGTTCCCTTCGCTCTCTCGCTGGGCCCGCTTGTCCATGACCGACTTTAACGTGTTCTTCTTGACCCACTCTTTCCATTCGCTCAACAACTGCGTGTAGTCGGCGGAACCATTCTCGGTGATCATAATATCCTTCATCAAGGCCAGCTTGGCCCGCGCTTGAGAGGTGTATTCTCCTTCCAATAGTTCGGGGACCTTGTATTGGTTCTTCAATTCTACCATGAATAGTTTGGCGTTTGCAATCGTCTTAATTTCATCCCAAATCTGATTGAGGGTAAGACCGGATAGTCGGCGGATGCGCTCGAACATCTCACTCTCTTTCAAATTATCCTCTAACAATTCCAACGAGTCCTGTCGCGCGTCATAGAGCATGAGATCCAACAATCCACCTTCACGCTCGGGGTCCTTGTTCCAGTGCTTTTTGATCTCCGTAATCTGCGTCATTCGGCGATGCGACTTCAAGCTACCCGAGAAGCGAATCGGTCGTGCGACTACAACTAGATCCGTGGCCTTGAAGGAAGTGGTGGGGACTTTCAAATCGTTCACGACACGATCCCACACGGAATACGCGGAGTCCGCGTGGATGGTTCCCAACACCGTGTTTCCCGCGGCACCCACACGCATGGCTTCGTATAATACACGTGCTTCTTCGGAGCGGACTTCACCTAATACCAGCGCGGAATCACCCAAACGTAACGCGGTGCGCAATGCTTCCTCGGGTGCGACTTCCGTATCATTCTTGGATACTCCAATAGGAGATCTTGTTTTGAGGCGTTGGACGTTGAAGCCAATGTCCTTCATGTAGGGCACCGGCAATTCTAGCGTGTCTTCCTGAATGATGATACGAGAATTCTGAAGAATCTCCAACATCAGCGCCGAAAGCAGGGATGTTTTTCCGGATCCGCGTGAACCGGTTACGAGCATGGTTGCTTTTTGATCAATGAAAAAGGAAAGCATTCCTGCGGCAAGAGGAGTGAGGAACTTGTTGTCGACGTATTGTTCAAGGGTCCACGGGGTGGTCTTATGCAAACGAAAAGCAAAGGCCAATCCATCCGGGGAGAGCGGCTTTCCAATCGACGCGACACGGGTCTCTTGCCCCGGCAAGTCAAAGTCAAGCACCGGGTGCGCCTCATCGAATGGGCGACCGGACATCGCACGAAGTTTGGAGACGAACGCCTCGGCTTCGTTCTCGGTGTACAAAATATTCGTCATGCACTGCCCATAATCCGAGTGCACCAAGTACACGGGCTTTCCCCCGATGGGAGAATCCAAGTATACATCGGTTATTTTTCGATCCTCGAGCAACAATTCTAACACGCCGTATCCGACCGTGTAGCGAGATACCACTTCGGCGAGCTCTTGGATTTCCTCATTCTCAATCTTGATGTTATTTCGATGCGCCAAGTCACGAATCGTGGCTTGATAGACGCGCGTAAAATAATTCCGCGACGAGGCGATATCGGATAGTCCGCTTCTTCCCGGATTATACCCCGAAACGACTTCCTTGGTCTTGCTCAACAAGAAATATTTTTCAGGAGAAAGGGAATACTCGGGGGGATTCACGAAGTATAACTTGGCCACCTTGTTGGGGTGATTGAATATCTGCACGTTGGATTTTCCCACGCTATACTCATCCACCAATTCAAAATTCTCCACTTCATTCCCGAACATCAATCGAGAACCAATAAAAGAGGGCTTGACCTCTGCTTCGAAGAAGTGGCGATATAATTCAACCGAATCAGGAACCGAATCCAAACGTAAGAGATATTCTTTCGTGCGCTGGATGAAGGGGGTTTTCTCGAATTCCTCGCGAATTTCTTGGAGGGTTTGAACATATACCGGGGATGCTTTTCCTCCGGATTTTACTTTCCCCGCTTCGCGTTTGAGTGCGGAGAGGCAGCGCATGTAGGCTTTGATGGGGTCGTATGAGAGTAATTCATACGTGATCTGCATCACCTCATCGTGGCGTGCCCCAAACTCAGATTCGCTTTCCGTGGAGGGGTCCCCCAAGTGGGAGTAGGACCAGAGTTCTCGTCCCTTGAATTCGTTTACCAGATCCGCAATCTGCTTCCAGTACTTGGTTTGATCTTCATTGTATACGCGCTCATACACGTCCGCGAGGACAATCAAATCCGCATCGGACTTTTGCAGCACGCTCAACACGTGGAAGCGGCATCGCGCATCATCCGCGAGACTCGCTCCATACACACAGTCCTTACACGCGTAAATGAGGTTCTTCTTTCCCCCTTCCTCGCGTATCGCGTAGGGCCCAACCTCAAAACCGCCAATCTTCATGGCCTACCCAGGGTTTGGTCATTAAAAAAGGTGGTGGGAACTACCGAGTTGCAAATCGCTTCCGGTCATGACGGATACGTCGTAAAAGGAGTTTTCTTCCACGACGAAACGTATATCGAAATCCCGTCCAGGAGTTTCGTTCAAATCCACGCCCCTTTAATTGAATCCGACGAGGGAGCTGGACATCATTTGAGTGTCGTACATAGCTAATTTCAGGAAATTTATGCCGAATGAACCCCAATACCTTACGTTCAATTTCCTGAGCAATCCCTTTAGTGGGGTGTGTCCAATATCGAAATGGAAAATAATCAGTCCATTCAAGTGTTCGTCGGCGATGATCTATCCGCACAGACATGTCTCCGACATACGGAAACGGCGTGCGATTCTTTGATTGAGCGATGTCAATCGCTTCGCGAATGCGAGGGTTCGTCATGAAGATAAGATTCAATCGTTTGGCTTCTCCTTTACTCATCGCATCTATGTCGAACGTGATTACCGTATAGGGATCCCCCTTATCTCCATTGAATGAGCCAAATTGGGATTTGATGCCAAATCCCTTTACTGCGTCGGAATGCGATGCGAGGCCCATATCGAAAAAAAGTGGTTTATAGATAAAAATGTGACAGGGTGCACGTGCAGGAATGTGGGAAAAAGTAGAAGATGATTATCGTCTTCGCGCGGGACTTTTCCATTTCACCGGGAGTCTTCCCGAATGAGAGGGTTTGTCTTTCGCCATGCGCGAGAGCGCGCGCGAGACAAAATCCGTGGAGGTGAATTGAATTGTCTCCTTGGGTTTTGCCACGTGCAAATACGCGACGGTCTGAATGGTCACCGTCACGGAGAACGTGAAGAGAATAACGGCCAATTGGATGAGAGTGGCAGCAAGACCGAAAATGATAGCGAACACGGGGGTGTTGCCCATGGTCAAGGAGGACGTGATCCAATCTCCCAGCGCACTCACGAGGAGATTCAGCACGATCACGCCAAATGCACCGAGCAAAAGCATCCAGTAGCGGGGCTTCACATACTGGAAGAGACGCTTGAACACCTGCGAAGGATTGGCATTCTCAAAGTAGACGGAAGGCAGGAGCAAAAACAAGAATGGCTGTAGCGCCACCATCAATGCAATCCCAATGATGAGGGTCACTCCGATGGTGCTAACCCACTGCGCAGGATTCAACAGCCAAGCCCATCCGTTTCCGGGGGGATTCACCAGGGTACTCACGATGATGGATACGACCAGCGCTGCGAGGATCATGGCCATCACACTGCCCTGCACGACCAATGCATCCTTCCATCGCGCTGAGGCGAGTTTCCAGGCGAGATCCATGTCGATTTTTCGACGCGACACGGCTTGCATCGCCAAGTGATAGTGTACTCCATCCACGAACGAATTGACCGCCATCAGCAACAGGAGTCCAATCACGAGGCCGAATAGGATAATGAACAGCGCGAGAGGAAAGAATCCTGTCGCGGCGGCGATGAGCGAGAGCAACACAATTCCCAGCGCGACAAACCCTCCAATCACGAGGAAACCGAAGATGGTCATCATGAGCATCAATGCTTGCCATCCGAGAAGAGAGGGATTGAGCGTGCGAGCGATTCCGGTCTTGAATATCTCCGATAGTTGATTCAGCGCACCACTACTCGGCGTCGAGTTGCGTGTGGTTTTCTTGGAGACTTTTTTCATACCCGTACCTTTA
This sequence comes from uncultured archaeon, assembly GCA_964427715.1. Lineage (GTDB taxonomy): Archaea > Iainarchaeota > Iainarchaeia > Iainarchaeales > VGJJ01 > VGJJ01. The sequence continues at coordinate 6,762 of CAYRUV010000004.1, read as the reverse complement.
ACTAGGGCAACCGGGCCTCCTTTATAATGGTTCAGGTGTCCCCGAAAAACAAACCATGGAAGAACACTATTCCCCTCGAAGCCGGAGCGTTTCTCTCGCGCTGGGCCCTATGGTTTGCCATCGGGTGGGTTTTGTTTTCTCCATACGAAAACGTCCTTCAAGGAATCGAGGCCGCGCACGTGCGATTTGTGCTTAATGGGGTGGGGGTCGAGACGGTTTCAGGGGTGGTTTCACACCAATTCTTCATGAGCGGAAATCTCATCGAGATTTCCCCCTTGTGCTCGGGATTATTGGAAATAATTCTACTTATCTCGGCTATCCTTGCCACGCGAAATGAAAAATGGGACTCTCGTATTCATGGGGCGATCCTCGGCGCGATTATTCTGTATCTTTTCAATCTCCTCCGGATGGTTGTTACTCTGCTTCAGCTTGAACACACCTCCCTGTCGTTTGCCGTGTTCACGCATGATTTCCTGTTCCGCCTCCTCCTTATTCTAGGATTTGTTTTCCTGTACGGAGGGTGGTTGAATCGTGCCCGAATCCGAGAACGGATGCACCAGAAGGGTTGGCTTTAACGCGGCGAACCTTCATTTATATATACTCAGGGATTGCGTCTTCCTAGGCTGTTGGGAAACGATATGGGTCTAAGCGAATCACTGGGAAGCCTGTACATGAAGGTTGAGGACGCCTATTATGGAGTCTTGGATTTCTTCGAGGAAAAAGGAATCGGTTTACCCTGGTCCTACAATGATTTCCTTGAAAGCAAAGGAATACCCGCCCTGCCCTTCACGTTCGCACTCGTATTCTTACTCCTTGCCAGCGTATTCGTGGTGGCCACGGTTAACCAACCCATCACGAGCGAATTCACCCTCTCCTTGAAAGACGACAAGGGACGCTCTCTCGAGGATGTGCGCGTGCAAATATTCGACGAGGAAGGAAACCTACTCAAGGAACTCACTGCGTCGGATGGACAAACGATTACCCTTGAAGGAATACGGCCCGACTCCGTTTTGAAAGTTGTAGCCACCAAAGCGGGGTATGGAGAAAAAAGCGGATTGTTGAATGTCGGGGACTCCGGATTGAAACTCTCCTTGCAGGGAGACAATGAGGCCATTGTTGGGAGACTCAAGCTCATCGACTCCGAAACTGGAACCACCCTCACCGATGCCCTCGTGGAAGCAGAGTGGAATGGCAGCGATGGAATCATCACCTCCACCCCTGCCGCGGATGGAGTTATTCTTCTCAATGTTCCCTTGAACGCGGAAATATCGATTGTGGCCAAATCCCCCAACTATGAAGACTTGCACGACACGATTGTATTCTCCAGCGGCGACGTGAAAATCAAAGAAATGCTCCCGAAAGCCGGGGCGAGCAGCGGACCCAGTGTGGTGTTGGTGAAAGCCATTGATGATGCGACTAAACTCCCCATTGAGAATGTGCACATCACCATCACGCATGCCCAATCCAATGAAATTATTACGGAAGTGGACGCAGCGAGCGGATCACACTCCGAAACACTCCAAAAAGGAACGCCGATTCGCATCACGGTCGAAAAAGAAGGATACCTCACCTATTCGAGCCAAACCGAATTTCCCGGAGGAAAAACACTCCGCGAGGATGAAGAAACCATCATTGCCACGATGAAGAATGGAGGAACCAACCTCCTACTGCGCACCAAAAATGCGAACTCCCAACAACCCTTGGATAGTGTAGGGGTTGATTTGCTGGATGCATCCTACGAACTCATCGATTCCCAAGTGAGCAATTTCTCCGGAGAAGCTTCCTTCGGGGGACTGAATCAGGTGAATACCTACTATGTCACGGGATTCCACCCCAATTTCCTGCCCTTGCGTGCACAAGTCGATTGGCCCTCGCTCGAGCAGGGAGTCGATGAGAAAGCCATGGACGTTTTACTCACCCCTTTCACCAGCGGAAACGCGGGAATACTCACTGTGTTCGTGAATGAATCCGACGGGAAAGCCGCCGCGAATGCTTCGTTGAGCGTGGATGAATTGGTGGAGGGAACGTATCTTCCACTTATTGTTTCAAAATCAACCGATTCCGCCGGGAGCTTCACCGCGCGCATTCCCATTAACACCTCCATTCGCGTGCGCGCCGAAAAAGGAGACCAGGTTGCGGAGCAAGAATTAGTGGTGGCGGCCGGACTCAACAAGGTTGTGCTCACCCTCTCCTCGGAACTCAACCTCGTGGAATTCACACTCAAACTCTCTAACGGACAATCATTTGTGGGAGACGTGAAAATTGCCACGGCGACCGGTGAAAGTTTGTTCGATGAGAAAGTGACGGATGGGAAAGCCGATGTGATTGTGGAATCCCTCCAAGACACGGTGCACATCACGGCTACCACGGATGAGGGGAAAAAATACACCCAAACGATATCCATCGCCGGACGCAATGCCATCACCGTTGTGCTGGACGCGGCTCCCGGACCCAACGGTCCCGCGCCGCAAGTGCAATATGTAGGGCTATTCGACGCCTCGGGAGAACCGGTTCCCGGACTCTCACCCCAACAGGATGGATTCGCCCGATTCACCATCCAATGGCCCGCCGGCGCGACGAAGGGCGGACTTTTCGTGCGGGTAGGTCCTGAGAACGTTTCGAACGTGGACTCACAATTCGTGGGAATTATCGGAGTGAATGGAGAGGCCGATGCGATTGCCTACGGACGCACCTACACCGCATCTCCCAAACCTGGAAATGAGAGTAAGGATCGCAAGTCTGCCGGGAAGGCAGGAACATTATCCAAGTGGATTGAAGTGGTAAAGAACACCCCCAACGGGACCAGCACCCTTGATGTGCGATTGAAAGCTCGATCCGGAACCCCCACGGGAGCGCAGGAAATCCGTTATCGTGCGTTCGCCGAAATAAACCTCGGAATCTCTCGCACACCCGCTGATAGTGAGCTGGGAAGTGCACCCTACACGAAAGATAAATTAGGATTGTACGCGGCCGTGCAGACCCAATCCATCCCTGTGTATGCCAACTTTCCCTTATGCCAGAATGGAATCTGTGTGAACGTATCATTCGTGGATGAAGAATCCCGCTCGTATCCGTTGGGAGGATTCCAAGCCGTGGAGGGGAAGCCCTACGCGATGCACCTCGAGATACTCCCCTCTTTGAGCGCGGGAAGCACGCCCACTATTCCAAAGGAAGGATTGGTCACGAACACCGCCATCAACGCCGCGAAAACGGGAACCACCATCAAGGCCCAGACGCAGGAAGAAGCATTATTGGTCTTCACCAAATCCGAAATTGGAAATTTTGGAAAGCTCTCCGATAATGGGAACAAGGACACGAGCATCACATTCACCATCCCGGCTATTGATCCTCAATTTGGGAGCCAGGCGCGAATCCATTTCACTCCTCAAGATTTGGGACAAACCACAATTTCCTTGAGTGTGGTGTCCTCCAACGCCCAGTGGATGGAAACCATCCCTGTGGAAATTGTGCAGGCCAAATTATTGCGCGTGGTGATGCCGGACAGCGTGAATCCGAATGAGCCCTTCACCATTTCAGTGGTAGATGAGCAAGGAAATCCCATCACGGATGCATTAATCTCTCTCTATACGCCGGATGGAAAATTTGTCGCGAGCATCAAAGGGAAAAATCTTCCCGGGAAAGGGGCGAATGGGCAGTATGCCTTCGACAAGGCACTCGAACCGGGACTATACAACGTAAAGGTCAAAGTCCCCGGATACGTGGACTTCGAGGACACGCTCAACGTGGGATTGAAGAGCCCGATTCAGATTGATGAAAAGATTGCCGTGGAGATTCCCTTCGGCCAGACGAAAACGACGCAAAACATCGTCGTGACCAACACGACCAACTATCCCATTTCCAACATCACCGCGGAATTCAAGGCGTATGATACGTTTCCTAAAGAAATCCAACTCGAATTCGCCCCTATCACTGCGATCCCGGCGAAAGGGAAAGGGAATGTGGTGGTTACCGCCACCTACACGGGAAGTCCCACCGATACTTCCGTTCTTTCCGGAGGTGGCTCGTTGAGCGTCCGAGGAGAAATCAACACTCTCCTTCCGGTCACCGACACGGCCATCCTTTCGGCGACCTACAATAAACAACTCGACCCCTCGTGCCTCACATTCGACAAGACACGCGTCGCGGTCACCCTCATGGGGGAGACCCAAACATACGGAAACATGTATGGAAACGGCTCCCAAGTCAATGGGAATATCCCCTACTACGGCGACTCGCTCGCGCCCAACCCCTATTCCTATTCCAACAATGGATACAATGCGTACGGAGTCGACTCCTACGGCGCCTACCAGAACGCCGAAAACAAACGCGTCTCAGTGAAGGCCACCAACAAGTGCGGCGTTGAATTGCTTCTCATCCCGGGTGTCAGCACGGTGGATGGACAATTGGAGGTGGATGGACTAAAAGTTGCCGCGGTGGACTCACAACTCAAACTCTCGAATGGGGAGCAGAAGCAAGTCGACTTCACCCTCACCAACCAACTCTACCGCGCCGGATACGCCCCGCAACTTAACCAATACGCTCTCACGTTCCGCGCCGCACAACTCACCGCCAGTATTCCATTGGATATTCAATTCTGGGATCGTTCGCGCGCCCTCCAAACCCCTCAGACGGTTGAGCTCACCCTCATCAAGAGCGGCACCGCCAAGGCCACCGATCGCGTGATTGTTCCCAACACCAACATTGGCGCATCCCCCGTATACGATATCCGAGCCACCATTGAAGGAACGGAACCTGAAGGGGTGGATTTGAAACTAGAAAACAACCACCCGTACTCGCAGACGGTCAACAACGTCAATACGGCCTACGCGGGCGGATACTACCAAGGGGGATACTTCGATTCCTCCAATGCCCTCCAGCCCGGCCAGACGCAGCATCCCCCCCTCTCCATCATTGGTGAATCCCTCTCCGAGAAAGAGGGCGTGGAGCAGCTTAATTTGCAAATCACCGGACGAGTGGGGAGTCAACGCACCCTGTTGAAGACGATTCCCATTTACGTGCGCACGGGACACACCTCTTGTCTCGAAATTCGCGCCTTCGACACGCCCGTCTCGTTTGTTTCCTCCGAGATTAGCGGCACCCTATCTAAACGTGTGACGATTTCCAACAAGTGCTTAGAGCCGGTGCGCATCACCCAGGTCAACCCGCCCACGCTCAATGGGAACTCGTTATCCATCGTCTCCACGGAGGGAACTGACACACTGGAGAAGGATGAAGAGGCGGAATTCAACCTTGCCCTTACGAAAGGAAATCCCTACAAGGCGAACGTCCCCTTTACAATAAAGGGAATTATGCTCTTGTCCAATAAGAGTGTGGAATCGAATCCCCTCACGCTTGAAATCGCATTAGGAGAAAACGAACTGGCCCGCGCCAACGTCACTAATCCCGTACAAGTGCCCGTGTGTGAGGGTGGAACCATGGACGTCCGATTCCCCCTGCTCGCCACCAAGAACGAATGCTCTCAGGCCTATTGTGATGCGGAGCAGGCGAGCAACATGCTGTCCAGCCTCATCGAGCAGCAGATTGCCAAGGTCAACCAACAACTGCAAGCTAAAAAGAACGACGCCACGCAATTCAAGAATTGTGATTTGACCAAACAATACTGTACATTCGCCCAGCTCGGAATCAAGAGCTCCACCATCGATCTGTATCTGCAAAACGACACCCTCACGTCGAACATGCTGGCCTATGTGATGCGGGACGGAACTTATCCCCGATTGAGCAGCATGCAATCCCAAGTCATGACTGAATTGGTCGGAGACAACGCGGAAGACGCATTTGCGCAGCGGTTGGGCACAGGTCTCGGAAACATGGTGTTCATTCCTCAAATTCAGGGGTGCGGAAAATACACCATCTCCATCCTCGGTAGCGTGGAAAATGTTGTTAACCAGCTCCAGCCGGACGGAATCAACATTGCCGTGAAACTCGTGACGCCTTTGCAGAAGACCGCGGAGTGTCAGGACAAGATTTACAATGCCGCCAACTTCCTGCCGAAGGATCGATCCCTCACGGCGCAGAACAGTCAGCAAACATTGCTAGGATTAGTTGAGTACGAAACCGCTCTCCAAACCCCCGCCGAAAAGCTCGCCGAGACCGTATTTGGGAGTGCGAGCCGCGCCGTCCAAAACACGGGTAGCAACCGCATGACGCTGCAGCAGGGAGTATTGTCCGGCGCCATCGTGGAGTTGACGCTGGATCCCCAAACGTATGGAGATGGACCCAAGAACATACTCACAACGATACAAGAAGTTGGGGGACAAATTCCCAACGAAGCGGCTGTAGAAGCCGGGAAAATAATTACTGCGTTAGGAAGCTCCGCCAAAGTCGTGAATGGATGTATTACGAAGGATGAACAAACGTGGAGAATTTCCTCCGTACCCAACATTGGAAAGTTCACCTTCCAAGGGTGCGCCTTGCCGGGAACCAAGGAAGGAGGACTCACATTACGCCCCAACCTCACCTGCTGTTTGCTCACGGCTCAATCCCCGGTTGCGAGCGACGTAACCTACACCTTAGACCCGAATGGAGTCGATCCTATCGTGGGAGTGAAGGGCATTGATTTGTATGAGAAGAAAGTGGTAGGAACCAACTCCACCCAGCTCGAGCCAGGGACTAAAATCTCGTACGGAAGCACGTATCCCTTAGTCTTCGACACGAAAAACCAAGTGTATCAAAAAGAATTAGTCATGTGCGCCACTTCGGATCCTCAAACCCAGCAGCAGGCCAACCGCACGAAAGTACAAA
>CAYRUV010000003.1:0-101781 GCA_964427715.1 uncultured archaeon | reverse complement strand
ACTTCATGCACTCCATGGGTGGACGTCAAGGTGAAGTGGACACGGGTGTTGCCACGAAAGTCAGTGGATACCTGTACCGACGATTGGCAAACTCCTTGAAGGACCTGCACGTCTCCAACGACGAGACCGTGCGAACCGCCGGAAAGGACATTGTGCAATTCAGATATGGTGAAGACGGTGTCTTCCCCGCCCGAACCAGCGGAGGACACTTCGCTGATATGGATGAGATTATTCGCGAAATGCGAAGAAAGGAGAAAAAGAAGTAATCAACGGAGGAAACACGCATGGCTATGGATAACGACACGCAAAACACGGAAAACTTCGATGCCACCCAGCATGCGGAGAAAGTTGAATTCGTCGATTACGTCGCCGAGAATGGGATCCCTCGAAAGATCTTCGAAGAAGCCCAGCGACTCTCCCTCGAGATGAACCTCACGGATGAACAATTCGATCATTTGGTCGAGGAACTCCGCAAACGCTATGCCTTCGCCAAGGCCGAACCCGGCGAAGCCGTTGGAATCATCGCCGCTCAATCCTTGGGAGAACCGGGAACCCAACTCACGTTGCGAACCAAGCACTACGCAGGTGCTGCTGAAGTGTCGGTTGGAAGCGGAATTCAGCGAGTGGAAGAAATTGTGGATGGGCGAAGCAAGGCCAAGTACCCCACGATGACATTGTACTTCTCCGATTCGGAATTGCGCTCCGACAAAGAAAAAGCCCGCGCCTTCGCCGCCTCTCTTGTAGACTTGCGAATGAGCGACGTGTTAAGCATGAAGGAAGATTACGCGAACGAGTCCTTCGAAATCTCCCCCATCGAGGAAGAAATCAAGGATAAGGGATTGGAAGCTGAAGCATTGCTCAAGAAGATTGCCGACAAGCTCAAGATGAAGCACGCGGCCATCAAGAACGGAGCCTACCGCTTCGAAGCCGGAAATAAGGACCTGCTCAAGACGCGAAAAGCACTATTGAAGCTCATGCAGACCCGATTGCAAGGTGTGCGCGGAATCAACAAGGCCATTGTTTCGGAAGAAAATGGAGAATTTGTTGTCAAAACCTCCGGAAGCAACCTCAAGTCAATCTTGAAGATGAAAGAAATCGACGGCGTGCGCTCCACCACGAACGACGTGAAGGAAATCTCCAAAGTGTTAGGAGTCGAAGCCGGACGCATGTCAATCGTGCACGAGCTGGATAAGGTTTTGCGAGAAAACGGAATTGCCGTGGACTTGCGACACATCCTTTTACTTGCGGACATGATGACCTTTGACGGAGAGATTCGAGGAATTGTGCGAACGGGAATCACGCGCAAGAAAAGTTCGCCCTTTGCCCGAGCCTCCTTCGAAGAAACCGCCAAGCACTTGCTCGATGCGGCCTTCAATGGAGAGAAAGAAAACCTCCAGGGTGTCGTGGAAAACATCATCGTGGGACAACCCATCAAGGTTGGAACCGGTGTGGTTGATTTAGTGATGAAAGACTTCCAATAGTATTTTCGAGTGCGAGGGAATTCCCTCCACTCTATCCTTTTTTTCTATTTTTTTCATCTACTTAGAATTTCATCCCTTCGAAATTCCTTTCGTTTCGCGCTTCTTCTCACGATGGGGGAATATTCCCCACTTCTTCAACACGTGCAACACCATGGGAAGCTGGGTGATTTTATCGTAAATCGTAAAATGGCCCATTTTTTTCTCTAAAATAATATCCGCATTGAGCTTGTTGCGGAAAAACTCCACCTCATCCAAACTTACATAGGGATCATCATCCGAAAACACGCACGTAGTGTTGTGATCATGCGCGAATATTCTCTTCCAATCAATCGGTGAATCAATCCACGGCTGTGCAATGGCTTTGTCTTCATCGCTTTCGTACGATGCAGGTTTGAGTTTGGTCCAGGGGGCCACTAAAACAACCCCTCCCACCTCGGCGCTCTTAGGGAGTCCTTCGATGAAACGTAAAATGGTTTGACATCCAATAGAATGTCCCACGAAATAGGTTTGTTCATTCACTTCCTTCACCGACTCCTTGAGGGTGGAGACCCATTCCTTGAGTCTAGGGTTGTTAGGATTGGGCATCGTGAGAACGAGGCATTCCCCGCCGAGGGATTCTACTTCCCTCTTGAGCCAGGGGTACCAATCCGTCTCCGGGGTCCCTCCCCAGCGATGCACCACAATCACACGGGTCATAGGACTTGTTGAGCGTGATTTCCCCTATAAGGATTCTTTCCCCCTCCTTGAGAGTCTGATTTATATGCCTTTTTCCAAGGGAATAGGTTAGATTAGCCATCCTGAGAAGCACTTTGGAGGTGTGGAGTATGGATCACGCAGAAGCAAGTAAGGAAATCCGCCGTGCCGTTGACACGGGGAAAGCACTCTTTGGAGTGAAGGAATCCCAGTATTCCGTTCGAAATGGGGAAGGACTCTTGTTGGTCGTCGCCCAGAACACCCCGGATTTGACTAAGGAAAGTTTGTCTCACCTCGCCAAGTTGGCGGAGGTCCCCATTTACTCCTTTGCGGGGAATGGATTGGAGTTAGGAAACGTGTGCGGAAAGCCCTACGTGATCTCAACTTTGTTGATTTTGGACGCCGGAAAGTCCAAGGTTGAAGAGCTGGGGAAGCAGACCCTGGTGAAGGCCGTCCTTGAAGACCAGGCCCATAAAACAAAGCGAGCAAAAAAGAAGGTGGCCTAAGGGGGCTTTTATAAGCCTTCCGAAGAGCAAAACTTGTAACTAGGTGAATGAATGGCGCGAGGAGAATTTTCAGCCCGACAATTGGAGGACAAACGCAGCAAGTGGCGGATGAAAGATCCGTACCACAAGCGACGAGTCCTCAATTTGCGCGAAAAGTACGACCCCTTAGAGGGCGCTCCGCAGGCCAAAGCCATCGTTTTAGAAAAGCGAGGAGTCACGCAAAAGCAACCCCACTCAGGAATCATGAAGTGTGTCCGTGTTCAATTGATCAAAAATGGAACGCAAGTCACGGCCTTCTGCCCCCGCGATGGAGCGATTAAGTTTGTGGATGAACACGACGAAGTCGTCATCGAAGGAATCGGTGGATCCCAGAACGGACCGTATGGATCCCAATGGGGAGTCAAGTACCGCGTCACGCACGTGAACGGTCAATCCTTAGAAATGCTTCGAACTGGAAAGAAGGAAAAGGTCAAGCGATAACATTTACTCGGTGAAACACGCATGGAAACGAAACTTTTTGGAAAATGGGATACGTCGGGAGTTGTGTTGAAAGACCAAACACTCGTGCGACAAATCTCATTGTCTCCCCGCATGGTGCCTCACTCGTTTGGTAAAGGAACTAAACGAGCGTATCAGAAGGAAAAGTTGAACGTCGTTGAGCGATTGGTCAACAAAGTCATGCGCTCCGGACAAGGAAAGAGAAAGATGTCCGGTAAGTACATCCGCGGACGAGGAAGCTGCGGAAAGAAACTGCAAGCCATCCGAATTGTAGAGGGTGCCTTTGATATTGTCTTTGAACAAACCAAAGAGAATCCCGTTCAGATTCTCGTGCGAGCCGTGGAAAACGCCGCCCCGCGAGAAGATGTGACGCGATTGAAGAAGGGTGGAGTTGCCTATTCGCAAGCCGTGGATGTCGCCCCCTTGAAGCGAGTGGATGAATCCTTGAAGAATTTGGCCTTGGCCGGATTCTACGGATCATTCAACAACAACACCAGCGCCGCGGAAGCATTGGCGAAAGAATTGATCCAAGCCTCCAAGGACGACTCGAACGCGCAATCCATCAAGCGCCGCAACGAAGTCGAACGCGTCGCTTTGGCCTCGCGATAAAATCCGTGTTTCCCGGTTTTTTTTTCCCGGGAAAATAACTCTTTTTTATACTTGGGTTACTTGCCAGTCTCATGACCTCTCTTGCTTCACGTCGAAATCGACTCGTGAGGGGTGCTGAGCGCTTGTGGAAAGTGTTTCAGTCCAATCGTTACCTTCCCATCCCTAAGAAGAAAGGAAAAAGTTTCCCGATACGAAACGTGCGCGACAAAATATCGACCCTTAAACGGGGAGGAATGGTTGAACGAACGTCTACTGCCCAATTTACACCAGCAGGCGTTTCTATTCGTAAGAAAAATTATCGAATCACTCCAACAGGGAGAATTAATCACTATCAAGAAAATGGAATATCCGTTAGATGGGCGTCATTAACACCCGAACAGCGCTCACGTTGGGCCCTACAAATAATGCGCGCCGTGGCCAATCGCCATCAGGCCAGCGGTTCTCGTTTTCCAATCATTGGTGTTCAGCGACGAGTGGCGCCAGGATATACTACTATTTGGGGATTGCTGGAAGGTCATCGTCGAGATGTGGAAGCGGATATCGATTCCCTAAATAGTAGGATGAGCCATCAACTGGAAGAGAAGCAATTTTCTCATGTTACACGCCTACGAAATTACGCCTCCATGTTAGAAGGAATTATCACAGGCATTGAGCGCGGGACGTATAAGTCCTATTAACGGCCCCCGCCCTCCCGTTTAAAAACGTTCACCCGGCGTCTTGAGGTATTAGGGAGCTATTTTCCCTCTCCAAAAACTGAGGTCGATGATAATATGGGTCGTAAGGAAGAAATGGCCAGCGCCGCGCAGAAGCTGATGGGTAACCAACAGGACGTTCGCAACTTAGGAATCGTCGCCCACATCGACCACGGTAAGACCACGCTCTCCGATAACCTCATCGCCGCCGCCGGACTCATCAACAAAGAGTTGGCTGGAAAGCAACAGTTCATGGACTTCGAAGACCAGGAACAAGAACGCGGAATCACAATCAATGCGGCCAACATTTCACTCGTTCCTACCGTTCACGGAAAGCAATACCTCATCAACATGATTGACACCCCCGGTCACGTCGACTTCGGTGGAGAAGTTATCCGCGCCATGCGTGCCGTGGATGGAGTTGTCTTGGTCGTGGATGCCGTTGAAGGAGTCATGCCTCAAACGGAAACCGTTATCCGACAAGCCCTGCGCGAAAACGTTCGCCCGGTCTTATTCATCAACAAAGTTGATCGATTGATCAACGAATTACAGGTGGACGAAGCTGAAATGCAGAAGCGATTCGTCAAGACCATTACTCACGTTAACAATTTGATCAAGAAGAACGCCCCCGCCGGAAAAGAAGAACTCTGGCAGGTCAACCCCGCGGTGGGAAGCGTCTCGTTTGGAAGCGCCTACAACCATTGGGCCGTTTCAACAACCTCCATGAAACGCACGGGAATCAACTTCAAGCAAGTGTACGAATGGATGAAGGCGGACCAGCAGAAAGAAATTTCATCCAAGTCTCCCTTAGAAGACACCATCTTCGAAATGGTCGTGCAACACTTACCCAACCCGACGCAAGCACAAAAGTACCGAACTCCCGTCATCTGGTCGGGAGACCAAGAAAGCACGGAAGGAAAGTCCATGCTCGCGTGTGACGTGAACGGACCCGTTGCGATGATGGTCACGGATGTGTCCGTGGATCCCCACGCCGGAGACATTGCCACCGGACGTGTTTACTCCGGTACGCTCAAGAAGGGAGTCAAAGTGAAATTGGTGGGATCCCAGAAGGAAGCCACCATCAACCGTGTGGGTGTCTACATGGGACCCGAATTCGTGGAAGTTGAAAGCATTCCGGCCGGATCCATCGGAGCCATCGTGGGATTGCGCGAAGCGTATGCCGGACAGACCGTTGCGGAAACGGAGATGCGAGAGTTCGAATCCTTCAAGACAAACGTGGAACCGGTCATCACGGTCTCGATTGAAGCCAAGCAAACCAAAGACTTGCCTAAGCTGATTGAAGTCATCCGACAGCTCACGAAGGAAGACCCCAACTTACGTGCATCCATCAACCAGACCACGGGAGAACATTTGCTTTCTGGAATGGGAGAATTGCACTTGGAAATTAACCAATATCGTATTGAGAAAACACACGGAGTGGGAATTACGGTTTCACCTCCGATTGTGGTGTACCACGAGACGATTCAGCAAGAATCACCCGAGTTGGAAGGAAAGTCCCCCAACAAGCACAACAAATTACTGCTGAAAGTCGAGCCCATCCCTGCAGAAATGCAGCAGAAGCTGATGGACAACAAGGTCAAAGGAAAAGTCAAGCCTAAGGACAAAGAATGGATTGAGAAATTTGTCAACGTGGGAATGGAAACCGAAGAGGCCAAGAAAGTCTGGGCCATCGAGAACTACAATTTGTTGGTGGATGGAACCAAGGGAATTCAAGCCCTGCACGAAATCCGCGAACTGGTGATTCAGGGATTCCAAGAAGGAATGAAACAAGGACCTCTTGCTAAGGAAGAAGTCCACGGAATCAAAGTCACGCTCGTGGATGCAAAGTTGCACGAAGACGCGATCCACCGCGGACCGTCTCAAATTATTCCAGTCGTGTCTCGAACGATCTACGCGTGTATGCTCGCCGCGAAAGCCGTGTTGGAGGAACCTAAACAGTTGCTCACCATCACGACGCCGGAAGAATACATGGGTGCGGTATCTCGCGAATTGCAACAGCGACGAACGCAGATCACCGAGATCAAGAACGAAGGAGACGCCACCATCATCATTGGACTTGCTCCCGTGAAGGAATTGATTGGATTTGCCCAAGCCGTTCGTGGGGCCGCTCAAGGACGTGTTATTTGGACCGCCGAATACCACGGATACGAGATCCTCCCCCCTGAGTTGCAGAAGAAAACCGTTGAAGAAGTGCGCAAGCGAAAGGGAATGGACCCCGAAGTCAAGCACTACAGCTTCTTCTTGGAATAAACTGCGGAAATTCCTCCGCAGTCATTTTTCTCCCCCACTCAGGCGTCCGCTTGGCCGCGGAAACCAATGGAGTGGGTTATTTCCCCTCGGACCGGGCGTCGCTTATTTAAACGTTCCCCAGGGGTTTTGAGGTATACCGCGCCGGAAAGGGTGGCTATTCCCCTTTAGTGCTGGTTAACAACCAACAAAAAAGGATATTTGGAGGAAACACAATATGGCCGAAAAGCCCCATATCAATTTGATTTTCATTGGTCACGTCGACCACGGTAAGAGTACGCTCGTCGGACGATTCTTGTACGACTCGGGTGCCCTCGCAGAGAACGAGTACCGAAAGATTAAGGACGAAGCAGAAGCTCGCGGAAAGGGTTCGTTTGCCTTCGCGTATGTCATGGACAACTTGAAGGAAGAGCGAGAACGCGGAGTCACGATTGACGTCTCCTACAAGAAGTTCTCCGGAAAGACCAACAACTTCACGATTATTGACGCTCCGGGACACCGAGACTTCGTCAAGAACATGATTACGGGAACCTCCCAGGCCGATGCCGCCGTTTTGGTCATCTCCTGTAAGGACGGACCCCAGATGCAGACCAAGGAACACGCCTTCCTTGCGAACGTGATGGGAATCCGACAGTTGACTGTCGCCATCAACAAGATGGATGAAATGCAGTACAAAGAAGACGCCTTCAACAAAGTCAAGGAAGAAGCCACCAAATTGGTGAAGATGGCCGGATTCAAAGACGACCAATTTGTGGTTGTCCCTGTGTCTGCCTGGATGGGAGACAACGTCGCCAAGAAGTCCGAGCACATGCCCTGGTATAAGGGACCCACGTTGCTCGAGCGATTGGACGGATTGAAAGCCCCCAACTTGCCCACCGACAAAGCCCTGCGCTTGCCGATTCAGGACGTCTACTCCATCAAGGGAGTGGGAACCGTCCCTGTTGGACGAGTGGAAACGGGAATCATCAAGCCCAACGACAAGATTATCGTGATGCCCTCCAAAGCCACGGGAGAAATCAAGTCATTGGAAGCCCACCACGAACAATTGGCACAAGCGTTGCCCGGTGACAACATCGGATTCAACGTTCGCGGATTGGAACGAAAGGACATCAACCGAGGAGATGTCATCGGACACCCTCAGAATGCCCCTACCGTCGCTAAGGACTTCCAGGCTCAAATTGTGATCCTGAACCACCCCACGGCCATCCCTGTGGGATACACGCCGGTGTTCCACTTGCACACGGCCCAGATGAGCTGTACCTTGTCTGAGCTGCAGAAGAAGATGGACCCGAAGACGGGACAAGTCGCGGAAGAAAATCCGAAGTTCTTGAAGACCGGAGACGTTGCCATCGTGAAGATCACGCCGCAGAAGCCTTTGGTTGTCGAAGAATTCAAAGCCTTCCCCTCTCTTGGACGATTCGCGATCCGAGACATGGGACAGACAGTCGCCGCTGGAGTGGTCTTGAAGGTCACTCCGCGCGAGTAAAGGTACGAGGAAGGAAAACGGGGGAATGAACTATGCAGAAAGCCAGAATCAAGCTAACGTCTCCTTCCTACGAGACTATTACGGACATTTGCTCCAAAATCGTGGACGTGGCGGATCGAACCGGAGTCAAGCACACCGGAATCATCCCCTTGCCCACGAAGAAATTACTCATCCCGACGCGAAAGTCTCCTTGTGGGGGCGGAACCGAAACGTATGAGCGATGGCAGATGCGCATCCACAAGCGAATGATCGACATCCAAGCCGATGAACGCACGCTTCGCAGGGTCATGCGCGTGGACGTCCCTGAGGATGTTCACATCGAAATCGAACTCAAAGACGCCAAATAGTTTTTTGATTGACCTTTTCAATAAAGGTCGATTGGAAGACGCGAAATAGTGAAATCTCTTCATTGTGTTTTTCTATTTTTTCTTTTCATTTTGATTATACGTTTCTATTTGTTTTTGGATTGCTATAATTTCTGCTGAGAGGGCAGTAATCAGCGCATTCTCTTTCTTAGTGCTCCTAATTTTTCCTGCGAGAGTTTCAACAAATTGGTGATAGGCTCCCTTATCTCCGTTCAATACCGCCACTCCCAATTTTTTGAGTCGGAGGAATTCCCGTCCACGGAAGTATGTTCCGAAACCCGTATTTGCCATAGCGGCTGAAATGACTGCACTATGGAGTCGTTCCTGATACAAAATTTGGTCCATTTTTTGAGATCGCAACGGGTCCCGTATACGCAGAATTTCCCGATCGAACAGGTTTCCCGCCTGCTTGAGAGTAAGCGATTTACTTCTCGCGGCTTTTCTTAATCCATCCAATGATCCGTTACGCTGAGAAAGGATGAATCGTTTCATGAACCGACTCGTATTGTGCAGAGGCATGACCAATTGAGCTAGGTTTCCTTTATTTCAGTTACCCCTATTTTTTACGTCCATACACGTAATTCGTCCGTTTGCCTAGCGCATTGAATATAAACGATTCATTTCAGGAGTGAGTAGAATAGAATTGATTGACGGGCGCATGTTCGTCAATCATTGGTGTATACGAGGAGGTGTACCCAAATGGAACAAAAAATTGGTAGTTGGGCATTCATTTTAGGTGTGGTTATTGCCATCATCGTCGGTCTCTTGGGCAGCGGTGTCTTCGGACCGGTTGCAGCCTGGATTCCTTTGATCATGGTCATTTTGGGAGTCTTAATCGGACTCTTGAACATCAGCGACAAAGAAATCACGAACTTCTTGGTCGCCGTTGTTGCCCTGTTGGCCGCCTCGGGCGTCAACTGGGCCTTGATCCCTACGGTTGGAGCCCCCTTGGGAGCCATCTTCGGGAACATCGCCAGCTTGATGGCGCCTGCCGCCATCATCGTCGGAATCAAAGCCGTGTGGAACATGGCCTCGAGCCGATAAATGAAGGGAGGGACGTCTCACGTCCCCCTTCATCTTTTTTTTTCTCCCAATACCATCCTTTATTATCTCGGACTACAGTAAATACATAATTGGTTGGGAGGACTTACATGAAAACAGCCTTTAGCATTCTAGTCTTACTTTTACTTACATTCTCCGGAGTCGCATTCGCCCAAGAGGTTGAATCCACTCCCTCCGAATCCTCCGCGATGGAATCATCTGCGAGCATATCGGAAAGCGAATCAGCCCCGGAATCGTCCAACGCCACGACGACCGTAGACGCTCCTGAATCCACCCCGGTTGAATCCGAAGTGGCAGTCGTCGAGGAAAACATGATTGGAGTAAACGAATCGGTTCTCGACATTTCACCCGAACCCGTTGACATGACTGCACCGGTGGTGGATTTTTCCGACGAAAAAGGCGAACCCGTCGATGATGTGATCATCACCAACATCACCCCCGTGGGACCCGTTACCGATGCGTCCGATACCGAGATTATTGTGACGACGGGACCCGTCCTCCAACCCTGCCTGCCGAGTGCACACTGCGGAGGGGACCGACCTCCTCATGTGACCGTGGCACAAGGACCTGTCACCGGGAAGCCGTGCATGATGAGCAACCCCACGGAATGCAACCCTACGGAGCCCGGCGACGATGACGCCCCTACGAATCCGTCCGAAACAGGAGGATCATCCTCGAACAACTCTTCCGGGGGAAGCGATGACGACTTTCTATTCCATCCGGCATGGAATCCATTTACTGGTGGAGGAATTGCTCCCGCACCCGCCCCTCAGGTCACGCAACTCGTGACGCCTGTGGCAGAAACCACTGGCACACTCAGTGAGGAAGGACCCGACCCTGCCATTGTGGCACTAGCCGACGGACGACCTAAGCCCCCGGTTCTCATCGTGAATGAGATTCCGGCTCCGAGTCCCGCCACCGGATTATTCACCGGCGCCAATGCCTCCCTGATTGGAACAGGCATCCTGCTCCTCTTGGGTGCATTTGTTATCTTCCGAAGCCGAAAGAAATAATTCACTTGCAGAGGGCGCTCCCCATCGGGAGCCCCTTTTCTTTTTTTCTACACCCATTTCTGTTTTCATCACCCATCCGTGAGCGGGTTTTTATTCTCAAAAACGATTTCCTGCCCTATGCCCCTCCCGGAAGAAGTCGACGAGATTAACGAGTATCTGAAGGCGCGACGCAAGAAGCAAGAGTTGGGAGAACTCCCCCGACAAGACTTGACCCCTTCATTCGTCAAGCGAATGAGCAACGCTCTCTTTGGAGAAAAAGCCAAACCCAAAGTCCCCTTGCAGAGTATGCAACCCACGTACGCATCCCCCGTTGCACAATCTGCCGTGCGCAAACAATTGGATGAGATTATGCAGGAGCGCACGACAAAACCCAATCCCTCTCCACTCCCCGCGAGTGTTCGCGCTGCGGCCCCTACTCCACCGCGACCCTTACCGCCTATTCCGCGCTACCCCGAATCGAATGTGTGGGTGAGCGCCGCGAAACCTACGGCGTCTCCTCCTCCACGAACGGCACCACTTGTGCGCACTCCCACTCCCGTTCCCATTCCTACTAAATCATCCACGAGTAGCGCGTGGGGATTCTGGAACATGCCAAAGACTTCCGATTCTACACCAACCCCTGCGACGTCCGCTCCCCCCGTGAGTGCACCCGCGCGTATTCCTACCCCCGTATCTCCGCCCATCATTCGCACTTCGGCATCGAGTGCAACGACTTCTGCACCCGCGCCGGTCGCACGAACATCAGCATTTCCATCCTATACATCCATTGCCGCAACACCCCCCAAGCCGTATCAAGAAATCCCACCCCTCACGTCAAAAGGGCCCACATCTCCCTCCACTAAAGTATTTGATCCCATTTCCTCCGTGCGCGCTCCTCCCACCTCACCCACTGCCCCTTCGATGAATCCATCTTCGCCTATCCGCGCGGAGTCGACACCTGCAACTCTTCCTGCGCGTGCAGGGTATGCTCCACCATGGGTAACACGAACGGTTCCTAAGCCCGGAATCACTCCCGCTCTTCCATCGAAACAAAAACAAATGATACCAATCTCAACTCCTGCACAACTTGAGATTGCCCCGCCCGCCTCTCCTAAAAAAAATAATCCTCCCACTGAAACAAACCCTTCTGCGCCGCGCAACCCGGAGTTCGTCGCGCCATCGGCATCTAGTATGCGCGGAAAACCATGGGTTACGGGCGTACTGCCCAAAGAAGCCGGAGAAGACTTTGCCCCCGCGCGCCTCACGCCCATTTCTACGTCCACGGAGGAAAGACCATCCCCTCCCCCCACGAACATGGACTTGCACCCCCCTGAGGAACCTGTCGCGTTTGCCCGTCACGGATCCGGAGAGGTGCGTGTGGATGAACTGACTCGCGCGACCAAACGCAACACCCTGGTATCAGATGTCGCTCCTCCTTCCCACGATGCAGCCCTGAGCGAGGAGATTAGCGAGGAAGAGGCTATTGATCGACTCCCCTTCGAGGAAGTCGAAGGCCTATCTGATTCGGACTTGGCCTATTTGGAACGCAAAGAAAAGGAACATGCCCAGACCCACGATGAGGAGCTCGACCAGGGAGACCCAGCGGCACTGAGAGCCCACTTGGAAACCCAGACCCAAAAATTAAGGGTGGATTCCCCTGTAGTCTCGGGAGAAGACCCCAAAAAGGAGATTTTACGTCGATTGAAGAAAATGATGGAAGAGAATCCCCCTCATTCCTAAAATTAACTCATTAACGGGCTAAAGTAATGCCTTTTAAAGGTCTAAGGGGGCTATATCCTTCATGCGCCCCTCCATTTTGGCCCTCCTGTCCATCGGACTGCTCATTTTGGGAATTTTCCCCCTCACCGTGGCCGCAGCCAACTCGTGTAACGATATCGACGTCACCCCGAGCGAGGTCACGTTCAAAGAAGACCAATCGGGAAAGTCCATCTCATTCACGATTGAAAACGAAGGAGACGACACCTTCGAGATCGACGATGTGATCCTCGAAGAGAACTCCCCGCATTTTTCCCTCTCATTAGAAGACTTCCCCGATGAGATTGACTCGGATGACGATGGGAAAATCGAAATCGAATACGAAACGGACGATGTCAATTCCGACCAAGAAGACGACTTCCAAATCAAAATCAAAGGAGAATTCAACGACGACGATAACAAGCAGTGCTCATTCAGCGCTTTGACATTCGACATCGATGTAACCGTTGAAGATGGAGAAACCATCTGCGCCCTCATCACCACCAACACCAGCGACGTGGACATCGCCGAGAACGACACCATCACACACAGCATCACCGTCGAGAACGACTCGGATGAAGACTTCACCATCCAAGACTTCGATGTGTTTGACGATTCTCCTAATTTTTCCACGCAACTCGATCCGGAATTTGATGATTCAGATTTCGAAAAAATAATTCCCGCGAACAGCTCGCGAACGTATGATATTGAAATCGAATCCGATAGCGTGGATGACGACGAAACCGACACGGTGTTCGTTGAAATCCGAGGAGAATTCGAAGAGGGAGACGATTGCTCCTTCAGCGACATCAGCGCTGAATTCGAAGTCACGGTCGAAGACCAAGGAACGGATTCATCCGTGTGTGCGGACATCTCACTTGATGCGTCACCGGTTTACATCACGGGAAACCAAACCACGACTGAATCCTTGACCATCGCCAACAACTCCGCGCAGAATTTCTTCGTGGATGAATTCACGATTACAGACAAGAATTACCAAGTCTCGTTCGAAACCATGTCCATTCCCGACAAGGTCAAATTCGGAGAATCGGACTTGATTACGTTCAACGCCACGGGATACGGATACCCCACTTCCTTCGACGGAAACGCCTTCCTCTCGATGAAAGGACACTTTTCGAGTGGAAGTACGTGCTTCGTCTCCACGAAGAAGATTCCCTTCTACTACGAAGGAGCGGACGGCGCGACATGCAATGAATTCTTTTCGAATTTACCCAACGTGACTATTTTGAAGGGTGTTCCAACGCAAGATGTATTCTTGAACAACCCCTCCAACTATCCTGCGAAGATTACATTCTCCATGACCCAGGGAAGCGTCTCCCCGTACGTGGTTCATTTGCCCGCGAACACCGCCAAAACACAAACGTTATTCCTCTCGGACGTGCAAGAGAATCAAACACTCACACTCTCGGCCGAAATCCCCGGATGCCCCGTGTACTTGCAGCAGAGCGCCGTGTTGTTTTCTGGATTGCAAGATGCGCCCGTGCAATTTGTTGACGCGCCCGCCATCATCACACTCGGAGGCGCGAAAGAATTCGCATTGCACGTGAAAAACAAGAGCGCCTACACGCAAGAAGTGTTGGTCACGCTGATCACGAAGCCGGGGACTCAATCCTATTCTCATACCACGAGCATTCCCGGATTAGACGACCCCCTGATCTTCCTGCCTACTGCCATATTGCAAGGAAAAAGTTCCGTCACTATCCAATTGAAGAGTGCGGGATACATTGTCACGCACACGATGCAACTGAACAACGCCACAGCGATTGTGGTGGAATCCGACGTGAGCACTTCTCCCAGCGTGCAGAACACCTATGAAGTAAATGTTACCGTCACCAACCCCACCTCCCAACCCGTTGAAGGAGAAGTCGTGGTGGATGTTCCCAACACGTGGACGATCTCTGGAAATCCCAACGTGAACTTGGCCCCGTTCTCAAGCGAGGATGTTACCCTCTCGATTACCCCGAACAAGGTGCTCTCCAATGACTTCCAGGGACACGTTTACTTCAATGGAAGCCCCCATTCCAGCGTTGGAAAGGCCCTCACGTTCCATGCGGCCTCGAACCCTATCTCCGCTACGGCCCTGGCTATTGCATCCTCCGGCTTGTGGGCCGGAATCCTCGTCCTCTTGATTCTATTGGGCGCCTGGTACGTCACCAAACCTAAAACGACCGTCCAAACGGCCATTTTTGTCTCTCATCCCTCCCAAAAGACCCCGGTAAAGGGCCTCGATACCGAGGATGAGGAAGAACCCTGGATGCATCCCACGAAGGAAGGGAAATAATCCCCCATCTCAACGGTTGCTTTATATACGTTTCCCGGGGGAAAATTGGATATAACGAGGTAGACTGCCACGACGAAAGTGTGTGGTAAATGCCGCCCAAAATAATCCTATTTTTGGCGCTATTTACGTCTGCCTCACAATCATGGAATTGGATGGTATAACGAATGACCCGCGCCCGTAACAATCCCAGAAAGGGAAGTCTGGCCTATCGCCCTCGAAAGCGAGCCACGAAGCAGACGCCCAGTTTCGCCTCATTCCCTGAAATGAAAGGACCCTCCAAGCCACTCAACTTTTTCGGATACAAAGTGGGAATGATCCACGTTCACGCCCAATCCTTACACCAGGGCGGAAAGAACGACAAGATGGAAATCCAAGTCCCCACGACCGTGGTGGAATGCCCCCCTGTTCGAGTCATGGGAATTCGCGCCTACACGATGGATGCATATGGAATGCACGCGTTGGGAGATGTCACGGTTGACAAGCTCGAAAAAGCCGGAATGCAAAAGATGCCCTCCTTCAAGCGAAAATCCACGCACAAGAAACACACCCAGAACAAAACAACGAAAACCCCTTTTACCATTGAAACCATCGAAGCCAAGAAAGGAGAAATTCACGCCCTCCGATTGCTCGTCCACACCCACCCTGAAAAGACCAACATGGGAAAGAAGAAAGCCGAGATGGGAGAAGTCGCCCTCTCCGGAACGATTGACGAACAGATTGCATTCGCTAAGTCCAAATTCGGACAAACCATCTCCGTGAAGGAAGTTTTCAAGGACGCCCAAGACGTCGATGTGAAAGCCGTTACTCGCGGATTCGGATTCGGAGGAGTCGTTGCCCGATTTGGTGTCAAGACATTCCGACCAAAAGCCAAGTACATCCGTGCGGTTGGATCCATCTCGCCCTTACACCCTCGAACGGTTCAGTTCTCGGTTGCACGACCCGGACAATTAGGTTATCACAACCGAACCGAATTCAACAAACGCATTTTGAAGATTGACCACGACACGGCCAAGCTCAACCCCAAGGCAGGATTCGAGCATTACGGCCCTGTGCAAAATGAATATTTGCTCATCGCCGGAAGCATCCCCGGACCCGTCAAGCGATTGGTGGGATTGCGCGAATGTATTCGACCTGATGCCTCCGACAAATACAAGATTGGACCCATCAAGTCCGTCTCCACCACGGGAGGTGCGTTGTAATGGCCTCGGTTTATTCCATGGAAGGAAAGAAAGTCAAGGACATGACCTTGCCTCCGGTTTTCCACACGGCCTACGATCCCTCATTGATTAAGCGCGCCGTGCTAGCCGTACAGACTACTCGCGTTCAACCCTTCGGAGTCAAGAAAGGAGCCGGACGAAACAACACTGCGGAATACATCGGTGTCCGCGGAAAACCTAACCCGTTCAAGACCATCAACGTGGGACACGCCCGATTGCCTCGATTGCGAAACCGACGCGGAATCCTGTATGGTAAAGTCGCTGCTGTCCCTCAAGCTCGAGGCGGACCGATTGCCCACGGACCCAAAGTGGAACAGAAGAACATCGAACACATCAATGTGAAAGAACGAAAGAAAGCCATCGCCTCCGCGATCGCCGCATCCGTGAACGTTTCCCTTGTAAAGGGACGCGGACACACGTTCGACGACAAGATGTTCCCTTTGATTGTGGACCATTCCGTTGAAAGTTTGGCCAAGACCAAAGACATCATCAAGACGCTCACGGCGTTGCACGTTGAGAAAGACGTTCAGAAAGCCAAGGACAAGAAACAGGTCCGAGCGGGAAAGAACAAGAACCGAGGAAATCGATTCCGACAGAAGAAGTCTTTGTTGATCGTCACCAACGGAACGCAGCCCCTGTACAAGGCCGCGAGAAACCTCCCGGGTGTCGACGTGGTTCAAGTGCAATCACTCAACGCCGAGCATTTAGCACCCGGCGCATTGGCCGGACGACTCACCATTTGGACGGAAGCCGCTGTCGAAGCACTCGCCAAGAAGGGGGCCAACTAACATGTCCGAAAAGACCATGGCGGCCAACGCCCAGGAAATGAAACTTGAAGAGAAAGCCAAGTCAAAGGTCGAGGAAACCAAGACAGGTGCCAAGGAAGAAAAGGCTGAAACCAAGAAAACGAGAGCCTTCGGAATGGAATTGGAAGATTTCGGATTGATTAAGTTCCCTCTGATGACTGAAAAAGCCATCAACCTCATCGAGAAGGAAAACAAAATCTCATTCATCGCCACTGAAAAGGCCACGAAGTCCGACATCAAGAAATTGGTCGAGAAACTCTACAAGGTCAAAGTCGAAAAGATTAACGTGGTCAATGACATGAAGGGACGAAAGAAAGTCTCTGTTAAACTTGACAAGAAATACAAGGCCGAAGAACTCGCCGCCAAACTCGGAGTGATCTAATATGGGTAAGCGACTCATCCTGCAACGACGAGGAAAAGGAAGCAACCGCTTCGAAGCCTCATTCCACGGAGTCGCGGACGTCGTGTACGCCCCGTACTCTCCGATTCAGCACGAAGGAAAAATCATCGGACAAGTCATTGACTTGATCGACGACCCCACAAAAACGGGAGTCATGGCGCACATTAAACTCGAAAACAACGTCACCATGTACAACTACGCCGCGGAAGGAGTCCAACTCGGACAGCGCGTCGAAATGGGAAAAGACGCCGCGATTGAAATCGGAAACGTTCTCCCGGTCAAGTATATCCCTGAAGGAGCCCCCGTATTCAACGTGGAAATCCGACCCGGTGACGGCGGAAAACTCGTGCGCGGAAGCGGAGTATTCGGATTAGTGGTTACAAAGGAAGCCAACAACGTTCTGATCAAATTACCCTCAACCAAAACGATTCGCGTCCACCCGGACTCACGAGCTACCATTGGTAGTGTCTCCGGCGGAACCCGCGTCGATAAGCCCTTCATCAAGGCTGGAAAGAAAGCCCACGCCAAGAAGGCCAAGAAGAAATTCCATTCAATTGTCCGCGGTGTCGCCATGAACCCGAACTCTCACCCGTTCGGTGGATCGCAGCACCACCCCGGAAAGTCCAAGTCGACCGCACGATCGGCCCCGGCTGGACGAAAGGTTGGAGCCATTGCTTCCAGCCGAACCGGACGGAGAAAGAACTGACGGAGTGAACACACATGGCGAAAGAATACACGTACATGGGAAAGACGCTCAACGAGCTCCAGACATTAAGCCTGGAAGACTTCGCCAAGGTCACCACAGCCAGCGCTCGACGATCCATCAAGCGAGGATTGGACAAGCAGATGATTGGAAAGATCACGGATGCCCACACGCAAGTAAAGGCAGGAAAGCAACCCAAGCCCATTCGAACGCACTTGCGACACTTCGTCATTGTCCCCCAGATGGTGGGATTGAAGTTCCAAATTTACAAAGGAAATTCATTCGAAAATTTAGACATTCAACCCGAGATGATGGGACACCGACTCGGAGAATACGTGTTGACACGCAAACAGGTCAAGCACGGAAAGGCCGGAATCGGATCCACCAAGTCCAGCTCGGCGGTCACGGCGAAGTAGAGGCGATGATATGACGAAAACCAACTACAACTATCAAGGGACGTTCGATGCCGAACGCATGGCCCGCGCCTTCTCCACCAACCAGCCGGCGAGCTTGAAGTATAGCTTGGAAATCTCCCGCACGCTGAAAGGAAAAATGCTCGACGCGAGCGAAAAGTTCCTTACGGATGTCATGAACCAGAAGACCCATTTGCCCATTCGCACCTACACGAAGAAAGTTCCTCACCGTAAAGGAAACGCCGTCAACGGAACCAAAGCCGGACGATACCCTGAACGAACCTGTAAGGTTTGGTTGAACTTGTTGAACACCGTCCGCGTCAACGCCGATGTTAAAGGATTGGACACAAAAAAGTTGCAAGTCGTGCACGCCAACGCCACGGTTGGATTCCAGCGAATCCACAACCAGGCCCAGGGACGAATCTCCGGAAAGTCTCGAAAAGCCAAATCTACCCATATTGAAATCATCGTACGAGAGGTGGGCGCATGATTGAGAAACACTTCGTCAAACAATCCATCAAGAAAGTCCAGCTCCACCAGTACTTGAAGCAGGAATTGGGACGCGCCGGATTCACCGGATTCGAAATGGTCAAGACCCCCATGGTCACCCGAATTGTGGTGAACGTCTCACGACCCGGATTAGCCATCGGAAAGGGCGGACAGAACATTCGAACCCTCACGGAGACTATCCAGAAAGTCTACGGGGTCGACAACCCTCAGCTCGAGATCAAAGAAATTACTCAGCCGGATTTGGACGCCAAGTCGGTGGCAGACAAGATGAAGGGAATGATCGAACGCGGATTCGCCTGGCGAAGCGTCGCATTCCGCACCTTGCAGGATATTGAACGCGCTGGCGCCGTGGGAATGGAAGTCATCCTCACCGGAAAGTTGGCCGGAAAAGGCGGACGAAAGAAGCAAGTCCGATTCATCAAGGGATACATGAAGAAGGTTGGAGACCAAGTCAAATTGGTCGACGAAGCCAAGGTCACTACCTACCCTAAGGTGGGAGCCATTGGACTCACGGTTCGAATCATCCGACCCGGAACATTCTTCCCGGACAAGATTGACGTCAAACAAACACTGTACGACCGCAAACACCCCGTCGTGAAGGAAGGCCCCGCGGCCACCGGAACCACCGTGACAGCCCCTGAGGACAAGATCGCGGCCCACGACAAAGCCGCCGCGATTGTTCACGAGAAAGTCGAGGCCAAAAAGGGTGATGCGGCATGAACAAGAAATTGAACGAAATTCGCAACATGGGAAAGGCCGAGCGAACGAAAAAGCTCACCGAACTCATGAACGAACTCGCCGCCGAGAACGCCGTGAAGGCCACGAACACTCGACCGGAAAGTCCGGGAAAGCCCCGAAACTTGCGCCGACAAATCGCGCGAATTCACACGTTAAATCGAGAAGCCGAATTGAAAATTCATAGCAAAGGAGAGGTGAAACACTAAGGATGGAAACGATGTGCGCCACGTGCGGACTGCCCAAGAACATTTGTGTTTGCGGACAGATCGCCAAAGAAAGCCAGAAGATTACGATTCGAACAGAACAACGACGATTCAAAAAATACTTGACCATCGTCGAAGGTCTCGAGGAAAGTATCGCAAAGGAAGTGGCCAAGACGTTGAAATCCAAATTGGCATGCGGTGGAACGATGCAGAAAGGACGAATCGAACTGCAGGGAAACCACAAAGCCGAAGTGAAAAAAATCCTGATCCAAGAAGGATTCAAGGAGAGCGCAATCCATGATTAAGACCAAAAACTACACCATCACGCGGGAAAACCTTCCCATCCACGAACTCATCGGACTTGATGTGAATGTAGTGAAGAGCACCGACTCCAACAAGAAAGGAATCATGGGAACCATCGTCGACGAGACCCAGCGAACATTTACCATTGCCACGTTCACGGGAGAGAAAACAGTCCCCAAGCACGAAAGCACATTTGCTTTTGCCTTAGGAAGCGAAACCATCATGATTGAGGGAACGGAATTGCAATCGAATCCCATTGAGCGATTGAAGAACGGGGGGAAAGTCCTGTATGCCTAAAACAACCAAAGCCACGACTACCAACAACAAGAACGCCTATCCGGTCCGCGGAAACGAACTTGTTGGGAAAGTCGTCAGCGCCAAGACCCCGAAGATGGTCACCATCGAACGAGAAATCGTGGTATATGTCTCCAAGTTCGAGCGATACAAGAAACTCAAGTCGAAGGTCCACGCCCACAACCCGGAATGGATCAACGCCAAGGAAGGAGACATCGTCAAGATCGGCGAAACGCGCAAGATTAGCAAGACGAAAAACTTCATCGTTACGCAAATTGTTGGACACGCGAAAACTATCGCCACCCACGAAGAAATGACCGAAGGAATGAAGATGAAAGCCAAGGCCGATAAGGAATCCAAGGAGGAAACCGCATGAAAGCTATCAGCGCATCCCCCACGAAGACACTTACACGACTGACGCGATGCTTTTGTGCCGATAACTCCGGTGCGAAAGAAGTCATGATTATCTCCGTGTTCCGACACACCACGCGTAAGCGAATGCAGCCTATGGGCGGAATCGCTGACATGGTGAATGTGGTTGTGAAAACCGGAAAGCCCGCCATCCGAAGCAAGGTTGAACGCGCCGTTATTGTACGCGTGCGAAAGGAATACAAGCGACCCGACGGAACGCGAATCAAGTTTGAAGACAACGCGGTTGTCTTGGTCGATGAAAAGGGATTGCCGAAGGGATCCGAAGTCAAAGGAGTCATCGCCAAAGAAGTCGGGGAACGATACCCCAAAATTGCGGGAATCTCCGCGGGAATCGTGTAGGGTGAACAAAACATGACGACGCATAATCCGGGTAAACAGCGATTGAAGGTCTACGAGGCCGACCTCACCCTCCAGCAGAAGCTCATGGCCGGGCACCTCTCGAAGGAGCTCCGCGCCAAGCACGCAACGCGAGGACTTCCCATTCGTGTGGGAGACACGGTGAAGGTCATGCGAGGAGACTACAAAGGAAAGACGGGGACCATTAACCAAGTGGACCGAGCCCGAAATAACGTCTTCATCACCGGACTCATGCGAAAGAAGGCGGATGGGAAAGAAGCCTTCTTGGCATTCCGACCCAGCAATTTGCTGATCACCGCCATCGATGCGAAAGATAAGAAACGATTCAAGCGCGCCACAAAGGGAACGAAAACAGAAACCCCCAAGACGGAACACAAAACGAAGACGGCAAGCGTCGGGAAGAAGGAGTGAAATTTATGGCCAAGAAAGGACACCTCAACAAGCAGAAGCGCATCTCCGCGCACCCGATTCGCAATATTGCCCGAAAGGAATTCGTCTGGACCGTGAAGTCCATGCCCGGAGCCCACACCGCCGACACGAGCATCCCCTTGGGATTGGTTGTGCGTGACATGCTGAAGATTGCCCAAACGATGAAGGAAACCAAACACATTCTCGCCAAAGGAATTGTTCACGTCGACAACGCCGTGCGAAAGGAATACCAGTTCCCTGTCGGAGTATTCGACGTGGTCTCGATTCCCTCCACCAAGAAAAGCTATCGATTAGCCTTAGACACGAAGGGACGAATGACGCTCAATGAGATTAACGGACCCGTCACGGCGAAGCCTGCCAAAGTTTTGCGCAAAGTCTTGTCGGCTGGAAAGAAAATTCAGATCCAGACGCACGACGGAAACACCTACTCAGGGGTTTCAGAGAAAGTCAAGGTCGGAGATTCTGTTTTGGTGTCCCATGCCAAGGTGGAGAGCCACTTGCCCTTGTCCAAGGGAAGTCACGTCTTCATCACGGGAGGAACGCACGTGGGAGAAGTCGCCCAAGTGCAGAGCATTGTTCCTGGCACCATGAAGCGCGATGCCTTGGTTGATTTGGTGGAAGGGAAAGAATCCTTCCAGACGACCAAGAAGAACGTCATGGTCATCGACGATCACATGTCTAAATGGATCAAGCAGACGATGAGCGGAGGGAAGAGCGCATGACTACGGAAAAGAAAGACAAGAAGAACAATCCCATGCGCAACATCCGCATCGAAAAGGTTACCGTAAACATGGGAGTCGGTACGACCGGAGAACCCTTGCAGAAGGCCGGAGAGATCCTCAAGAAAATTACTGGAGGAAACCCCGTCCAGACTAAGTGTAAGGTCAAAATTCCCACGTGGGGAATCCGAGAAGGATTGCCGATTGGAGTTAAAGTTACGTTGCGAAAGAAGCAAGCGGAGGCGTTCCTGAAGACCGCATTACAGGCCAAGGAAAACAACCTCATCAAGCGAAACTTCGACAAGAACGGGAACTTGGGATTCGGGGTCAAGGAATACATTGACTTGCCCGGCGCCAAGTATGACCCGAAGTTGGGAATCCGAGGATTCGATGTACTGGTTACCTTAGAACGACCGGGTTATCGACTCAAGAAGCGACGCTTGCGACCCTCCGCCATTGGAGTGAAGCACCGCATCACGAAAGAAGACGCCATGGCCTTCATGCACCAGCATTACAAAGTAAACGTCTTGGAGAAGGAAATCGCCAAGTGAAGGGATGATGCCTATGATGAATGAAGCCAAAGCCCGAATGAAAAAGCAAGAGAAGAAGCGACCCAAGACAGGGAGAAACGCCTATTGTGTTAACTGCAAGAACAACAAGGGGATGGTCCACAAATACGGCCTCAACTTGTGCAGGAGATGCTTCAAGGAATTCGCCCCCATGATGGGATTCAAGAAGTACAGCGAAAAGGAGGAAAAAAACGATGAGCCAAATTGATCCAATCGCCGACGCGCTGGTCCACATCCAGAACTGCGAAAACGCCTCCAAGAAGAACGTAGTCGTCCATCCGGGAAGCAAACTCATGAAGCAGATCCTGCGAGTCATGAAAGAAAAGGGATACATTGAAGGATTTGAAGAGAACAAGGAACGACACAAGACCATGTTCACCGTCACACTCGCGGGAAAAATCAACAAGATCGCCGCCATCAAGCCTCGATACGCCGTCGCCAAGAACGACTTCGAAAAGTACGAGAAGCGATACCTCCCCGCCCGAGACATTGGAACCATTATCGTCTCGACTTCGCAGGGAGTCATGACGCACACCGAAAGCAAGCAGAAAGCCATCGGAGGGCGATTGCTCGCGTATATGTACTAATATAAACCATTCCCAGGGTTGAACTCATATGGCCGAAAACGTAAGCGACAAAATCACCATCCCAGCCGGGATCCACGCCAAATACGAGCATGGCGACCTTACCCTTACCAAAGGCGGAAAGCACGTCATGAAACACTTAGCTTCCCCCTCCGTGAAGGTCAAACTCGAAGGACAGGACATCACCTTCACCGCCACCAACAACCGACGATTAACGGTTGCGGTCATGCGATCATTCGCCGCGCACTTGCACAACCTCATCGGAGGATTGGAAAAGGGCTACACGTACAAGTTAGCCGTTGTTCACTCCCACTTCCCGATGAACATCAAAATCAAGGGAGACGTTTTGGAAATCTCCAACTACTTGGGAGAAAAGAACCCCCGTCTTTCGAAGATTGTCGGCGAGACCAAAGTTGAGATTAAAGGAAAAGATATCACGGTCACCGGAAACAACGTTGAACACGTTTCACAGACCGCCGCGAACATGGAAAAAGCCACGCGCGATCCTAAGAAGGACCAGCGTGTCTTCCAGGATGGAATTTACATCACACACAAGGGGGCCACCGCATGACAGCCGAACACACGCACACACCGAATGAAACGGCTCACGCGCACGAAGCGAAAGCGCCGGTTGAGGCCAAGGCCGCCAAGCCGGTTGCCGAATCCAAGACCGCTTCCGCCAAGGGAAAAGCCAAGGAACCCGTCAAGAACGACCCCACCCCCAACAAGCCCGCCAAGAAGAAAGGAAAGAAAGCGGTTTGGGTGAAGAAGGAAAAGGTCAAGAAGGACGCGAAAACAAAAGACGTTCAAGAAGACTTGCTGACCAAATGGAAGCCCGTCTTCTGGGGACGATTTGGTAAGAAGCACATGCGCACGCGCAACAACCCCAAATACGACAAGTGGCGCAAGCCGCGAGGGGAAGACATGCAGCAGCGACGCGACGACGGTGCCGTGGTGGATGTCGGATACCGCGGACCCCGCGCCATCCGAGGAATTCATCCTTCAGGATACCGCGAAGTCATGGTCTTCACACGCAAGGACTTGGAAATGATCAAGCCCATGCACGCCGCGAGAATCTCCGGAACCATTGGAAGAAAAAAGAAAATTGAACTCATCAAGTTCGCCAACGAGAAAAAAATCCCGGTGCTGAACTAAAACAAAAGGAAATGATGCACGATGAATCCACGAAAAATCAAGCGAATGGCAGCCGACATCCTCGGGGTTGGAGAATCTAAGATTTGGATCGACTCCACGCAAACGGTCAAGGCCATGGAAGCCATGACGCGAGACGACATCCGCGGACTCATCGCCCAGCGAATCGTGCGAAAGCGACAAGACGCGCAACACTCGCGCGGAGCCGCTCGTATCCTGCACGCCAAGAAACGATTGGGTCGAAAGTCCGGAAAAGGAAAGCGAACCGGAACCAAGAAAGCACGCTCAAAACCGCGCGAGCAATGGATTGCTCGCGTCCGAGCCTTGCGCAAGACCTTGCAAGATTACAAGAAGGCAGGGAAATTGAAGGGAACCTACCGCGCCCTCTACAAGCAAGTTAAAGGAAACCACTTCCGCGGAACCAAGCATTTGCAACAGACAATCGAGGGGGCCACTAAATGAGTAAGACCAGCACCTTCCGCACGGCATTCCGCCGACGCGCCGAGGGACGAACCAACTACGTGAAGCGAATGGCCTTCGTCAAGAGCGGAAAGCCCCGCGCCGTGATTCGAAAGTCCACGAATAACTTGGGCGTGCAGTTCGTTACCACACTTAATGGAAAAGATTCCGTCATGGCCGCCGCGCACACGAAAGAATTGACCCAGTTCCACTACGCCGGACACGGAGGAAATATTCCTGCCGCCTACTTGACCGGATTGCTCGCCGGAACCCGAATGAAGGGTAAGGCCGAGTCGGTGATTGTTGATTTAGGAGTCCAACCCTCCATTCACGGAACGCGATTGTACGCCGCTGTGAAAGGAATCCAGGACGCCGGTGTGTCCGTGATGGTCGATGCAGTGGCATTGCCCAAAGAAGACCGATTGCACGGAAAGCACGTGGACGCGTACGCGAAACATGAGTCAGCGAAAAAGCACACGCTGCAATTCTCGACCTATTCATCCAAAAAAGTCAACACGGCCGAATTCTCCAAGGCCGTGGAGAGCGCCAAGAAAGCCATATTGGAGGGCGGTAACAAATGAGTGATGCAAAACCCAAGGGACCCCGCGGTAGCGGACGACCCGGCGCACGAAAGATGCCCTCTCGCAAGCCCCAAACCGGCGGACGCGGAGGCGGACGCGGTGGATTCGGTGGACGCGGTGGCGGACGAGGCGGAGATGCACGCGGTGGACGCGGCGGATTTGCCGGACGAGGCGGACCTCGACGAGACTTGACAGCCGTGCGAAAGGAAACCATGACGGACGAGCAATTGAAAGAAATGCAAGCCTCGGCCCCCATGTCAGCCGAGCAGCGCGACCGACAAAATACCCTCAACAACTGGAACCCCCGCACGGAAGCTGGAAAGCTCGTGCAGAAGGGAGAGATCACCTCCATGGATGAGCTGTGGAACCGCAACCTCCCCATTTTGGAATCCGAAATCATCGACTACTTGGTCCCTGATTTGAACGAAAAAATGATTGACACGCGCAAAACAGCCTATGTTCGCGCCGCTGGACGAAGCTTCAACTTCTCGGCGTATGTTTTGGTTGGAGACGGGAAGAATTACATTGGATTGGGATTGGGATCCGACAAGGAACGATTCGGAGCCATTCGTAAGGCCTCCCGAGATGCCCGATTAAAGCTCATGCCGGTGCGCGCCGGAAGCGGCTCATGGCAGGACTTCTCGGACACCACGCGAAGTGTACCTTTCAAGATTACCGGAAAGTGCGGATCTGTCCGCGTCACGGTCTCTCCCGCGCCCAACGGAACGGGATTGGTGGTGGGTAAGCACATTCAGGATGTGTTCCGATTTGCCGGAATCACGGATGTGTGGGGACGCACAACGGGAAGCTCGGACACGAAACTCAACTATGTTCGCGCCGCCTATAATGCACTTGAACGCCTCAATCAGGTTCGCATGTCCCCGGACATGACGCGAAAGATGAGTAAGGCTCGAGGGGGACACACCGCATGATTGCCATTGTACGAATTCGCGGACTCAAGGGTGTCCAGCCGGAAATCCGAAAGACGCTTGAAACGTTTAACTTGGACCGAAAAAACCACTGCGTCCTTGTGAACGTGGACGAGAAAGACATGGCCCTGAAGAAGATTCAGGACTACGTCGCCTACGGTAAAGTAAAAACCGAAACCATGGCCAAGCTGATCGAGAAACGCGGACGATTGGAAGGAGACAAGCCCATCAAGGTTGAAACCTTAAAGGTCCACAAACTTTCCACGTTCAACGACCTCGCCCACGCACTCTCAACAGGGAAAATCACACTCAAGCAAGTGGGAATCAAGAAAGTTTTCCGCTTGAACTCCCCCAAAAAGGGATATGGAAAAATCGGAATCAAAAAACCGGTTACATTAAAAGGACCGCTCGGCTTCCATCCGCAAGGAATGGACGAATTGCTCAGCGCAATGATGTGAAAAAGGTGAATGTATGGTCGTACGAAAAAGAAAAACCACGCGCTTGAAGCAACTCGGAGAACGAACCCACGGTCACGGGGACACGAAGAACCGCCGAGGTTCTGGAAACCGCGGAGGAGTGGGACGCGCAGGGAGTCACAAGCACAAGTTTTCCAAATACTATGACACGTTTGGAATCAAGGTTCGCCAGCACGCCGCCCCCAAGGGAAAGGCCCTGAATCTGACGCAGATTTCAGAGCACATGGCTGAATGGATGAAGAAAGGAAAAGTCGAACAGGCCGACGGAATGTGGGTCCTCGACGGAAGCAAAGTGGGAATCGGAAAGATCCTCGGAGGAGGAGAATCTCCATCGGACTTGCTCATCAAGAATGTGAAGGTAACCGAAAAAGCCCGGCAGAAAATTGAAGACGCCGACGGTGAAATTGAAGATTCATTTAAATCGGGCGGTGGCGAGACGAAAGTCGTAGACCCATCGGCCGGGGACGGCGGTAACTGATGGTGGACGTCTTCGCGAAGCTGGATCCTATCCTGAAGCTTTTGCCTGAAGTACGCCGACCGGAGGTTAGTCCGCCGCTGATGACCAAGCTCATCTATACTGCACTCGCTCTCATCCTGTTTTTTGTCATGGGGCAGATCGAACTGATCGGCCTCACGGGAACTTCGATTCAGCAAGTCGAAGCCCTTCAAACCATTTTAGCCTCCGACATCGGATCATTGATTACGGTGGGAATTGGGCCGATTGTATTAGCCTCCATCATCCTGCAATTGTTGGTCGGAGGAGGATTCCTTCAAATTGATCTAACCATTCCTGAAAATAAAGCTCGTTTCACTGCTACTCAAAAATTACTCGCCATTATCCTTTCGTTTTTCGAAGGAGCGGCGTTCTTAGGATTTGGTATTCCCGGAATTGGATTCCTCCAAGCCGCGCCGGGCATGTTCCTGTTTGTGTTGTTGCAGATTGCCATTGGGTCCATTGTCTTGTTGTACTTGGATGAATTGGTTTCCAAGTGGGGAATCGGATCCGGAATCGGATTGTTCATTGCGGGAGGAGTCGCCCAAGGATTCTTCTGGCAGGTCTTCCGACCCGCCGATCAGTTTGGGAGCGCCGGACGAATCTTCACGGTGTTCCAATCCCTCATTGAAGGAAACGCCTATGCTGCATTTGTGGGATTTATCCCCATCCTCTTCGTCATTTTGATTTTCTTGGTGGTGGTGTTTGCGGAAGGAATGCACGTGAACATTCCCATTGCCATGGGACAGAGTGGTGCGGGTGGACGATTTCCGGTGAAATTCCTCTATGTGAGTAATATGCCCGTCATCCTCGCCGCGGCGCTATTTGCCAACATCCACCTGTGGGCCTCGCTCGTGCAAGGCGTACCGTTCGTCAAGGAATTCTTCGCTGGACTGTCGTGGGCGACCACTGCTCCACGTGTGGGGGGAAGCTTTTCATTGGTGGAAGGACTCCTCACGTTAGGAGTTACCTCCACGACTGGCGTTGAGATTCTCCAGGCCATCAGCTACCTCATCCTCCTCGTCCTCGTCTGTATCGTCTTCGGTCGATTCTGGATTGAGTTAGGCGGACAAGGAAGCAAGGCGGTCTCCGAGCAATTGGACCGAAGCGGAATGTCTATTCCCGGCTTCCGACGCGACCCTCGAATCATGCAGAAGGTCCTCGATCGCTATATTCCACACGTCACCATCCTGGGATCCATTTTCGTGGCTCTCTTAGCAGGGTTATCGGACATCACGGTGGCCTCGCTGGTCTCCGGAACCGGGGTCCTATTGGCATGTGGTATTGTTTATCGATTATACGAAGAATTGGCCAAGGCGCAGCTCATGGACATGCACCCGGCCCTCAAAGCCTTCTTCGGAGAGAAATAAAGGGGTGAAAAATGAGCCGAAAACCAACCAACGTTTTAAAACATTCCCCAGGGGGATTGGGTTAGGAAACCCTTTCCTGCGAATGGAAAAAACGGGTTATTCGGCCTTTATCCTATGTTCCTGAGCCCGGCAATGGATTTGGTGTTGATTTCCGCAGGATTTGCGGTCATCAGCCAAGTCCTCCAAACCGTACTCACGGATCGAAAGGAAGTCCGAAGAAGCCAGAAGAAAATGCAGGAAGTCAACAAACGATACAAGGAGCTGATGTCACAAGGAGGAAAAGCAGACCCACAGGAAACGGAAAAGGTACAAAAAGAAATGATGGAAATCACCACCGCCAGCATGAAGAACATGCCCAAGATGATGATCGCCAACATGATTGTATTTCTCCCCCTGTTCGCGCTGGTCCACCAGGTGTACGACGGAAAACAACTCCCCTTCTTCCCCCCATTCAGTTGGGTGTGGCCGCAGGTGGATTGGTTCTGGTACTATCTCCTGTGCTCCCTGATCATATCACTGTTCGTCAATCACGTCATGAATTGGTACCACGAAAAAAAGGAAAAAGAAACAAATCACGCTCATCACACGCAAAACCAAAACGAAGGAATGAAACATGCCCAATAAATCCGAACGAAGAAAACTACGGTCTTTCCGAAAAAGTGCTAAAGGCACACGCATGATTAATGTTACGAAGAAGCACGCCAAGCTGCGCTGCGCCCTGTGCGACAAGCAACTCCACGGTGTCACGCACGGAAAAACGTCTTCGGAAACCAAGCGCACCTCCAAGTCCGCCAAGCGACCCACCGGAGCATTCGCTGGAATTTTGTGCGGATCTTGCCGAAGCATGGTTACATTGGAAGCCGTCAAGGTGAAAGCGGGAGTCAAATCGTTGGGCGATTTGGACTTGACAGTCAAACAGTATGTGTTGCAGCTCGACAAGAAGGTGAGCGCATGAGTGAAATTTTTACGATTGGAAGAGTGTGTTACAAGACGCATGGAAGGGACGCCGGAAGCAAAGTCATCGTGGTCGAAAAAGCCACGAAAGGGTTTGCCATCGTCGAAGGACTCTTGACGAAAAAGGGACGCGTCAACATCGCGCACCTGATGCCCACCACCCAGAAAGTGGGACTCTCAGCGGGCTACACGAAGAAAGACCTAATCGAGGCACTCAAGGAATAAGGGGATGAATGACCATGGCTGAACACCGTTATTTTGTACGTATCGCAAGCCGCGACTTGAATGGGAATAAACCTATTTATCGCGCCCTCACGGGGATTAAGGGAATCGGAATCCGAACCGCCCGCGTGATTGCCTATCAATTCCAGAAGGAACACCACGTTCCTTTCACCACTCCGTTAGGAAGCCTCACGGAAGACATGGACTTGAAGTTGGAAGACATTGTCTTGCACCCCGCCAAGCATGGATTGCCTGAGTGGATGCTCAATCGCCGACGCGCCGTGGAGGGACAGTCCACTCACTTGGTTGTCAACGAACTTGATTTCGCCATCCGAAACGACATGCAGACGATGCGAAAGGTCAAGTCCTACAAGGGAATCCGACACTCGCTCGGACTCACCGTTAGAGGACAGCGCACCCGAACGGCTGGACGACACAAGGGATCCACGGTCGGAGTCGAGAAGAAAGTCGAAGCCAAGCCCGCTGCAAAGCCCGCCGCCGCTCCGGAGAAAAAGAAGTAAAGGTGAATGTTTATGGGTGACCCGAAATTCGCACGAAAAATGTATGGAACCCCCAAGAAGCCTTGGGACAAGAAGCTCTTGGACAGCGAACGCGAACTCCGCGAAACGTATGGTCTTCGAAACAAGCGAGAATTGCGACGCGTCGATGCCTTTGTGCGCATGAAGCGTAGCAACGCCAAGAAAATCCTCGCATTGCCGGTGGAACAGCGTGTGGAGAAGGAAAAAGAATTGCTCGACTCGTTGGTTCGAATGGGAATCATGCGCGGAAAGCCCTCGCTGAGTGAAGTCCTCTCATTGAACGTCGAATCCTTCCTGGAACGACGACTCCAAACGATTGTGTGGAGAAAGCACCTCGCCCAGACGGTCAAGCAGTCCCGACAATTCATCACGCACGGACACATTGCCGTGGGCGGAACCAAGGTGACCGTGCCTTCGTACATGGTCACGAAGGACGAGGAAGCCAGCATTGCCTATCATGGAACCCCCATGGTATTGACGAACCCTCAAGCGGTTACCAAGGATAAGAAACAATTAGAGAAGGAATTCGCCGAAGCACGTGGGGAGCCCGAAGGAACGGAATCCCTGTTGCGCGGCGAAGTTGAAGAAAAACCGGTCAATCCCGACGCTGCCGCTGCAGCTAATACGGATGCCCAGGAAGGGAAGTGATACCGTATGGCTGCAACTGACGCAAAAGTAGGATTGGTGCACATTTTCGCGACGCACAACAACACCATCATGCTCCTCACGGACATGACGGGTGCTGAAACCCTGGCCAAGTGCTCGGGTGGAATCGTCGTGAAGACCCAGCACAAAGAAGGAAGCCCGTACGCCGCCATGAAGATCGCCGAAACGATCGCCCAGAAGGCGCGCGAAAAAGGAATCAGCTTGGTTCACGTTCGAGTTCGAGCCAAGGGTGGAATCCGACCTCGCAATCCCGGACAGGGAGCCGAGGCCTCGATTCGAAGCCTGACGCGAAACGGAATTCGCATTCTTTCCATTGAGAATGTTACTCCCACGCCCCACGATGGAACGCGGAAGAAAAAGAAACATCGGAGCAAGAAGGTCTAAGGAGCTGAACACGCATGGCCAGAAACGCAATCAAAGTGTTGACGGACAAAGGGAATACGACCCACATCCTGATCAAAGGGACGAATACCCCCACGATCAATGCGATCCGACGGACCATTTTGAGCGAAGTGCCCGTTTTAGCCATCGAAGAATTGGCCGTATACGAGAACAACTCCGTATTGTTCGACGAATTCTTGGGACACCGATTGGGAATGGTCCCGATTGTTACGGACTCTAAGAACTACAAACTCGGAGACAAGGTCAAGTTTGCATTGGATGTGAGCGGACCGGGAACCGTCTATTCGAAGGACATCAAGCTCGCCGACACGGCCTTGAAAGTAGTGGATGAACGCATCCCCCTCACCAAATTGAAAGCCGGACAGCGCGTCCGAATGGAAGGAGAAGCGGTCATGGGACAGGGAAAGGATCACGTGAAGTATCAACCCGGAGTAGTGGGATATCGCGCCATGCCCGTTTTCACTATTTCCGAAAACATCTCCTCCGAGACGATGCAAAAAATCGTGGACTCATGCCCAGTGAAAATCATTGAGATGAAAGGAAAGAAACTCAACATCACCGAGCCCGGCGACTGTACGCTGTGCGGTCACTGCGAAGAAGTGGGTGGAAGCGCAAACATCAGCGTGGATGCCGATGATTCCAGTTTTATCCTCATGATGGAAACCCACGGGGGATTATCCAACAAGGACATTTTACGACAAGCCTGCGATATTCTCATTGAGAAGACCAAAGGGTTTGCCAGCCAAATCGAGGAGGGGTTGTAAACCACGGAAAAACACGGGAACGAGAACGCCCCTTCTTAAACGATACCACGGAAAAACTTGCTATTGCAGGAGTTCCCGAGCGGTCAAAGGGGCGGGACTTAAGATCCCGTGGCTTAGTGCCTTCGCAGGTTCGAATCCTGTCTCCTGCACTCGGAAAATAAAAGAAAACAACTGAAACTGATCCACTATGAAACGAACCGGACCCACCAACATTCGAACCAGAGCCATGGTCGTGCACATGGACAAGCACGCCAAGAAGACGAAAGAAGGAGCCTACGCCGTCCTGTCGGAACTGATCAATGTTCCCGCCCGACAACGCGCCGAAGTCAATCTTTCTCACTTGAATGAACTTGCAGCTACGTACAAGGACAAGGTCTTTGTGGTCCCGGGATCCGTTCTCGCGAAAGGAAATCTCACACACGCCATTCACGTGGCCGCCTTGCGATACTCCGGTAGCGCCGCGCACAAGATTAAGGAAGCCAAAGGAAAGGCCATGCTCCTCGAAGAACTCGTCTCCGAGAAAGTCGCCGCGAAAAAGATCATGTTGGTGAAATAAGATGCACGAAAAGAAAGCCCCCACTAAAAACAAAGTCCAGACGGAAATCATGCCGGCCGCACCAACGATGTACGTGGACGCCACCAACCTTATTGTTGGACGAATGGCCAGCGTAGTGGCGGAGAAATTGTTGAAGGGACACAAAGTGGTAATTGTCAATTGTGAAAAGGCCGTTTTCACGGGAAACCCTGTTTTGTTGCGCAAGCTCTGGCAGACCCGATTGGACTTGCGACCGCGCGGAAACCCGGTATTCGGACCCCGCTTCCACAAGATGCCCGATCGAATCGTTCGAGAAATCATCGAAGGAATGGTCCCCTCGAAGCGAGACCGCGGTATTTTAGCCATGAAGCGATTGCAGACATTCATCGGCGTACCGACGAAGTTCAAGGAACAAAAGTTCCACGGACTCGAGAAGGCCCAGCACACGAAGACGAAGGGAATTACCACCGTCTTAGAGTTGGCCGAAGGATTAGGATATAACAAAATGGTGAAGGGATAACATTATGGCAAAGCGACGCGAAACACTATTCAAGGCCACCAAGAAAGAGGCCATCGCCAAGGCGAACGTGCGAGAAGGAAAAGGAGTCATCCGAATCAACTCACGCAACCTCAATTTGGTCGATCCGGCTATTTTGCAAGAGTATATCCGCGAACCCCTCGTCTTAGCCGAGGGAGCGGGCAACAACCTCGATATTACCATCCACGTCCAGGGAGGAGGACAGATGTCTCAGGCGGTCGCGGCCCGAGCCTCTATCGCCAAAGCCCTGGTGGGATATTTGAAGGATGAGAAATTGAAGAAGAAATTCATTGCGTACGACCGCATGCTGCTGGTCGACGATTCTCGACGAACGGAACCTAAGAAGCCCTTAGGACCCAAGGCGCGAAAGAAGAAGCAGCACTCGAAGCGATAACGGAGATGAAAAAACCATGATCACCCCCATTCGATGCTTTTCATGCGGAAAATCCCTCGCCGGGCACTATGAAGACTTCAAGGCCCGCACCAAGAAGGGAGAAACCGCGGAAGACGCATTCAAGGGGATGGGAATCGCCCGGTATTGCTGCCGACGAATGCTCCTGACGCACGTTGAATTAATCGACGACGTGATGCGCTACAACACGTGAAAACAAGGGGAATGATGAAATATGACTGAAAACAAGGAAGACATCCAGCAGGTCCCGACGACCAATCCCGCCATTGAGAAATACCTCACCACAGGAGCTCACATCGGCACGCGCTTCAAGAGCGGAGACATGAACCGCTACATTTACAAGCAGCGCAAAGACGGACTCAAAGTGTTGGATGTCCAGTTGATCGACGAGCGAGTCAAGCAAGTCGGACAATTCCTCGCCAAGTACGACCCCAAGAAAATCGCCATTGTTTCACGCAAGATGTATGGAAAGAC
The DNA here is from genome assembly GCA_964427715.1 of uncultured archaeon. GTDB lineage: Archaea > Iainarchaeota > Iainarchaeia > Iainarchaeales > VGJJ01 > VGJJ01. The sequence continues at coordinate 67,429 of CAYRUV010000003.1, read as the reverse complement.
TCCCGCAGAAGAGTTCGCCAAGTCCATCGGTGCCTACGCCATCACCGGACGATTCGTTCCCGGAACATTTACCAATCCTCAAGGAAAAGAATTCTTGCAGCCGCAAGTCGTGATTGTCACGGAACCTGAGTCCGACGCCCAAGCCATCTCGGAAGCCTCCAAGGTGCGCGCCGTGGTTGTCGCATTGGCCTCTACGAACAACTTGTTGGCCAACATTGATGTGGTAATCCCGGTGAACAACAAGGGACGCAAGAGCTTAGCCTTGATCTATTGGTTGCTCGCCAAAGAATTCTTGAAAGCCCGAGGCGATATCGCCAACGACGAAGCTTTCCCTAAGAAAGTCGAAGACTTCGAGTATGCCTTGAAAGACGGCGAATCCGAAGAGCAGAACCAGCGACGCGGACGACGAGACCGACGAGGTCCCCGAGTCAACCGATTGGAAGAAGCTGCCGGACTCGCCGGCGGCGACCGAAACTAGGGTTTCGGCTCATTCTTTCCTCAATCGTTTAATACGACTTTAACCCACTACACTAGCGTGAGCTCCAACACGTGCAACGAGGAACCTAGCGACTTTTGCGGGGTCGCGGCGGTCTACCTCAAGAAAGACCTCTCTCATTATCCTCCTGGAGGCGCGCTCTATTTTCTCCAGAAGATGCTCCTTCAACTCCAACATCGCGGACAACTATCTGCAGGAGTGACTATTTTTGATGAGAAAAAAGCCGACCTGCTCAAGACCCACAAGGGAAATGGATTGGTGGGGGAAGTTTTTTGCTTGAGCGATTCGGAAAAGGCCCATAAGCTCTACTCCGAATATTCCGGAAGAATGGGCATTGGCCACACGCGCTACGCCACCAGCGGAAGTGATTTGTGCGCGGACGCTCAACCCTTTGAGCGCACACACACGAGGTTGTGGAAATGGTTCTCATTCGCATTCAATGGAAACATCACGAATGCACCCGAAATGCGAACGATTCTCCAAGAGAAAGGATACCACTTCAAGAGCAAGACCGACACCGAAGCGCTCATGCACACGATTGCCCACTCCCTCGGAAGTGATACTCCTCAATCACTTGAAACGGGGTTTGCCGAAATGGTCAACCAGTTGGATGGAGCCTACAACATCGTATTCGTGAATGCCCAGGGAGAATTAGTCGTGCTGCGCGACCCCAACGGATTCAAACCCCTCTCGTTTGTGGACACCGAGGATTTCTTCCTCGCGGCCAGTGAAAGCGTTGCCTTGCGGCCCTTTGCCGCGCATGGAATACAGGACGTGAACCCGGGAGAGATGATTCGGGTGCACCAAAACAAGATGATTCGCTCCCGCTTCACTGCGTCTAATCATCCTATTTCCCACTGCATGTTTGAGTGGGTCTACTTCGCCTCCGCGGGAAGCACTCTACAAGGGAGCAGCGTGTATGAGGCACGATATCGGTTAGGGGAAGAATTAGCGAAGAGTGAGACACTCTCCACGAACAAGGAGGAATGGGTGGTGGTGAACGTCCCCGATACGAGTAAGCCGGCCGCGGACGGATATGCGTTCACGCTCCAACTCCCCTCCAAGGAAGGATTGTTGCGAAACCGCTACGTGGGGCGAACATTCATTGAGGGAGGGAAGTGGCAGGATAAGGTGAGAGAAAAATTCACGATCAACCCGTCGGTATTGGAGGGGAAAAAAGTAATTTTGGTAGAAGACTCGGTGGTGCGAGGAAACACCCTCAAACAACTCGCACAACGTATACGCGAAGAAGGGAAAGCGGTGGAAGTGCATGCGCGCATTGCATGTCCACCCATCCTAAATCCATGCTTCTATGGAATCGACATGAGCACGTTCCACGAGCTCACTGCTGCGCGCCACGCGGAACAGAACGCAGATCGTGAACGTGTTCAATGGAACGATGAAACTGGAAACAAGCTCGCCCGAGAATTAGGAGTGGATTCTCTCCGATATCAATCCTTGGAAGGATTGGTCAGCGCACTCATGATTCCATCCAACAAACTCTGCATGGCCTGCCTGAATGGGAAATATCCCACCCCCACGGGAAAGCGACTCGTACACGAGGCATGGGCGAGATATCAATCCCTTTCATCCGGAGGGCGGATTTACGACGCATGAAGGGGGGACCCGTCCCATTAAATAGTCGCGAATCCCGTTTTCTAGTATGATTATCTATGATGCGTTGGTGGACAACATCCACCTAGCCCTCACCATCTTCCTATTCATTTGGATCTACAATTGGGCGAAAGGTAATGTGGGGAGCGCCAAGCTGGCGTTGATTACTGCCATTGTCATCATCTTCCTGACCTTTTACTCGTTTCCTGAACTGGTATGGCTGCTCGTGTTATTGTGGGCCTTCGCCACGTTTGGAAAGGATATCTTTTCCAAAATAGGATTGTTCGAGAAGTGAGGGAGAAAAAAACATGGACACATTCACCTACATCGTGGCGGTATTCCTCCTGGCCTTTGCGATGCAATCATCCATGCTCTGGCTAGGATTGGCCATCCTCATTTTCCTCCTCATCTCTCTGCGTTCCCTCTCAGGGATTGTGCTCACGCTAACTACGGGAGTGGTATTCTTCCTCCTTGGCTCCTCACTCTCTGGAACCATGCTCTATTTGTGTATTGGTCTCGCCATCCTCGCGTATTTGGTGGGTGTAAAACCTTCGGAAGATAACCAAGGAGGCATGTCCCCCGACATGATGGCCATGCTCCAAGGAATGGGCGGCGGGGGCGGTGACCCCTATGGAGGCATGGGTGGCATGGGAGGAATGGGCGGCGGACACGGGGGATTCTGAATGAATGCGTTCTCCCTGCTCGTGGTACTCGTCTTCCTATGGATTCTCTATTCCACCCATCAAACATTCTGGGTGATTGTGGCAGGACTATTGCTCTTGGCCTACTTCCTCACCATCGCCTCCAAGGCCACCGCACGAGGAGTGGGGAAGACACGTAAGAAAATACGTGAAGTATACATGGGAGAGATGAAGGAAATGGACGCGGTCACCGGAAAATACCCGGCCAAATTCTTTGATGCCGCCGGAAAGGCCCTGGCTGAAAAGGCTGGGGAGCACATCGCCCCTCCTGGTGTGAAAAGCTATAGGCAAGCCGAGAACATGAAATGGACCATCAAGGATCCCGTGGGAAAAATCTACGACTCCGCGAACAAGATACTGGATAGTTTAGGGAAACTTTTCTCGCGATGAGAAAGACTCATTTCCGATTCTTCGTCTCGAACAACAACTGCTGGTTGGTTTCGAGTATTTTCTGCATCAACGTTTGTAATGCCCCCATCAGTGCTTTCGCATCCGATACATCCTTCTGCAGTTGATCCATGCGCGAATTCACCACACTCAATCGGTTGCTCATTGTTTCCAAATTGGCCGAGTCTAATTTGTCGTGCAACTCTACGACTGCATTGTGCGTGTCCTGCAACTGCTGCCCATGCTGTTCCAGTGCGAGGTGTGTGATGTTATCCTTCAATGCGTCCGTCTGCTCGTTCAGCAAATTTCTCTCTTCCATTTGTTGGACTACTTTCTCACTCGTGCGCGTGGCTAAGACCTCGTGGTCTAAATCGGAAAAAGCGCTCTCTTCATCCTCCTCTTCCTTTTGAGGAGGAGGCGAGATGGGCCTGGAAACGTTCGGCGCGGGCGGGCGTGAACTTCCTGCGTTGGGCGTCAAATAAGACTGCATCTGCGCCGGGGAAAGGCCCAAATCCTGCAGCGTGGAGGCAATGACATTCTCGGACAATCCGGCGTCGCGCATCTTCTGGATGGTGTTCCGCACCACTTCTTCGTTCACCATGAGGGGGTTCTCGACTTTGGTTTTATATACGGGAGAATCTTTGCTATAAAAATCCTCGCCGTGATTCCCCATGCCCCTACTCAAGATTGCCCAAGGACCCTGGACATTGCTCGTGAAGGGTAGCGTAAAGGACCGCGAATTGGAAGTCTATACGAACCCCCAAAAAACACTCTTTGTTCAAATTCTCCAGCAGGAAAACGGACAATACACGAACGTCGTGTGTGAGTTCTACAAACCCTACCTTGCCACGGGAGACGTGAGCGGATTCGTACAAACCCTTCCGCGCGAAGTCGTCGTGTTGACCAAGCACCAGCCGGACGAGACGTTTACTTTTCTCCTGCTCGGCTCCTCCCCCATTAGTGTGGTGTGGGAGGAAGGAATCGTGTTAGAACAAACGGATATTCTCCTGAAAAAATTAGATGTGGGAGCCAGCCTGCTGGGGGATGTGGCCAAGGCCTATGATATTACCCTCAAACCCATGAATGATAACCCCCCCAACATCGCGGAGGCGTTCTTTTCGATACCTCTCCTTTATCCCGCGCTGGCCACGAATGCCCACTTCGTGGGAGAAAAGGAATCCTCCGTGCTGGCCGCCCAAACCGCCGCCGGACACATGGGGGCGATGCCGGGAGAATTTGTTTTAGGAACCACGGGAACCGGACTCATGGTGAAGGAACCCATTTCGTTCTTCAAGAAAACAGGAATATTTAACGCACGAGCGGAGCATCGCACGCACATCCTGCAAGTGATTGCGGAGGGGGCGTTGTTCTCCAATATCCCCGTGGTCATCATTGATTGGAACAATGAGTTTTCCGTCATGCGAAACCCCAATCCGGATCCCGCCCGATTGCACGAGCAGAAGATTGAAGGAGACCCGATTGGTTTTCCGCTGAAGGAATTCGTCGCTCCTGAAAATCTCAAACTCGAACTCTCTCTCACATACCCGGAAGGATTGGTGGAAGTGCTGGGACTAAATGAACACGAGTTGGGACAGAACCTCATTCGTTTCTTGCACGAACATCACGTGGGAACGGTGGGAGAAGCCAATGGGGTGTTGCGACAACTCCCTCCCTCGGAAACATTCAACGCGTTCCAAATCTCAAGTATTATGCGCATACTTAATTTACTCAACCAAACGTATCCGGGATTGTTCAATGGGTTGAATCCCATTGAAGAGATATCTAAGTCCTGGTTCCAATCCATCGGACGCGTGGGGGTTTTGCGTCTCAAGAATGTCCCTCCTAAGCTGAGACGATTATTGGTGTACACCGTGATGCGCGGGATTTACGAACTATACTCACAAAAAGGTGTTTCGGGTCGCGTGAAATCACTCTTGGTTATTCCCGAGGCCACGCAATTGTTTGACGTGCCCCGTGAACCGTTGCTTTCGAAGGAAATCGAACGCCTGCTCACGCTGAGCATGAATCAGGATGTGGGATTCCTGCTCTCCGCCGCGCATGAAATTGACCTGCCCAAGGATTTGGTAAGTATTTTGGACGCCAAAGTAGGAGTGGTGTCTGGAAGAGAAGCGGCTGTTACACTCGCAGGAAGGAAAAATTACCGCGCGTCCATCCGCGACACGTACTCGCAACCTGTGGTGAAGGATTTCTTTAGTTTGTGAGAAGCTACGGAAAAAATAGACGTGTATTATTTCTTGTTCTTGTCCATCATCTGCTGGGCCTGTTCCACGGTGATGAAATGCAACGGGTTGAGCGTGTCCACCACATACTTGATTTCTCGCACATCCTCATTTTTCGCGGAGGAACGAGACACGTCATCGACTTTGGCTTCCAATTCTACTAAGCGTTGGGAGATGGCCGAGACTTGTCGCGTGAGATCATCCAGAGCGGCTTTCACGGAATCATTGACCCCCTGGTTTTGAGTCTGGGAGACCTGCTGCTGGAGGTCCCTCACACGCTTATTGATTACAATGAGGTTTCTCCCCAGAATTTTCTCATTTCTCACCAAATACTTGATTTTCTGGGTGATGACCATCACGGCCGCGGAGAGGGCCTTGAGGTCCCGGTTCATGGACATCAAATAGTCCCCGCCCTTAGGGGCCATCGAGGGGCTCATTCCAGGGTTTTCAGGGGAGGGTCCAGGCATGAGTTAAAAGAGCCTTGGGGCCTTAAAAAACACGTATGACCAGTCAAAAACAGGCAAATAAAGGGGTGCTACTCGACGTCCAAACGCACGAATACGAGGGAATGTCGGTCATCGACCTGTTCATACGGCCTATTGCCCCCCAGGCTGGGATAATCCACCTATTGGACGTGGAATTCCCCCCCTATTACTACATCCAATTAGTACCCTCCGCGGACCCCAAAAAGATTCTTTCCCAGATGAAAGAGGAGACCCTCCCGGGAGGCATTGTTCCATTGAGGGTTGAATTGATAGAGCGGGAAAAGAAACCCTACCTCAAACTCACATTCAAGACCATCAATGAATTAGTCCGTTCCCGGGACGTCATCAAAAACTACCCCTTCGTCGAGGCCCTGTTCGAATCCAACATCCCCTACACGAAACGCTACTTGTTGGACAAGCAGCTCATTCCCTACACGCTCACGGAATGGACCCTCACGAAAGAAGGGCACGTGAAAACCATCCAATCCATTGAAGGGGATGTTCCTCTCTTGCGCACGGGATCCTTGGACATTGAAACGTATGGGACGCACAAAATACCTCTTCCGGAGAAAGATCCCATCATCAGTGTGGCATTGAACACGCCGGTGGGGAAAAAAGTATTCATCGCCGCGGACTACCATGACGAATTCACGCAGCCTTGTTTGAATGAGAAAAAAGTCTTGGAACAAACCTCCACGTTTCTAGCTCTTGCGGACTTGGATGTGATTTACACGTATAACGGAGATCACTTCGATTTTCCTTTCCTAGTTGAGCGTTCCAAACGCAACATGGTGAAAATGGACTATGGATTCGGAGACGTCCAACTCGTGGGAAAAGGAACCGAACGCGAAGCCCGAATCCATGGAATGCAACACGTGGACGTGTATCAGCTGATGCGACTCTTAGCACGGTTCCAAGTCATCAAATCCCCCCGCATGGATTTGGAAAGCGTCATGCGCGCGGTGTTTGGAAAAGGAGAAAAATCCCTCACGCACGCTCAGATTGTTGAAACGTGGAAAACCCAAAAGGGATTGGACAAGCTCGCGTTGTACAACCTCACCGACACCGAATACACGCAGGAATTGGGAGATGAATTTCTCCCCTCATTATTGGAAATCGCCCGACTGGTGCACTTGACCCTATTCGAAGTCAACCGAATGACCGCCTCACAGCTCGTTGAAACCACCCTCATGAATGAGAGTGTGAAGCAAGGAAAGATGTTCCCCAACTCTCCCTCGGATGAACAAGTGCGCGCGCGGGAAAATACCCCCATTGAGGGAGGATATGTTAAGGAGCCGGTGGCAGGCCTGCATGAAAATTTGGCCGTGTTGGATTTTCGCTCTCTACATCCCTCCATTATGATCTCCCATAATATCTCCCCTGATACGCTGGATTGTGAACATCCTACTTGTAAAGAAGGCGTCAACAAATCCCCCACGGGACATTGGTTCTGCACTAAAAAGAAAGGATTGTTCTCCACGGTATTAGAACGCATCCTCGACGCACGTATTGCCGTACAAAAAAAGATGGATGAAACAGCGAAAGGAGATCCACAATTGGTATTCCTCAAAGCGCGAAAACAAGCACTCAAGATTGTCCTGAATTCATTCTTTGGCACCCTCGCGTATCCTCGTTTCCGCTGGTATTCGAGGGAGTCCGCGCGTGCCATTACGGCGTGGTCGAGACACTACATCCGACAAACACTGAATTGGGCCGAAGAAGAAGGGTTTAATCCCGTGTATGGAGACACGGACTCGGCCTTCATCCTCTTGCCTGGAAAAAAGACGGAAGAAGATGTGCGGAAGTTTGTGCAAAAAGTCAACAAGAAACTCCCAGGGAGAATGGAGTTGGAATTTGAAGGACTCTACAAGCGAGGAATATTCGTCACTAAGAAAGAAGGACACGCGGCGAAGAAACGATACGCCCTCGCGGACTTTGAAAACAACCTCACGATTGTAGGATTTGAATACGTGCGCAGGGACGTGAGCATTATCGCGCGCGAAACACAAAAGAGAGTGTTGGAAGAAGTGTTGGTGAAAGGAGACCCAAAGCGCGCCCACGAAATCGTGTTGGAAGTTATTCAACGACTGAAGGAAGGGAAAGTTCCCAAGAAAGAATTGGTTGTACTCACCCAAATGCAACGACGACCAGATGCGTATGCGGCCATGGCCCCGCATGTTTCTGCCGCACTCAAAGCGCAGAAAAGGGGAAAGGAAGTCTTGGTTGGACAAATGCTCGGATTCATCATCACCTCCAAAGGAAAATCTATTTCCGACCGGGCCGAATTAGAAGAGTTTGTGAAAGAAGGAGACTATGATGCGAACTATTACATCCAAAACCAAGTTATCCCGGCTGTGGAAAAAATATTCGCCGAGCTAGGAATCGACTCTACCGATTTGGAGCGCGGGGGAAAGCAGACGGGATTGGGCTCCTTCGTCTGACAGCATTATAACCTTTTTTCACGCAGGAAGGATATGGACTCCCACATCGTTGAGCATTACGAAGATGCCGCCAAGGTGCATGCCTTGTGCCGCAAGAAAGCCGTGGATATGATCCAGCCCGGCGTCAAACTACTCGACATCGCGGAAGAAATTGAAGCTCTTACTCTCAAACATGGATGTGGAATCGCGTTTCCGCTTAATTTATCCTTGAATGATATCGCTGCGCACTACACTCCTGCACACGACGACCAAACAAAAGTCCAGAAAGGAGACGTGTTGAAGGTGGATATCGGCGTCCACAAAGAAGGATACATCATTGATGCCGCCATCACACTCGATTTCGCCCAAACGCCTGAGACAAAAAACTTGATTAATGCAACGAAAGCCGCACTCGAAGCCGGATTTTCTAAAGTTAAAGAAGGAGTGGAAGTGCGAGAATTGGGTGCGGCGATTGCGGAAACATTGCGCGCGCACAACGTGGACCCAGTGGAAAATCTCTCCGGTCATGGAATCGACCAATACATCGCCCACTGCCCTCCCACCATCCCCAACGTCGATTCGGGAGATGTGGAAACTCTCGAGGAGGGATTCGCCTACGCCATGGAACCCTTTGGGAGTATTCATGGGAATGGACGAATTGTGGACGCGGGTCAAGTGGAGATATTCGAAGTCATCGCCCAGGGGGGCGTTCGTAATACGAATGCGAGAAAGGTATTGGAATTTTGCACGGAAAACTATGATGGGCTCCCCTTCGCCGAACGATGGTTGGTGCGCGACCTGGAAATGAGCGAGTTCGCACGCAAAGTAGCCCTGCGAGAACTGGTAAAGTTCGGCGCATTAGAGGCCCACTCGGTTTTACGCGAGAAGAAGGGCGCTATAGTTGCGCAGTTCGAGACCACCATGTTAATAAACAAGGGAAAGGTCCTCCGTCTCGTATGAGCGTAGAGCTGGGAACCCGCAAGACACTAATCATTGGGGCCGGAATTTTCATCCTCACCCTATTGTGGGCTTTCTTCCTCGACCAGCTCGCCATTACCCCCGACTCCCTTCTTTCGAGCGTGGGAAATCTTCAGTCGATTGGGTTCGTTCTCTCGGTTAACTTTGCCCTGTTCGCCCTATTCTTCTCCGCGACCCTCGCCCTCATCACGGCTTCCGCGGACAAGGACGATCGAGCCCGCGTGTATGTGGCCACTGTCGTTCCCTCTGTACTGGCCTGTGCGATTAGTGCCTTGCTGTTTGGAAAGTTCGCCCAGTGGTATCCTCTGGCCCTATTCTATTTCGGATCCATCCCCCTCATGTTGGAAACCAGCCGGATGAAACGGTTGGAATTGAAGAACTTTGTCGTGTTCCGATCCAGCTTCTCCGGGGCGCAGCGGGGACTGCAGATTATTGGAGTGGGTGTCCTTGTGACGCTGGCCATGGTCGCACTGCCCCAGAGCCAGGCCCTCTTTGGACAATTTGAGAACTCATTGTTCCAGGGAAAAGTTATCCAACAACTTGACGTGCAGAAAATCACCGCCGACTTCCTCATCACCACGCAACGCAACACCCTCATCCAAATTACGGAATCGGAATCCTTCACCAAGCTTCGCAACAAAACAGATGTGGAAGTCACGGGATTTGTTACCCTGATGGATCAAACCCTTGAGAATGTAAACTCGCAAGAGTACCGAGACAAGATTAACCAGCAAGTGAAGGACGAACAGAAGACCATCGACACCTCCTCTATCCTCACGCAGATTGAGAAAACGGTCCCAGGATATTCGACACTGAAACAATACTACTGGGTCATCGCCGCATTCTTGGGAAGTATTATTTTCTTCCTCATGGCCACCTTCGTGCTGCAGCCCTTGTCGGCGGTCTTTGGCACCCTATTGTTCCAATTCATTCCTGCGGAAACATACGGCGTGGAAGACAATACATTATCGGCAAGCAATCCTCCCTCGGATGGAACCGGATGGTCCGCGCCGGCCGTGCCGGACAACACTCCTGCGGCGCCCGTCTATACGCACGTGGAAGAAATACCGCCTGAAACAGCCACTACTCCACCCTCCCCCCAGGATGCGGGAAGCAAATTCTAGGGCGACGTCCGATGCGCGCGTTTTAGTACTCCTTTGCCATCTTCCCCTTCATGCGCAAGATAATTCTCTACATCGCCACGTCTCTGGATTTATTTATCGCACGAAAGAATGGGAGCGTGGATTGGCTTTTTCAGGAAGGAGAGTTTGGCTACCAAAAATTCTATTCATCCCTTGGAACCGTCATCATGGGACGGAAAACGTGGGACGTGGCGCGGGGATTCGAGAAACAACCCTATGCGGATAAGGAATGCATCGTGTTCTCCAAGAAGGGATTTGTTCCTGATCAAAAATACGTAAAGGTGGTCACGAAAAACATTCCCTCATTCGTGAAAAAACTCAAACAGAAAAAAGGAAAACCCATCTGGCTCGTTGGGGGTGGACAACTCGCATCCTTGCTGGTGAACGAAGGAGTAGTGGATGAGATGTGGTTGTACGTGCACCCGCGAATTTTGGGAAAAGGAATTCCACTCTTGAAAGGGATGAAGGAACTCCCCCTGAAACTTATTTCCACGCACGCATTCAAGGAAGGGTTAGTGGAGATGAAATATTCAGTAAAATAAAGGAACGTAAAGCGCCTCTGCAGGGATTTGAACCCTGATTACAAGCTCCGCAAGCTCGCGTACTATCCAGGTTATACTACAGAGGCAGCACTGGAATAGAAGAGATGGCCCGCAACACGTTTAAATTCCCAGACCACGAATGGGTGTCATGAAACCCATTCTAGGACTCATTATATCGGTATTATTCCTCATTCTAGTGGCTGGATGCGCCCAGCCTCCCGTTCAAGCGCCTGTTGTTCCGGAAACACCCCCCGTGGACCCCACCCCCACCATCACCGAGGTTCCCGCCACCCCTACCCCTTCGGTTGAGGAAACCCCTGATTTGCCGGTCGAAGAGACCCCTGTGGAGCCGAGCCCGGTTCCAAGCACGGACTATTTCACCCTCCCTCAAGTCACGTATGAGGGGACCTACTCTGGAACATTGGTGGATTCGAGTATCCAAATTGACAATGCCCCCATGGACCAATACTTTGCCGGAATGAACCGCAACGGCGTCCACGCCTTCATTGGTTTTTTTGAAATCCCTGGGAAAGCCGAGGAAGGAAAACTATCCAACCAGGATGGATTGGGATTCTTGGTGGACGCAGTGCAGACGCACCCTCAACGAGTGATTCCGTTCCTCTCATTAGAGTGGGATAATGATGATATCTCCCTCCTCCCAGACGGAGAACTCCTCCAGTTCTACCGCGACGCTTATTTTTCTGCAACTGGAATTGCCGGGAAAGGAATCCTGAAGGGAATCGGAAAACTGGAACAATTTGACTGGCCCGGCGACCCGGTGAACGGGACCAAGATGAAAAAATTGGTGGAGTTCGCCCAGGACGAAACCATCAACGTCATGTTTCATCCCGGAAAGGGAGAAACCGATGACATCGAGGCGCTCGTGAGTGCCTATCCGGATGTGCAATTTATCCTGCACCAGGGCTATGAGGATTTCTCTGCGGATCGGGAAAAGCTCATCACCATCATGAAGGAGAACCCGAATCTCTACTATAGTGTGGACGTGGATCACCTCATGTATGACGCGGGGAATGGCAGCAGCATCCTGTATGAGTTTGAAACCGTTCCATTAGCCAAAGGCGCGGAACGATTCCTGGAAGAATATGAGGCGAATCATGCAAAAATGCTCTCCAATGCCATCGCCGTCTACCTTCCCCTCATCAAGGCGGTACCCGACCAAGTGATGTGGGGCACCCATGCGGGACCGGAATACAACTATGACCCTGACGTCTACGATCGAATCATCGAGTTCTCCCGCGCATTCATCGCGGCGACTCCTATTGAAGGGCAGGAAAAGTTCGCATACCAAAACGCATGGAATGCATTCGGCCCTGGATCCACGATCGACCATGAGGTCGTGGTCGTCGATGCATCCGGGTGGCCCACGTGCACCAAGTCCCAAGAGAACCAGTGCTTCAACGCCTGCACGAAAAACGATGAAGATGTGACTCCGAGCGATAAGGCATGCGAGCAAATATGCCAGTACGACCTGCAATGCACCGCCCTCGACAAGGACTAACTCAAAAAGTGCCCATGAGGGGAGTCGAACCCCTCCCACAAGCTCCACAGGCTTGTATGCGACCGCCACACTGCACGGGCCATGACCCGTTCAACGAACGAGAAATGGAGGGAGTTGTCCCTCAATCAAAAAAGGCGAATCAAGGCTTTTAAAAGGGGGCGTGGGCCCTGGAGACGGGTGCATTAAATACTCCATTTTCCGCAAATGGAACATGTTCCTATTCTCCCCCAAGCCGAGCATGAAGGCACTCATCGTGGGGGTGGTGATCCTTCACTTCGCCCTCCAAATATTGAGCACCCAATTCTACTCGGTGGAGATTCCCTGGTTCGCGGGACTATTGTATGTGCTGAGCGGGGGCATCTGCCTCCTATCCGCCGCCCACTTAGTGCGCAAGGCCACCAAGCAAAAATCGAGACAGGCACTCACCATGGGAGCCGGTGTCTGGCTGCTTGGACTCACGCACATTCTCGCAGGATTAGGATTAGTAGGATTGTTCGGGGCCATTTCTCCCCCCAACATCAACCTAGCCTACTACCTGTTTGTCTTCGGGTTTGGAATCACCGGCATCCTATTCCACCAATCCCACACGGATGCACGCATACGCGCCGTGCCCCACCGCTTGATTGTGGGAACGATTCTCATGATTGTAGGGGTGGCCGCGCTCTACAAGTTCCACACCCTCCTTCCCCCATTATTCACCGCGCTCACTGGAAGCACACTCGCGCGCCAGCAGCTCATGACCCTTGTCCTCATCCTCTACTGCACCGCCTCCGCGCGATTCGCCATCGAGTATTGGGAAAAGAGCGCGAAGGCGTGGCACTGGTTCGTCATCTCATTAGGCATATTAGGGCTGGCCATGCTGGACTTCATCCTCTCCCAATACCCCGGAGACGCCTACTCCTGGGCGGGACGATTCATGATCCTCGCCTCCTCCATTGGATTCATCCAATATCGCTGGTGGGATGAGCAGGAAGGGTAGTTTTTTCCCTCCGTCCCACGCGCGCTTTAAAATCATTCGACGCTCAGTTTATCCTATTGAGGTGAATGACGCATGAACATGAATACAAGTAAGTCGAAACTCGTTCTACAACCCAAGGTATCGCGTCTTCATGGACCTCGATACGATTCTCGTTAAGCTGGACGCGAAAGGACGCATGGTATTACCCTCCTCGATGCGTAAGAGTCTCGGATTCGAGGAAGGGGAAGAACTGATCATCGAATATTCGCTGGAACAGCCTTCGGAGTTGAGAATCATCCGCATCCCGAGCAAAACCACCCTGGAGGGATTTTCATGAATCCATCAGACGAGGGTTTTAATTCACTCCCAACCAATCCATCCTCCATGACGACTATTTCCACGCAGCCGGTTAAGGGCATGCGCGACATTCTAGGGAAGGAAGCCCGACTCAAACGAAAAGTAGAAGCACTTATCACGGAAAGAGCGGCCCGGTATGGGTTTGAACCCATGCAGTTGCCTGTGTTGGAAAACCTCGAAGTATTAACCATCAAGGGAGGGGGAGGCGACGAGGCCGTGAAGGAACTCTTTACCCTAGAGGATCAATCCAAGAGAAAACTGGGGATGCGATTCGAGCATACCACCTCCTTGGCGCGCGTACTTGCGGGGAATCCCGAACTTCCTAAACCCATCAAGGCCTTGAACATGGGCACGGTCTACCGGTATGATAATCCCCAAGCCCTGCGTTATCGCGAATTCACGCAAGCCGACTGCGACATTATTGGAGTCAAAGGAGAAGCGGCCGAGGCAGAATGCTTGCTGTTGGGGATTGACGTCATGCAATCATTGGGAGTGGAAGGATTCTACTTCCGAATCAACGATCGAAGAATCACCAATGAATTATTGCTCCTCACACAAATCCCTGCTGAGCGCGCCAAGGAAGCCATGCGCTCCTTAGACAAGCTGGATAAGATTGGACTAGAAGGCGTGAAGAAAGACCTGGAGTCCAAGGGACTCTCCACGGATGTCCTCACGTACCTCGAATCTACTCTTCCTGAGATCAAGCGGGCCTTGAAGGAAGCCGGGTTGGATTTGACCGGAGTCACGACCCTAGAAGGGCTCATGAAAACCCTCGATGCGCAAGGAAAGAGCGACTTCGTGAAGTTTGACCCGAGTTTGGTGCGAGGATTGGAATACTACACCGGACCCGTGTGGGAAATCTACGGAGGCGTCTCGGCGAGTGTAGGAAGCGGAGGACGATATGACAACCTCATCCGAAGCCTAGGCGGACCTGACCTGCCCGCGGTTGGGATCTCTTTTGGTGTCGACCGACTGGTCTCCGTGCTTTTGGAGAAGTGGAGCGAACCCCCCTTGGATGTGTTCGTGATTCCTATTGGAAAAGTCTTCGATGAAGCTCAACTATTGACGAATCAGCTCCGCGACGAAGGGTTGAGGGTTGATATTGATTTGATGAATCGGGGAGTGGGGAAGAACCTCAACTACGCTAATTCGAAGCAAATCCCCATTGTATTGTTTGCGGGGGAAGACGAGCTTAAGGAGAAGAGCGTGAAGATCCGCGACATGAAGTCAGGAGAGGAGAAAATGGTCAAGATAACACCCATTTCGGGCCTCTGTAAAGAAATTAACAAAATTTTAGGGAAGAAAGAAAACTAACTCATTCTGCTCCTAGCGTCTTTTCCGTCGACCTGGGGGGCTTTTTGGAGCGGCTTTTTTCTTTCCTTTCATGAATGGAAACTCGAGCTGCTTATATCGAATCGGTTTTGGCACGGGTTTCCGCTGCTCAATCACGGATTTCTTGTAAGGTTCAAACCCTTCCTTTCGGATGAGCCTGAATATTTCGGTTTGAATCCTGCGAAAGGAGGTGGGGAGACCTTTATACATTTCGGGGATGTGTCGCGCTAGTCCTTGAGCCAATGCCAATGGCACTCTCATTTTTCCTTCCTTGGTTTCAAACTCGAGGAAAGGCACCTTGTCCTTAACCACTCGCACTTGGACGGTTTCCTCTAGACGACCCGGAATGCCCATTGGAAACGGACTCAGAACGGCTTCAACGGCTGCAAAACTCGCCGAATGTTCAAAAGGAAGCATTCCTCCGTGTTCTCTTTCCGATCGCTCACGCGGAGGAGTGGGAAATGGAATTTTATTCATGTACAAGAACTTGAGCAATAAGGCATAGGGTTGGCTTCCTGGGTCACTGTACGTGGAAACATATACGGGTTTCTGACCCGGACGCCGCTGCTCGATCACCATATCCAATCCTTGAATCATGTACAGCTTGGTCACTGTTCCATTCGATTCGCGGAAAGAGAATCCCCCTCCTCCATGGACGCCTGATTTTCCATGCTGGCCTACGCGCATACCCCCCAACAGGCTATGCCGCTTATAAAACGTCCCCCCACAAAATCTCTAAGACGCCTCTGTAGCTCAGTGGTTAGAGCGCCACATTGGTAATGTGGAGGTCGCGAGTTCAACTCTCGCCAGAGGCTTATAGAATTTCTATTTTCGGCGCTTGATGCGATGGTATCGCTCCACTATCCTTTCGAACCCCTTGCGTGCACGCACAGGAAGTTTAATTGGCCGCTTGGCCTCGAAAGGAACTCCTTTTTCAAAAACAGGCTTTCGAATCCCTCTTTTTCGAGAAGCGAGCATGGCGTGGTAGGCCATGATACGGTACGAGTGGATGTGGGGATACATCTTAGGCAACTCTCGAACCAATGCACGCATGAGAAAGGGAGACAGGAATACGGGGTGAGTGGGCCCCTCTGCCACCAACAAACCCGATTCGTTGGTGAGGGGGTGATTGACGGCACGAATGGAATTTACTCGTTCTCCTAAAAAACCAGGATCCGCGTACGAGAAAGGATACGAGATATGAAGAGTATGGACAAGCATGGTCTTCGCGGTGGAAACGAATGTATCATTTCCCATTTTTGAAGAACGCGGGACAGGGGGAGCACGGCCATTCATCGAGTACAGGAAACGGAGAAGATGGGGAAAGAGGGCCAGGCCATAGTCTTCATACGTGGAAAACGTGCCCGTTTGTCCATCTGGACGACGTTGACGGATCATCATGCCAGTGTATCCTTCCCAGACACTGGTTTTGGTTCCATCCTTCTCAACTACAATGAAACCTTGTCCCCCCGACGGAATTGGAATAACGAGCGAGCGAGCCATAAAGAGGAGGAAATGGTCCCTTCTATAAAATGCCCGGCGTTTTTCGTACCCATAACTGGTTTTTTTATGAAAATTTCTTCGTCCATCGTGGAACTTTCAACACTATATTTCTGATTTTTTTCTGCGCAGAATTTTTTTCCAGTCATCCAAAATTATTTTTTTGGAGAAACAAAACACTCATTTTAGGGCACACCCTTAAATAGCACAACGCATCAATCCGAATGCGAAAATTTTACATAAATTTTCGACACACAAAAGGGTGAAGAAAAAAATGGTAGCTAAACGAAAAGCCGTAAAGAAGAAAGCCACTAAGACGACGAAGAAGAAAGCCAAGAAGCGCTAATATTCGTCCATAGTCGACCGGGAAACCGGTCCGAAAAACCAGTATAATCAACCTAAAAACGGAGGAAAACGAAAATGGCCATGCGCTCTCGCGCTGCATCCAGCCGCTCATCAAGTTCGACGAGCCGCTCCAGCGCTACCCGACGCCGCTCATCCCGATCTTCTCGATAATCATCGAGTAAGGGATAAGCCCAATCGAATTCCCAATTTCGTGCCGGCCAGGACCTTCCAACCCCTGGCCCTTTCCTTCTTTCTATCGTATTTCCTTGTTTTCGCCTGAATATCCTTAAATGCCCCGAAGGGATGGGTTGAACATGCTCAATGAGGACCAAGTCGACGCATTTGTCACTCGATACGTGAAAGACGGACAAGTATTGGCAGTCGGAACCAACCAACTGGGAGAATTATTCCTCAAGAAGGTGGGATTGTGGGCCGAGCAGAACCAGTGGGAGGTCTCCTTGATTCCCACGTCCACCAGCCAAATACAAACCGCCAAGGAATTTCACCTCCCATTAACCACGCTCAACGAGAGGGAGGTGGATGTGGCCGTGGAGTTCGCCACGCAGGGAGACCATGACTTCAACTTCCTCAAGCGCTATTCAACCTCCCTCATCCGGGATAAGATGATTGCCCAATCCGCGGGGGAACTCATCGTAATCATCCCTGAAAAAGACTATGTGGAAAAATTGAGCGGAATGGTCCCCTTTGAAATATCCTCCTTCGGGTGGAAGAGAACCCTCCTGTTGCTGGAACAGATAGGAAAAGTCAACCACACGCAATACGAAAAAGAACCCCCCAAGACGGAATCCGGACACTACCTGGTAGAGGCTGAGATTGACACCCAACTATTGCCCGAGGAGATTGACTCCCAAGCGAGGCTCATCCCCGGGGTATTGGAAACCGGCCTCTTCATTGGGAGCGCCGACCGGCTGTTGTTGGTGGGGAACCAGGAAATCAAGGTCAAATCCCGCATGGACTTCGACAAGTAGATTTGGGCTCCCCCAAAACCGCTTTTTATAAGCCTTCTTTAGCCGTTTTTCCTTTAGCCGCCTTGGTAGCTCAGTGGCTAGAGCGCCGGATTCATAACCCGGAGGTCGGGTGTTCAAATCACCCCCGAGGCATATCATTGAGTTATTATTTGTTCACGATGCACTTTCCAACCACGATTCCGCCCGTGCCTAATGGCTTGGTGCAGTTGATGACCTTCACCCCAATCGTAATCGAATTATTGCTACTATTGAAGTCGATGCTATCGTTGAAACTACTGACAAACACGCTCACATTGTAATCAATCGCCGCGTGGGGCGTCCAGTTGAATGTCACCGGGACGGTTTGGTTAGGGGATACCGTCACGGTTGTTTCGCCAATCGCATTCACATCCTCCCCAATTTTTCCTTCCTTAGCCTTGATCATTATATTCGTCGCGGGAACGTTTCCATTATTGCGAATTTGAGCCGTGAGGACGGTTGGACTGTTCAATAGGACGGGAGACTTCGTCTTCGCCGAAACGATCTCCACATCTATAGAATCCCCCACCTCAAACACTGAATGCGCGACGCGTTGGAATCCCCCATTCGCTGTGCCATTGGCATCTACCTGAATGGAGTATGCTCCCACCCCGCTCGTATTCGTGAACGTCCCCCCGTATGTTCCATCATTGGCAGACCCGTCATTGTGGGTACCGTCATCCAACAATGGGATGCTAGACACAGAACTGGCAGGAGAGGTAAATGTAGCCACCACGGTTGCACCCGTGACGACGGGAACCCCATTGGTAATCTTAGCCGTAAGCACCAATGGCTGATTGGGACCAATGGTGGTAAAATGAGCCAATTTTAGAGTAAGCACGTTCTGCGTCAAGGTCCAAACGGACGCTTGTATGGCTCCGCTGGTGGGACTAGCCTTGATTTTCACGGACCAGACTCCCTTCACGGGCGTCTTTACGCTATATGCCTTGATTCCAGTGGCCGCATTTTGCTCGATGGTGGTATTGGCATCCAAGCTGGTGGGGGTATATACTTTTCCAGTAGGGGAAACCAAGTTGAAATCCGAAACGGTGTCAGGCGGAAAAAGCGGGACGACCATGTGGGGGGTGATCTGGTCCACCACCATGGTGTCCGTGAAGGTTTGACCGGAATTGAGAGAAGTAGTAAATGAATCGAGCACCGAGAAAGATCCTGCTGCCTCGGATGGCAGTCCGGCTGGAGAGTTGCTGGAGATGAGAAGATCGTATACCTTGTTCAAAACAGCCGTGTTCTCATGCAAATTAGTGTGGTTTAATGAATAGGTAAAATTAGGCACCCCTGAAAGAGGAACACTGCCTGCCGGAACCACCCCATCATCGGAACCGGGAAGAAATAATGAGGATAGGCTCTGAGGGAAGGTGGTGAATCCCTGCGTACCTGTAATCGTATAATATTTCACGGTCGGAGAAATAACATCCGGGAAAAAATCCGAATAATAGAGGGGATCCCCCGTGTTCAATTCATTTATCACCCAGGAATGGGGCAGCATTTGGTATCCGGCTGTTCCGACCCCAAAAAAACTGACGGGATAAATCATCGGGAGAAGAAATGGAACGTTTCCCAATGGGGTTCCATGATTAGGCGTTCCCTCCATGATGAGGGTACGCACGTCCCCTCCATAGTCTTTCCCTTGAATATACCATCGGGAAACCAGTCCCCCCATGGAGTGCGCAACAATGTCCACTTTATTCACGCCCTCGGCCTCTTTCACATCATCAATGAATGCCTTGAGCACGTTCGCATACCCTTTGATGTTCCCGTTGGCTGGAGGAATACCCGGATCCAAATCCACTGCATACACCTTGAACCCCTTACTCTGCAAAAAATTCTTCGTGGTGGTCCATGTTCCGACGGGGTCACCATAATACCCATGCACTAACACCACGGGCGTAAAGCAAGAAAATGCGCACCCGTTAGTCATTCCGGAATCACTCCAATTCGTGGTAATTTCACACTTGTTATTGCTGCCCGTGTTGCTAACACCACTATTGGAAATGCCCACTCCCCCCACGTACCCTGCGGCTGTGCAAATCACATTTTTGGTCAACGTGTTATTATTGGAACTCGAACCAAGCATCACGGAGGAATTCCCCTTATTGGAAATCACATTATCATGAATCGTGTTGAAGGATCCATCCACCATCATCCCCCCGCCCACAAACGTATTGAACCCAATGTCGGTGGAGGTGGTGTCGAACTTTGAAAACGGGTAAGGTCCAACAAAGATGTTGTTGGTCACCGTGTTATTGGATGAGTTATTCATCGTCAACGCATTCTCTGACCATGGAGACGCAAAGGTATTGTCGGTTATTTGATTTCCAGAGGAATATGAAAAAAGCACGGTCGCCTGATTGAAATCATTCCCGCTGAACGTGTTGTTGAGCGACGGATTGGAGGCCGTGCCCTTAATCTCAAAACGATACGAACCACTATTTTCGGATATCACATTATTGCTTCCCGTGAATAAGAATGGGGGATTCAGAATAGGGTCATTGGGACGCGTGTTTCCCGAAAAAGTCACATTGTTTGACGAGGTGGTTAAGCGAGAAAGAAGGGAAAAATGATTCCCGGAAACCACCAATCCCTGATTAGCATTCATGACGGTATCGAAAAGATTCGTGCCATCGTCAATGAAATTATTAGAAAGCAACTTGGTGTTGGCTCCGTTTACCTGGATTGTCTGAATGCTGGACCAATTCTGACGAATATTACAATTCTTGATGGTGATGCCATTTTTCGTCCCATCCGATTTGAAAAGACCCTGCATGCCTTGAAAACCACAATTCACACTGGCAAAATCCGAGCAAAAAAATACCGTCTCCAAGTGCGTAAGATTTCCAATAAAGTCGGAACCAATGACCCGGCAATACGGGTACGCAAAGCCGCCAGGCCCCACACACCCCCCACTCGTGCAGGCACCGCACGTGGGAACGTTCTGGTCGTCGCATGGACCGGCCGCAAGGGCGGTTGACCCCAAAAGTGCCACAAAAAAAACGATGAGTCCCGCGTAAAGAATAGGAGGGCCGTGCATACTCCCTTTCTGCCGGATACCCTATTTAACTCACTCTGTGCGGGTAAATGCTTGTATATAACCATTTGTTGGGCGTAAAATAAATCCCGCGATTGGAATTCTAATCACCCCAATTTTTTCTTGGCCACGAACGTGAAAACGAGAAAGTAGGTCATCGTGACCACTGCCATTCCAATGAACGAGAAGGAATGGTCTATTCCATATAGGAATCCCCCGAACAAAGGACCAATAATCTGCCCCGCGGAAGAGAAGGATTGATTCAACCCAATCACCGCGCCCTGCTTCCCCGCCACTCGCTTCGTGAGCAAGGATGTCACGGAAGGAAAGACGCATGAGTTCCCAATCACAAAAAAACCAAGGGGAATCAACAACGTGAGCCAATCCACTGCGAAAAGGATGAGGAAAAATCCGGCCGTGGAAAACAACAACCCTGCCTGAATCATGCGCAACTCCCCAAACCGATTGATGAGGTTCCCGGAAATGGGTTGAAGAATCATCATCAATGCCCCCACGAACGTGAACACGAGTCCCATTTCTACTGAGGTAAAGGAGAGCTTCTCACTCAAGAAAAGGGCCATGGTCGCCTCAAATCCCCCGATGAGAAACATCACAATCGTGCTTGAGAGGAAGAGGAACGCCAAGGGAGTGGAGAGGTGCGAAAGGAGCGAGGCTTCCTTCTCGGGCAAGTGCTTGCTCTCCTCCTTCTCTTTCGGTTCTTTCAGACGCAAAAAAATCCAGAGGAAATTCAACAAGGAAAAACCCGCCGCCACCAAAAACGCATCTCGCACGGAAACCGCGGAAGCAAACCCTCCCAATGCGGGACCGAAGATGAATCCCACGGAGAACGTCATCATCATCAATCCCATCGCTGGACCCCGCTGCTCATGGGAGGTGAAATCCGACAAGAGAGAAATGACCGCCGGGAAAATCGCCGCCGCGAAAAACCCCTCCAACGCACGCGCAACTAAGGCCATGAGGAACGAATCCGCGAAGGCGAACACCAAATAGGAGATCATGAAACCAAAGGTCCCAATCAACAACACTTTCGTCCGACCAACCCGATCACCCAAACGACCAAAGAAAGGAGAAAAAAGCAAGGACATCAAGGCAAACGTCGCCGTTAAAATCCCCAACTCGAAGGGCTGCGCCCCTAAGGAAAGAGCATAGAAGGGAAGCAAAGGAAGAATGATTCCAAACCCCATGGAGGAGAGGAACATCGTAAAGAGCAGGGGGCGAATGCCCGGAATGGAAACAATTTGGCGCATGGACATGGAATTATTCTCGAATGAGGAATCCCATATAAACCATCCCGAGGGAGACCGCCCATCCCTAATTAATGGGTTTCGACTCCTCCTGCATGAGCCCCTATCGGAGGAAACCACCTATGTCCAATCCCATCATCGTATTCGAAACCAACCACGGAACGTTCAAAGCGGAACTCTTTGAGGATAAAGCTCCTCTCACTGCCAAAAACTTCCTCGATTTAACCAATAAGGGATTCTACAATGGGTTGAAATTCCACCGCATCATTGCCGACTTCATGATTCAGGGCGGTTGTCCCAAAGGAAATGGAACCGGCGGACCCGGGTATCACATCCGAGATGAGTTTGCCCCCGGACTCAAACATTCAACCCCTGGACTGTTATCCATGGCCAACGCCGGACCCAACACGGGAGGAAGCCAGTTCTTCGTGACCCTGGTACCCACACCCTGGTTGGATGGAAAGCACGCGATCTTCGGAAAAGTTATCTCCGGAATGGACGTCGTACAGAAGATCGGAAAGCTTCCCACCGGTGCGCAGGATGCTCCCTTGCAACCCGTCATCATGCAAAAAGTGCATGTTCAAAGCTGATTTTCCGCATTGACCATTTGGATATAATTCGCGCGCTCGCGACTGTTCATCCTGTGGAACACCCAAAGTTTATCGGGCTGGAGCACAATCAACTGGAAAGGAGTCTGATGATATTTCGCCGGAATGCGCGGATTCGGTTCCCCTCTCATTTGGTCCGCTCGAAATAGTTCAATCACCTCGGGGTCTTGCGGATCCACGAATATCTGACAGGGAATGGTTCGATTTACCGCTCGAAGAAGAGCCTTGTTGCGAGATACCCCTATGATGGCCGTGATGCCTTTTCTAATACACATGCGAATAAATCCGGGGCGACAGACGTTGTGCAGCGCCTCTATCATCATCCGACCTGTGGCAGTCCTAACCGAAGCGGATTCTGGTAGATCCCCATATCGAAGGCGAACACGCAATATTTGACTACCCGCCCGCAACCGAATTCCAAGCCGCGTTTCTTTAGTGACCTTGGCCTCCCCTTTCGTCATCGCGAATTTGGACCGAGTCAATCCCGGAGTAAACGTGGTTATTTTTGACGGCAATAAAACTTTTGTCGGAGTAAAGATTGCTGAAGACATTAACCAAACAACTTCATGTGCAGAACCTGATGGTGGATTCAACCCCTTGGTAGCCAGCGACATGAATGCAACCTATGCGGATCGTAATGGAACCATCTCCTATACGGACTATTGTTTGGACTCCAACACGTTAGTCGAATACATGTGCGGTGGAAACGGATTTGTGAATGGTGCGATGAATCCCTTGAACTCCTACGCAATCAAATTCAAGTGTAGCGATCTCAACAAGACTTGTAGCCTAGGAAAGTGTGTATAACAAAAATTCTGAAAGGAATGGGGGCACCCCCTTCCTATTTCTTTTTTCTTGACCCGACACCATTAAATAGGGCGAATCGTTCTTTCACATAACGAGTGTTTTCCGATTGCGACTCGTCGCATTGGGGAATATCATCGAAAAACCAAAACGAGAGTGTATCTGAACATGGCCAAAAAAGTACCCAAGTTGACCAAGCACCGACACAAGAGAAAGGTGTCCACGTCCAAGAAACCGCGAGGCAAGAAGATGCGCGCGATGAAAAGGAAGAAGTAATTTTCCCTTCCTTTTCCTTTTTTTTTCTTTCCCTGATTCTCCATGCCCTCATCCACACTAAAAAAGAAAACCTCCTCATTGGAAAAAAAGAGACACGCATGGTATGATGGAACCCACTACCAACACACTCAACCTTTCGCTACCTTCCTCACGTGCCGAGGAAAAATAGTCCAGAAGAGCTTGAGTATCCTCAAGAAAGAAATCAACACCCTCGTTGCAAAACCCTCCCGCGCTACTGCACTGGAAATCGGCCCTGGGTTGGCGCCCGTTCTTCCATTCTTCCCTTTCCGAGAAACCTATTATTTAGAACAAAGCCCGGCCATCGCCCAGCAACTTTTGAAGCAGAACCTCGGTAAGAAAAAGAAAACGATTTCTCACTTTATCGTGGGAGACATTCAGAAACTTCCATTCTCCAAACACACACGCTTTGATTTGGTGGTAATGAATGAGGTTCTTACTCATGTTCCCCCGGCGCAACGTGTCCGCGTACTGAAAAAGATTGCCTCTCTTTCGCACGCCATCCTGCTGGTTGAGAGGCCTCAGCCCACGTATACCAAATTCCTCCACTCATTATACCCCGAAATGCGCCAAAGTCGAACCCCGGTGCAACTGAGGGGGATATACTCCGCCTACACCCGATTCCACCCTCTCATTTCCATGCTCCGAAAGGAAGGGTGGAGGGTCTCGACGCAAAAGGTGGTTTTTGGTGAAACCTACCTCGTTCTTTCCGCACGCCGATTAAAATAAAGCGGGCTTGTCACTAGAGAAACTATTTCCCTCGGCCCGCCCACCAATGCATCACGACCGCCAACACGGTAAAGAAGGCTGCCGAATAGAGCAATGCATTCACATCCACGAAAAGCATCATCCCCGCGCTTGAAACAAGTCCCAGCAGTGCCGGGAGGGAAACCTTTCCAATATCAAGAGGAACACGGAAGCCATTGAATCGATCCTTTTTCCAATGAAGCTTGAGAATCACCGCATTCATCACCGCAAAAACGGCAAACAACAATACGTCCGTCATCTGCGCGAGAATGGTAATGTCCCCAATCCCCAGCAAGGCCGCCGAAAAGAACACCGTGGCACCCAGCGCGAAGAGGGGCTGGTTATTCTTCGTCTGACTAAATACCGCCGGAACAATCCGCGCGACCCCCATCCCATACAACAAACGAGACGCGGCGAGAATAATCAATAGTACCGTATTGAAGGTGGAGAGGAGCCCCGCCAGACTCATGAGAAAGAACCCCGTCTCCCCCAAGGATGGTTTTACGACCGTTGCGAGCGGAGAGGTGCTACTCCCCAGCGTATCGGCCCCTACCAGCCCAATCGCAGAGGCGGAAACCAGCACATACAATACGGATGAGATCGCGATCGCTGCAAGCAATGCAATGGGCATCTTGTGCTTGGCATCCTTCGTCTCCTCGGACATTCGAACTAACTCCTCAAATCCTAAAAACGCGAAAAACACCACTGCGGTTCCATAGAGCACCGTGGGAAGCTGCGTCAGATCCGGAACCACAAACCCCTTGGCGAGGGTGGGAAGACCAATAAAGGTGACCACGAGCAACCCCAGAATTTCAATCAATGAAATCCCACTCGCCAAATCCGCCCCAAACTTGGCCCCGCGCACGAGGATAATACCACAAAGAAAAATGACCCCCATTGCGGCCCAGAGAACGGGAATGTGCGTGAGGCCGAAGAAGTAACCCCCAAAACCCAATGCGACCGTTGTGGCCGAGGTGAACCCCACGAACAATAAAGCGAACCCACACAAACGCGCCACCCACTCCTTAAACGCGGACTTGGCATACACGTACTCTGCACCCGCCTTGGGAAAACGAGACGATAACTCCGCATAGCTCAATCCGGTGAGAATCGCAATAACCCCCCCAATCGCAAAGGACAACCAGACGCTCTCCCCCACAATCCCTGCCCCCTTTCCAAGCAGAGCGTAGATTCCAGCCCCGACAATGACTCCTACTCCCGCTAGGACAATTTCCCACATACTTAGTTCGCGCTTCAAGGCCATGATGATGCACCCCTCATAGGGGGAAGCAAAATATTGGGAGAAGATAAAGGAAATGGTATGCGAGAAGATACTACTTCTTCGAGAAAGCGCCTGCTGCACGCATATAAGGGACATCTGAGTGTCCTGTCCATGGCCCGTGAAAAAAAACGATTCGCGCGAAAAGTGGGCAAAAAGAACACCCCATCCGTGAGCGGAAAACAGATTCCAATCAATTATTTCAAACTCGTGGCAAGCATTGGAGTCAGTCTATCTGCTGGATTCATGGGTTCCTTTTTCACCCTGGATAGCATTTCCACGTGGTATCAGACGCTCAACAAGCCCTTCTTCAATCCCCCCAACTGGATATTTGGTCCCGTGTGGACCACGTTATATGTTCTCATGGGATGGGCCCTCTATCAGATTTGGAATACCCCTACTCGCGTGGAAAAGAAAGACCAATATCTCAAATCCTCCGCCTATTACTGGTTTGCCGTGCAGCTGATTCTCAACGTATTGTGGTCGATTATTTTTTTCGGATGGAAAAATCCCCTGCTGGCACTCTTCACTATTCTATTCCTCTGGTTCTCCATCGGAATGACCGTGAGTGCCTTTTTTCGCATCCGACGAGAAGCCGCGTACGCACTCCTGCCGTATTGGGCATGGGTCTCATTCGCCAGCCTGCTGAATATGAGCATCGTATTGCTGAATTAAAAAAAATTCAATTAGTTTTTTCGGAACGCGCCTGCTACAATCAAGGGAAGCAGAATAGTCGTGTCTCCAACCACTTTTACCGTGTTGGCATCCGCGGCAATCTTTCCCCAACTCTTCGCCTCTTCGGGCTCCGCCCCGGAGTCGCTGCCGTCGTACTCAGAAGATGTGTTCACGTACACTGCATACTTGGCCCCTTCACGGTACATGTTGGCGTTGCACAGCGTGTGCTTGACCAACCCGCTTCCCAACACCAAAATTCCCGTCTCTTTGGCATCCAATGTCATCTCAATCAGGCGATGATGGTCCATGATTTGATCCAACACGAGCTTTTCGCTCTTCTTTCGGTTGTAATTAAAGAAATAACAATTATCCCCAATCGCCCCATCCATGAATGCGGGGCAAAAGACTGGAATGTTGTGCTTGGCCGCCCAATAATACACGCTGGACTTGTCATTAATTGTTTTTCCCATGCGATGAATAACTTCCGAAGGAGAAAAAACGTGGCTTGTTTTCGTCTGCTCCTCCACTAATTCTTTCAAAATAGGCTGGAAGAATTGTTCAAACCAAATGTAGCGCTCATTCGGCGCCAAAAGATTTCCAATTCGATTGATTCCCTTCGCGCGCAACTTGGCTCCATCCAACCGAAAATCAGCTAAATAAAACGGCGCGTGCGTCTTGATGAAATCCTCTTCGATACCGCCCGCCGTAGTCACCAAACAATCCACCATCTTGTGCTCCACCAAATAACGAATAATCTCTCGATTTCCGGAGGAGATTTGATTGGAGGTGAATCCAAGGAAAATGGTCACCTTGTCCTTGCGCATACGCTTTACAAGGTCAATCGCCTTTCCCAAATGGGAGGCTTGAAAGCCACTTGTTGAGAGGGATTCAATCAGCTTATTCAGCTCGACCTTCCCATCAAAATCGAGTCCCTTCACTGCGCTTCCTTTCGTGGGGACGCTTTTCTTGAAAATGCTCGCGTAGGCATCCTTCATGGTCTTTCGGGACATACATTTGAGCCGGGGGAGAAGCCAATATAAGCCCTTCCTCGAGGTATAGGGTATTCATTGGCCCAATTGGGCGGTTTAAGTCCGGTGAGAGCGGTAGAAGGAAAGGGGTCTTCGTGCCCCTGCGGTTCTCGTTTTCGCTGGTTTTTGACCCCTAGTTGTCATTGCTCGACGCCCCGATCGTCTAGCCCGGTTAAGGATGCCACCCTCTCACGGTGGTGACGCGGGTTCAAATCCCGCTCGGGGCACTCTTTATTATTCCGTTTCTGCGTGGCGTGATGGATGCCTATTCGCGTGTACGTGAATGATCGAATGCAGAAGAGGTACGTGTATGATCGTACCGCCCGGGCAGGGAAAGATTTCGATCCCCGGTTCAAACCCGAATTAACCCCGAAGCAGATGCTCGCATTGGGCGTGTTCGGAGGAAAATACATGCGGGACTGTGTGAAAGAATTTCCCTCATCTTGGTTCACGCACGCCAAGTTCGCGAAACGAGAAAAGGACCCCTCCCTTAACTTCTTCAAGGTCGATGCATCGCAACCCTTGAAAGTGTGGAAAGAAAAAGGGTGGATCCATCCAAACGACCCGAGGGGATGGTTCCAATGGTACTGCCGCTACTACATGGGTAGACGCATTCCCGAAGAGGATGTTCGACAAATACGCCGATGGAGCGGCATGAAACGACACATTGCGCAACTCACCCAGCGATGCCAAAAAGGGAACCTGGATTGCTCTCCTCGCCTACGCCAAGCACTCTTACATTGGGCCTACGACTCCCGAAAAATGTAACGATGCTGCTGCCATGCCTAAAGAAGTATCTACTTAAACTCCTTTTTTTTCCTCATCCTATGAACAAGGAAATTCAAACCTACAACGCCAAACAATCCACTGAAGAAAAGAAAATATGCGAACGATTGATGAAGGAAATTAACACCGGCCTTACGAAAGCGGAAAGCAAAGTATGGCACGCGAGTCCAGTGTGGTTCTTGGACGGTAATCCAATTGTAGGATACAGTAAACAAAAGCCGGGAATTCGCTTGATGTTCTGGAGCGGAGCCGACTTTGATGAGGAAAAACTCCAACCGGGTACGGGGAAATTCAAGGATGCCTCTATTTTCTATACGAATGTAAAAGAAGTCAATTCTGCTGACCTAAAACGCTGGCTTTCTAAATCCAAAAAGATCCAGTGGGACTACAAAAACATCGTTAAACGCAAAGGCAAACTTGAACGAATAAAATAAATAGACGTGGACTACTGCTGAGCATACATTGCGTGATTAATGGAGTGGATTGGAATGGAAAAATGCTGGATATGCAAACGAACCAAAGAAGAAATTGTCGATGACTTAATCAAATTAGAAAATGGAAACGCGGAAAGGAAAAATGCCCTCCTGAAAGAGATTGAATTCATCCGCGCGGAAGAATCGGACTTTCCGCACGTACACTATTGTAGCGTCTGCGACTCCATCCTCGCCGATTTCATCCTCAAAGAAGGAGTAGTTACCGAAGAGGATGAGGGTCCCCAATAATGGAAATGCGTGGAATCAGCGGTCCGTGAGACCGCCGTCCACAATGATGGTTTGCCCCAAAATATAGGAGGCTGCATCCGACGCCAAAAAGGCCGCAGTCTCCGCAATCTCCACCGGCTTCCCCATTCGCCCTTCAGGAATGATATGAATCATCCCGGCCGCCGCATCCTTGCTTAACCCCGCCTTTACTCCAGGTGTGCGAATGGCCCCAGGGGCAATCGCATTCACGTGAATATTATAGGGAGCCATCTCTAATGCGAGGGCGCGAGTAAAACCCATGAGTCCGGCCTTGGTTGTACAATAGTGCACCAGCCCTGGAAATCCAACCGAAACACCGGCAATTGAAGCAATGTTGATGATTTTTCCATATTTTTGCTTCATCATGTGAGGCAACACCGCTTTCGTGGCGTTGAATACCCCGTTCAAATTCACATCGATGACTTGATCCCACTGCGCACGCGTCATATCCTTGAAGGAAGTGAAGGGATAGATACCTGCGTTATTCACCAAAATGTCAATCCGACCAAACTTCTTGATGGTTTGTTCGACCAACTTGGAACAATCCTTGAACTGCGTGATATTGGCCTTCACGTGATGATGCTTTCCCCCTTTTGATTTGGAGGAGCATACCACGACGTGCGCCCCATAGGATGCCAGCGTGTCCGCGATTCCTTTACCTATTCCTTTTGTTCCACCGGTTACAATTGCGACTTTGTTTTTGAGCGAGATCATATGCTCCCACCCAAGAGTCGGGCGAATAAATACGTGATAGTATCCACTCGAATAGTACAAAAGAAATGAAAGGAGGCCCGGGCGTCGATGGAGACGGCGTAGCAAACCCGGAAAACCCCCCGTATTGGGACTAGGCTCTATGTCTAGGAACAAACAAGAAGGAGATATTAATGGCCGGCAGTATCGGAATGGATACCCTACCTATGCCGGTGAATCTGAACGAAATTCACACACGTGCTGCAAGGCGTTCCCGCGCAGGAATCAAACCCCTCATGGTATTTCGCGTGAAAACCCTTGATATTCTGGACCAAGTCCCCCAAATCCTTTCCCTTGCTGGTCAGAGAATATGAGTCCCCATTTTTCTCCACCAGCCCCTGCGACTCCATTTCTTTTAGTCGCATGGATAATTGACGCGGGGTTATCTTCAATACCCGTGTGAGGGCATTGAATCCCTGAAAACGGGAAAAGTAAAACTCCTCCAAAATAGGCACGAAATCCTTCTTCCCTAACAAGTGAAACGTTTGCAAG
This sequence comes from uncultured archaeon, assembly GCA_964427715.1. GTDB lineage: Archaea > Iainarchaeota > Iainarchaeia > Iainarchaeales > VGJJ01 > VGJJ01. Next base: position 36,892 of record CAYRUV010000003.1, on the reverse strand, counting down.
GGGATGCAGTCATGGGCCGTCATAGTATGGTTTTGGATACTTTGGGGCTTTTATGGAGAATGGGCAAATGGAGGTAGTATGACCAATCGAACCCTCCCCATCCTACTCGTTTCACTCGCCGGATTCCTTTTCGCGGGATACTTGACCTTCACCAAAGTGGTATCGGGCACGTGCCCCCTCACGGAGGGATGCCCGTACTTGTTCGGATTACCCACCTGCGTGTATGGAGCCTTCTTCTTCGGTGTCCTGCTCATCGCCAGCCTCATTCATTATTTTCAAAAGACCACCCCCCACATCAAAGTCATCCAGTGGGTCTCCGTTGCGGGGATATTGTTCTCGGGATTCTACGCCGTGAATGAGATTCTTTACCCGAGCTGCGTCATCAAACCCTGCACGTACTCCTTGTTGATCCCCAGCTGCGTGTATGGATTGACCATGTATGCCATCATCGCCTATTTGGCGTGGAAGAAATAAATCATTTTTCACTGAGCGCGTCCATGAAATCCTTCTTCATGGTCTCAACCAGGGATTGATTGTAGATCATCGCGGCCGGATGATACAAGATCGCATACTTTTGACCCGCACGCTCAATAATTTTTCCGTGAAACTCCGCGAGGGAGATGTCCTCTCCTAGCACGTGCTGAATGGCCGTCCTTCCCATGAGACCAATTACGTGAGGCTTGAGGAGTTTGATTTGAGGAAACAAAAAATGCGACTTACACGTGCCCGCTTCTTCCTGCGTCGGAACCCGATTCTCGGGCGGACGACACTTGAGGACGGACGTGATGAATACGTGTTCACGTTTCAACCCGGCTTCAGCCAACAACATCTCGAGTTTTTTTCCGGCCGCCCCGCAAAAGGGTTTTCCCTGCTCGTCCTCATTCCTTCCCGGGGCTTCCCCGATGAGCATGAAACGAGGACTTAATGGTCCCTCTCCCGGCACCGCATGAATACGTGTTTTTGAGAGTGGGCAGCGCGTGCAGGTAGAAATATCCTGGTGCAGTGAAACGAGGTCCATTTTCTACGTGAGTCGGTGCAGGTATTTTAATGGCCCTCTTCCCCTCTCCCCCATGACCAAACCCCGCGTTCGCCCGCTCATGCGCTCATTGCGCGAGGTCGGATTTTCAATGGAAACGCCCCAGGGAATACGCCTAACTGCAGAAGGACAAAACCGTCTCCGGCGATTGTGGGAAAATAAAATTCGCACGAAAGTGGGCGACCTGGACCGTGCGGGACTGGAACGATTTCCACTGTCCAAAAGGCAATTCATGGTGGGACGAATCAAGAGCGAGAGAAGAGGACCCGTTGACGCTGTTCAGATGTTAGAGAAACTATTGGCCTATGACCGGGAGGTGTATGCCTATCAAATTGGCGCGCTCCGGAGACGAAGACAATACCTTGAGGGTGTCCTGCGGAAACAAATGAAAATTGCCGGGGGACGCGAACTCCCCATACTCCAATCCGAGGTTCGGAAAATGAGCGCATTCATTGAGGAACGGCAACGCACCCTCGCGCAGCGCATCGACGCATTGAAAGCCGTGGAGGGCGAACTCCACGCCGAAGTAGACCGGCTGCGTCCCATCATGAATAAAGAAACCGCGGCCATGGCGGCAGCAGGCATACTAGATGATTTCATGTACCGCCCCCTCGTGGCCTCGCGACTCCGCGCGTACCGGAAATCCAACCAGCGATTCATCCGAGAACGACACAGACCTCGCGATTCTACATGACCCAATCAGGTCTATAAAGTTCAATCCCTTCCAACAGTATCGTCCAATTAAGGGGGAATTTATCCATGGGAACCATTGAGAGCAGCATTTATTCAGGGAAAAGCGTCGAAAAGGACCTTGTACTTGCCTTCGAGGAAGGAGATGACGTACTATCCGGCATCCGGACAGCCATCCAACAGCACGGCATACGCGAATGCACCGCCGTGGCCGCCGACGGGCAATTGAAGCACGCAACCATCCAATACTTCAACAAGTCCAAATTCACCAGCACCGAACTCACGAATGGGAGAATTATCTCGTGTTCGGGGAGATTCATGAACTTGAAAGAAGGAATCTATGGAGACCTGCACGTGGGATTCATGCTCGGCATGCAAATGTGGGATGGAACCCTCACGAAAGCCATTGCCAAGAATGGATTCCAAATCACCCTGCGCTTTCACCAACCCGTGACCGCGCCCCAAGCCGCGATGAAGGTTGAATTCTAATCCTTCTTCGCGTCCTTAGTACGCGCCAACTCTATCAACGTATGAAGGTTGGGAAGGGTGATTTTTCCAATAATTTTTCCATTGTGAATCACATCCCCTTCTGCGGGCCAGTGATCAAACCCGCCCTTCAATCCTTTCAACGCGACCTTGTCAAAGAAGGTTTTCCATTCCTTTCGATGAAACGATTGGATCTCCTTCGTCTTTTCCGTGGGAGAGAGAATTCTAGATTGCTCGCAAAAATCATACGCCTTGGAATAATCCTCATTGTCCTTCAATGAGGTAAAGGGAAACAACGTGCACTGCATGGGCTTCACCAAATGCATCGTACACCCGAAGGTTTTGGGATTGAAGAAGACGCAGTATTCCTGCTTCTTGAACCCAATCATGGGGAGCATCATCGCGTAGTCGCCTTCAAAGCCGTTCTTCTTCAGCTGCTCATACGTGGACTTGGGAATCATACTCACGTGCATCGCCAGCGGGTGATCACTCGAAGAAAAAGGTAAAAATTGCAAGAGAATTCGACCATAAACCCCAATGAACTCCTTCTCCCCCATCTTGAAGAACTTGGCCTGTCGCTCCAACTCATGAGGAAGAGCCGAAATGGCATAGCGGCGGCAGCACTCCCCACACTTCTGACAGGCCAACACGGCCCCGGCCGGGGGATGAATGGGGGATGCGGAAACGGTCTCCATACACGTTAAACCCCTAGAAAAGGCATAAAAGCCCTCATTCCAAACACCGGCCAAAACCGCCTTTTATATGGGTTTTTCCCCACTCTCAACTAGCGCCCTCGTAGCTCAGCGGCAGAGCACCAGTTTTGTAAACTGGGGGTCGTGGGTTCAAATCCCATCGAGGGCTTCACTGAGAACTAGCCTAATTGGTAGGTCCCAATTAAATGAAGAGGGGGATTTTGACACCCTGCGGGGTAGCACTGGTCGTGAGAAACATAGACCCTTACATTTCCCGTCGGTTGAACGCGAAACTGATAATGAGTATGGACGGTAGAATTGATGTAGAATAAATCAAATGTCTTATCGTCCGACTGAGTCAATGTAAATGTGTTCTTCCAGTTTCCATAATAATCGCACCCACTCGAAAATGCACAATTTGAATTAAGTTTGATTTGATTCCCATTTTTGATAAATGAAAAAAGTGGATCATATCCAGCGTAGGGCAAGTCAATCATGTAGGTCACGCCCTCAACCCACTTTCCTGGTTTAGTTTCTTGACGCTCAATGCCGATGGGTGGACTAATCCCCACTGCCAAGACCGTGGTGGCCATTAGAGCGAAAATGAAAATGACTGATAGCGTTTTTGGATTCATAGGTATCTTCTCCGTGTACGATATGTTTTTTTCCTCATTAGTTAAACTCAATTGACCATCACTCACTGTATTTCTCCACCAACGTATGCTGTCCCAGGTTGAGCGGATAGGAATAGGGATTGGAGTAATACCCTACCGCCCACAACGTGCCATTTGCCCCATCTACATCGGTAATGCGGCCATACCCCACAGGCTTCTCAACTGGGGACTCCGTCCACTTGGACCCGTCCCAATGCTGAAGATTGGGGCCTGCACCTAAAACGGGATCAAACTTGTCGCCGAAAACCCACACATCATTCGAACCTAGCGCTTTAATTCCACCCGTGGTGAATGCGACCGAATACGGGAGGAAAGGCTGATCACTATTGAACTTCGCCGTGACATTCTCCCACTGTGACCCATTCCAGTGTGCGAGGAAAGGCGAATAGAAATACGGATTCAATAGACTCCCATACGTGAACCCGCTCGCCCAAACATCATTCTTGCTCGCAGCCGACACGCTGTTGAGCTGAATATAGTTGACAGGAGAATTGAGCGTAGGCCCATTCACCACCTTCCAGCGCATCCCGTCAAAATGCATCGAAAACAGAGTGTTGGTTTGGTTGTTCCCCACGACCCATACATCCCGCGCATTAATCGCCGTCACATCGTAGAGGGCCCCATTTAGTGTTCCAGCTGGAAGCTTGGAACTCTTCCACGTGACCCCGTCCCAGTGCAACAAGATAGGGATTTGATATCCAGGAATGCGATACGCACCCACCGCCCAAATATCATTGGCTTTTCCACTCACTGAAGTAATGGCGTACAATTCACTATCGTAGCTCCCCTCCAGCTGATCCGGAGAAGGAACGATCGTCCAAGAGGACCCATCCCAATGCTCAATCAGCGTCTTCGTGAAGGCACTCGAGACATTCCCATACGACCCCACCGCCCACACATTGTTGGGAGAAATCGTCTCGATGTCATTCAGCTCGACCACATTCGAATTAGCTGGAAGGGCAACCTCGACGATGGACCATTGCTCCCCATCAAAGTGCTGGACGAGAGGAACACCCACCGTTCCCGTCGGATTCAAATCATTCCCCGTCTTTCCAACCGCCCACACGTCAGTGGGGGAGAGGTAGGAGGTGGAGGTAAACGTGTTGCTGATCTTATTTGGATAGTCCGGACTGGAAACAATTGACCAACCTCCAACCGCACTAACCCCCATTGAAAAAATAAGCAAAAAAACGACCCCCATTATTCCTGCGTTCAACCCGTACATATGTCATTCCTCCCGAATGCGTTTCTGAATGCCCATCCGGCATGACAGATCCATGCATGACACCCGTCGGGCGAGACGTATAAAGGTTCTCCCAAATTCACCCCACGAAACAGTTTCATTTCGGATACTATTGCCATTATGAATGATGACTAAAGATTAGGACTTAGGCTGAATCTCGGACAAGGTTTTTGAACAAACCACTCGTGATTCGATGAACAGGGGTGAATGCGATGAATGAAAAAATACTCGTAGTCGGACTGGCCCTACTTATTCTAATGAGCGGATGCCTCGTGACCGTGGACCCTCAATCCCTTGACCTTCCTGAACCGCCACCCGTTGAAAATCCAATCATTGAAATCCCCACGAGCCCACCAGACACCCCCACCTTGCCGGATGTGAATGAAACAATGGCACCCCCTGACGTGAATGAAATCCCCCCCGTGGTCACTCCGCCTGTGCAGCCCCCTGCCGAACCCACGATTACCCTCTCCCTGAGCGAAGTGGCCAAGCATGCCAAGAAAAAAGACTGTTGGATGATAATCTCAGGAAATGTATACGACCTAAGCGCCTTCGTCAACCACCCCGGCGGAACAGCCTTTATCCCCTACTGCGGGAAGGATGGAACTAAACCCTACAATGCGCAGGGACACTCTAACACCGCCGATGCGATGCTGAAAAAATACTATCTCGGAGCCGTGGGATCCAGCATCCCCGCCCCGAAGGCTGGATGATGAAGGAGGAAAAAAAGATGCAGAAAACGAGCATGATATTTCTGGTCCTGTCCCTCTTTCTCGCACTCCTGGGAGGATACCTTTCCTTCTTCAACACCGCCCCCGAGACCCTATTCATCCGATTCTTCGGACTCGCAGCCCTGTCCTTCGTAACCGTCACGTTAGCCATTGGCCCCCTCGTGGTGCTGTCCCCCTCCCGATTTGCACCACTGATCGAACCGCGAAGAGCCATCGGACTCGCGGGGTTCACATTCATGGTCATGCATTTCCTCCTCATCCTTGTGCACGTGTATGGAGGAGATTGGGCCCTCTCTTTTACATCCACCAACACACTCATCGCCGTACCTGCCATGGGTGTGTTTACCCTCCTAGCCCTCACATCCTCCGATTATGCCATGCGAAAACTGGGAGGACGATGGTGGAAGCGCGTGCAACAATTGAACTATTTGGCCTTCCTGCTGATTGTGGGACACTACTACCTCAGCCAGAAGGGAACAATCGTAATCCTCCCGGAGGGAAATGTGTTCATCAATCTCGCCGAACTCGGAGTATGGACTCTCGTTGCGAGTGTGGTCCTCCTGCAAGGAATTGGATTTTTTACCCGCAAGAAAAAACAACACGATGCCGCCCTTGCCGCGGCAGCCACTACCAAAGAATCGACCAACCCTCCCTTATGACGGCCATGCGGCTCACCTCCCCTGCATTTGAAAATGGAAAACCCATCCCTCTCAAATATGGGAAAAATTTTGGGAATATCTCTCCAGCACTGAATATCCATGACGTGCCGGAAGGAACAGGCTCCCTTGTCTTACTGATGATTGACCCCGATATTCCTGAAGGAAAAAATCCGGAAGGCTTGATAAGAATCACCACAGAAAAAAACAACCAATATAATGGACCTGCACCCCCGGACCGAGAACATCGATACTATTTCAACGTGTACGCACTACGCGGAAAAGTGGGATTGAAAGAAGGAGCCACTATTGCATAAGTCAAGAAAAATGAGTGGGCAAATTCTTGGACACGCTCTACTCCTGGGAACCTTCAAACCCTGAAAGAAGGATTATATTCCGACCCCACTTTCCATACAAAATGGTCTCCAGTAACGCCAAAACCGTAAGCGAGTACATCCGTTCCCTCCCTCCCGAACGCGCTAAAATCATCCGCGCGGTGCGAAAGGCCATCGTGGATAACCTCCCTAAAGGATATGTGGAAACCATGAACTGGGGAATGATATCGTACGAAATACCAATGAGGATGTATCCCACCACCTACAACAAAAAACCCCTCTCCTATGCCGGATTAGCCGCGCAGAAAAACAACTATTCCCTTTACTTGATGGGATTGTATTGGAACGAGGAAATGAATGCGTGGTTTGTAAACGAATTCAAGAAAAGAAAGCTCAAACTTCGCGCAGGGAAAGGGTGTATACGATTCAATACACTCGAAGACCTGCCCTTAGACGTGATTGGGAAAGTAATTAGTAAAATAAGCGTGAAGGAATACATCCAACACTATGAAAATGTAATGAAAAAGAAAGGACGACTCTAGAAACGACCCCCGGCCCCGCCACCCCCACTCATTCCACCGCCAAAACCTCCGCTTCCAAATCCCCCACCAAAACTGCCTCCCCCAAAACCGCCTCGACCAATTCCTCCCATTCCCGTCATGGGACCCAAGGTGCTGATTTTCATCGGAAGGGGAACCGCGAACAAGAGGTAGGCGTAGTAAAGGCTCAGAAATGAAAAACCATAGAAGGAACCAATGAACAATGCACCCACAAACCCCGTCATCAACAGGACCCAGAAGCCCGATAGGAGGATGAAAAAGAAATTCCCAATCCCCGTTTCCAATTTCTTTTCTTTAGGAAGACTCACGAGGAGTTTGCCCAAAACCAATACCAACAACGCCCCTGCCATGAGAGCCATGGAGAATCCAAGTCCGAACAATTCGAACGGAGAAGCGAAGGGATCATCGTCCTCATAGGACGCGCGCATCTCCTCATTTCCACTCATTAATCCCTCCACATCATCTAATGCCGCCGAAATTCCCCCAAAATAATCCCCTTCTTTGAGCAAGGGAACCATCTTCCGTGTGCCAATACGGTAGGCCAAGGAATCCGGGAGGGTTCCTTCGAGCCCATACCCTGTGTGAATTCTCCACTCCCTATCTTGCGTGGAAATAGCAATCAGCAATCCATTGTCTATCTCCGCATTCCCAATCTTCCACGCGTCAAACACTTCCTGCGTGTGGAGGAACATGTTCCCTCCCTCCAAGGAAGGAAAGATATACACGGCGACTTCGACGGTGGTGGATTGTTCCAGCTGTCCTAATCGCAGTTCCAGTGCTTGGCGTTGTTCCGTGCTCAACACTCCGGATGAATCCAACACGTATCCCGAAGGAGAGGGTGGAATCGCTTGGGCGTGAGCGCTCACGCTCAGGAGGAGGAAAAAAAGAACCAAGGGGAGGAGACGCATGGGTTAGTCTCTCCCGCTAGTTCGTGAAGTCGGTTGGAATCGTCGGGGCTACTTCGGCACCCTCGGGGGCTTCGAAGTAATCCTTCTGGGACTTCCCGCTCAACAACATACTATTGGGGAACAACTGAATGTAGATGTTGTATTCGCGCACCGCGTCGTTAAAGCGCTTACGTTCCACCGAGATACGATTCTCATTCCCTTCTAGCGTGGCCTGGAGCTCCAGGAAGTTCTCATTAGACTTCAACTCCGGATAATTCTCTGTAATCACCAAGAGCTTGGAAAGAGTGGACTCAAACTGGTTGGCGGTGGCAATCTTATCGGCTTGGGCGGTTTGGGTTTGCCATTGAGAGCGCAATGCCGTCAATTGGGTAAGCGTCTCCTGCTCAAACGAGGCGGCACCCGTCACCACACTTATAAGCTGGGGAACCAAATCAAAGCGTCGCGTGTATTCCGACTCGACGTTGGCCCAGGATTTTTCGACATTTTGGTTGAGAACCACTTCGCCGTTGTAGATTCCCATGATCCAAAAAATACCAATCAGGGCGATGGCCCCGATGATTAATGCAACTGGAATGATGCGATCCATGAGTAGGACCTCCTATACGGGAATGCATGGAGGGAAGTATTTAACTTCCTCTCCTACTCCGAAAGAGGAGTCATTTCCAGATTGGGTGGTTTCTTGAACCATTTTTCTGGAGTCAAATCGTCCACACTAATGCGCGGATGCGGGGCCACGCGGTGTAGTCTCCCTTTGAACATACGTCTTTTTGCTGCGCCAAGTGCCATTTTTATCCCACCTCCCGGGTGAGCCTATCCGATTAGTTGTATTGATTCGTGAGCCTAAAGGAAATCAAAACCCTCGGCCCCACACCACTACTGTTCCAATCAGCTTGGTTGGGGGTGAATTTCAGCGCTTGAAATTCCAATGATTATTCGAAATGCAGAAGAAGAAACGATTCGTTGAGAACGCACTTCGAGTCATCGACTGTATTGAAGTATTGGACAATAAAAACACCCCCGTTTGACGATTGACGAGCAATCATTCGTGATTGATTGTGGCGAAGGGCCAGGGTTTCTATTAAATGGAGAATTTCGTTCCCTTTCGAGTATGACCCCCGTCCAAAAAGAACTCCGAAAGTATGCCTCGGAGGAGAGGAGAAAAGTAAATCTTCGTTTTTTCAAAACCGGAAAAGGGCAGTATGGGGAGGGGGATCAATTTATCGGCGTCACCGTACCCGACACGCGGATTGTGGCGAAAAAATTCGCCAATATCTCATTTGAAGAAATACGACCCCTGCTCGATTCCCCCATTCACGAGGAGCGCCTCGTGGGATTACTCATACTTGTGGGGCAATACCAGAAGGGCGATGAACAAACGAGAAAAGAGGTGTTTGATTTCTACCTCCAAAATGTGGAGCGCGTGAACAACTGGGACTTGGTGGATTTGTCCGCAGACAAAATTGTAGGCGCCCACCTTGAAAAAGAAAAGAATCGCAAATTGTTGGACATACTTTCCCGTTCTTCCCATTTGTGGAAAAAAAGAATCGCCATCGTATCCACGCTCCACTTCATCCGCAAGAAGGAATTCAGGGACACGTTTCGAATTACCGATAACCTGATGAACGATCCTCATGACTTGCTCCACAAGGCCTGCGGGTGGATGTTGAGAGAGGTGGGAAAAAAGGATGAGCATGCACTCAATTCATTTCTCCAATTGCGCTACCAAAGAATGCCCCGCACGATGCTGCGCTATTCCATTGAACGTTTCTCCCCTGCCGCGCGTAAAAAATACTTGGAAGGGGAAATCTGATGCGCGTGTGGGACGTATCTCCATCTATTTTGTGCCGGAAGCATCTCCTGGGTGAACATCGCGAGCTTCACGCTATTTACGTAATCCTATCCCAAGACAAGAAAGGGTACCGCAACCACCCGGAAACCAAGCGCTGGGTCGGGAAGCTGGCCGCATTGTATGCACGCCATGAAAAGTTAGTGGTGGAGATGGAAAAACGAGGATACGTCCACGCCTCCCCGCTCAACAAAAGGCACGCGAAGGGAAAAAAGATGCAGGACGAATTTGTGGACTCCCCCAAGAGGCAACTCCAATTGTTGAAGGAAAAACCCTGCGAGTGCCCCCTAGATTGAGAACCATTAAAACGATTCTCTAAGGGAAAAGGAGTATGGAGAACTTCTATCCCACGCACCAACGACTCATCCTCGTGTGTACCAACCAAAAAGACGTAAATGATCCCAAGCTGTGCGGAAATAATGGAAGCATCGAAATCCACGCGGAACTGAAAGAATACGTTCGTTCAAAAGGATTAAACAAGAAAATACGCATCGTGAAAGCGGGCTGTTTAGACTATTGTGGATTGGGTCCCATTATCTGCATCGAACCCGAGCATGTGTGGTTCAAGGGCGTAAAAAAAGAGGATTTGAAGGAAATTAAGGAAAAATGGATCGACTCAATAGCCATGGGACAAGATCTCATTTAGTTCTTCCACAAAACGAGAACGCGGCAATACCCTCAATGTGGGAATCTTTCCCGCACGGGCAATCAGTTCGGCTCGTTTGTGGGAAAGGAAACCGATGATTTTGGCGTTGGGATTGTGCTCCACTATTTTTTGAATTCCCTCCAACCCAAACTCCTCCAAATCTACTAAGACTAGGGATGCGTTTTTGATCGTGTACACATCGGAGGAGAATTCGATCTTCTTTTTCAACGCGTGAGCGGTGGCGTCAATTTTGGAGCGGAAGAATAGATCCTTCACCAGAACATAGATCATGAAAATGAGTGGGAGGGATGGGAATTAAATGACATCCACCACTTTCCCGCGTCCGCCAGAAAGTTTGAAGACGAGGATGAGGTAGAGGATCAACAGTCCAATGAAGACGAGCCCGGCCTGAAACAATAACGCAGGGGAAACCACCTGAGGGAGTCCCCACGCGAGGAATGCGGCGAGTGCGAGGATGGCCAGGACTTCGGACATGGCGTACTTTCCAATGTTCCACCCATTGGCATGCTCGAAGATGTGGATTCTTCCCCCATAGTGCTGGGCTCTCTCTTGCGGGGTCATGCGGGCCGGCATAGGCTCCTCAAGTAAAAGTCCCATATAAAGGTAATTGGTGCAAGGCCCTCCGAAGGTTTATAATTTACTCGAGAGAGGTGAGTGATGGTCACTCCCATGGAAAACACCTTTCTCTTCGAAGCCCAATTTCCCCAGTGGAAAAACACGATCCAGAAGACGGTGACGAGTTCCACATCCGATGGAGAAATCCTCCAGTGGTTGTCTCAAACCACGTATGGGGCGGATGGTCTCGTGGGAACGTGCATCGAACGCATTATTGATTTTTCTAAAATCAATGTGGTATTGCGCGAGGCGCCCTTGTCGCATAATCCGGCCGAGTTCGGAAAAGTATTGGCTTTCCTCAACACGCGAAAATTTACTCAGGTTGTTAACGAGGCCTCCACGATTGAGGGGATGCAAAAAAAGGAACAAGGGGAAATGGCTCAATTTATTCGCTTGTATTGCGTGCGACGATTATTGGGACACAGTGGGGTATATTTGAATTATTCCGGGCACTTTGCTGAAATCAAACCCATTAAGGAAGGGAAGATTCAACTCATCGCCAATTATTCCGGATGGCAAGCCATCAAGAAGATGGTCGTGACCGAGAAAACACTCCCGCGCACATTCATGGAATTTTTGGGATCCTTCTCCGTGAGCATGGAGAACAAGCTCGAGTCCTACTTGAAGAAAGTGGTGGACCTAAAACGATTGGATGAGGTGCTGAAGAAAGCCCCTCAAGGAAAAACCGCGCCGGATTTGGAAAAGATTTCCCAATTCTACGCGGGTCACGAATTGAATGGGGTCATTGATTCGCTTTCCAAGACTGCAAAAGGAATCGAACCCTTGAAGATGGCCGAATTATTGCGGGTATATTCTGCACGGAAACTCATCGAGCCCACGAAACAGTGTGCGTTGTATGCCCAAGTGGAAATTCCAGGGCTCAAACGACTACTGAAGAAGAAAGCGTGAAGAGCGCATTATTTTTTATTTCTCCATTCGATAATCCAAACCATGCCCCCCACATCCCGTGCGCGCCGACCCAAGGGATACGTGAAACGATCCCTCATTCTTCATGAGATGGGGCTGCGTGAAAAACAACCTTCTCTTCGAAAGAAAGAACTGAATGCTAAATTCGCGTATATCCATGGACAGGTCAACAAATGGACCAAAGTCATTGATGCGAAAAACCTGGCATTTCTGGAGTTTGTTCGAACCCACCACACAAAAGACCCTCGTTTTAGGGAAAAAGCAGCGGTTTTGGCGCGACGGATCCTTATCGCCGAAAAAAGAATCGCTCCCCTTTATCGGAAATCACTGGTGCTGAGCATCATCCACGCCATTGAAACCACCCAACCTCTTCCCAATGGAGAAAGGGCCCTATGGGCGCGCATGAATTCGAAGCTCCAGGGGTTCGAGAAAGACGAGGCCACGGTTCATCGCCTCCTCCATGATAGGGACCTTTTCCACGACTGGGTCGATGGGCGCATCGCCCGAATTATCGAACGCTGAAGTCCATCACCCATTTATAGTCTCATTTTTTCCCTAGGAGATGAATTCTTCATTCGCCGCCGGGGAACACGTAGAGATGGAAGTCCGGCCCTCTTCGAAGACAGTATCCTATTACGCATTGAAGGCTGCTCCTTTGTTTGGGGTGTGGTTCGTGGGGCTGTTGATTTTCTTATTATATTCATTCAAACAAAAAGGAGGAACCCCCCATATTCTCCTCCTGCAGGCCTTAGCCCTCGCGGGATTTGCCATGCTGATCGGGGTCATCACCCGCTGGCTCTGGAGAGTGGACTTATCCCAACGTGAGGCATGGTTGACCAATTTAGGGGTGTGGGTGCAGGGTCCCAGTGCGCTGATTTTTGTCCCCTACAATGCCATCTCGTCCATCCGCGTGAAAGAGGATTGGATGCAGAAATGGCTGCACGTGGATGAGATTGAGATCAAATACACCCTTGAAAATAGGCCCAACAAGGTTTCCATCGTGGGAGTGGAGAACCCCCGGGAAATCATGGAACGATTGCACCAAAAGCGGCCCGAACTGGCCTAGCAAAGGGTATAGTTAAAACCGTTCCCGGGCCTCTCAACCTATAGTTGGGTCTGTGGTGTAGCCTGGTAGCATTGTACCTTTGGGAGGTACCGGCCTCGGTTCAAATCCGGGCGGACCCGTGTTGTTGGAATGCCCATTCTTTTTGACTGGGCGCTTCTTTTTCTTCGAAAGAAAAAGGAGTGCGTGCACATGGAGGGTGTTCGTTCCTCGCTTTTTTTTTCAAGAATGGTCCAGGTTTCCTTTTATTCCTCTATTTCCAATCTCTTCAATCGGGATATTCCCGTGTGAGGAGGAATATAGATGAAAAAATTGATTTATTTGGTTGGAGGACTATTGGCGATTATTGTTATTCCAATGGCATTCAGCACATTTTATCCTGGGAATAACTTCCCATTCACGTATGTGAATAATTTAAACGGCAGCACGGGAAACTCCCTGCTGATTGGGGCCGTGGACCACAATGGGACGTGTAATGATCCTGATAATGGAATGTTTAAGGGACTCGGCACGTTCACGTCTTGGCTCGACAATAACGGATCGACGTTGTTCTTCCCGGATACGTGCGACACGAACATGAGTATTATTGAGCTCGGGTGCGTAGAGCAGTTCAAGATCAATGGGGTCCAGTACTCCCACTTCGTGGTTGGGGCCAAGATCAACTGCGATGCGAACGAGACTTGCAAGAAGATATCCCCTAGTGGGGCTTCCTTCTGCGGATAACTGGAATGGGGCTTTTTGGCCCCATCCATTCTTTTTTTTATTTACCCATGAAGAATTCTAATAGGGGCTCGGTGAAGAGGTTCGCGACCACCACTAATTGTCCCGTGAATACAAGTATTCCTAGGATAATCAAGATAATCCCGAACACCTTGTTGATGAGAATCAAATGCGGAGCGATCCATTTGATGATTCCCTGTGCCTGCGAGAAAAACAATCCTGCCAGTAGGAATGGAATACCCAATCCCAAGGAGTAGGAGAGCATCAACGGTAACGCTACTCCAGGGTTGGTCGCGGCCAAAGTGAGAACGGCCCCTAACACGGCCCCTACACACGGAGTCCAGCCCACTGCGAAGGCGGCACCAAAGAGGAATGCCGTGAGGAAGGCGTATCGGGTTTGTCCCACTTTCAATTTGTATTCTCTCTCCAGCGCGGGAATCTTTAATACTCCCACCATCACCAGACCAAAAAATACGATGATGATTCCGCCGATGTATCCGAGGTAGTTGCGCAGGTCATAGGCGTAGGCCTCCAGGACGCTCTGCAGTAATACCCCCAACACGGAAAACACGACCGTGAATCCCAACACAAAAAATACGGAGGCCAGGAGAATCTTCAATCGATCCTCCTTGTTCATCTCCACGCCCGGCTTGAGGGTGGAGCCGGCCATGAAGCTCAAAAATGCAGGAAGCAAAGGAAGGACGCAGGGGGAAAGGAACGAGACGAGTCCCGCGCCAAATGCCACCGGTAAAGAAATGTCGACCATGCGTGTATCCCCCTGCGTGCTCCTTTATTTGTCTTCTTGCTTCAAGCGAATCCGCCTAGCTTTTTTATCACATCGTCCGTGGACCAATTCTCCTGGGACTTCAATAGTGTTTCTCCGTTCGCATTGGTCACTACGTGCGTGTGCTGATAGGTGATATTGAACTGCTTGGCCAGCTCGCTCTCATCGGCATCCGTTTCAGAATCCTTGTAGTTTACCTGGAAGGCTACCAAGTTTTCCGAGGAGATTTTAGACAATCCATCCACGAGTGCCGGATGCTGTGCCTTGCAGGTGGGGCACCAATTGGCAAAAAACTCTAGAAAGATCGTCTTCCCATCTGCTTTCGCCTGATTGTAGGCTGATTGGGTGAAGGGCGTATATGCTATGCCCTTTTGCATCATGGCCCCTTCTTCCTTTTCCTCCATCATGGTGTCTTCTTTCCCTTCCATGAGGTCCCCATTCTTTTCCATCATTGTGTCGTCTTTGGGTTCAACCACGTCTCCAGTTTTCTCCATCATCGCTCCATCCGTTGAATTTGAGGGTTGGGAGCTCACACATCCAACGGTGACCAACAAAAGTGCCAGTCCTAAAACAATCAATCCTTTCATCATCCATCTCCTCCATGGATGAAGGGGGTGTTTGCACGGTATATATTGATTTTCCCAAGTCTCAATCTTTCCAGCCCGAATAGGCCAGGACGGCTAAGGCGAGTGTTTCTACTAATTCCAATCCAAATGCATGGGTGGCGAGCATCTTGGCGTAGAATTCTCCCGTGGTGAAATGGAGGTAAAGTCCAACGGCATTTTGGACAAACAGAACAAATGCAAACACCACCAATCCCATTCCCGGGGCACTCCGGAGGGCGCGATAATTCTGGGCATAAAGCCAGAGGAGTACCGCAGAAAGAAGGACATTCAGTCCTTCCAAATAGATTAATCCCATCATGAGTTCGTCCATACTAGTCATTCCTCCTCGTTTTCGTTATAACCCTTCTCCCAACTCACTGGCTATTTTCTCAAATGCAAGCCGTTGTGCAGGGGTAAATGTGACGTGGTAGTGGGCCCCATACGCATCTCCTTTCTTGGTGACCAAGTTTTGTTTGAGTAAGCGTTCCAAGTGATGGGTGGCCGTCTTGTAGTCGATTCCCAATTCCTTCGCTAACGCCAGCGGATTCAATGGATGCGCGCACAACACCTTGAGTATTCTCGCACGCATGGGTCCGCCTCGGCTGGCTATTAGTGCAAAACGTAATGCGCGCAGAAAGACACGATCCACTTCATTTTCCTTCTCCATGGAGGGAGAACCTCCCTACTGGGATTAAAGGATGTGGTTTTCACGCAAGAAAGCGAACACTTTCTGCTGGACCTTAGAGAGGGGGCGCACCTTCAACTGGGCGGTGGAAATCCACTCGACGTTGGTTTGAGTGGTGCTGGTGGGGACAAACAGCTGGATTTCCTGGTTGAAATGAGAATATTGATGCGAAACAATCCCAATCCCTTTTCCAAGCTTCACACGCATTTCCTCTTTGTTGAATTTTTTTTCAATGGATTGCATGGAATCCGTGAGGGGGGAGTATTCCACCATGGGGAACTCCCACATCCCATTCAATAGTTGGGTGGTGCGCTGGACCAGGCCCCATTTCCCATCCTTCTCCAAGACCAGCATGGCAAAGTGTTTCGTGGAGGGTTTCTTCTTCTTGCCCTTCACGGGAAAATACTCCTGCCTGGAATGGGCGAATGCGAAGCATTCCATCTTGAGCGGACATTCACCACACAAAGGGGAATTGGGCGTGCAGATCAATGCGCCTAATTCCATCAGTCCCTGGTTGAACTCCCTGGCAGATCCACGCGGAAGAGAATCCTGTAATACGGATTCAATCCTTTTCCGCGTCTCTGGTTTGGCCACATCTTCTTCGATTCCCCAATAGCGCGTCGCAACCCGCAACACATTCCCATCCACCACGGGAACATTTTCATTGAATGCAATGCTGGCCACTGCCGAGGAGATGTAGGGGCCGAATCCCTTCAATTCTTCCAATTCTTTCTTGGTTTTGGGAATTTTTCCTTTTTTCTCTAAAACAATCTGCTTGGCGGCATGATGGAGGTTGCGTGCACGGGAATAGTACCCTAATCCCTCCCAACTTTTCAACACACTCTCGGGAGAGGCATCGGCGAGGGCTTTTACGGTGGGGAATTTTTGGAGAAATCGATCATAGTAGGGGAGCATCTGCTCAATGCGCGTCTGCTGGGCCATTATTTCAGATATCCAAACATGATAGGGGTGGTATTCTTTTCTCCAGGGAAGGGGACGTTGATTCGAACGGAACCATTTCACGAGCTCCTTGGAAGGAAAGGGGGATGGCATGGATAATGAAGCGTGTCTGGATTAATGAGCCTTTTTCTTGGGCTTCATGGAATGAAGCTCGTCATCTTGGACATACTCGAGTCCTGTCATGAGGCAATGGTAGGCCTTCTCCAATTCCCTTCCTAAATACGCATAATGTTCAGGACGCAATCCCAAGTCTCCTTGGGTTCCAATCGTGTGGTACACATCAATGGGCTTGTCTCCCACCACCTTCAACACCACCGTATTCTTGGCGTTGCAGAAACCCACCTCGAGTTTCTTCTTTGCATAATCCACGCGAATCAGGAAGTATCCTTGCGGGTCGAGGATGAAATCCTTGGCATCATCATACTCGGCGATCATTTCCTTGGCATGGTGCACGTGGATGTCATTTCCAACCAGGATTTTCCCCGAATGGGCATCCGATACCACGAACGCATTCACGGGACATGAAGAGGCGGCACGAATCGCATAGGTGATGCGGTTCTCATTCCCGGAGACGTCCACCGAAACCTTCTTTCCATCGGCGTGTCCGCCGATTAGAATTGCTTTTTTGGCGGGACTATTGTATCCGAAAAGGGTGGGGTCGTTCTTGACGCATTCCCCATTGCCAATGCACACGGACGGGTCATACACGATACGAATCTTCTTTTGCGAGGAATCCATCTCAAAAATCTCCCCCCATGGGATTAAATCCCTACTCCTCGAGGTGGAGGCTTTTGGTGGGTTTCATGACCGTCGAGGGGTCCTTTTTCCAATCTTCATTCACGTCCACGTATAACTCTAGTTCGTTGCCTTCCGGATCCAACACATACATGGAGTGGGTGACGTGGTGGTCCCCAAATCCGATGATTTCAATCCCTTCTTTCTCCATGACTTTTTTGGCCGCGATTAATTCCTTGTCCGTGTTTCCAATCTTGAAACCAATATGATACAATCCAGGAGTTCCCCCTACCTTCGGCTGGGGACGCATTCCCACTTGGATGAGCAATAATTCATGGTGGGTTCTCCCGGAGGAGAAGGCCACCATTCCGGGTAGGGATCCCACGACCCTAAACCCTAATACGTTCTCATAGAAGTGACGCATCCCTTCTAGGTCGTGTACAAATAACACCACGTGTCCCAATTCCTTGATTGTAACACTCATTCTAGAAGGTCGTTTTTGGGCTTATTGAGGGTATGGGAGGGCGGCCGGCAGTGGAGCCTTAATAAGGCTTTTCCACGACCATTCGTCTGCCGGACTATACCCCGTTTTGGGTGTTTTTCACTCGAAGCGGGACGAATCAAATTTTGTTCCCGCCTTAGCATAGTAGCTAATGCGTCCGGCTGTAGACCGGAAGATCCCCGGTGCGAGTCCGGGAGGCGGGACTAACTTTCATCTATGATTCAGTCTTCGGACTTCTATTTTGGCGAAACTCTCTCCGAGTCATTATTAACATTTTCCCGATAAAATGAGAATATGGAGAATGAATCCCTATGACGAATGACTTGAAATCTATGCAGATTATTTTGAATTTGAACACGCGCTTGTTTACCAACACGCTTGAAGGAATAACGGAAGATCATTGGAATGCACGCATGAGTAACCACAATAATCCCCTCAAATGGATTGCAGCCCATGTCGTAAGTTCACGCTACCTATTTCTGACTCTCCTCGGAAAGCCCGCTCAGAGTCCGTATCAGGAATTGTTTGCCAATCAACGACCCTACGATGCCAAGGATACCTACCCTTCATTGGGCGAAGTCAAGAAAGAATGGGAAACGGTTTCCGCCTTGTTGAAAACCGCACTCGCGTCTCCTGCTCCGGATGCACTGGGAAAGGCCCCTCC
Organism: uncultured archaeon; assembly: GCA_964427715.1. Taxonomy (GTDB): domain Archaea; phylum Iainarchaeota; class Iainarchaeia; order Iainarchaeales; family VGJJ01; genus VGJJ01. The sequence goes on along the minus strand of CAYRUV010000003.1, from coordinate 18,108 downwards.
ATTTCCGCTTCCAATAGATGATCAAACCAACTTTGGAGCATTGGCCTTCTTTACTCAACACGAAAGCTATGAAATCGGCCAAATGGGATTTTTGAAAAAATACCACACCAAAGAAGCGATGAAATATTCGTAATTAGAATACTCCCGGTGCAACACCGGGGACTATTTTTCCCTTACGTAGTGAAGCAACACCACTCCCTGCGGGAATGTCTTGGCCTCGACCAAGCTAAATTTCATTTTATGCTGAATGTTGGTAAACAAGGGTTTTCCTTTTCCTAAAATAATCGGATTCACTGTCAAATAGAATTCATCAATCAAATCGGCATTCATCAGCTCTTGAATCACGCTCGGGCTTCCGTACATCTGGATGTTCTTCCCCGGTTGCTCTTTGAGCTTTTTGACGTTTTGCACTAAATGGTCCCGAATGAGGATGGTTTTCTCTAGTCCCGTATCTTGCATGGTTCTGGACACCACCACCTTCGTGACTTTGTTGTACCAGGCAGAATGCTCCTTGTCGTGTTTGCCCGCGTTGGGTTTGTTTCCAGCTGTGGGCCAATAGTTCTGCATCATCCAATAGGTGGTGCGGCCGTATAGCGCCGTGTCGGCCTGATCCGTGAGGGTGTTTCCCCAATCAAACAATTCCTGCGGGAGCTTAATCCAGTCCATTTCTCCATTCGGACCCGCCACGAACCCGTCCAATGAAATGTGATTCAGGAACACAATTTTGCGCATCTGTTATTCCTCCGAGATGAATAGGATTGTTGAATCCAATAGGTTAATTAGACTGCCCCGGTCAACCGGATTTAATAAGCGGGTTTTGAGGAATTACCTATGGAAAATGCCAAATCAAACGAACGTGTTCGAAAAATGATTTTCGCAGGAGTTTATCCCTATTACCTTGCGAAGGCCGAGAAGAAAGGGAGAACAAAAGAAGAGGTGGATGAAATCATTCGGTGGTTAACCGGATATACGCAGAAACAGTTTGAGGCCCAATTGGCAAAGAAAATAACCTTCGAAGAATTCTTCAAAAAGGCTAAACTCAACCCGGTTCGGAAACTCATCACGGGTGTGATTTGCGGTGTGCGCATCGAAGAAATCAAAGACCCCCTCATGCGGGAAGTCCGTTACCTGGACAAGCTAATTGACGAGTTAGCGAAAGGCAGACCCCTGGAGAAGATTTTGCGGAAATAATGCCCCGCCCCCCAAGAGTGGAAGAGATTCCTTTTTATTAGAGAAAATGGTCTCTTGCATCATGATGAAAACGATTTTGTCGGGCGTATTTTTTTTATTATTTATGACGGTTGTTTCGGCCGACACGATCGACTGGAAAACAGCGGATTGTCCCACGATCGCATATAACCAGAAAACATTTGAAATTACCAAGATTGTGAACAATGCACCCATCGTTTCACTCATGGATGGTGAAATTGTGAATCTCACGGTCTTTCGGGAAGGGCCTCCTTTTTTGATTGCGGGCAGGGTGGAAAACGGGAAGATACCTGAGATTGAATGCGGTGCTCGTACAGATGCCACGCTCGCCATTACCATCCAACAGCAAGCCATTGAACGCATCTATGTGGCTGAAGATCAAGTCAAGGAATTCCTCGAGCTCAAAAATCAAGGTGCTATTCGGGTAGAAGCTCGGTCGCTGGGTTCCCATGCGAAAGTGGCGTTGGCTGAATTCACGTTGGCCTTATACAATTTTTTCGGCGTAAAACTATTCTAAGGTATTTCCTGGAAAAAAGTGATCGCATCGGTTAAACCCGTAACGTGCCGCGAAATGCACGACTGGCATAGTAGGATTCGGCACCATTATGGTACAGAAAAACGTGGTTGTATCGGCGATCCATGAAAACCGCTCCGCCGTGCTTTCGAATCTCGGAAGGGGTTTCAATCCAACTGGATGTTTTCAGGTCAAAATTTCCCAATTCTTGCAACGTGCGATACTGTTCTTCGTTTAGAATCTCAATGCCCATCGACGCAGCCAAGTTCACGGCGCTATCCTTTGGGGGGTGTTCCTTTCTCGCCTTCAATGCCTCGTGATCATAACAAAGGCTTCGGCGCCCAGCGGGGCTTTCGGGGGAGCAGTCATAGAAAATGTATTCACCTGTTTTCTTATCGTGACCCACCACATCGGGTTCACCGCCCGTCTTTTCCATCTCGTAGAGTGATTCCATTTTTTCAGGACGAATATTCAGGCGCGCCTCTACGTTGGTCCAATCGATTCCCTTGTGTCGATTCTTATGCATTTCAAAGCGGGCTTTCAAGACTTTGAGCAATTCTTTGCTTTGCTCAAGGGTTATCTTTTTTTTAGATGCAGGAGGGGATTTGGGCATACTTCCTAGTGTTTTTCCTCAAGTTTATATAATTGTTCACGAAACCCTTCGAAGGGTTGTTTCACCAAAATGAGAAGAGAAAATTTCCCAGGAGTATGGCGGCCAACACGATGATGGCTGATTTATCCAACGACAGCGTGTTCGATACGCGAATAACATTCAGAAAGACCGCGACTCCCCCCGCGGCCAGTGCCACCGGAAAGATAAATCCAATGAAGGGAAGCTGCGCTAGGAGGCCCGCGGCCAATCCCACAAGAGAAAGAGGGAAGATGATTCGCGAAAGGAGATAGGCATTCTGGGTGAAGGAGCCGCTTCCCCCTAATTGTTTCGCCAAGAAGGTGATTCCTCCAACCAACTGAATTTGGTGTTTTCTGCTTGATATAAATGATGCGATTGGGACTTATTCTTTGTCCTTCACGAAGGGATGCGTGACCTTAACTCCGTGAATCTCTTCCAGTATTGCGCGATTGATTCGATCACGGATTGAGAGGAAGGATTCCGCATCTTTCACTAGGATGGGAATCTGTATGACATATCCGTCCTTCGTGATGCGCTCCACCTGCATGGGGCTTGCGCGCGTGGTGGTCTTTTTGGTGCTTTCCTTTTGGAAAAATCTCTCCAGAACTTCCTCCACTTTTGCGAATGGGATCCTGTGTGGGATTTCAGTGGTTAGGTTGGTGTGGAATCCTGCGCGGAGATTGGATAGGTTGGTGAGGCGCTGCTTGGCTAATTCGCTATTTGACATCACCACAATGTTCCCATCCAAATCCACCAGTTTGGCGGAACGGGAACCAATCTTCTGGAGTCGGAGAATATCTCCATTGAGGGTGCGCACGTAATCTCCGTATGAAGCAGGGCGATCCAACTGAAGTACTAATCCGGCGAAAATATTCGCCAATGATTCCTGCGAGGCCAATCCGAGAATCAATACCACGACCGATGAGATGGCCAACAACCCGGAAACCTCGACTCCCACCAATGAGAGGGCAATGATTCCCCCGGCCGTGATGAACACAATTCGCGTCACCTTCCGGACGAAGGGAAGAAGAGTGAGGTCGAGGAATTGGGTCTGCCTTGTTTTGGACACCTCGTAGTACCAGCGAAGGAACGCCCCTACCGTCTCGGAGAGGGTGTAGGCAATCAGTATGACGAGGATCGCCAACCCATATGTCATCATGGTCGTCTGCACCACTTGCAGGTTGGGGACGATTCCCGACATGAGGAGGATGGCTAATACGGTGATGCTCAATCGGAGGGGATTCTCCACGTACTGGAGGAGGATATCGTCCAGCGTAAGAGCGGTGCGCTTAGAGAGAAACTTCATTCCCTTGACAATTCCGGCATGGATGAACTTTCCGAGGGTACTGCCCAGGTATCCGATGACAATAACCTCAATCAGTATGAGCGCCCATTCGAGGATCATGTACGCTCAACCAATGGAACATTTCTTAAAACAAAAAGAGAAGGAGAGGGATTTTCCCCTCGGGGAGGGGTTCCCTTCTCGTGATTATTTCCACTCGACAATGGTCTGAAATCCACCCGTGGTGAATCGCTTCATGTCCATGATTTCTCCCATTTTTTCCATCTCTTTGGCGGTCATGTTCTTGCTCATCTCTTTCATCACGGCTTTGTTCACTTCATCCCTGTGCTTGCGGGACTTATAGACGATGAATGAAAAGACAACCGTTTCTCCCTTCTTGAGCTTGGCCATCTTCACAAATCCTAGACCCATGCCCTTCTTGACTCTCAGGTCGTCTCCGATGCACTCGTAATAATCCAGTGCCCCGTGCTTCTTCCACATCTTCGATCCCCACTGGGCCATCTTTTTGTATTTGGAAATATTTTCCTTCTTCATGGGGATTACGAACCCGTCCACGTATGTCATATTTTTCACCCTCCTGCGGTGCTTCTGGTGTTTACTTCTATTTCGCCCATTTATTCCTTTGGATTTGAAATCTTCCACGATTGTCTAATGGGGTTTTGACCATCGTGGAACTAATCGTGTTAACCCACTCATTTCGATAATGAGTAAAGCTTTCGGTAAAGTAAGTACATTAACTATCCAACCCACACATGGGCAGCCTGATTTTGGGCCCGAGTAGAAAGGGGTGAATTTGTCACTCCAAAAAAACGAGGTGAAACCCATGTCGAAAAATACCGTCGGTCACGAACCGACTAAATACGCGGAGGGGTCCTCCGACGTGATGAGGAATAAGGTGACGTGTCCTTCCTGTGGATACATATTCTCTACATCCCCCCACGTTCCACGCCTCACCCAAGAGGCGCGCGTCCGCGAGCGGCCGCAGGATTCGGATGATGAGGATGATTCCTTATTGGTAGATGATCAATACCAAGGAGGTCCCCGGTAGGGGAATATCCCTATGGCTGCTACTATCATCTGGCTCGGCCCCCTGCTGAGCGGATTGCTCACCCTACTGTTGATCATCGTTGCCATCAAGTTCGGCGGGGGACTCCTGTGGCTGATCATCAATAGTCTTGTAGGTCTCGCCATTTTGATCCTGCTGAACTTCCTGCCGGTCATCCAGATTCCCATCAACATCTGGACGGTACTCATCGTTGCATTAGGCGGGTTGCCGGGAATCATACTCTTGGTGATTCTCAACCTGCTAGGAATCGTCATCGCATAAAATCGCGCGACCAAAAGGAGGTGACGCGCATGGATAAGAAAACCAAGAAAAGAAACGAAGAGTGGATGCCCGTTCGGCGTGAAGACCGTCTGGGCCTCTGCCTGAAGGGAGTGGTATAATGATGCTCAAGACCATTGGCATACTCCTCCTGTTCGTGGGAGTCGTGTTCATGCTCTCCCCGAATGGACCGGGGGGCGCAGGGAGCATTGATTTGTCCCTCCTCCTCGGATTAGGCCTGGCCATTGCGGGGGCGTGGCTGCTCCAATACAACCCCGTGGCGGACATTGCCCATGACGTAAAGGAAGGAGCCACCACGGTGCTGCGCGGAATACGAGAGGAAGGAGACGCGCACATTGAGAGAGCCAAGACGCACGTCCGGAAGGCCGCGGATGACGCTGAGTCCACTGCACGGAGGCGCATTCATTCCATGGCGAAAGAATTAGATGAGTTAGCGGAGAAATAAGCGCGTCTGCGAGGGAACACTTTTATTCGGGACCAAAGGGAGAGTCTCCATGGACGTTCTCTCCCTCGCGGATGCCGTGGGTTCACGGCGCGAAGAAATAGTGAAGGCTATTCGTGCGGGAAAAATATTCATCTATCCCACGGACACCATCTATGGGATTGGGTGCGATGCCCACAATCATGCAGCGGTGAAAAAAATCAAACAATTGAAGCGACGCGACACACGAAAACCGTTTTCCGTCATTGCCCCCACGAAGGGGTGGGTGCGCGAACACATGCATGTGCGTCATGCATCATTTCTCCAAAAACTCCCCGGGAGATACACCTTCATTTGGGAGAAAAAATCCCCTCGATTTCTTTCATCGGTGAGCGCGGGCACGACGATTGGGATTCGCATCCCTCTTCATCCCTTTGTCTCCCTCCTCCGTGACGCGGGAATTCCTTTTGTCACGACCAGTGTGAATCGTTCCGGAGATCCTCCCTTGCAGGACGTACATACAATTCCACTCTCGATGCGGAGGGGAGTGGACTATGTGATTGACGCCGGTCTCCTTCATGGAGTCCCGTCCAAAATCTATGATTTATCCGCATCTCATCCTGTGCGCCTGCGATAATGTGCTCTTTTCCGGGCGTGTTTTATTAACCCGGATTCAGTCCCCGACCCATGGATATCTATCGCCTCATCAAGCCCGCGAGCGTCGCGTTCATCTTCTTGGGGTTACTCGTCATGTTGGGGTGGGTGGCCGACATCCCCATGCTCATGGCGCCCTTTCCCCATGCTCCCATGATGAAGTTCACCACGGCCCTTTCTATTCTGCTGGGCGGTGTCCTCCTGCGTTCCTTTTTTCACATCACCCACTCTGAGAAGCAGCCGGCGTCGATGATTAAGATTATGGTGGGAGGATGCCTCTTGTTTATGATTGCCTTCCCTTTAGCCGTTGGATATTTTTTGGACGTCGACACGGGATTTCACCTCCTCGCATTCACATCCGAAACGCAAAATCCCATTCCCAGTCTGGGCACGATTGTATCAACCTCCATTCTTTTTTTCCTCGCCTTCTTGGTTGCCATGGGGTATTCGATTTCCAAGACCTCTAAATGGGGCGGGCTTGCTTTGCTTGGAATAGGCGGCATGGCCCTTGTGGGATATGTGTTTCAGATACCTTCCATGTACTACCTCACGGCCCAAAGCACGGGAATGGCCATCCATACGGCTGCGGCTTACGCGTTACTGGGACTATTCTTCTTCATGCTTGGCATCCAACCTCATCGTGAAGGAATGCCGTTAATGGAACAGGAGGCCTCCGATGCGCGTCGCGTATAAGGTCCTCCTAGTCGTGGTGTTGCCGATGCTAATTCTGGCCGGATATCAGTTTATCACCGTCCATCAGACCTTCAATCTAATCGAAGATGTGCGATCGAATCTCTTTTTGGATTCCGCGCGCGAAGTCAAATACGCCGGAGACGTGCTCTTCATGACAGGGGTCATCAATAGTATCCTCTTCGAGATTCACACGGCCGCTGAGATTGAGGATCCTGTTGCCATTTCGCAGGGAATTCGTCGATACCGGGAGGTCCAGCTGCAGCGATACTATAGTCTTCAAAAACTCAAAGAAGTCGTTGGAGGGTCCTCGGACTCCCAATTTGACTTCATTCGCATACTGGATGATGGGCGTGAGAATCAAACGGCTCATCTTGAGAAAGAGATAAGTGAAATTGACGCCCTCAATGAAGAAATTATTTCCGGCGCCATGATTACCGACGCAAACGATTCGGTCTTCGCTGCCCTGTATGAGAAAATTCGTCAAAGCAACGAAAAGACTCGAATACTCTCAGAAGATTTGGCGGTGTTCACGAATGATCGATACATTAAGATTGAAGGGACCAGCAAATTGGTCGGAGAGACGGAGGCGCGCGCGGAGAACACTCTGAATATGATTCTCCTCTTAGGGTACTTCCTGGCGGGCATCATGGTGCTGTTCATCTACTCCTTGATCATTCGTCCACTCGAGCGATTCGCCAGGGCCATAGAGATAAAGACCATGGACACGACCGACTGGCGTGCATTCGAGCCAGTGAGAAAGGATGAGATTGGGGTCCTCTATCAAGCCCTCCATGAATGGCTTCACGTCCCCGTGCAAAAACAAACAAAAACTCCTACGGTTGCGCGAGCGAAGAAAAAGAAGGGGAAGGGTTCCCCGTCGAAAAAATAATCAATGGATTCCGTGCGGAAAAACCGTATCGGCAGAATCGAACCCTTCGATGTGCGGCGTGATGGGCCGCGGCATCTTGGGTTGGGGATCGGAGAACGCGAGGGTCATGCGGTCCCCGCTCCTGCCTTTTGGAGACGCTGGATTTGTTCCGCAACACCTTGGGATTCCATGTCGAGCTGCTCCTTGTATTCTTTGAGCATCTCTATTTTTTCCTGATTGGTCAGGAATCCTCTTCCCGTATTTGTCGTGCAATTGCAATTACCGTACATTTGAGCCACCTCTCCGATACCATGAGTATCGGACATACGATATGATGCGTACGAAATATATAAAAGCATCGGACACCCGATACTGGTATGCGTTCCGAAAAGGCCAGCGAGGTCTGCTGTGACATGAGGGGGTTTCTTTCTTTCCTCATCCTTTTTTTATTATCGAAGAAACCCATGCATGGCCAGGAGATTGCCGACGAAATTGAAAAGCGCAAGGGAGAGAGGCCTTCCCCGGGAACGATTTATCCGGCCCTAAAATCACTCAAGGAGGCGGGATTCATCGTGGAAGAAAAAGCAGGCAAGGCCATTACGTATTCCTTAACGGATGAGGGGAAGCGCACCTATAAGGTGGCCAAGGGAAAATTCGTCCGAGCATTCATGGACATCTTGTGATTCCCCATGCATCGGCTCGCCGAAATTGATATTGCACGCGGGCTCGCGGTCATCGGGATGGTTGTATTTCATTTCATCTTCGACCTCACCTTCTTCAACCTCGCCTCGTTCGACTTGGACGAGGGAATCTTATTTTGGCTCGCGCGCAGCGTGGCATTCACATTCGTCTTCCTGGCTGGTGCCTCGAGCGTACTTCACTATCATCGAAAAAAAGACCTCCCTGCGATCCGACGCCGAGGGGTATATCTCTTCGCGTGGGGAATGCTGTTAACCCTGGCCACTGGATTGATTTTTCCCACCCTCACGATATGGTTCGGGGTACTGCATTTGATTGGAGTGTCCCTCGTCCTCTCCCCGTTCTTTATCTCGCGATCGCGCGCCTCTCTAGTGGGGGGTCTCATTATTTTTGCTTCAGGGATACTTCTTTCTCTCCCTCCCCTGGAGGGTGCATTCCCGCACTGGGTGGGGGTGTTTCCATTTTCCTTTCCCACCTTTGATTATTTTCCCCTCTTCCCCTGGTTTGGGGTTTTTCTTCTAGGAATCGCGTGCTCGCACTATTTCATAGCCCCCCGCATTGCGGAAACCTTCCCACGCACGGTTCACTCGCCCATCCTTCGTGTAATTCAATGGGCTGGTCGTCACTCCCTTGGCATTTATCTCCTCCACCAGCCGGTGTTCCTGATGCTCGTAGGGGTGCTCGGTGGCCTTTGATCCCGCAACTCCCTTTACGGCTGGGAACCCGCGAGGGCCGTTTGGACGGCTGAAATTTTGCAGGTCCCTTGATGGTCGCATGCCCGCAGGCGGAAGTGATACGTCCACCCATTCGTCGCTGCACCGTATTCGGCGGTGGTCTCATAGAATGGTAGACCAAACTTCTGGACCCCTGCAATCGGACCGTCGAACGACGCGGCTTCGTTGAGCGTATTCACGATTTCGGCCCCACTTGCATCTTGGTCCGCCTCGATGACCAATATGAATGCATCTGCCCCGGGTGCCGAATAGTCAATTTTTATTTTTCCATCCCCTCCCGTCACCGTGAAAACGGCGATGTCCGTGAGGGGAATAAATACATTATCGGTGCTTGCTTGAGAAATATCCACACTCAATCCTAGGTTGGTCTCGAGGATATTTTTTCCCTCTCCTACTGCACCCTGTGCCATCACGAAGATGACCACTCCCACGAGGATGGCGCCACCCAGCAAGAGCAAATACTCCAAACTTCCCTGTGCGCGGTTCAACATGATGCGTGAAACCCACCAGCCTTTTTAAGACGCGGACGTTCCCTCGTGGGTGAGCCGAATTATTATTCTCCTGGCACTCCTACTTCTCTTTTCCCTAGAGGGATTTGCCGTCTCGTATCCCATTGAGGTCTTCGAGACCTACCCTCAAGGAGAAAGCGCGACCCCCCGCACTAACTTTGTTGCCACGTTCGGCATTCCCCTCCCTGAAGGGACCGTCTCATCCGTGAGCAGTCTCAAGGTGAATGGAACATCCGCGTATCAATTCACGGAGCTGGCCCGTTGGAACACGGGGGGCATCAAGTGGGTCCTGGCTGATTTCGTGGTGTCCTCCCTGGGAGCCAACCAAGTTAACACGTCCTATGCGATTGCCGATGGGGGTAGCGGCAGTGCGGGAGGAAGTCCTATTTGTATCCTTTCAGGTGGAACCATCACGGCCAACACGGGCGCCACGGGGATCACGGCTGTCATCAAACAAACCAACTTCAACGTGTTTGATTCCGTCACGCGAAACGATGATGGAGTTTCACTTGTAACGAGTGGAAATGCAGGAGGGGTTGTGTTTGTGAATGAGAATGATGCCGTGTTCAACTCCAACACAAACAACGCCACCCGATTTGAGATTTCCCAAAATGGTCCCGTGCGATGCCAGGTAATTGTGGAGGGACTCATTTCCACCTCGAACGTGGGCTATCGACTCATCTATGATTTTTATCGCGACGCGACGCAGGTGGACATTTCTGCCTCTTTCAAAAATACTCTCTTTTCTTCTCCCACCCACAAACTGACCAATGGGGCGCGCATCGTAATTGACACTACGCTCCAAGGGGCAGAGGTTTCCGCGGAATCCATCGGGACGAATGAAGAACCGTTTACGTTTTCTATCCCCGAAGGACAAACCGGAGTCGTGACGAGCTATTACACGACCGCCCAAGATGTGGATGAGGGCCCAGCGGGATTGCCCACGAGTCCGGCCGGATACGCGGTGGAGACCTATGCATCCGGGACCTTCACCAATCCATCATCTTCTCCTCTTCCGCGCACCACTGCTGCCCAGGTCCCAGAGTATCAGGGATTAAAGGCCACCCTTGATTCGCGCCGCATTCACGTGACCGGGCGATACTCGGCCTATTTCTATCCGGATGGGATGTCCTTCGACACGACGAATGGGTTCATCTCCTACGACGTGTACACGCCCTACTTGCCCCACTCGGCCAGCAAGCCGGTGTATGCGTTCCCCTACCGCATGATGACCACGCGGCAAATACAATTCGATTTCGACGCAACAGGAGTGTTGGACGACGACATTCGCATGTTCACCAACAAGGTCGTATTCATCCCGGTGGATCGCACCCACTATGGGAGCGCCGAGGCCTTCTACTCCCTGCCCTTCGAGAGCGTGAATTTTTCCGACATCCAGTCCTTCGATGATTCTCCCAACATCCCCATGACCGGCGTGTGTTCCGACCCTAAAGGGGTGGGGCAGCCCATGAAAATCTACCGCGCCATCACCACCAATGCGCCGGGAGGGGGAAAAGGAAACAATTCGAATGCGCAGGAAACCTATGAGACCATTCTCGCCGGGGCTCGGCATGACTATCCTTACATCGAACAGTTCGCGCGATGGAAGACGGACGTCGAGCTCTACTACGATGACAAAACCTTCACCACCTACCCTAAAACAAACCAGATGGTTACCGATTGGGAAAAGAAAGCCACGAACACGGCGACCATCCAACTATTCTTCCCCGGGTGGGCCGTGGGGATTTTAGATGAGGCGCACAATTGGGCCCACCAGAGCAACCTGGACTTCTACCACTTCACGGGGAGAGAGGAATTCAAGCGAGGAATGGAGAGTGCGTATCTACGTTCCTGGCTCACGAACTTCAACTTCTACAACTACGTGCGTCCCATGGGACAAGAGATGATGCTGCTCGCCCACACTCTCAACTACATGAAGGAGACCAATCATCCTCAGTATGAAAATCACCTGAACTACACCACGTCTTGGTTGTCCGATGTATTGAATCGCGTCACGACCCCTAAGTATGGGAATTATTACTGGGCCAACAGCGGCTGCGACTCCACCCCTGAGACACCTGCTAAGGACAATATCTGCCACGGACTCTATCTCGACCCATCCGGCTGGCTTGCCCCGCCCGGACAGAAATATGATGCCTCCACGTCTCCGTACCCGGAGGTTCAGGCCCTCGACATTGATGTGTACAACGCATATGGATCCAGTGGCTTCGTGGGAAACGGAGACCCCCCTAATGGATGCCAGAATGGGCAGCGCTGGTGGCAGATGACCAATCGTCTGGGCCAGGGAGACTTGGAGTTGTTTCACACCCTGAACCGATTCGACCCAACCAATCCTATTGTCGAGACCCTTCGATTACGAATGCTGGATATTGCCCGATACCTTGCGGGTGATGCCGTGGGAAGTGGAGCCTACAAGCATAATCTCACCAATCCAGCGGATGCGTGGGGGTGGTACTTGTATTGTCCCCTCACCAAAGACCATGACGCCGGATCCTCCCTCGGAGCAGGAGGAACTGGAAACGGATACCTCTTGAGTTACCTCTACACGTTCGCCGCCCAACAGGCCTCGACTCCCCAAGAGGCGGCGTGGTGGCATCACATGGCCGTGAACCAACTCGTGGCCATTCATACTCTTCAGGGCGGAGGATTCGGTTTTGTGTGTGATCGAGAATTCGACCCTCGTGCACAGGACACCATCAAAAAGTTCCTCGACTCAGGGTTGGTCTACACTCCATCCAATTATCCCGCGGGAACCCCGTATCCGGATCCTAGTGCTATTTTCTCAGTTGGAAGTGTGGTTCCTTCCACTGTTAGTTTAGGAACAGATACCCTGATTGCCGTGAATGGGACGCTGTTCACGAGCACCGATAAGGTGGAGATTGGAAATCCAACCATTCTTACGATTACTCCCACGTTTGTGAGTTCTTCTCAACTCACCTTTACTCTCACCAGTGCTCAGAGCATCCAATTGGGCGCGGGCACTCACGTGGTGCGCGTGAAGCAGGGAAGCACATACTCCAATTCAAAGAATCTCGCCGTGCAGCTGGTGAGCCCGTCCCTCTCTACCATTGCTCCGTCGGCCATCAACACGACGTCCACGGGGCAATTGTTCACACTCTCCGGAAGCAATTTCAAGAGCGGTGCGCAGGTAAAAGTGGGAACCCTCTCCCTTTTGTCCACCACCTTCCAGAGCGCCACCCAGCTCACATTCAACCTGTCGGCGTCTCAGATTGCCACGCTTGGGATTGGGACATTCGATGTGTATGTGGTGAATCCGGATGGAGGGCAGAGCGGGACCCAGACGTTGAGTGTCCTATCCGCCGGATCGCCGGTGCTGGATGCGTATTCCCCTATTGATGTGGAATGGAACACGGGTCCTACGACCATTTCCCTAACCGGCAGCGCCTTCCAGTCGGGGGTCCAAGTCACTATGCTGAATATCATTGTGCCCTCCATCTACAAGACGTTTAACACGACCTTCGTGAATAGTGGACTCATCACATTCCCCTTGTCGCTGAATGACACGCTTCAATTGGGACCTGGCATCTACTCCCTGTTTGTGAAGAACCCCGACAACAAGGTCTCGAATACCATCCCCAATTTCGTCATCTACATCCCCTACATCACCGGGCAGTCTTTCCTGTCTGTTCCCGTGGACGAGGACATGGTTCTCACCCTCACGGGGTATTACTTCAAGACGGGCACCCTCGCAAAGATTGGAAACGTGACGTATGCCCCGTCCTCGGTGACAAGCACCACAATTGCCATTCCATTCACCTCCACTCAACTCGCCGCGCTGGGCGTGGGGGATCATGAGATTACGCTCCAGAATCCTGCCGGGGGAATCTCCAACCCCATCATCCTTACCCTCACCGAATCCGGCGATCCAGTAGAAGGCGAAACGGATCCCCCCGCGGATGAACCCAGCACCACCGGCGGCGGAGGGGGTGGAGGCGGTGGTGGTGGCGGTGGTGGCGGTGGCGGCGGTGGTGGTAGTAGTAGTTCAGTTGATGGTGGGTCGAGTGGTGGAGATTCTCTCACGTGTGTTCCTGCTCTTGAGCTCTGTAATAGTGTTGATGATGATTGTGATGGTGACGTTGATGAGGGATGCCTCTCCACCAATACGTGTCAGAATGGTGTTCAGGATGAGGGGGAACTGGGTGTGGACTGCGGGGGCGTGTGCGCCACGTTTTGCAGCCTCTCGATTCCTGACTCGTCTTCGTTGTTGTTCTTTGCGGCCATCAATCCACTGGTGCTGCTAATCCAAGCGTTCCTGCGCCTGCTTGGACTCTGATTCCCTCGTCAACCCCTTACTTTTTTAACTGACAGACCATTCCCCTGGCGTGTCACTAAAGTTTATCCCGCTAATTTTTCTGATCCTCTTCAGCGTCCAAGCGGCCGCCCTATCGTATCCCTTGGAGGTGTTTGAGACCCTCTCCCTGGGAGAGACGACCACTTCCCGATCCAACGTGGCCGTGATGCACGGGTTCCCATTCCCAATGGGAGAAGTGGCGAGCGTTAATTCGTTGCGCGTGACAGGAACCACTGCCTATCAATTCACTCCTCTTGCGTGGCACCCCGATGGGAGTGTGAAGTGGGCGCTGGTGAGTTTCATGCTGGCCAATTTGAATGCTGGACAGAGCGACACCACCACCTATGCGATTGCCGATGGAGGAAATGGAAGCAGCGGTGGATCATCCATCTGCACCACTGGAAATGGAACCGTCACCGTCAACACGGGAAGCAATGGAATCACTGCGGTTGTGAAACAAAACAACTACAACGTCTTTGATTCGGTTGTCCTCAACACGAATGGAACAAGCTTGGTGGATCCGGCGAATAATGGGGGGGTATTTTTCAAGGACTTGAGCGGGGTTACCTTCACATCGTCGAATGGAAACGCGTCGCGATTTGAGGTGGTGTACAATGGTCCGGTGTATTGTCAAGTAATCGTGGAGGGATTGATTGAGAACACGGGGGTTGGCTATCGTGTCATCTATGATTTTTACAAGGACTCCCCGGAGGCGAATATTCAGTTCACCTACAAGAATGCCCAATTCAACTCCAACACCCACAAGCTCACCCAAGGAGCGTGGATGCGCATCGGCACCACCATGAAGAATACCTCCATCTCCGCCGAGGCGGCCGGATCCAACGGGGCGGCGTTCCCATTCACCATCAACACGGGAGAGGCCGGGGTCGTGACGAGCTACTATTCCTCCAACCTCAACATCGAGGAGGGATTGAGTCAGCTCCCCTCCAATCCGGCCGGGTATGCGGTGGAGACGTATGCCACCAACACGCTGAGCAATCCCACTTCATCGGTGGTTAATCGAACCGCTGCCGACAAGGTGCCGTATTATCAATGGCTCAAAGCCTCCGCGGGGGGAAAATCCATTTCCCTGGTTGGGCGATACCAGGGATTCTACTACCCGAACGGGTATTCCGTGGATTCATCCACCGGGTATTTGGATTATCACTTTTACACCCCGTATTTCCCCGTCGGACCGGGGGAGCCTGTGTACGTGTTTCCATGGAAACTCTACGCGACGCGCGAGCTCCAAATCAACTTCAATGCCACCGATAACGGACTCACCGACACCAAGCAGTATCAGAACAAAATCATCTTCATCCCGGTGGACCGAACCCATTATGGGAAAGCCCACGTCTTTCTTTCCACGCCCTTCCTGAGTGTGAATCCGTCCACCCTCCAACAATTCGTGGATGCACCCAATATTCCCATGACGCAGATTTGCTCCAACCCCACGCAACAAGGTAAGCCACTCGAAGTGGATCGAGGAATGTACCCCGGGGCCAGCGGGGGAGGAAAACCCAACAATGCGGATTCCCAATTCACCTATACTACCTTTACCTCCGGCGTGCGATCCGACTATCCCTACAAGGAGGTGTGGGCGCGCTACATGGCCGACTTTGAATACTATCTGGATGACAAAACCTTCACAACTTATCCCGCGACCTCCACCATGAAAACGGATTGGGCGAAGAGCGCGGTGAACTTTGGACAAGTCTACAGCTTCTATGGGTCTAACTGGGTCCTCAAACCCATGAATGAGGAACACAATTGGTCCTACATCGCGGATTTAGACTTCTATTACTACACGGGAAGCGAAGTATTCAAGTCCGGAATGGAAGGGATGTATCGTCGCACGTGGCTCCAGAACTTTGATTATTTCGACTATGTTCGCCCCCTCGGGATGCAGATGCAGGGCCTTTCTCAAGTGCTGCGGTATTTGAAAGAGACGAATGATTCCCGCTACTCCAACCACAAGGCGTATGTCGCCACGTGGCTTGCGGATGTGTTGAATCGCGTCAGCGTGCCGAAGGTGGGATCGTATTCCAACCCCACGTGTGACAGCACGCCCCAGACGCCCGAGCTGGATGGAATTTGCCTCATTGGATACATGCAGGGGTCCGGCTGGCTCGCACCGCCCGGGCAAAAAATCAACCTCAGTGTGCTGCAGCCGGAGATTCAAGCTCTCGATTGGGATGTGTCGAATGGGTATGGAGTCAACTCTTTCCCCGGTCCCCCGAGCGGACCCGATTGTCCGGATGGGGCACGATATTGGATGATGGGTCAGCGCCTGGGACTGGGACTCCTGATGCTGTATCACACCTTCAATGATTTTGACGCCGCTAATCCCATCACGGAGACCCTGCGCCTCCGCACGCTCGATGTGGTCAAGTATCTCGCGGGCGATGCAGTGGGAGATGGAGCGTACCACAACGACTTTGGCAATCCCCAACAATCCGTGGGGTGGTACCAGTATTGCCTCGTGAACAAATGGTGGTCCTACAAAGGGGGATACGGGGCCGGCGATACGGGAAATGGGTACATCCTGAGCTACCTCTACTCGTTCGCCTCCGACCAGGCCTCAACACCCGCGGAAATATCCTGGTGGCAGCACCACTCCGTCAATCACATCCTGGCCATCAACGCCAACGCAAGCGGGGGATATGGGTACACGTGCAAGCGGGAATTGGATCCTCGAACACACCACGCCATCAAGTCATTCCTGGAATCCGGCGTCACGTACACGCCTTCCAATTATCCCGCCGGAACTCCCTACCCCGATCCCAGCCTGTCTTTTTCCATTGTGAGCGTGGTTCCTTCTACTGGCAACGTGGGCGCGGACACCCCCCTCACCGTGAACGGGAGCTTCTTTACGAGCACCGACAAGGTGGAGATTGGAAATCCAACCATTCTCACGATTACTCCTACGTTTGTGAATTCATCCAAGCTCACCTTTACTCTCACAAGTTCTCAAACCATTCAATTGGGCGCGGGCACTCACGCGGTGAGGGTGAAACAAGGGAGTACGTATTCCAACACGAAGAATCTGTCTCTCCAATTAGTCACGCCCCAATTAACTTCCATTTCCCCGTCGGCCATCAACACGACGTCGACGGGGCAATTGTTTACCCTCACCGGAAGCAACTTCAAGAGCGGCGCACAAGTGAAAGTGGGAACGCTCGCGCTCCTCCCCACGACCTTCGTGGATGCGTCCACGTTGACGTTCACCCTTTCTGGAGGTCAGATTTCTTCGCTGGGAACTGGGACATTCGATGTGTATGTGGTGAACACCGATGGTGGACAGAGTGGCGTTCAAACGCTGAGTATCCTCTCGCCTGGATCCCCCGTGTTGGATTCCTTCTCCCCGAATGATTTGGAATGGAACACGAGCACCACTGTCACCCTCACCGGAAGCGGATTTCAAAATGGGGCCCAGGCCGTGTTGATTAATTCGTTCAATCAATCCCTGCTCAAGGCGTTTCCCACCACCTACCTCAATACGGGCACACTCACGTTTCCCATCGCGGTCGCCGACACCACGAGTATGGGGCCGAGCATCTACAAGGTTCTCGTGAAGAACCCGGATGGGAAACTATCCAATACCCTCCTGAATTTTGTCCTGTATATTCCCTACATTTCTGCTCAGTCCTACTCCTCTTTTCCAATTGACCAACCCATTACTTTGACGCTCACCGGGTTCTACTTCAAGGCTGGCGCTGCGGTCAATGTGGATGGGACTGTAGTGTCATCGTCTTCTCTGACCAGCACCTCCATCTCCATCCCTTTTAGCGCGTCTCAACTCCAGACGTTGGGGGTGGGGGCGCATTCCCTGTATGTGACGAATCCGGCCGGTGGACAATCCAATTCCATTACGTTCACCCTCACGGAGTCCGGAGAGCCTGAGCCTGGAGACAATACCACTCCTCCTGCTGACACGACCAGCGGAGGAGGGGGTGGAGGCGGTGGTGGTGGCGGTGGTGGCGGTAGCAGTAGTTCAAGTGATGGTGGGTCGAGTGGCGGGGAGTCTCTCACGTGTATTCCTGCTCTTGAGCTCTGTAATAGTGTTGATGATGATTGTGATGGGGACGTTGATGAGGGGTGTCTATTGGCTAATACGTGTCAGAATGGTGTTCAGGATGAGGGGGAACTGGGTGTGGATTGTGGGGGTGTTTGTGCGTCGTTTTGCAGCCTTTCG
>CAYRUV010000002.1:341-220141 GCA_964427715.1 uncultured archaeon | reverse complement strand
GAGCATCGGCAAGCGGTTCGGATTCGAGCCGCCGGTCGTCATCCGGTCCGCCCGCGAGCTCGCCGATGTCGCGGCGTCGAGCCCTTTTCCATTTCCTCAAGTTGGACCCGATTCCTTGCATGTCCTCTTCCTGTCCACCAACCACTGGTGGTCCATTTCGAGGGGAGACAATCTGGTTCTCCACGTACATGAGTTCGCGAGCCTCCGAGATTCCTTCCTGGGTCTGCGGGACGTGGAGGTTCATTTCGTCTCCATCGAAGTCCGCGTTGTAGGGCTTACAGACCATCGGGTTCAATCGGATGGCCTTGTTGGGCATCACCTTGACTTCATGGGCGAGCATGGACAATCGGTGCAAGGAGGGTTGTCGGTTGAACAGCACGATGTCTCCATCCTGCAACACTCGCTCGACCTTGCTTCCGGCTTCTAATTCGTCGGTAATTTCCTTCTTGTTGAGCTCAGTGACCTTCTTACGCAGTCCGTTGGGTTTCGTGACGTAAACAGCGGCTTCTCCTTTCTTGATGAGCTTCTTCATCTCGTCCATGTTCCATTCCGTGACAATCTCAGGCACAGTGAGGTTGTTGGCGATGGGTTCAGGTACTCCAACCTGGTTGATGGACAGGTAGGGGTCCGGGATGATGGTGGATCGGGCCGCGTAATTGACTCGCTTTCCAGTCAAGTTGTAACGAAAACGACCTTTCTTTCCTTTCAATCGCTGCACGAGCGTTCGCAAGGATCGTCCGGATCGGTGCTTCGCGGGGGGGACACCGGCGGTGTCGTTGTCGAAGTAGGTGGTGACGTGGTATTGCAACAAGTCCCACAAGTCTTCAATGATTAATTGCGGTGCTCCTGCGTCAATGTTGTCTTTCAATCGCAGGTTGATTCGGATGACATCCACCAATTTGTGGGTTAAATCGTCTTCCGACTTGATTCCGCTCTCCAAGGTGATGGAGGGTCGGATGGTGATGGGCGGGACTTGCAACGTGGTGAGGATGAACCACTCCGGTCGCAATCGCTGGAGATCGTACCCGAACATTTTGAGGTCGTCCTCGGAGATTTTCTCGACCCATTCTCGGATTTGAGAGGGGTATAATCGGTCCTTGTCCAAGTAGAAGTTGGTCGGCTTGTCCAACAATACTTCCACGCGCGAGGCTCCGCAGTGGGGGCACTTGCGCTTCGTCTTGGTTTTCTTAATCAATAATTTAGTGGCGTCTTCGCGGCTGAGCTTAGAAGAGGCTTCTTTGAATTCTGCGAGCGTTTCATCCTTCAGTGCGATTTTTCCGCATTCTTGACAGGTGGCGTGCAACAACTCTTCGAGTTTGTTGGAGAACTTCGGGTGGATGACCGGTCGGACCATTTCTAAGGATCCAAAGTGTCCCGGGCACTGCTTCATCTTCTGTCCGCAGGTCTTACAGCGTAAAGAAGGATTGATGACTCCCAAGTGGGGATCCATGAGTCCGCCTTCCATGGGGTATCCGTCTTTGTCGTACGTTTCCGGGGACTTAATCTCAATCGATGACATCTTTCGAATCTGCTCAGGCGCAAGGACACCGAATTCAATGGAATGGATCTTTTTCATCAGCATAGTTTTCCCTCCGTTACGCCTTATCCGTCAGGCGCATCTTGGGATAGATCCCGAGCGCCTTCAATTCATCTAACAATAACTTGAATCCGTACGACATCTGCACCGGATACACCTGTGAGGATTCACACATGGGGCAGAATCGCTTCTTGCGAATTTGGTCGTTCACCGCGATGATTCCGCAGTTCTCACAGACCAATTCCGTGACCTTGTCGGAGTCGTCGATGAACTTCTCTTGAAGAAGCATGGCGGCACCGTGTCCGACCAATGTTTCTCCTTCCATTTCACCGAATCGCAATCCACCTTCTTTCTCCTTTCCTTCCGTAGGCTGTCGCGTGAGAATCTGGACAGGTCCGCGGGAGCGGGCTTGGAGCTTGTGGGAAACCATGTGGAACAATCGACGATAGGCAATACACCCAACGAAGATTTCTCCTTCAATTTTCTTTCCGGTTCGTCCGTCATAGAATGCTTCTTTTCCATCAGATCGGAATCCATGAGCTTCCAAGACTTTCTTGGCATCTTCGACCGAGTCTTCGTTGAATGCGGTTCCGTCCATGAATTTTCCGCTCATGGCGGCGCTCTTTCCGGTGAGCATTTCGAGCATGTGTCCGATGGTCATTCGTGTCGGAATGGCGTGCGGGTTCAGCATCAAGTCGGGTTTGATTCCCGATTCCGTGAAGGGCATGTCTTCTTCGGGGATAATGGCTCCGATGACTCCTTTTTGTCCGTGCTTGGAGGCATATTTGTCTCCGGGCTCGGGGATCATGGTCGAGCGAACCTTGACTTTAGCAATACGTGCACCGGAGGTTCCTTCCGTGAGCACAACGCGGTCAATCATTCCGGGCTTTCCTTTACGGGGGAACACGGATGCTTCGCGTCGCTTTTCTTGAATGACACCGAATTCGGTGATTTCTTCCAAGAATCGAGGAGGGGAGGTCTTTCCAATCAGGACATCCTTATCGGAGACATACGTTTCCAATTCTCCGAGTCCGTCGGCGCCTAACTTCTTGTACGGCTCTTCTCCCAAGTGTCCCACGGCTTCTTCGTTGGGGATTTCAAACTTATCAACTTGTCCGCCCGGGTATCGGGTCTCTTCGGACTCATAATTGCGGAAATACGCGGCGCGTCCGAGTCCTCGCTCAACGGCTCCTCGGTTCAAAACAACGGCATCCAACACATTGAATCCCATGTAGGGCATAATCGCCACGACAAAGTTCTGGATCATCGGTCGCTGATCCGTGTTCAAATAATCCAGCGTCTTCGTTCGCACGAGTTCGCGCTGGGGATAATACAACAAGTATGATTCCGTGTCCGTGCGCAAATTGTAGTTAATCGCAGGCAATCCAAGTGCTTGTTTGAACACCTTGGCACCGTGCAGGGTCTTTCCAGCCAAGTTGTGTTCCAAGAATGGAATCATGGAGGAAATAACCGAGAAGATTCCCATGGCGTTGATTTCCATGTGGGTGGTTTTCGGCGTGACGTCTTCTTCGCGCAAGGCAATGGAGGCGTTTTCTTCTTCTTCGGCGTCCAAGTATTCGATGTATCCCTGGTTGACCAAGTCATTCCAGGTGAGCTTTCCGTCCTTGACGTGCTTCAACACTTCCTTCGTGATGCGGGGCTTTCCACTCTCAACAACAACAACGGGTCGCTGGACGCGTCCGGAATCCGTGTTTACGTACAATTCGAAGTTGTCTTCGTGCAGAGCGATGTTAACTTGGGGGTCAATTTTTCCGGAGCGGCGCTTGGCGATGAGATCTTTGGTCAACTTCTGGATGTCTTTGTGGAATCCCATTAGTTTTCCGTTTACGAAAACTTTTCCTTCTTGTCCAACCATGTTTTTCACCTCTCCTTTCTCCGTTTTTTTGTCCCTATTTCAAGTATACGTCCATTCCCTTGAGCAATTTCTCAACGGGTTCCGGATTCACATCCTGGGTGACTTCCGAAAACAATCCTAAGTTCTTCACTAACCCACATTGAGGTCCGTCCGGCGTCTCAATACAGCAAAGTCTTCCCCAGTGCGTTCCGTGAACATCACGCGCTTCGTATAATTCGCGGTTCTTGTTCAAGGGAGACTTGACCTTTCGGAATTCCGTCAGGGGTCCCAAATAGTTCACGCGGTCCATGAATCGCGAGACACCCGTGGAGCGTCCGATCCAATTTCCAGTAGACATTCCGAACAAGATTCGCTCGGTGACAGCGCCGGGTCGAACAACCGTGGAGATGTTCAACTTTCGTCGGCGAGTAACCGTTCGGTCAATTTGGAACGTCAGGTCCTTGATGAAGTACTTGAACGAGTGTCGGAACAAGTGCTCCATGAGCTTTCCCGAAAGTTCAAGTCGCTTGTTTCCGTAATGGTCCTTATCATCCTGTCCGCGTAAACCATTCGCGCGTTCGATGGCACGTGTGGCCATGGTGGCGAGATAGAAGGCCTTGGCTCGGCGATCTTCTTTCTGGTTTCCAATGTGTGGCAACAAGAAGGCGTCGATGACTTCCTGAGCTCGTCGCAAGCGGTAATCGATGACTTGTCCGGGCGCCACATATTTACCAATTCGGTCCAAGGCTTCTTCTTCGTCCTTGACGTCGTTAGCTTCCAAGTTAATCAGAACATCGTTCATGATTCCGGGTGTAGAAGGGAATGCTTGGAGCATTTCCTTGTCGTCCTTCAATCCCAAAGCTTTCAACAGCGCGAACAATCGCAGTTTTCGAGGAGACGCGGGGAAGGTGACGGACAGCATTCCGTCTTTGCTTCGCGTAACGCGAACGCGTCCCTTGAACGCACCCTTCGTGGAGATAACTTCCGCGGAGAATTTGTCTCCGGCGTTCTCCGTGATGAGAATTCGGTCCGAGGACAATACTTCTTGCGCGGTCAACGCTTTTTCGCTTCCATTAATCACAAAGTATCCGCCGAAGTCCATGGGGTCTTCTCCCATTGCGATCAATTCTTCGGATGTCTTTCCCTGCAAGTGGCAGAGTTTAGATTTGAGCATCACCGGCAATTCTCCGATGTATGTTTTCTTGACGTCTTGTTCGACATCTCGTCGCAAGAGTCGCATGGTCAAAAATAAAGGAGCGGAGTACGTTCGGTTTCGAATACGTGCTTCCATGGGATAGAAATCGTTTCGCGGAGATCCATCGGCTTCCACGATGCGGGGCTTCTGGACTTCAATCTCTTCGAGTTCAATTCGAACTTCTTCAATCTTCGGCGTGATGGTTTTGTTTTCTTTGATAATCTCATTCAATCGGTCATCCACAAACTGGTTGTAGGAGCTGATGTTCATCTGCGCGAAGTTTTTGTTCTTGAACCAGCTCTCAACGAGTGCGTATTGTTCCCAGCTCTGCGTCATTGGACCACTCTCCGATAGTAGATGGTTGTCCCGGCCACGGGAGAATTGCGTGTGATGCGAATAACATCGCCGACGTTTGCTTTCAATTCAGCAACCATGGGGTCGTCGGATGCGATGCGGGGGAGTTTGTCAAAATCAAGACCGAACTGCGTAAGCAGCGATTGCGTCTCTTCCTTGTTCAGGAGTTCGTGTTTCGGGACCAGGTGGTGTTCGGCGATTGTTTTGAGCATGCTCTCTCACGTCTCCTCACGTCATGAGGAACGGGACCAGTCTCGGGTCTGCTTGCGCAGATATTTCAAAACGAAAAAATAATCGTCTCCCCAAAACCCAAACGTTAACCGAAAGCCCCGCAACCCTCACGTAATACTCAAAACACCAGGAAAACGCTTATAAAGTTGTTTGCATCCCCGGAAAAATAGGTAATGGAAGGGGCATTATGTACGGTTTCTAAGGGTGAAAGGGGAAAAATCCCCTATTTGCGTCTTTTTTTCTTCATTTTCCGCTTGGGCTTCTCGCGAGTCTCCCCAAACGTGTGCTCGTGCATTTGGTGCATCGGATTGGAGAAAAGTCCATAGAAGATGATTCCCAAGAGTAAAAGGATGGCAATCCAGTGATGCTGGGTCGGAATCATCACGAGGATGAGGAGTACGGCCACCACGGCTCCAATCGGGGCAATCCATCGTTCCATGTTCGGGATAGGGTTGACGGAGAATAAAAAAGGCACGTTCGCCCCCCATTCGGGTTTTGGAGCCAAAATAACGTCTCCGCGGGGGGATAAGGTATTTATAGGCCAAAACGTTCCCTTGCCCTCAGTATGACTCCCAACGCGAACGAGTTTGTTGTGCTGATGCCGGCGCGCAATGAGGCTCGAACCCTACCTTCGGCCGTTTCGTCCCTGAACGCATCCACGGACATCCCCACGAAGGACATGCACGTATTAGTGTGCGCCAACGCGTGCACCGATGATACAGTAGAAGTCCTCGAGGGATTGAAGACCAAAAATAGGAACATGGACTACATCACCGAGTCTGTTCCAGGTAAGCCGCGCGCGTTGAATGCATTAATAGACAAGGCTGAACAATCGTATCGCATGGGAAATGATGATTTTGTTATATTTTTGGACGCCAATGCACGCGTGCAACCTGAAACCATCTCTGAATTGACGCAAACGTTGAAGAAAGACAAGAAGTTGAACGCCATTTCAGCCAATGACATCGCCGCTGCACCTGAAAGCGATTCCATTTTGGAGCACATGTTGTTTGGTATTAGTGAATTGTCTCTCTCCACCTTAGCCTTGCGCGACCGAAAGGCTTCGTGTACGGCTGTACGAGGGAAAATGGTTCGCGGAATGCGATTCCCCGAGCACGTCATGGCCGATGATTTGTGGATGGCCATGTATTTGGGCATCGACGCCGTAGATACCCACCCCACTGCGACTGTACATGTGCAGGGATCCAAGAATTTCTTGGACTTTGCCACGAAACGCGTGAGTCACTTGATGGGACTGTATCAATTGGAAGAATTCTATCCTGCTCACGAAGTGCGTGCGCACCTTCCTATGGGAACGCATGAGCATGTGCAAGCATTAATGGGCGATGAAGAGTTGCAGGATCAATTCATGCAGCTCCCGGATGTCTACAAGGCAGCCACCATTCTGGCGATTCCTATTCATGCCGCATTGAAGGTGGCCGCGTGGGTGGGGTATCGATTGTCTCCGCAGAAGCGGAATCATTCGTTGCCTATTCCTTCCGCCACCATGGCCGCGTCCCGCTCCTCGAAGCGGAGACACGCCTCATTGGCATAAGGCTGGCTTTTTAGTTCCAGCCACTTTTTCTTTTTCATGACCTTCACGTACGTTCTCTACCTTCTTTTCGTACTCATAGGGTGTGCGTGCGTCCTCTATTTTGGAAAAGTGAAGTTCAATTCGCATCAAATTCGCGCAACGGCCCTCTCACTCATCGTCACTGCGTTCATCTTCATCGCATGGGACATTCTCGCCGTGTCGCGCGGGCATTGGTCGTTCGGACTGGAACACACGCTCAACATAGTCATCATCAATCAACCCATTGAGGAGATCAAGTTCTTCTTGGTAGTTCCATTCTTTGGAATAGTTGTATATCGCTTCGTGAGTGGGAGGAAATCCCAATGATGGAATACACGCTCGTCGTGGGAATTTTTCTCGCCTTCCTCCTCGTGCTGGACACTATTCTCCACACGCGCGTGTTGCGGTTGTCCAATCGCCCATTTTGGATTACTGCACTTATTTTCGCTGCGTTCCAATTAGTATTGGATAATTATTTCACGCAAATAGGGATTTGGACGTTTAATCGCGAAGAAGTCATTGGGATTTTCGTTCCGTTTATTCCGATTGAGAACCTGGTGTATGGTTTTGAGCTGCTCGCCCTAACGATTATTCTGTATTCGTTCTTCGCACGTCCGCGCCGAGATTAGAACAAGCGGCATCCCACTCCCCGGGTGAGTAGACGCACCTACGAAGAATAGGTTTTGGAACTCCTCGCTCTTCTGATTGGGTCGGAACACGCTCGATTGGAAGAAAATGGGGGAAAGACCAAACGTACTCCCAAAATGCATCCCTGCCAGGGATTCCCAATCATCCGGGGTGAATATTTCCATCATTTCCACGTTCTTTTTCAAATCCACTAATCCTCTCGATTCGAGAGTGTCCAAGATTTTGTGTGAATATTCTTTTTTGTAATCGTTCCAGTTTACTTTCTTCCCATCTTGCTGGGCGGAATAGGGCACGGGAACGAGGATGTAGAGCAAATGTTTCCCCTTCGGGGCAAGTTTGGGGTTAGTGCGACTGGAGACGTTGATGTAGAGGCTGGGATCCGAGGGGATTTCTTTCGTTCTAAAAATTTCTTCAAAGTTTCTCTTGTGGTCGCCAGAGAAGAATACGTTGTGGTGTTGGAGCTTCGCATATTCTTTCTTCACTCCCACGTACATCATGAATGCCGAGCACCCGTATTGAAGGGCGTTGAGCTTTTTTTCTGTGTATTTCTTCCGTTTTGTTTCAGGAACGAGTGAATGGTAGGCGGCAGGAAGGTCCAGGTTGCTCACGATCATGTCTGCGTGCACTTCTTTTCCGTTTTCGAGTCGAATTCCAATGGCTTTCCCATTTTCGATGAGTATTTCCTTGACTTTCTTCTTGAGGTGTATTTTCGCCCCTTTTTTCTTGGCGAGTTTCTCAATGGAGTCCACTAATCCTCGGATTCCTTGCTTGGGATACCATACTCCCTGCGTGAATTCCACATAGGGAATAATCGAGTATGTTCCGGGTGCAACAAAGGGGCTTTCCCCGATGTACATGCTTTGGAAACTCATTGCGAGTTTGATTTTGGTATCCGTGAAGAACGTCTCCGCATTCTCCCACATGGAATGGAACCCGTCGAGTCGAAACAAATAGGGGAAATCCCATGACAAGACCAACTCCGCGAGTGATTTAGCGGGTCGGGTGATGAATCGATCGTATACGATGGAGAATTTCTCCTGCTCGTAGGACAAAAAGTCAAGGAATGATTGGAAATTCTTCTCTGCCGTGGAGGAGTGGTAACGGTAGAAGGATTCTCTCATGCGAGGAAGAGACGAATGCATGTCTAGGAATGTCTGATCCGCGTAATGAAGTCGATAAATGGGGTCCAGGGGTTCAATTTGTATGTGATTAGAGAATTTTTCTCCACAATACGCGAATAGTTCTTCAAATTCCCTCGGCATGAGGAGGAATGTAGGTCCTAAATCAATGGTGTATCCTTTGATTTTCTTCTGTGCAACTCGTCCGCCGGTGAAGGCGTTCTTCTCATACACGTCAACCGTGTATCCCTTCGTTGAGAGTCGGGCTGCAAGTGCTAACCCTCCAATTCCGGCGCCGATGATGAGGATCTTTTTTCCGGGTTCCATAGGAATAGTCTATTCCTGGGCCGGGTCTTTTAGTCGTTCCGCTTGGCGGAGGATTTTGGATACTGCTTCTCCGAATAATCCCTTTTTCCGTTCTTCAGAGACAAATGCACGTGTAGAGAATACGTCGTACTGGTTCTTTTCTATTTCTCGCAGGATTTCACGATAATAGGACAGGCACAGTTCAAGTGCGAGTTGCATTGACGCATCCGTGTGTGAAAGGGCTTTCTCGGCTTCCGTGTAATACATTTGGGCGCGGGCTATTTGATAGCCCATGAGTGCGCGAAATGCCTGGTTGAGTGTGTGGTTTCGCAGGTCATTAATGGAATAGCCGTATTCGTTCATCTCATTTAAGGGCACATACACGCGTCCTCGATCCAAGTCTTCGTGAATATCACGTAGAATATTCGTGAGTTGCATCCCCACTCCCAATGACACGGCGGCCGGGTAGGAGGATGCAGGTGCGCCGGAGATGTGGGCCATGAGCAATCCGGGGATTCCTCCCGCGGCGTAGCAATAGGCAAAGAGTTCATCGAAGTTCTCGTATTCGTTCTTCTTCAAGTCGATTTCCAGTCCCTCAATCAGTCCATATCCTAATTCAGGGGGGATTTGATACTCTTTGCACGTGTGCACAAATGCGTGGAGAATCGAATGTTGGGGGGTGGGCTCATCCCACTGCAATTGAAGGGCTTGTTTCCAGAGTCGGAGGAGTTTTCGCTTGTATTCAGGGGATCCTTCTCCGTCTACGATGTTGTCAGTGTAGCGGCAAAATCCGTATAACGCGTACGCAGCATTCTTTTTGTCTTCCGGGAGGAATTGCGCGGCTGAATAGAATGAGGAGGCGTATTGTTCGCAGAGTTTACGCGAGGGCTCATACTCGATAGTAGCCATTGGATGAATTCCTATTTTCCGAGTTAATAATGGGGAATGAAAATGAAAAGATCCTACCATCCATAATGGGAGGCTCTCGAGTATCCAAATGCGAGGAAGGCGTCGATGACTCCTTTCTTGTAGAGGTCTCGATTCTTCGAGAGGACGTGGATTCCAACCTTCGCCTTGTCGATGGCCGTTAGGTTGGAGAGTTCGTCCGGCATCAGGTGACCGATGCGGTTGAGTTCGTCTTCGGTGAAATTATACAAGGCATCTTTTCCTTTGATGATTTTGTTATACGAGGGGAATTCCATTTTCCATTTCTTCTCGTACACGCTCAACGTGGTTTTGTCGGTTTTATTTTGCGTGAGTGCATCCCTAGCCACTTCCGCGGCCATACGTCCGGAAACGAGTCCGAGTTGGGTTCCTCCTTCGAACAAGGGAGAGGTGAATCCAGCCGCGTCTCCAATCAAGAGGATTCCATCCCCCACGGTGTTTTTCACCGGTCCGGAGCTCGGAATGGGTCCGCCGAATGTCTTGACTTTGGTTTTTGTTTCCCATCCCATTTCTTTGACGAATTGGTCCAAGTAGACTTTGGCTTTGGGAATGTCATGCGTTACCAGTCCCACGTTAGCCCTTCCATCATTTTTGGGGATCATCCAAAGGTATCCTTCGGGTGCGAGCCTCGGCCATAAGTAAAAGTCCAGGTATCCTTCTTGGGGAATATCCAACAGTTCGTATTGAATTCCCGTGGTGACTTTGAATCGCTCATTCATGTTGAGCATTCGATTGGCCACCCCGGCGGCTCCACTTCCATCCAGCACGATGCGTGCTTTGACAACCCCTTGCGTGGTTTGAATAACCCAAATTTCATTCTCTCTTGCTAAGGACGTGACGCGGGTGCTCATGGAGACTTCCGCTCCTGCGTTCTGGGCTTCTCCGGTTAACCATTTTTCAAAGGCGTGTTTTTCCAACACATACCCGGCTTCTGTGAGGGTGACTTTGTGGTTATCGGGAAAGACGACCTTGACTCCTTTCACGGGCATGGCGATGACTTCGTTGGGAAACTTCATGTTGACGCGAATCTCGGCCATTTCGCTCAAACATTCTCCGCAGTGCACGGGGTCTCCGACCGTGGCGTGTTCTTCTAAAACAATTGTCTTGAGTCCTTTCTTAGCACAATGCAGCGCGGCGCTTCCCCCGGCGGGTCCGGCTCCGATGACGGCGACGTCGTAGACGAGGGTGGAATCAATGGTCATAGAATGAGAGGGCAGGAAAAGGCCTTTAAAATCCGCCGGGAGGCCTTTCCAAAACCTATATAGGAGGAGGGGAATGACCCCCCCTTCGCTCCATTAATGGTGCATCTTGGCTCGACTTTCGTACATCATGGTATTCTGGACCTTTTGTTCAATGTGGTTCCAATGAAGGTTCTTCATGAAGGTCTCGATGTAGGCCTTTCGGTTCGTCCCATAATCCAAAAAGTACGCGTGCTCGTACACGTCCAGGATGAGTACGGTTGAGCAGCCCCAAATGGCACCTTGATTATGCACGTCGCAGATGTAGTTGTGGAGTTTCATGTCTTCCCAGTCAAAGGCCAACACGACCCATCCGCGGGCGCATAGTCCGAGTGCTTTGAATTCGGCTTCCCACTTTTCATAGGAACCAAAGTCTTCTTCGATCATCTTCAGGAGGCTTCCGGAGGGCTTTCCTCCCTGTCCACCCATGGCCGCAAAGTATCCTTCATGGAGTCGCACGCCGTTCACGGCAAACCCTTCTTCAAGCTTAAGCTCTCTCAAGTCGGAGTGGGTTCCGTTGGCTTTGGTCAAATCGACCGTTTTGAGTTTTTCTCGGATCTCATCCGTTTTCTTCACATATCCCACATACAGTACATCATGGTGCTCGGCAATCTGCTTTTCCGAGAGTCCCTGTAGGCTCTTGTAGGTTAATGGTTTTGCGTCCGTCATATCAAATCAACTCCAACGTAGTTAGTATAGGAGAAAATGGCTAAAAACCAACCTCAGAGGGGTCGATGGATAAGGAGGACGTACCCTCCTATCATCACTTTGCGTTCATCCGCGTCATGGGTCACGGGAATGGGCACTTCGACGGCTTGTAATAGGAGCGTACACCCCTCGACTTCGTTTTGGGCGGTCAGGGCGTGTAGATCATGTTCTTCTTTCTCGCTCATTTCCCCCACGAATTCAGGCTTTCCTTCCGGGGCCTCTCGCATGCGGATCCAACAATAGGATCTTCCTCCCTTCTCAAGGGCACGCGCAAGGAGAGGAACAAGGGTTCGAATTCCTCCCATTTGGTGGATGGAACGGAAGGATACGATGAGGTCGCACCGTTCAGGAAAGGGTTGGGTGTGCACATCTCCTTCAATGAATTGGTCAAGTCCTTTTTGCACGACCGGGGGAAGCAGGTCCATTCCTATGGTATGAATGCGCTTCCCGAATAATTCTTTGAGCTTTTGAAGGGCATTGGCATTGCCGCATCCCACATCCAATATTCGACATACTTCCTTTCGTCGCAAAACACGTTGAACAAGTTGTTCAAGCGTTTGATTCTCTCCTAAGTTTTGGAGAAATTGATCGTACAATTCAAGGGAGTGGTCGCGAATGATGACTCCTTGGGAGTAATGGTCCACGTATTTTTGGACTCGTTGAGAGTAGGGCATGAAGGGAATAGGGGATGAAATGGTTAAAGAAGGGCGCGCTGTTCCGCTGCGAGTTTTTCCTTCAGTTGAGCAATAGGTTCGCGCCCTTCATACCCAGTGTGGGTCTCATGATAATACAAGAGATCAGGTTCGTCGCACTGCCAGCAGAACATGATGTCTTTATCTCCTAATTTTGAGTAAAAATCCACTAATCCCTGTTGAACATCTTTCACGTAACACCCGACTCGAGTCAGAGCTTCCATTTCGGCGAAGTATTTGAAGGATAATTCATGGTAGCGTTTGTTGATGTTAATTGCGAGCAAGTGAGCGGTCCAATCCTCAGATTCGGCGTGGACTTTTACGCCTGAAAGGGCAGTGAGCTCGTCGTGGATAGTGAGGAGCCGTGTCATGTGGTGCTGGACTTTGGGCAGGACTTTCCGCGCCTCTTCTAATGTAAAATACTTGTGAGCCATTCCCTCGTTGAGCGTATTGTGCTTTTTATTCCTGCGCGTGGCTCATCGCGCCAATCACTGGACGAGGGATTTCATTTTGGAGTAAGATGGGCGGGCGCGAATCTTTTCCTTCAACACCGCGTCAATTTTCCCCGGTTGTGTGAGATGAATGGGGTTCATCAAGTGGGTCGCTTCTTCTTTCGTGAGTATTTTCTCTTTCACGAGAAACTCCGACACGGAAATTCCTTCTTTCATGCTTCGTTTCACGACGTGAGCCACGACGTCATATCCCAAATATGGATTGAGGGAGGTGGCAGTGGAAACCGACGCGCTCATCAACGTCTGCATACGCGAAGTAGGCTTCACGCGCACTAAACACTTGGTGCGAAACATCCGCAATGCGTTTGTTAAGAGTGAAATAGATTCAAACAAATTTGATCCCATCACGGGAGTCATCACATTGAGTTCAAGTTGAGTGGCCTCGGATGCTAATCGTATGGTTTCATTGTTTCCTTGGACTTGTAAGCAGACCATTTTCATGGCTTCCAAAATGCTCGGGTTGACTTTCCCCGGCATGATGCTGCTTCCCGGTTCGGCTTCTGGAAGTTTGATTTCTCCAATTCCTGCGTAAGGGTCTGATCCTAAAATCACCCAATCGTTTGCCCAGACCATCAATTCATCGGCTAATTCGGAGAGGGCGTGCGAGTAGTGGGTAAAATGGGTCATGTGGCTCGTGAGGAGCATCTTTCGGTGGCTTGGAAAATACGGCTGGTGCGTGTGTTTCTTGATTCGGGCTACGACTTTCACATCATATCCGGCTTCGGTAGTGATTCCGGTTCCCACGGCGGTTCCCCCAATGGATAGCTCGTAGAGCTTCTCCTTGGCCTCTCGAAGGGTGCGGAGGGCATCCCGGAGGGATTGGGCATACGCATACAATTCCTGTCCAAACGTCACCGGCACCGCGGTTTGGAGGTGAGTCCTTCCTGTTTTGAGAGTCTTGGAGTATGTCTTAGAGAGGTGCTCCGCGACGTGTATGGTTTCGATGAGTTCCTCTTCTAGTTTCTCCGAGAGGTCAATCGTGGTGAGTCGCATGGCAGTAGGAATCACGTCATTCGTGCTCTGCATCATGTTTACGTGGATGTTAGGGTGAATGCGTGAATATTTTCCTTTTCGCTCACCTACCAGTTCCAATGCGCGATTCGCCACGACTTCATTGAGGGCCATGTTGATGGGTGTTCCCGCTCCGGCTTGATACACGTCCAATTCGAACTCAGGATAGGTTTTTCCTTTCATGATTTCACTGCACGCGCGCAAAATAGCTTTTCCTACTTTCCCATCCAATCGTTTAGCACGCAGATGTTCTTCCGCAGCTGCGTGTTTGAGCAGTGCGACGTTTCGAAATAGTTGAGCGGGCATTCTCCTCGTTGAGAGGGAGAAGTTTTCCTTCGCACGTGTGGAAAATATTCCCCCATACGCGTCGCGGGGAACTTTTTTGACTCCGATGGAGTCGCTTTCGTTTCTGAATTTAGTTTGGGACATGTGTCATTCATCCTTTTTGGCGTTTTTATCCGTATGGATGGCTCTTTTCTGGGTTTCCTGTCGCAATTGCTGAATAAGATCCCCCGGTCGGATGTCCCTTGGACACTCGTTGGCCTTGTATAATGAGTAATGCACGGGAAGCACCTCTCCACGCGCCGATGTACGTGTGGTGTCGGCGTCTCGCAGATCGTGGATGTAGCGGTAGGCCTTGACAAATGCGGTGGGTCCTAGTTCTCCAATCCGCGCGCTTCCTGCATTGGCATCGCAGATCCCGCCGGGGATACATTGGGGGGCTTTGCCCATCTTTTGGACCTCATTCACCCCCATTTTGTGGGCGCGCTTCTCATCATGTGCACGAGGTATCACCCAGGGTTTGACTTTCAACAATTGTTGGAAGAATTGAGTCTCATCCACGACCAAGTCTTTCAATACATTTTCATGTAGGGGATCGATTCGCATTCCATGATGGGCATCTAACACATCCTCGACTTGTGTGACGCAGGAAAGGATGGTTTTTCCATTCACTTTCACCCCGCACGTGCCGCATCCTCCGTATCCGCAGCTCCCGCGGAAGGTTAAACTTCCATCCTGCGTGTGTTTGATACGCAGAAGCAGATCCAACACACTCTCTCCTGCATGAGGAGACATCACATACTCATGCGTGCGCGCATGGTAGTCCATTTCGGGGTTGAATCGGGCGATGCGAACCGTCCAATGGGTCGGGGCGGGGACGTATAGTGATTTTTTACGCACAGGGGGTGTTTTTTTCCCCGCGCGGGGGCTATTCTTTTTGGACACTCGTACAGGTGCGGGTTTCTTTTTGTTTTTTTTAGTAGTGTCGCGCTTCCGGGGCATAGCTTTTCACCACCACGGGTTTGTAGGATAGTTTGACTCTGTTTCCATGTCGTACGGCAAGGGTATGTTTCATCCATCGCGCATCATCTCGTGCGGGATAGTCCGTTCGCGCATGACTTCCTCTGGATTCGGTCCGAGCCAGCGCACTTGCGATGATGGAATGGGAGAATGAGAGTAGGTTTTGGGTTTCAAGGGCTTGAATCAAGTCCGTATTGAAGTATGGGGACT
Organism: uncultured archaeon; assembly: GCA_964427715.1. Taxonomy (GTDB): domain Archaea; phylum Iainarchaeota; class Iainarchaeia; order Iainarchaeales; family VGJJ01; genus VGJJ01. The sequence goes on along the minus strand of CAYRUV010000002.1, from coordinate 204,706 downwards.
TATCATCCACGTGTAAGTGCGCCGCTTGTCGTTCGAGAGAGTCGCGTATTCGGATGGCACGTGATAATCCGGCTTTGTTTCGAAATACCCCGCAGTCTTCCATCATGGTGCGCTGTAATTCCTCCTGTAAAACATGGGATTTGGGTCCTTTCACGTTTTGGAGAAGTGATTGAATGCGTGCATCGGCATGTTCGATGAATTTTTTCTCATCAAACGAATGGTGGGTCTTTTGTCCACGCACATAGTGGCTCATTTCGATCCCCGCAACGCGACCAAACACTAGGGTTTCCATGAGTGAATTCCCCCCAAGTCTATTCGCCCCGTGCACGCTTACGCAGGCGACTTCTCCGGCAGCGAATAATCCGGGCAACGGTGTATTGGTGGTGTCCACCACGACGCGTGTTTGAATGTCCGTGGGAATTCCTCCCATACTATAGTGGGCGGTGGGCACGATGGGGATTAATTCTTTCGTGCAGTCGATCCCGAGTTGTTCATGCACGGTTTTTCGTATCTCGGGAATGCGTTCCTGGATGATTTTCTCTCCCAAGTGTCGCACGTCCAACCAGACGTGGTCCTTTTGGGCTCCGGCTCCTCTCCCTTCGTTGATTTCGGTGGTAATTGCACGCGCAATTACATCGCGGGAGGCTAGTTCCATGGATTGGGGGGCGTATTTTTTCATGAATCGGTCGTTTTTTCCATTCAGCAAATAGGCACCTTCTCCGCGGGAGGCTTCCGAGACCAAGAATCCTTTTCCATACATTCCGGATGGGTGGAATTGGACCATTTCCATATCCTCGAGGGGCAATCCTGCGTTGTAGGCGAGGGCGAGCCCATCTCCCGTGCAGATGCGCGCATTGCTCGTGGTGGAAAAGGCTCTCCCATATCCTCCCGTCGCAAGGAGGGTGGCCTTGGCCTTGGCCACGATCAATCCTCCCTTCTCGATGTCCCATACCACGGCCCCGTGACATCGACCATTGTCCACCATGAGGGACAGCGCGTAGTATTCCGGATACACCACGGGGTTGGCTTTCATCAACTGATCATAGGTTGTATGCAACAGCATGTGTCCGGTGCGATCCGACGCGTAACACGTCCGAGGAGTTTTCTGCCCTCCGAAAGGCCGCTGGGCAATGTCTCCTTTGTTGGTGCGGGAAAATACCACTCCCCAGGATTCCATTTCCATAATTCTGCGCGGGGCGTCTTTACACAAGAATTCAATCGCATCCTGGTCGCCGAGAAAGTCGCTTCCATACACGGTGTCTTTGAAATGGGCCTTCCAATCATCCCCTTTCCCTATCGCAGCATTGATTCCTCCCGCGGCGGCCACGCTGTGGCTTCGTACCGGGTGGACTTTGGAGACAATTCCCACATCCATCCCCACATGTCGAGCCTCAATCGCGGCGCGCTGCCCGGCGAGTCCGGCGCCGATGATGAGGATGTCGTGGGAGAGAGTGCGCATGTCTTAGTCAAAAATCGGTCCAATTTAAGGTATTCGTTTAGCTATCGATCGCTTCAATAGCAACTCCATCCCCTGAGGAATCGGATTCACTGGACGGTCCTTCTCGAGGGGACGCGATTTCTTCCACGATAAGGGTTTCGTTCGGACTCACGTAGTTGAGTTCGATGCATCCGCATTCCCATTGGTTGGTTTCCACATTCATAGAGGTTGTACACGTGTCCGAGGACTTTTCGCAGGCTCCTCCGCACACAGGGGCTGGCGGAGTAGAGAACGGGGGCGCATTCGGATCGGCGGGCGGGGCGGGCGTCACGACTCCACAGGGTTTGGGCTTCTCTTGGACGGGCGTTACTGGTTCAGGAGTTACCGCAGTTCCCTCGGCAGGCGGGGAACTCGGCGTGGGAGTGTCCCAGGGTTCCGTGAAATTATCGGTGGGCCAGCACTTCCCCGAAAGATCACAGTAGAAATAGCTCGTGATCGGGGCCTGTTGAACAACATAGTCCGACTGTTGCCCGCCTTCAGCAGCGGTTAGACAGCGACAGCGCTCGGAGTCGATAATTGTACAGTAACGAACCGGTTTTCCTTGTGCTTCTAGTAAAGGGATATCTTCCCATGACGCGGCAAGTGGCTTTGGCTGCTGGTCAATCGGACAGATTTGTCGAATATCTTTTTCGGACATGAAGTCCTGCATCTTTATTTTTCCTGAAAACAGCTTCCCGCATTCCTCGCGTGGGAACCCATCAACAGCAGGGCTGGTATCGATAAGGGAATTATTGCAGCTGTGTCCAAATAAGTGAGAAAGTCCATTTTCAATTTCACCGACCTCTCCCGTTTTGCTCGGAAGGAGATTTTCGCTGCACATAATAGCAGTCATTCGTTCCAGTTGGATGCCATCAAATTTTTTCTTAAAATAGCCAGAATTCATGATGTTCTCTTTATCCGCTTTTGGATTATTGTAGTGATCGTCCAGACCGAGGAGGTGGCCCAACTCATGCTCTTCAGTACCAATGTTTTTGCGATATCGGTCGACGACAAACGTCGATTTGTCGATGAATGCAAGCCCTACTGCAGATGGATAGGCTAGTTCAATAGTTGGGAAATTCACGACCAGTATTTTTTTCGGATCCGATCCAATGTTCAATTTCTTATGGAAATAGTCAATTAGCTTAGTCATCGAGTCATAGTTGAGCGGTTGAATATATCCGTCCTCATTACCCAATATAGATCCCTGTTTGAAGTCAAAATAGAACTCAGTGTTGCCAGTGGTTGAATAATAACTGTCAAGCGGAAAAATGAGTCCCCAACCATTCTGAGTAGTGGTTCCCGAGGATGGAACCATTTTGTAGAACTTTAGATTATAGTTATTTGTTATTGTTGATCCGCCCATATATTTTTGGTTGTCGCAAAGCTGCGGCTCTTCTCCCGGCAGTAATGGAAAATCCACGATAGGTGTTCCTTGCGAGTTGCAAAAATACCCGACCATGTTTGTTGGAGCGAAAAGCGTGACATTTATCTGAGTCGTTATTGGTTTCGAGTAGCTGGACATCGCTGGATACTTAGCAGATATTAACTCTGACACATCAGACAAGGCATGTTCCAGGTCGTTAGCCTGTTGATTGGCTTGATAGACACTTTTAGGGGAGAGAAAATTACTCGAACCTCCCACGATTACGACCATCTCAATAGTTTCAGGGGCTCGAGAACAAGTCGTGGTTGATGCGGATAATCCAGAAAAAGAAATAGGAAATCGGCCATCAGACTCATTTGAATGTACCTCTTCCATTTCGGCCAGCAGTTCGTCTCCAGACAAATCTCCAGTAAGGGGAAATGGGGTTGGAGAACTATTTCCTCCGTATTCACCAGAGTTCCCTCGAAGGGCGGTGTCATAGGGAAAAACGACCGGGATGATTTCCGAACCGAGGTTCTCCGGGAGCACGATGATGCATTCCTTGGTGCTCATTGGCCCAGTACAGGATGATGAGATATCGTCGTCGCGGACAATCGTATTCTTTTGTTTATCAATGAGATAAACCGGGAGATAGGGATCGACTCCAGATTGAGCATCCGTTATTCGCACGACAATCTTGTTTTCTGATTGGCTCACTTTCATAATGGATGGAGGAGTTTGGTCAATCAAGTAATGGAATTTTCCATTCACCTTTCTTCCCAAACTAGTTTCCAGGGAAATGTCTATTGAATGTGGTCCTTCTTCGATTCTTTTAGTGGTATCAAATGGAGCGAATGGTGAATGGAACAGAATCTCGGCTCTTTTTCCAGCGATGATGGCTCCTGATAACGCTATTTTGGATGACTGTCCATCGATTTGAAAACGGGCCTTTTTGATTGATTCTCCTGATTGGAGCCCGGAAACGGAGAATGAAGGGTATTCAACCACATCAGCTGAGGCAATTACGGGCGAAATGTTTGATTGTATAATTAGTTCCGCGGCGGGAGTAGACGCACTCGTGACGGCCGTTCTACCGACGAATCCAGTGGGCTGCGCGTATAGAAGGTAGAATGACAAAAAAATAATGAGAACCACCGCAACCCAGAACGATCGTCCTTCGGTCAACGAATACCCTCGTGGCATGGACCACAATTGATGGGCGCGCTTATAATGTTTTTTCATACAACCTCAACCATTCCTTCGCGATGGCCTTCTTCCCATACGCTTTGACCCACTTTTGAGCGCTCACCGTGAGCTTCTTTCTCAATGGGGGGCTTTTCATGACTTTTTCGATCTTTTCCGCGCAGTCCTCGGCATTTCCACTCTTGAACAACAACCCCCGTTCATTCTTTCCTAAGGCGATGGGAATGGCGCGCATGTCGCATCCCACCACACACAACCCAGCCGCCATGGATTCCAACACATACAGTCCCTGCGTCTCCATGGGAGAGGGGGCTACCAGAATGTCGTGGGATTTCACTCTCTCGGCGAGTTCTTTTCCTCGGAAGGGTCCCGGGAAATGTACAAATTTCTCAACTCCATATTCTTTCGCCTGTTCCTTTAGGGAGGGTTCGGCGGGTCCGCTTCCGATGATGGATAGTTCCACTTTCGAATGGTTTTTTCTCAGCAAAAATAATGCCTGCACGGCCACATCGATTCTTTTTTCGAAGGATATTCTCCCGTAATACAATAATTTTACTTTCTTCGCATCCTTTTTCCCTTTCGCTTTGGAGAATGTTTCATAATCAATAGCATTAGTGAGTGTTTTCACATTTTTGAATCCATGTTCTTCCAGCTCATCCGCTAATACCTTTGTTGGAGTGGTTATCACGTCGCATTTCCCATAAAAGTACTGCGTATATTTCCACGTCAATTCTTTCATGACGGGATGATGTTTGATCGTGGGAATGGGAATGTAGTCCAAGAATTCGGAGAGCATGGTGTGATAGGTTCCAATCACGGGGATTTTTTTCTTCTTGGCTAATTCAATCCCCTTTTTGGCCACGTAGAAGGGAGTGTGGACATGCACCACATCGGCGTGAAAGTCATCGAAAACCTTTTGGGCGTCTTTGTTGAATGAATAGGCAATCAAGTAATCCGTGTACGTAGGTAATGGATGCGACGGGAGCCAGACGAACTGGATATTTTTGTGCTGGGGAGGATTGGCGGGAAAAGGAGATGGTTTGGGGGCGTAGATGAGAAAGTGATGCCCCTGGTCCGCGAGGGTGGTGCATGTGTTCAGGATGCTGGTCGTGACTCCATTGATTTGGGGCCAGAATGAATCCGTGAATATGGCAATGCGCATAGCTCGGAACACCTTGTCCGTGTATTTAATGTCCCTCTACTCCCGCACGTCTTCATATCGTTTAGAGGCATTTCCCGTGAGGTGGTATCGAACCCCATTGAACAAATGGAACCCCACGTACTTCAAATAACCCCATTTCCTCACCCTACGTGCGGAGACGAATTGATGTAAATGTTTGACGTATTTCAGGGGGCCGTGTTTCTTGGCTCGTTTTCCCAAATCCAAGTCTTCGCACGTAATGTAGTTCGTGTTGAATCCCCCTATTTTCTCGAACACGTCCCTTCGTATGGCGATGTTGCTTCCGATGGGGTTATGCATGCGCAAAATGCCCATGATCCTGAGGAATTTAGGCATGAATAAAGTAGAAAGGTATTGTTCCTGCTCCGAGACATCTGAATAGAATACTGGACCATAAATCATACTCAGTTCAGAATCATTTGCGAAAGTATCGTGAATGCGCTGAACCCAATCGACAGGTGTTTTGGAATCGCAGTCTGTGAAGGCGATTATTTTTCCCTCCGCGACTTTAGCTCCGGCTTGTCGTTCGAATGCGATTCCTTTCTTTTCTTCCGTGACCACTTTGTCCGCGAGGGGTTTGGCTAATTCTCTCGTACGATCGGTAGAGGGCCCATCCGCCACGATGATTTCGTAGGTTCCTGAGAATTTTTGGGCGCGCAGGGCATTCAAACAATTTACAATGTTTTTTTCCTCATTGAGCGTGCAGACCACGACCGATACATCAATCGTTTTCTCTTTCTTCTTGGCAGGCATACTGACGAGTGAACAAGACTGGAATTAAAAGCCCGTTTGGTGCGGGCTTCGAATCGTGTTTTTACGCGAGCAATACTTTCAAGTAGAACATGGGGGAGATGAAGCTCTTTCTCGCTTCCTCGTTGACCAACATTCCGGAAATCGTGTCTCGGACTTCCTTGCTGCGTGAGGCTTTTCCAATCACGAGGTTCAACAACCACTTGTGTCGGCCCATCTTCTGGAGCATGTAGCTCGTTTTGAGTTCGGGTTCGATTTCCTTCCACAAGTTTTCGTCGTACCACTTCATGAATTCAGGAGAAAAGTCCTTGGCCTTGAATGCGCGGTCCATGGCCTCAGCGGCGTACTTTCCGCTGGTCATGGCGTTTCCGACTCCTTCTCCGGAAAAGGGATCAATCAAGGAGGCGGCATCTCCAACCAGCATCCATCCTTTTCCGTGGAGGGTGCGCTTGAAGCTACCAAAAGGCAAGGTCCATCCCTTGACATCGGTGAGCTTGGTGGCGTCCTTGAATCGTTCCTTGAATAACGGATGTTCGCGTATGACGCGTTCGGTTTCCGCGACCAGATTTACGCCTTTCTTTTGTCGGTCCGTTGAGACCATCCCTAGTCCCACGTTGGCTTTTCCGTCTTCTAAGGGGAAGATCCAGAAGTATCCGGGCATCACGGAGTCAATGAAGTGAATCTCAATGTTGGGGGACATTCCCGTAATCCCTTGGTAATAGACGCGCGTGGCCATACACAAGTGATCGTCAGGAATCTTTTCAGCGTTGACCTTGTTCGCAACCACAGAAGTGGCTCCATCGGCACCCACAACAAACTTGGCGTGAAATTCCATGGTTTGCTTCGTGGTTAGGTCCATTCCCTTGACGCCAATCACCGTTTGGTTTTCATCCCAAAGTAAATCCGTAACCGCGAATTCTTCTTTCACGTCCACGTGTTTTCGGGCGTGGCTGAATAGGAAGTTATCAAACACTATTCTTCGGCACACGTACCCTCTCGCTTTCGTGTGTCCTTCTCCGTCTTTCACAGGGAAGGGAATTTCGAGCATCTTTCCCTCAGGGGAAGAAAATACAAGTCCGAATACTTTGGCGTTGTCGATCTTTTCCATCTCGTGTTCAATGCCCAATTCTTTGAGCATTCCCACGCTCTTTCCAGAAATGGCGTCTCCGCAGATTTTGTCGCGGGGGTACTTGGCCTTATCTAAAAGCAGTACCTTGTAGCCCTTCTTGGCCAGGAACATGGACGTGGAGCTTCCACCAGGTCCGCCTCCCACAACGATTACATCATAGGTCTTGGTATCAGAGGCATTGGAGGCAGTCATACTAGGATGGAGGCCTGGAAAAAGGATATAAATCCTCTTGGTTGTTGAGCGCCTATTTGGCCTTTAATTCGTGTATTTTGGCATTCATGAGCATTTCCAGCTCTCGAATCCGCTGGTTATCGGAAACGTTCGTGATGAAGGTAATCGCGACCCCCTTTTTTCCCTGCCGGGCGGTTCGTCCAATTCGATGGATATAGGTCTCGTATTCGTCTGGGAAGTCGAAATTGATGACGTGGGAAATGTCTTCAATGTGAATTCCTCGTGCCGCCACATTCGTGGCAATCAAAAGGGGGTATTGTCCCTGCTCAAAGGCCTGTAAGTAGTGCTGTCGCTTGGCTTGAGGTAAATCCCCGTGGATTTTAGCGGATTGGATTCCAAATCGCTGGAGTTGGTGTTCCAGCCAATCCACCGTTCGCTTCGTCTGGCAAAAGACCATTCCTTTTTGCACTTTGAAATGCTTGACTAACCCTGCGAGCATGCGCACGCGTTCTTTCGGATCCACGTTCAAGTAGTATTGGGTGATTCCTTCCACCGTGAGGGTGTCCTCACTCAGGTTGACTTCGGTGGGATCCTTCAAGTATTTTTTGGCAAGGGAACGAATCGTTCCCGGCATCGTGGCCGAGAACAACAGTGTTTGTTTCTGCGCGGGAAGTTGAGAGAGAATAGTTTCAATGTCGTCCTTGAATCCCATGTCCAGCATCTTGTCCGCTTCATCCAGCACGACCATCTTCAGTCGGTCCATGCGCAACACACCTTGTCGCATGAAGTCCATCATTCGTCCGGGGGTTCCCACTACAATCGTGGCGCTCTTGAGTTGGTTGGCCTGCACGTTCATGCTGGATCCCCCAAACACGGCTACGATGCGTGCGTGGGTGTGTTTTCCAATGTTTTCCAATTCATCGCGCACCTGCAAAGCAAGTTCGCGCGTGGGAACGATGACTAGTGCGTGCACGTGGCGTGTATCCTCATGCAGGGTGTGAAGAATTGGAATTCCAAACGCGGCGGTTTTTCCCGTTCCTGTTTTGGCTTGGCCTAAAACATCTTTTCCCTTGAGAATGAGGGGGATGGTGGCGCCCTGAATGGGAGTGGCGTACAAATATTCATTCTCGGCCAATCCTTTTTGGAGGGCGGGAGATAAGTTGAATGATGCGAACAAAACTCCTTTTTCTTCCGCGGGAACTTCCACTTTCTTGGACGTGGGGGTAGTTTTCTCCGGAGTGGCTTTTTCAGGAGTCGTTTTCGTTGACTTGACGGGTTTGGCCTTCGTCTCTTTTTGGTTTTTCATCGGGATTCTACTTCTAGGTGTTCGCGTGGGATTAAAACCCCATCTCAGCGTTTGCGGGGCTTTTTCCCTTTTTTAGGTCGTGTTTGAGGGGCCTTTTTGGGAGGGGATTTCTTCTTTGTGGCTTTTGGAATCTTCTTTTTCTCCTTTTCAACGGCTCGCATCATGGGAACAGGATGGTGGGCATGCATGCGGAAGAGAGACTCCCACTCACTCACGGGAAGGGCTCCCTGGATTAGGGTGCCGTTAATCAAGTATGTGGGGAGGCCCTTGATTCCGTTGTGCTTGGCGGCGAGTGTGAGGGTGTGTATCTGCGACTGGTTGGACGGGCTCTCAACAAAGGCCATGAACGCGTTCACATCGAATCCCATCTTTACGGCGATACGACTCAACACGGTGAGGGAGGAGATATCATTCACGTGTTCGAATACTTGTTCGAACATCACATCCAAGTATTTCTCTCCCATTCCCTTGCGTCGGGCAAATAGATACCCGGTGAGGGCACGACGGGAGCTCCCTTCATAGCGGGGGTGGTGGATGATGAGGTGTTCGCGCAGTCCAAGGTTTCGAAGGTCGGCATACACAGCGTTTAACGACTCGTGTCCGTAGATGCTTTTCCGTTCCACGCGATGATCAAAGTTTCCCTCGTACAATTCGAAGGGAATCCACTCCATCGAGGCATTCGTGTGAGTGTGGGCGAGTGCTTTCTTCACGCGAGCGCGGGTGAGGTAGGACCAAGGGCACATGAAATCGAAATAGGCCACGATTTTCAGGGTCTTTTCATTCCCTTTTGGAGTGGAATTATTTTTCCCTTTCTTTGTTTTCATTCTCATTCCATTCTTTCGTCCTTTTTATAGGAATTCTCGAAAATTTTCGCTGGGTTTTTCAATCACACCTCTCGTTGAGCGTGGATGCGAATCAAAGAACTCCCCCTGAGTATTCGTCCACGTGAGAGAGGGTTGCGTTTGGGGGTCTCCGTCTTGTCAGACGCCGAGCTCTTGGCGATTCTCCTGCGTTCAGGACGGAAGGGAATGAGTGCGCTGGATATGGCCCAGCAGATTCTTTCTCTAGCGGAGGGATCCCTGGAAAAACTGTCTGAAATCCCCTATGCAATCTTGCACGAGAAAGGAATGGGTCGAGTTCAATATGTAACAATCCAATCCGCCCTAGAATTGGCCAAGCGCAAAGGGGTGCGAGTAGAACCCATCCTCTCACTAGAAGACGCCCTGGAGGAAGTAACGCGCCTGTTGGTCTCGTCTCCTCGCGAGACGTTCGTGTTGATTCCTCTTGACTTGCGTGATCGGTGTGTGGGTAACCCCATTACGCTTTCCAAGGGGACAAGGTATCGCGTGGTGGTGGATCCCAAGGACGTATTGCACGCGGCGGTTTCGTGTCGCGCAGGACGAATCGTAGTGGTGCACAATCACCCCTCCCATGAGTGTGAGCCGAGTGCGCAGGATGTTTTGTTGACGAAGCAGTTGATGGAGGCCTGTGCGTGGGCCGATATTCAGTTCCAAGACCACGTCATCGTGACGCGGAAGGAGCAATTTAGTTTTCGCGAGAAGGGATTCCTGGATTGAGAAAAAAAATCCAGGAACATTCCAACTAGTTGGATTCTGTTTCTTCCGTCACGACCGGATACACTTGGTTGTTTTGCGCGTCAAACGAATACGGAGGAACGGTGAATCCGCGGGCCATTAAGTGGGGCTTGGCCCACTTGGGAACGGTTATTTTCATCGCCAATCCCGATTCGGTGTCACATGTTCCGGAATAGGAAGGGATGGTGGTATGTACGGTGGGTCCGCTGTAGAGCTCAATACCCTGCTCCGCCAACCATTCGGTGGCCTCGGCACTAGCTTCGGCTTCGCTTCCGTTGGATAGTTCGGGGGCATTCCACGGGGGGGTGGTGCAGAACTTGCTCTTGTAAATGAGGGGGATGGGCTCCACGTCCGCGGTGCTCGTGAATAGTGCCACCTGCGTCTTTCCAGCCACGGCGAATCCGAGGGACTGGAGGAGGACGGCGCTATCATCGTCCAATACGCCCACCCCATAAATATCAGTGGATTTCTTCAGGCATTCTTTGGTGAGGTTGAATCCGGGGAGGTAGGTCAAGAAGGCCACATTCACACCTTTGCCTTCTAACCATTCCTTCATGATGGCGATGTCCGTTCCCGCGGAGTGGATGGGTTTCTTTTCCACGTTCCATTTGTTGGCGTAGCACTGATACGGGGTCGCCACATACCACTGGGCATCCTCAAACGCCGGAATGTCTCCGGCGGGAAGATAGGCTCCCAAGTAGTCAAATCCGATATCTTCGGCCTCGTTTTGTTGATCGGCCGAAATGACAATTCGATAATAGTCTCCTTGTCCGCAGCTACACGCTAAGCAGACCATCTGTCCTTCCACAGGAGGCACATACTGAATGGATTGAGGATGCACATCGTGGTCGTTCAACCATTCCGTGAAGTTGGCTAAATCTTCCTCGGCGGTCGTGGTCGTCTCAAAATCTTGCCAGGGATTCGTATTGCACTGCGTAATTTCGTATTGCATCTTCACGAACTCGGAGGCGGTGAACACGCTCACCTCAAAGGGAAGCGACTCGAGTATTTTTCCTCCGGTGCACTGGGCGTCGCTGATGGGCTTTCCGGGAGTGCATCCAGTTGAGTAGCTGAATTGAATGGAGTACATTCCATCATCCTGCGGATAGAATGGAAGCTCTTGTGCTTTTCCGGCTTCGAGCCCGGTGGGAATTCCTTCCCAGAAGCAATCCTTCAGCGGGCCAGGAATCGCTCCATTTTCCGTGAGGAGGAAAGGAACGTAATCGTTGCATCCGCCGTAATAGATGGTCTCGTCGCTCGCATTGACAATCGTTATGATTTGCGAGGCCTCGTCTCCTTGGGGTGGTGCCGCGAACACTCCGACTTCATTAAAGGAGAAGAATCCCGTCGTGTGGAGGAACGTACTTGCTTTCGTGTCGGTGGGATGGATAATCAAATAGTCTCCGCGCGCACAATTGAGGGATTGGCACACCACTTCGTCGTGGGGGATGAATCCGTATGAGGTGGCGTCGATTCCATTTCCTTCCAGCCATGCCTTGACTTGTTCGAGTTCCGTCTTTCCGCTGTTGAGTCCGGGCTGATAGGCCTGCCACGGGTTGGTGTTGGCTTGCACCGGGGCATAGGCCATCCATCCGCTTGAAGGAAGAGGAATAACCTCCGGAGTTTGGTTGTCCGGATTGGGAATGGGTTGCGTGGGTTGCACGCATCCGGCGAAAATCAACAGTACAACGAGGGCTAAAACGGGCAGGATGCTAGAGTGGTGTTTCATGCGTGGAATGAGCCCCTTCTTGTTTTTAATCCGAGCGATTCCCTTCGGGATTCTTCTTATTCGGGAGGGTAAAACTAGGGTCGAGGGTCTTGGCGGCCGCGAACATAATCGCTTTGAGTGCGGGAAACTTCACGCGCTGCACGGCATCTTCGAATGAGAGCCATTCGAATGCGGAGTGTTCGTCGGATAATACCACGTCTCCATTTTTGCTTTCCCCGAGAAAGAATATCACGTGACGCTCAACTAAGCCTTGTTCTCGCATCATGGTGTAGATGTTGACCCTACGAAAACGGGGGTAGAATATCACATTCTTGAGTCCGGTTTCCTCAAACACTTCTCGTCGGGCGGTTTGTTCTTCGCTTTCTCCTTTCTCCATGCGTCCTTTCGGGGCGCTCCAGTAACGAGATTTAGTGGGTCGTAGGAGTAGGAACTTTTTTCCACGATAAATGATGACTCCGCACGCTTTTTCCACGACGGGTTTGTGGGGCGCGGGATAGTTTTTCTTGACCGGTGGGGCGGTGGACGGCATGATAGTACCTGGGGAGGGTTTTCCTTTAATGGGGAAGGTTTCCCACGCGAACAGAAGGACGTGATTTATAAACGGCAACCCGTTTGGGGGAATTGTAGTGCTCTTGTTGGAGTGGAGGAGATAGTGTATGGTTGATTTTGTCGAGGCGGTCAAACGACCCCTGCGCACCGATCCGGTGACTATTGTCTTGGGGGTTCTTTTCACGATCCTCTTGCCCACGCGACCCTTGATGCATGGGCGGGCACTGGAGCTTTCGCTCCGAACCCTGAATGGGAATGATCAGATGCCCCAGGTTGATGACTTTGTGGACTTGTTCCTTTCAGGATTAATGGTCTTCGTGATTGTCATCCTGTATTTTTTGCCTGCGTTGCTCGTATTATTGCTGGGCGCCGCAGTCTCATTGCCGTTGGTTGGTCATATCCTCCAGAGCTTGACGGTCAATCCTATCATGGCGATTCAGTCCTTGATGCTTTTGATTGTGGGCGGGGCTATTTTCGGGGGAATTTCCCTCTTGTTGTCGCTCGTCGCCGCAATTATGCTACCGGTCGGCGTTCAGTTGTTCGCGCACGACAAGAAGATTGCCTCGGCGTTTGCCTTTAGGCGAATCTGGAGCGTGGTGGGGACCCTTCAGTATTGGATCTCCTGGATTCTCCTCATGGGATATGGAATTGTCCTCTTGGGAGTAGTGGCCTTGTTGTCCATCCCTGAGTTTAATGCGTTGAGTGTAGTATTCTTGGGTCTCGCGATGTATTTGTGGTGGATGACCTGGTACATCGTCATGTCGGACACCGTGAAGGAGAGCGGAGTGTTGGGTAAAGGACACACGCATGCATCCCATCACATGAGCCACACCAAGAAGAGCGGGGCGAAGTGGAAGAAAAAGAAATAATTGATTTTTGAAATAAAAGAAAAATAGAAGCCGGGAGTGTTTCGCTCCCGGCGATAATTTTTACTCTTCGTCTTCTTCTTCCGAGTCGGCTTCGGGCGCGGGGGCGCTTTCTCCGACGACTTCCGCGAATGAGACTTTTCCTCGGACGGCAGTGATCTTAACTTTCACACGCTGTCCTTGTTGAGTTTTAGGTACGACAATGACGAATCCCTGAATCTTGGCGATTCCGTCTCCCTTCTCTCCAATTCCTTCGATGGTGACATCGTAGGTCTCTCCTTCCTTCACGGGAACGGGTCCGAAGTTGCTGCTGCGGCGCTTATTGTCGTAGTGGGGGTTATGGTCCATCATTGATTCATTCCTCCGATATTGATATGGGTCGGAATTTTGCTCAAAATTCCTGAAAAGGATAAATCCTGCGGGGCAGGAGGTGAATTCCTAGAGAAAGAGAAAGTATGGAGAACGTATGCGTACATGACTGGCAATCCTATTTGATGTGCTATACTACCCATACCCCGCCTCCTCCTTAAAAAATACCGTCTATTTGGAGTGGAACCGCCCCTTCTTGGGGGGTTCTTCCTTCTTGGGGGCGTTGGGTAGGATGTAGATGTACGCGTACACGCTCACCGCAATCAAGAGCAAAAGCAAGGAAAACAGCAGGGTGATTCCAGTATTGTCCTCTACCACTTCAATCATCACGCTCTGACAGCTCGTGGTCAAGGATGGATTATCCTTTGACGTGAGGGTGCATCCCAGTTCATACAGACCAGGCTTCGAAAACGAAACGGTGAACGTTCGACTTTTTGCATCCGAGGGGGAAAGCGTGTCCATGCTCGCCGAGGCAGGGGAAATTAATCCTTCCGGTCTCACGAAGAATGTCGCGTCAATTCCAGAGATGGGGGTAATTCCTTCGTTCTGCACGACCCAATCCACATCCATGGATTCGTTGACTTTCACTCGGTTCTGCGGCACGAGGAAAGCCCCTTTCACGTTAAACTCGGGGGCCGCCACGAGCAAGAAGGCGCGTTCGGAGTCCTGCACGATCTTTTCTCCGAAAATATTCGTGTAGGTCAATACGGCTGGAGGCAATAGAATGGATACCGCGCGCAAAGGTTTGATCTTGTACGTGATGACTTTAGTTTGTCCCGGCAAAATGTTGGTTTGGAATCCCGTTTCTCCTTTCAGCAGGGGAACGTATTCCAACTCATACTTTCGATAATCCACATTCACGAAGGCGGATTCTCCGCCATTGTTCGTGAGTACGACTTGAATGGGAATTTCTTCTCCCAACACGGGGTTTTCTCCCGCGATAATCGTAGCAAATGCCCCGGGTTCATCGAATCGGGCTTGCTGATACAATCCAATCGTGGCATCATCCACATTCAGTGTGTCGCTGGACGGGGAGGACGTGGCGCAGATTTGCATGGTGGTTTGCGGGCTTGTTTGTTGGGCGGAGGGAATGATTACGCTTGCAACTTGCGAATCCGGGTGAATGTCGGAGGGAAACCACACGGCGAAGGGGGTTGCTTGTCCGTTCAAGTACACACTTACGTTCGCGTCCGATTCAGATGCGGGGAGGAATGTGGTGTGTAATCGCAGCACGGTGTCATTTCCTTCTTCGGAGTATCCGTTGAAGGGAGTAAAGGCAATCGTTTCACAAATCGTAGTCGAGGGTTCAGAAATGGAGATGGTTGTGAATCCGAGGTCCGTGAGGTTTGTTTCTTCCAGCGTGAGTGCGTGGGTGTTAGCTCCTAATACGAGTAGGAGTGCGAGTGCGAGAATGTATTTCACGGTATTTCCCCCTGAGGATGGACTGGATCCAGTTCAGCATTCTTTCACGGAGGACCTTTTTAGGTTTATGGGTGTCCAGGACGAGGATTGGCACTCCTGAATAGTGCTTCCGGACCTGCTCCAGGACATACTTTGTGTCTTCGCAGAACAGGTTGTCTTGGATCTTGACCTCGGAATACTTCCTCTTCCTCAACCTCTTTTCGAGTTCCATCACAGGGCACGTGAGGACGATAACCCCACTCACAGGGAGTTTCATCTCACAAAAGAGGTGTCCTTCCAACACTATACTATCTTGAGCGTGTTTCAATTCTTTCTTGAGGAAAGGAGACCACTTCGTTATGTCCACAACATCTTCGTGGTTGATCGTGTCATGCATGAATACGGCTTTGTGTTCGTGCGCAAGAGTCTTGTCATTCTTCACTTCCCACTTGAATTTTTTTCCAATCTCCTTCGCCCACGTGGTTTTTCCGGTACCCGGTGTTCCCGTCACCACGAACATTAACGCTTTGGTTGAGCGTGTTTTTGTTAATTTCATATTGATTCTCCATGCGTGAAAAAGCAGAAAAAGGATTCCCGGCCGGATTTTCATCCGACCGTTCCTCCCGGTGAAGCCTAGAAGGGGAATGGGGGGTGAAGTCGAATCCCGTACAGGGGGTGTCCCGGGTCCGCTCCTTTCCCGCCCTTTTTGGCCATCGCGAACAACCCTACTCTCCGACAGGGGGACGGATGAATGGGCGTTCGAATGGGCCGAGACGCGTGTCCTTGACACGCCATCTCGCGTGATGTATTGAAAACAAAGCAAGTATAAATACCTATCGGAAAACAAAGCACGCTTTAGCCTTTTTTTCGTCTAATGAGGAAAAGGATACTCACGTTTGCCAAATAAAGCGTTATTTAGCCCCCGTTTCTTGTGTATAAATGTTAATTAGACAAAGAATGTTTTGGAAAAAAAATGGGAAAAACAGTATTGGGAAAAATGCGTTATGTTAGGGGCACAATCAACAAAGTAGATTTAGGCACCAAAACCAAAAAAATTATGTAATTTCGACCATTTGAGGCCGTAAAAGCCAATCAAAAGACCGTTGGGAGCCCGATTTTCAATTACATAACGATTCGTTGAGAATAAAGAAAATGGGCAATAACACTTGGAGATTATTTCCATAGGCGAAGATGTGCGGTCAATTCTTTCAATTCAGCCTTAGGACCAAATATGCCAATTCCCAGAATCTTCATCTCATTTGAGGGAATTGTCTTCAAGGCATTCGCCAATTCCCCATCGTCAATCATGTCAATCATTTCCTGCACGTATACGATCCAACGCAGCTGGGTCGGACGAAGTCGCTGGGCCAGTTCTTTCAATTCTCCCGATGTGGCCCGGAGTGCCACCACTGCATATTGCGAGTTTTGAGGAAATGGAAGTCCGTCCTGGGAGAAAAAATAATCCCCCGTGTCAAAGGGTTCGGTCATTTTGTTGCCCAAATACGCCGTTATGTGTCCAATCGTGTTGGTTAGTTGCCACGACCCCAAATCCTCCCGGAGGACCACGGTCATCTTCTTGGAAAAATCCTGATTCATAACAAAGCAGGGAGCAACTTATTTTTATTAACGCAGTCGCATCGTGTCGAGGTTTCGAATCGCCGTGGAGGAGATTCCGAACTTCTGGGTGACAAACTTGGCGAACGCCACCGTCTTGACCTTGTTACCATGGTCGATAATGATTCGTTTAGGCTTGGGATTAATGTTGCGGATGTAGGAAACCAACTGGTTTCGATCCGAGTGACCGGAATACCCTTCCAGGCTTTCCACGCGCAGCTTGACGTTCAATTCCTTGGTTCGTCCATCCGCTCCGGCGACCGGAATGTTTCGAATACCGCCCTGGAGTTTTCGTCCGAGCGTACCGTCTCCTTGGTATCCCGTGAACACCAAGGCATTTCGTTCATCGTCTGCCATGCGGTAGAAATAATCCAAGCTGGCTCCCCCGTTGAGCATTCCGCTCGACGCAAGGATGATGGCCTTTCCATCCTTCAACACTTGATCTCTATCTTTACCCGAGACCAGGTGGAACAAAGGGGAGGTAAACGGGGAATCATTACTGAGTATGCGTCGCTGGATGTTCTGCTTCAAGTATTCAGGATAGGCGGTGTGAATGGCGCTCGCTTCGCGTGTGAGTCCATCGACGTAGACCTTAGCCTCGGGCAGGAGTCCCTTTCGATACAAATCCTCAATGACAAGCGTGACTTCCTGTCCGCGTCCGATGGCAAACACAGGGATGAGGACGTTTCCATCTTTCTTGAGGGTGTCCTGGATAATCTTCAGCAGTTTCATGTCGTCCTGCTCACGAGGAGGTTGGATGTCGTTCTCTCCCCCGTACGTAGACTCAAGGATGAGGGTCTCCACTCGCGGATAGTTGAGGTCCATGGGATCAAACAAGCGAGTAAATCCGTATTTCATATCCGCCGAGTACACGATGTTGTGTCCCCCATCTCCGACATGCAAGTGAACGGAGGAGCTTCCCAAAATGTGGGAGGCGTTGAAGAACGTAACACGCATGTCCGAAGTAATGTCGGTAGTTTCGCGGTAATCTCTCACGATAACATGCTTCAGTAGCTCTTTGACGTCCTTTTCGGTGTAGGGGGGTTCAACACCTTGTTTGAGTGCGACATCCACATAGTCGAACTGCAATAATACCATCAGATCGCGCGTGGGTTCGGTACAATACAAGGGTCCGCGGTATCCCATTCGATACAAATACGGAGCAAATCCCTGATGATCCATGTGCGCGTGGGAGATAACCAGTGCGTCTAATTCGGATAAGGGAAAATTCAATGCGTCCAAATACGGATACGGGTCATCTTTGTTCCCCGGGTTAATTCCGCAGTCCATCATGACTTTAGAAAGGGGAGTATCCACGAGCATGCAGCTTCGTCCAATCTCACGAAAGGCACCCAATCCGGTCAGGCGCACCCAATCGTGCTTGGAGGAATTCTTTCGGTAAATACGTTGAGCAATCTCTTGGAGGAATTTTTTGCGTTCCGCGGCGTGCTTGTTGAGGTGGTATCGGATTCCTTGGAGGAATTCACTATCAGAGGTAGGGGCGCGAACAATCTTGGGAGTCCATCCCGTGTTCATGACGATTCCCTTGCTGGTTTCTCCGCCTTTTCCAATCACCAAGCCGGGTTTGTCGGCTTCAATCACAACTTGATGGAACGCATCCACGAAGGTGATGTTTTTCACTCCGGCTTCAACGGGGATCATCCCTTCAATTTTCTTCTTCGCAGTGGAAGGGTCCATGAGCATGCTCTTGTCGCAGCGCACCGAGATTTTTTTCTTCAATTCAAAGGCGATTTTAGCGACGACGTTCTCGGGGGAGGAGAAGAATGCCTTGGGGTTCTTGGTGTAGAGGATAATTTCCGGTCCTTCAAAATCAACATTGGACACTTGGGCGGTTTTGGGGATTTTTTCCCACACATACTTCTCCAATTCGGCCATGTCCATGCGCGGGGCTGCAGGTTGAGCGTTCTTGATGGGCTTTCCCGTCGTTTCGTCTATTTTTTGGTTCGATGGCATAGTATGTTCAACTTCTTTTTTCGCATTTGATGCGAAAAGGTCATTCGTCCTTTCTCATTCAAGAAAGGGCGGGTGAGTGTGATGAAAAAAAGAAATGGAAATAGTTATTTTTCGCGCGGATGTGAAGGGTTCACATCGCGGCGATGAGTTTTTCCACGTCTTTCTTGGGAACTTCTTGGATTCCATTGGAATCAATGACCATCATGGTGATGCTGTTTCCGCCCGACATGATGTCGCGCTTCTTGGAGGCCGTAATAGCCTTCACTGCGAGTTTCATGGCGTCTTCTTTCTTCATGGATGGGTCATACATGGAGTCTAATACCCCCATGGCGAATTCGCTTCCGGATCCAGTTACGGTGTAATCGGATACATCCGCGGTTCCACCCACTGCATCCATGGAGAACAACGCCGGCGTTCCCGTGTGTCCACCCACGATGAATTGGACCATGAAAGGATAATACCTATTTCCTGAAAGGATGTTGGCGATAAACGTTACGAGTGCTTTCGTGGTTATCTTGTTGTCGCGTTCAATCTCAAACAACTTAGCTTGTGAGCGCAAAAATCGTACCAGTGTTTGGGCGTCTCCGGATCCTCCGGCGATGGTGATTCCAATTCGATCAGATAATTTGTAGACTTTTCTCGAATCTAATTCGGCCGCAAAATAACCCATGGTGGCTTTTTGGTCGGCGGCAAGGATGACGGCGTCTTTGGTTTTGATGCCTAATGTAGTGGTTCCGGTTTTCTTGATGGTGTTTGCATTGGTCATGAGTAAACCCTGGTAAAAGGTCCTCTAAAAATCAGGAGTATAAGGTAGGGATGCGCCTTTCTCTTTAAAAATAATGTCGCTTTGTTCGGCTACATTACGGGAGAAAGGGCGCTCTTCCTGGTTATTCGTGGTTATCCCAATGCTCGGATCCATCCGCGTGCGTGTGCATGCGTTTGAAGTCCTCGGCCACGAATAAGGTGGTGACCTTGATTTCCTTGGTTCCCTTCACGACTTCCAATACGAGCTTGGCGAATCCCGGGACGTATCGCTGAATTTTTGTCATCTCTTTGATGGGGGCGATGAGCTCGACGATGTCCTTTTCGTGCTTGACCTGGGGCTTCTCCCACGCGGGGAAGGCCTTCTTGACGAGGGCGTCCAATTGGTCTTTGCTTTCCGTGTAGTGCTTGACGACCTTTAGCTCATACTCAACGGTCTTTCCGGCCAAGTCCGGGTTGAAGTCCACGCGGACGCGTCCGCCCGATACACTTTGGACTTTTCCGAGCATGTCATTGGCGTTCACGATGGTTCCCGGCACGGGGGAGATGTTGTTCTTCTTGAACTCGCTCAGGGGGAGAACTCTCACCAATTGGGGGTTTCGTTCCCCAAATGCCTTGGCGGCTTCGAGGGTGATTTTCTTCGAATCCCCTACTTTCATGGAGAGCAATGATTCGTCCAGTCCGGGGAGGATTTCTCCCTGTCCCACGATGATGGGAACAGGTCCAAAGTTCTTTCCTTGGGTCTCTAATCCTTCCTTCTTGGCGACATCCTGGTCGGTGGTGTCAAAGACTTTCCCCGTGGAGGCGTCTTTTCCCGTAAATGCGATGCTGATGAGTTCCCCTTTTTGCATGGATAATTCACTCCTTACACTCAAACCCCCCGGCAAGCGTTTTTTAACCCTTTTCGGGCACTCAAGGGGAAAAAGAGGCTTTTTACTATGGATTCGACCACCCCGGCACCCCCCAAGATTTCCCCCGTTCCCACGAAGCAGGGGCCCAGTTTGGCCATGCGAATAGGGGCTGGGCTCATCATTGTATTGATGCTTCTCTCGGGTGCGGCCGTGTTTTTGGCCTCTCAAGCCACGGATACCAATACGGATTCCCCCAACGCTCCGACGCCGAACTTGGACACGTTCATCGTGCAGGACGTGCAAGGAAAGGTCACGCTAGTTTTACCCTCCGCCATCGTGGGGGGTAACACCACCATCACCGACAAGAGTGTCTTGGATGAAGAACTGGGAAGTTTTCCCGGCGTTCAAAATATCGAATCGCGCTTCACGCAGTTGGATTCCACGAGTAACGAGCTGACGTATTTAGCTAATGTACAACTTTCCGATTTAGCTGACAAGGAAGCCTTCGCGCAGGCCGTGTCATCGTTCACCATGTTGAGCGCCCCGGAGGTTTATTTCCAGGCGTCGGTTTCCGTTCCGCAGAAATTGACGGGAACCAATCAGTCGAATGAGAGCAAGGAGATTACGCTCACGCAAACAACGATTCAAGCCATCGTTTCCCCCCAAACGCAGAAGGGACACGACATCTCAGGGGCGGTTTCAGTCACATTCCAGGGAGAAAGTATTGTGAGTGCGTACATGCTGGAGAACCAGAACGTCTCTCTCACCCCCACTCCTATTTCATTGACCGAAGAGTACACGATTGCATCCCTCTCGGACAAGTATTCCATCGCCGGGACGTGGAATTACATCCCCTCGTTTGATGCCGCGGCGCTGCAAGCCGATGTGGAGGCGATTCCGGGTATTGTTTTCGTGGATGAGCCGATTATTCCGCTCATCGATAATTTACTTTCATTGAATTTCACGGACGCCAATGCGTACGTGGATGACTTGAATGCGTATGCATTATTGCATTCGGACAAATTCCTCAGCGTGAATGGGTTCAACGACACGTTGAATGTGGAGTTGGGAAACATTTCTCTTGCGCAGGCGAAAGCGGAACTCCAAACGGCTATCGAATCGGCCGCTGCGACGAATGTAGAAATAACATTCCAGGAGCCCCTGACGCAATTCCTCGTGGACGTGAACATTCCCATCGCTAACGAGACGCAAGCGCAGGTTACATTGGTGGAATACTTCACTTCCATCGGGGCGAGTGTGGATATTTACCAGAATGGTCAGATTGAATTGTCCACGGTCACCAATCCGGACACCAACACCACATATGACGTGCCCAATGGCCTCGTTCCCGTGGTGGTGAAGCCCGGCCACGTGATTGGGGAGAGTGTGTTGATGCAGATCAGCGCCATCGCTCAAGACGGCACCCTCACGTACATCAACGGGGTCGAGATGACTCCGGTGGATGTCAATTCGACGGCGTGACCGCAGGTTTAAATAGGAGGATTTGGTCGGCTACCTCATTGAGGTGTATGTCATGCCATTCCTTTCCATGGGCGAATTGTTGATTTTCTTAGGACAGACTGTGTCCATCGTGTTGAGTATTCTCATCCTCTACCGGATGTCGAAGCACCACTCGCGGAGATAAAAAAGTATGAGCGTGTTCTATTCGAGACCCGACCTGATGCTCCTTTTCTTGGCGCAGGTTCTCCTCATCCTTTTGCAGATTGTCGTGCTGCAACGAGTTTCCTCATGGGGAGCTCCCAAGTCCGTTGAGCGGATGGAAGTCAAGTCGCGAAAAAAGCGGTAGAGTTAGAAAAATTTATTTCTTGAGGGACGCAATCGCTTCGGCGATGTCCCCGTTCGTTTCTTCGAGTGCCTTCTTGGCCATTCCGTGTGAAACGCTCGCTTGTTGGGCAACCATCTCAATGTCTTCGTCTGAAATAATTAGTTTTCCGGCTTCTTCCGTGGCTTCCCCTACAATCGTGTAGGTTTTTTGTCCCTTCATGTCCACGGCAGTGACCTGAGGAGAGTCGAATACGAGTCGCTTCCCGTCTGAAGTCTCAATGATGACTTTCGTAGCTTCCAATTCTTCGCTCTTGATGCCAAATTGGCGCATCATGGCTTTCATTTGGGCGGGATTCATTCCGCCGAGTCCGGGGATCATATTCTCAACTAATGTCCGTCCGGTTTTTATTTCTCCCACTCTCAACAAGGGAATTTAGGAGAATTCGTAGAATGCCACGCTGCGCGGGGGCATCGATAGGATGGGTGGAAGAGCAGCTAGGGGCTGGAACACGATTTGTGAAACGTGCGCATTGGGATTGGAAAGGTTCAACTGCTTCACAGTTGGGGCAGAAGAAAACCCATACGTGGAGAAGTCGATATTCAGCGCGACGTTTTGGATGTCATTGGTGTAGTTGAGCAATAATACTCCCATTTTTCCATCTGCAGCCCTCCACACGGAGTGTAATACCGGTGGTTGAGAATGATTGAATGTTTCCCCCGGAGGATTGCTCGTGATGGTGTAGGAATAATCCGCCCCTACTCCCAATTGATTCGAGGAAAGCGGTCGGATGAGCTGTCCATACACCAAATACTTTTTCGCTTCGCCCTTTCTCACTTTCACAAGGAGCTTGAGGTATTCTGTAAACAAATCAAAGTTGCTCGCGTCCCCATCGTGCAACGCTCCTCCTGCAAGCATGTAGGGTTCGGACGAGAATGGAATTTTTCCTCGAATATATCCTGCGCTCAACATCGCGGCCATGGCCTCTTGGAATTTGAGGGAGTTCCCGTTGTAGGCGCTATAATTTTGCAGAGCCGCACTCGGGTATTCGTTTCCCACGAGGAAAGGAATGTAATCGTGGTATAATGTCTCCATGAGTGGCACCGAAGTTTGTGCGCTCGGAGTGGCAAAATCCAACGGGGGATCACTTTGTCCATAGTTGGAGAATCCGTCCGCGGATGAAAGATAGGTTTCGATTCCCTGCTCAAAAAATAATACAAATTCGGGATCCACTTGTCGGGCGGTAGAGCGTATTTGGTTCATGAGATTCTTGTATCCTTCAAAGATGTACGTGCCTCCCTGTCCCTTATTGTGAGTAGCTGTGGGATTGTAGCATCCCTGGCCGACCCAATAGGGATTGTCCAAGTAAATTCCCTTCATTCCTTTCGCGGCCATGTTGTTTTTGGCGATGTTCGCATAGTGATTTTTCCACTTTGTCGAGGAAGGGTCCATCATCGAAACATTATTGGATCCCACGGGCGCTCCCTCTGTGACGAGCGTGGGAACCCCAGTGGGTTTGATGCATGCCTCCGTGGACAAACTCGTTGGAGGACCATAACTAGGACCATTCACACTCGTTCCAAAGCTCAGGGTGTACCCGCTTAGTTGGACATTTTTCGAGGCGAGAGCGGTGGCAAGGGCAGGGACGGTAGTGTAGGGTACATACTCCCCATATGCCATATTTTCAACCGCTGCGGGGTTGTAGGACCATGTGTCCGTGGTGTCATTGTATTCGTTCATGGTCCAGTTCCAATTGAATACCATCATCTTCTCGGGGGAAACCACCCCAGGAGTGCAAGAGACAGGGTTGGATGCGTATTCTGTGCACGGCAAATAATATTCATGGACTTTCGTGAAGAATCCGACCGGATCGTAGGGTTGGCTAACATCCAAGTCGCTCGCGTGGTAGTTTTGTAAGAAATGCACGCCCATTTCTTTGAACCAGTTGGGAATGTCCGCGCGCGCGGAGAGTTTCCCCGCACTCACGATGGGAGTGGTTTGCACCCATGACCGGTGGAGTTGCACGGCATCGTACCAGTCTCCCTCAAACACACCAATCATATGAGGATAGGGAAATTCGAAATCATTCAAAGTAGCAGGGTTTTCTCCATATTCACCGGAGACGAGCATCATTTTGCTTCCATCCGCGGCATATCCTTTGTATTTGGAGCGAAAATGATTCGGGTCGCGGGTGGAGAAGAATAATCCCACATCGTCGTGCGTGTAGTAGGCGTGAAACTGGGTGAAGGTGGTCCAGAACGCATTCTTGGGGGCGTTGAATGGAGACGTGATGGACTGGGAAGGATTCCGTATGAGTGCCCCGGAGGCCGTGGGCAGGAGGAATTGATCATCCGTATACACTGGGGAAATGAACAACGCCAAGTCGGCGCGATTAATCCCATACTCTTGCGTGTTATTTTCCACGCGTATTTTCCACTCGCCGAGTTTGGACCCATTTTTCAGTTCTCCGTGTAGGGTAACATTGATTTTGTTCAATGGATTGGTTCCAACTTGGCACTCTTTCCAGTAGATCTCCATGATTTGTTTTCCGGAGGAAGTAGACTGCGCGTATTCCACCGGTAAACAGTTCGCCGTATCGCTGCGCAGATCGGCTATGCTGGTGGCATCGGTGGTTTTTCGTGTTACAACATACCACACATAGGGTCCCTTCATCTGAAACGGGGGAAATGCCCCAGGGTTGTCCGGGTCTTTGATGATTTGATCCAGGTAGACTTTTCCGCTTTCCTCAAGAAACACGAAACCCACCTCTCCATTCTGGAGCGACACGCTCCCTGCGAGGGGTTGGGGAACCAATGGGGGCTCCGATGAGAATACTCCCCCGGCCAATTCATCGTAGTTCAGCAGATGGTCTTCCAGCGGGGCGGAGAACGACTCGGTGTTGGTGAGGAGGACATACACCACCATAAATGCAATCAGGACCGCGCCCCCCATGAGGAGGACGAGTTCAGTGGATCCTTGCGCACGGGCGTTCATCCTCGCATGAAACGAGGAGAGAATAAAAATGCCCGCACCCTCAGGATGGTAGTTCCTATGCCTGAAGTCTTCGATTCCATGGAGAAAATCCAAACGCGCTTCAGCGGGGCGCCTTTCTTGGAGAGTAATCCTCGCCGCAAGAAAGCCCTCGAGGCCTATTTCTCACGGCGAGGAGTGGTGCAGTTAGAAGTGGATTCCAAAAAGAAAGGGTGGCCCGCACTTGCATACCCTACTCGTGATAAGCTCAAACAGCAAGTGGAGGAGTGGGAAGAGAAACACAAGGATCACGCCGCGAAAAAATGGCAGTGGCAAGTGACGCATTTGCAAGCCTCCTCTAATGAGGCCGTGGCACACGCTAAGAAGATCGCGGACCCCTTGTATTGGAAGCACATGATGCAGTCTCTTACCAACGCCGAGTATCGTGCGGACTCCAAGCAGATGAATTTTCACCCCTCCATTCTCACGGATGAGAAATACCGGCCCATGATGCAGGCGGTCGTGGACAACCCTTATTATCGAAATCAACTCTCGGAAACCGTGAAAACTTCTCCTGTGTATCAAAACCACAAAGGATTGGCCAATCAGGCGAAGGAGAAACGAAAGTTGAAGATGGAAGTGTCCAAATCCCTCATCGATAAAACCAGTGTTCAAGTCAAGGAGAGTCAGGACCAACTATTCATGCTCAAGGAACTATTGAATTGGAGCGAAGAGAAATGAGGGCGGTTAAGCAGGCCTCACGATGGATCCGATTGGGATATCATCTGGTCGCGGCTCGTCTTCAAAGTGGTATTGCCCACCGATATCAGTATGCGACAGTCCAACAATTGGAAAAAGTGGACAAGGCACGAAAACGAGTCGAGCGCAAGATGCGCTTAGCGGATGCTCGACAATTAGAGCATGCAAGTTATCGCATCACAGAATCGGCGGGAAAACACTGGAAGGAAGCCCAACGCCTCGCGTTCAAAGTAAACGCGCCCGAGCCGATAAAGAAAATCATCCATCGTCATGGGATTCGACTGGGAAAACGAAATATGGCCACGCATTTCGCCGTCAAAGAGTGGGCGAAATCTGAAATCTGACCTGCATCGAGGCGACCTCCCCCGGTTCGGGTTAAAACCCCCTAATCTCCATTCGAATAGTATGGTCGATGTCCCCGAGATTGTGCGGCAAACCAATGGGTTTGAGAAGTTCAACCCTATGCAGCAGAAGGTACTCGATGCGCCCTGGAAGACGCACAACTTGGTCATTGCTTCCCCTACTGCATCCGGTAAGACTATCATCGCGGAATTAACGGGATTGGAATCAATCCTCAACCGCGGGAAGAAAGCCATGTACACCGGTCCCCTGCGCGCCCTCGCAAGTGAACACTACAATGATTTGAAGCGAAAGTATGGGGATTCTCAAAAAATAAAGATGGCCGTGTCCACTGGCGATTTGGATTCGTCTTCCAAATACCTCTCCCAGTATGATTTCATCTTTTCTACGTTCGAAAAGCTCAATTCCTTACTCATCCACCGCGCGGAATGGCTGCAGCAGTTAGGCGTGTTAATCGTGGATGAAGTCCACGAGATGGATTCGGACCGCGGGGCTACGTTAGAATTGGTTATCACCAAATTGCGCCTAATCAACCCTAAACTTCAAATCGTGGCCCTCTCCGCGACCATCCCCAACTCGGATGAATTAGCAGCGTGGCTGAAAGCCGAGCTAGTTGAGTCCAATTATCGCCCGGTTCCACTCAAAGAGGGGGTGCACTATCACCAAACGTTAGTATTCAAGGGAGAAGACGAGCAGGATGTGGAGGGAGACGAGCCCATTGAGGCGTTGTTGAAGGACACGCTTGACAAAAAGAAACAATCCCTCGTCTTCGCCAACACCCGACCACGCGCCGAGAGTCTCGCGAAGCAATCCGCGCCCGTGGTGTTCTCCAAACTCTCTCCCGAAGACAAGAAAACACTCGACAAGACGGCCCAGCGGATAGAAAACGCACTTGAATCTCCCACCGAACAGTGTCGAAAGCTCGCCGACATGGTGCGAAAAGGAGTCGCGTTCCATCACGCGGGATTAGTTCAGCGCCAGCGTGAATTGGTAGAGAATGGATTCCGCGACGGAAGCATCAAAGTCATCTCGGCAACTCCTACATTGGCCGCGGGAGTGAATCTTCCCAGTTTTCGAGTCATCATTACATCTTTACAACGCTATGATTTTGGTGGAATGACCTCCATCCCTGTTCGAGAGTATCGTCAGATGGCCGGTCGTGCGGGAAGACCCAAATACGACAAAGCCGGAGAGAGTATTGTTCTTTGTAAGACCGAGATGGAAGCCGAAGACGTGATGCGCAATTACATTTTGGGGGAGATGGAAGAAGTACGATCCAAATTAGGGATTGAACCCGTGTTGCGCATGCACTTGCTCGCGCTAATCGCCTCTCGTTTCGTATTTGACACGGATTCCATGGATGATTTCTTCTCGCGCACCCTCTACGCGCACCAATTCAAGGATTTAGACACGATTAAACGCATGTTGCGAGGACTCATCAAAGAATTAGCTGAGTTGGAATTCATTGATGGAGAAGAAAACCGCTTTTGGACCACCAAAATTGGCCAGCGCGTCGCTGAATTGTACTTGGATCCTATTTCCGCCAATGCGATGATTCAAAAATTGAAGAAAAAAGACTTGAAACCCACAGGGGCATTGTTTGCCATCACCGACACGACCGAATTCCGCCCATACTTGAATGTGCCACGCAAGAATGAAGCGGAAGCATGGGAGAATTTACAATCCCGCGTGGGAGAATTACCCTTAGACTCGCCCGATTTGATGTTCTCGGATGGACAAATCCTGGAAAAGTTCCAAACTACCCAGTTCATGGAATCCTGGATCAATGAGATGCAGGAGCAAGAGCTATTGGATAAGTTCAATATCGCCCCGGGAGTGATTCGCACGAAACTCCTCAACGCGGATTGGTTGATGTATGGGATGACCGAGCTCGCTCCATTAGTAGGAGCCCAGCCCCACGTGGGAATGTTAGCGAAGCTCCGCAAGAGATTGAGTGCAGGAATCAAGGAAGAGCTCATCTTGCTGTGCGAATTACAAGGAATTGGTCGCGTGCGTGCCCGCCGCTTGTACAATGTAGGCATCAAGAATGTCTCGGATGTGAAAAACACAAGCGTGGAAAATCTTTCCAAAGTAATCGGAGTGGCCACCGCGATGAAAGTCAAGCAAACCCTTGGAGAAACCCATGAAAAGGGAACCAAGAAGAAGATTGAGACGCAATTGAAAGAACAGAAGACGCTGTTTGACTGAGTACACTGTTCGATTCTTGTTCTCATTATTTTAAAAGGGAGTTTTCCGTCTTCTCCCTGCCCAATAAATTAGGGCAGGAAATAGAAAAAACATGAATGAAAACAAAGGTCAAGGCGACGCCGCCGAGCTTCTAAAATATGGAGTCGTAGTCATTTTCTTGATTGCGGTTGCAA
Organism: uncultured archaeon; assembly: GCA_964427715.1. Taxonomy (GTDB): domain Archaea; phylum Iainarchaeota; class Iainarchaeia; order Iainarchaeales; family VGJJ01; genus VGJJ01. The sequence continues at coordinate 176,161 of CAYRUV010000002.1, read as the reverse complement.
TAGAAGTCGGAAAAGTTGTCCTCTAAGCGGTCTCCTCCGCTTATGCAAAGAGAGGCCAGGCAACTGGCCTTTCTATCTTATCACCCGAAGAATTCTTTCTCTAATACTTCTTTCACGAGCTGCGGGTCGACTTTGAGCTTGATGAAGCGGGTTTGTCCTTTTACGCCAGGCCCGGAGGGAACAATGGAGATGAGTCCGTCCATTTCTTCTGAGTTCATGTATTCTCTCACTTGTCGATCCGTCACGGGTTTGTCTTCATCCTTGAGTTTGACCTTAGAATGAACCTTCTGGTATTCCTCGTAAATATCCCCCGACATCAATCGCCCGGTGGTTTCTCCATACAGGTTGCGCGCCGTGCTTCCTTTGAGTTCCATGGATGCGATGGTGTAAAGGAGAATTTTCTCCTGCTCAGGTCGCGAGGAGATGTGTTCAATCATCATGTCCTTTTCGACGTCACTCTTCCCCCTGTTCACGTGGTCTTCTTTCACCAAGCTGGTTCCTTCTCGGTCCGCGAGCTCCCCGGCTTTGAGCATGAGCTTGAGGGCCGTTCGTGCATCCCCGCTTTCCTGGGCCGCCAGTTGGGCCGAGCGGGAAATCGCCGAATATTCCACGACGTTGGGAAAGAAGGCTTCCTCGACGCGCTCCGTGAGGATCTTCAGAAGCTGCTCCGCATCATACGGAGGAAAGATCATCTCATGCTGGCAAAGAGAAGACTTGGTTCGAGGGTCCAATGCGTCCTTGAAAGAGAGATTATTGGAGATTCCAATCACCGAGATGCCTCCTTTGGGAAGTTCATCGTTGCTTCGAGTGAGGGAATAGATGAGTTCGTCTAAGTCGCGGACCTTATCCAGCTCATCTAAGACCAAAATTAAGTGGGTTTCCGTGTCGCGGACGAATCCAACCAATTTTTCGTACAAGTACGCCGCGGAATACCCTTGGAAGGCTTTGTCGGGGGATTCCGGGAAGATTTCCTTCAATCCCTTCAACAAAACCTTGTATTTTTTGTTGTGCGTCCGGCAGTTGATGTAGACGTACCTAATTTTGAGTGATTTTTGGGCGGCAAACTGGCACAGTTCATCCATGACATGCCGTGTCGTGGAGGTTTTTCCCGTACCTGGACGTCCGTAGATGAACAAGTTATCCGGTCGCAACCCTCGCGTGGTCTTTCCTACCACGGAAATGATGGCATCCTGTTGTCCTTTACGAAAGGGAAGGTTGTTGGGCGTATAATGAGGCATTATTTTGTTTCGGTCCTTGAAGACGGTGGCCTTGGAGAACTCGGACTCGAATGAATGCTGTAAAGACATAACCCTGACCCTCACTTCCACTACTCTTAGTATGCCCTCCACATTTTAAGTTTCCGGGTTCGAATAGCGAAACTAATCTCGTTCATTCACGTACACCTTTAATAAGGTGGAAAGCCCTATAGGGACAAAACAGCCTTTTTTGGCCAAAAACAATTGTGAGGGGGATTTTGAATGGGGTTTTTAGATAAGGTTTTCACGAGCCAGACAGAACAAGTGGATGTTGAGGATTTCCTCAATAACATGGATGTCGAGGAAGAGGCCCAATACGAAGATGCCGACGCCTACGTCAAGCCCATGACCCTGCGCGGATCCGAGGATTTGAACGCGGTCGAGCACGAATTGAAGGAAGGAAATTTGGTCTTATTGAACATTGAAGAGGCCCAGAAGCGAAACCCTCGAGGGGTTCGCGACGCCGTGGTTTCGATCAAAGACTTGGTCTCCCGATTGGACGGAGACATCGCCGGTATCGCCGCCGGACGAATCTTGATCACTCCCGCCCGAGTTAAGATCATGAAGCGAAAGACCCCCAAGGAATAATTTCCTTGGGACTTTCCCTAAATTTCTCTTTTTTCCTTTTTTGAACGTTTTTTCTCCTATCCGTCTCCTTTTTCAATTCCCTAGGGTTGAAATTCCTCTATGCACAAGCGCACGTTACCCTCTCTTCCTGTGAAATTCCCCCTGGATGAAGCGAATGCATTGATTCAGGACGAATTGGATGCCAATAATTGGGGAGAGATTGAGGTTCCCAAGCCTGCATTGGAACTAGTTCCCTATTATGTATTCCAATACGACTCGTATTCGGAAGTCGAAGAGGAAGGGACCAAAATCCGCAATGTGGATGAGGCCCAACAAGGAATTTCGAGCGTAAATGCCGTCACCAACAAGCTCGATGACGTCATGGCCGAGCTTTGCCCGCCCGAATTAATCCAGCACGAGTTCACCGATCCTAAGGATGTGAAGAATGTCAACGTCAAGGAGCCCCGCCTCACCTTAGACGAAGCCAAAGGTTCAGCCCAGATCAAGATTGCCGCCCACGAAAAAGTAGCGCGTGCGAATGTGCACATCTCCGGAATGCGTTTAGTGTACATTCCTTTCTGGGAATACCGGATTGAATTTGACGAAGACAATAAGCTCAAGACGCGAGTCAACGCGGTCACGGGAGAGTTTGAGAACGAAGAGTCCGGGATCCCTTACCAGGGTAAGTCCAAGACCGAACTCCTCCGAGAAACCGTCTCCGACCTTCAAACCCCGGGGGGATGGAGTGAGTACATTGGAAATTTCGTCCGGGACTTCATATTATTGCTCCAGCCCAGCAAGGAACACCCTAATCGATGGTTGATGATTGCCATCCTTGTTCTCATCGCGGCTTTCTTGCTTTTTTTAGGTTTTGTTAAGCTGCCCTAAAATTTTACCTAGATTTATAAGATTTGGAGAGTACAAGTTAGTATGACATTAGACGAAACGACTGCACGTGGACTTATCGCCGGAGGCATCCTCGGCGCTGCTCTTGGCACAACCGGAGGAGCAATAGTTCTAGGCGCATTCCTTGGATACGTTTTAGCGGAAAGTGCAAAAAAAAGGCCGTGATTAAATGTCAGATTCTCATTTGATTATCTATTTTGTATTATGCATACTTCAAATGATAGCCAGACTATGGAAGGAGTGGCGTAAAATTGAGTTCCACAATGAGCAGGTTGCAGGAGCGTATATTATCAACAAACTTCTCGCACCGGCGTTCACGAATATTGGACTAATTTGGTACGGGGCACTACTGCTTGCATACATTATGCACCCTCCAATATTCTTTTTATTCGCTGAAAATTTAGAGAGTCTCTACCAGTATTTGGGGTTGCTTGCATTGTATATGATAATTAAAGGCCTCTTTGGTCTTGTTAATGACAATAATTTGGTGAAGAAAAATGTTTAAACTGAAAACAAAACAGGCAGGAAAGCTTTCAGTAGTCTATGGACTTGCATTAATGATGGTTGCACTTGTGGCACTAGCCCTTGGAAATGAAAATACGGGGCAAATTACGAGTCTTTTTTCTATTGGTATTGTTTGGACAATAATTGGATTTGTTCTAGTTCAAAAAAGCACATAATCACGCAAACTCAAACAAACTCTTCTGCGTCTGCTTCTCGGGTGGAAATACGGCATCAATCTCAGTTTCCGCCAACTGAATGCGCTGTTTGAGGTAATTGGACAAGTCATAGTGATGAATCATGTTCTTGGCGATGTTCAAGTATTTTCGAACCGATCCCTGCGCGATAGTTAGGATGACATTTCCTTCTTTACACTTCGCACAATGCCCTGTGAGGGGCAAGCGGCGGTATTTCGCATTGCATTTGGTGCAGCGGAACGTTTGTCGTGAGAACGCGCGCGTGTTTCCGATGATGTCCGGGAACAAATGAGAGACAATTACACGTTCAAGGGAGTCTTGGAACTGCAAGGGGACCAATTTTGATTGAAGTTTCGCCTGGGCGTTGAGCTTGTCCTCCATGGACTCGAGTTTAGTGTAACTACTCTGCGTGGGACCTCGATCAAATACACTCGTGGTGTGGGAGAAATTGAGATTGATATATTGCGTGTCCTTTCCCAGCTTCTTTTTCACCACCGGAACCTCTTCGACTTTGGGTTCGGAAAACGTCTGCGTCTTTTCATAGAACGAAGGAGCGTACAAGGAGCACGTTTCCATCTCATGCACCTCATCATCAATTTCTTGAGGGTTCAATGCTACCGTAAACACGAGCGGGGCATCCATTCGTCCTCCGCGGGAGTGAGATAAGTACGAGTGGGAGAAGGACAGGAGGGCATCCATCAGAAGCATGACTGAATCTTGATCCCCATCGATGTTTCGTCGCTTACACATCACAAAATACGGGTGGCCCCACCCTAAGCGAGTTTTCGTGTATCCAATCACTCGACCCACAATTCCCGCACTCGTGTGGGGAGCTAGTCCAATAACTAAGTGTCCAATCATGTCCTTGGAGGTCTTGGCGTTATAGTACGGAGTCAGCTTGTAGAACTTCACCAGTAAATCATCCACAAACTTTGCCGAGCGCAGGAGCCAATCCCCACAACCTTCGTTAACTATGATGTCCTGCACGAACATCTCCACCAATTGATCGTCTCGTTCCAGGGGATTTCCTTTCGCGTCCTTCAAATATCCTAATTCCTTCGCTCGCTCCACGGTCATTCCTATTTCCTTGGGATAAAAGTGCGTAATGGGCGCATTCAACAGCTCGAATCGGCCCGTTCCATCACGAAAGACGTGTAAATCATGCTTGGCGCGCAGGATTCCTTTCTCTAAGGGCTCGGGTTTCTTTTCATCTGAAATTAACCCCTTGACCCCCTTCACCGGTTCGGGTATTTTTTCGGCGAGGTTCTTGGCCGCCCATTCAATCTCATTGCGCAAGTTGATTGTGTAGGATTCTCCCTGCTTCGCCACGCTTCCACAGCGCGTACACTTGGCCTGGTGATTCAACGCGAGGCATTCTTTGTTCGTACAAATCAACACCGGCACGCTTACGGCTTGACACGTGATACAGAATCGTCGCGCCCCCACGCTGCGACACTTGGGGCATTCAAACAAACCCACTTCCACGGTTGTTTTTCCATTCGTCTCGCGGTGAGACTTTCCTTTAATGGTAACCAATCCTGCGGCACGGTTGATGCTTCGGGTCGCTCCCCCTGCAAGAGCAATCGGGAATAACACGTGCGGGTTTCCCTTCATTGTTCGAGGAACGGCCGCTTCTGGTCGCCCCATTCGTCCACCGCCAAACGTTCCGGCCTTATCTCGAATGGTAATGCCGGCGGCACGGGAAAGAAGGGATAGGGGAGTATCTTCCGGAAGAATGGGCTCCACCGAATGACGAGTGAAGAGGCGGAATGCCTCGGACACGTTTTCGTCGAGATAGATGTGCTTAGTATCTATGCGATGAGGCACGCCTGCTTTCTCTAATTTCTTCTTGAGCCCCCCTTCGATGGGGAAGCGAATGAGACCCAGTCCCATTCCCGCGTCGTTGGAGAGCTTGACCTCGTCAATAATCGTTTTCGTCTCTTCGAGATTCCACCCCTTGTAGTACCACGTGTGCGCGGGGTGCAGGGGAACGCCCAAATCGTCCGAGATTTGAAGCGCATCGGCGAACGAAATGGGCTGGTAAGGGGAATCCAAGTAGGTGGATACATTCACTTTCGTCGTTTTCCCATCCTCAATTTCCTTCGCCACTAATTGCACCCACCATTCAGGAACAAAGGGAGATGGTGTGAGTGGGTGCGCGGCCTTTCGGTAGTCTCCAACTGTCACGAGCATGTCTCCGACGAACAATATTTTGTCCACTAATGGACGCACCAATTGCGCATCTTCAATGGTGTTGATCAATCGCACGCTTCCATCCTTCAGCAACACCGTGGGGCCGTCAATCGTCTCGACGGGAAATAATTGTGCGGCTTTTCCGGGTCGTTCGATACGCACGTGCGTTCCCACGGCGATGAATTCGTCCATCAAATACATGAATGCGGGGTTGACTCCTTTTCCTGCACACCCGGTGTTTCGACTTCTTCCGTACCGGAGGCGAAACCCGCCCCACTCCGAAGGGTATGCGATGAGTGGTCGCCCTGCCGCCACTCCTTCTAAGTATTTCCAGTTAGGTTTGAGTTCAACCACTTGGTCGGCTTTCTTTTCCACCTTGATGATCTTCTCCAAAAATGACCAATCGAGTCCCAACTGCTTCGTCCACGACATCACTTTCAGGGCTTTCAATCCCAGTCCTTCCGTAATGACAAGTCCCATTCCCCCACGAATGCGATTGGAAGGTATGCGTGGGAGGTTTCTCCACGCGGTGACCTCTAAATCTTCGGTGGGAATTCCATTGATGCACACTGGGCATCCTTTGGCGATGATGCGCAGCTCATCGAGCGTCATTTTGATTTGTCGCGACACCACATCGGTTTGATAAATGTCCACTTCTTCTGCGTAGCGTTCAATTTCTTCATGCGTGGGTTGATACACGCCTAATTCGAGGAGTTTTTGCGCATAATCACCCAGAATGAGTGGCAATACTGCTGCACTCGCCCCCGCGGCACGAATGGGTCCGGCGAAGTAGATGTCCACGAACTTGGTACCGTCAGAATTGCTTCCCAGTTTAACATGGGGCAGCCCATCCAGCGGGGCCACCACCACTCCTTCCGTCATGATGACGAGGCACGTCTTGATTCCTTGCTCAATGCGCTTCTCCATGTCGGGATTGTGATACCAATTTCCTTCTTCCAGGACGATTTCCTTGAATATGACGAAGATGGCCTTCATTCGGTCCCCTTTTTGCTCGGCCAGGATGATACGAAAGCGCTCCGCCACTCCCTTAGGACCGGCAAGTTTCTCCGTACGATCCGCTAAGTCCGTCACCGGAATACACTCGACTTCATTATGGATGTCAAACCCCGTATGCCTGGCTTTTTGGGCGAGCTCGAATTGCGTATTCACACGCACAACTAATTCGTCAAAGTAGGCTTTGGTCTGCGCGTCCGCATTGATCCCCGGCAGCATGTGAATTGTCATGGAGTCAACCCCTCAGGAGTGGTGGAATTGGATTCGGCCTTATCGAATCGGCTCTCTCGAATTGTGGCTGTTTTGAATAGGAATTGGGGAACGCGTCCAGGAGTCGCGATGAATCCCTTCGAGGCCGCATATGCGGATGTGGTTTGCCAGCATCCATTGTTGATGATGGTGGTTCCGCGGTATTGTGCGTAGGCGTTGTAGTGATTATCTCCCCCAATGTACACGTCAGGGTGTTCTTTCACCAGCATGTACGCTTTGGGTTCCGGCGCATACGGGTGTTTCGTCCCATACACACTCATCAAATCCCGCTTAATCAGCAATTCTTTGATGACTTCCTCCGGTTTTGTAGGTGGAATATTCATGGCAAACATTCCCCCGATGAGCCCGCTGCCATGATAGATAAGCGTCTTCTGATTCTCTATTTCCACCCATGAAGGGGAGGGGAGAAAGTGGATGTTCTTTTGCGCGTACAGCTCGGGAACGAAATCCTTCATCACGGGAGGCTGAGGATCGTGCCACCGACACGGGTCGTGGTTTCCAGGCGTGATGAATATTTCCAAGTGCTCGGGTAATTGCTGGAGGTAGGACTGAAATTGCTTGTACTGCTCGTAGATGTCCTTGACTTCTAATTCGTTGATGTGATTGGGATACACTCCAATCCCATCCACACAATCCCCGGCGATGACCAAATACTTCAATTTCCCCACGCGTGCCTTTTCAGAATCACTCCCAACTTCTCCTTTCATCCACTGGATGAACTTCTCCCACCACGGGCGCAAGAATAGTTTGCTTCCGATGTGAATATCACTGGTAACAACTAATCCCAAATCCACGTCACTCATCTTGGGTTTACGGTGAGGCAAGTCTGGCCACGAGAATTCTTTCACGATTAGCAATTCTCCTTGCCGGGCCATCTTGACTTTCATCCCAATGACATCATCATCCGTGAGGCGCTTGGCTTTCTCAATCAATTCCACATCGGACGCCGGGATGAGAGCCTTGGCGTCCCCTTCCAGGTCTTCGATGGCTAGCAACACGTGCCCATTCTTCGTGTTCTTCTTCTCAGATATCATTACGACGAGATCAAACTCCGTGTCTCGTCCTTGCCGGTCTAGCTTCGCGAGGGATTTGGGCTGGTATCCCCTATTTTTGAGCTCATTGAAGAGGAAATTGTACTTATCCTGGAAGAGTAAGAGGAAGTCGTTCGCTTTTCCTTTGGAATCGGACTGCCCATTGTAGTTGAGGTGAGAAAGAATCTTGTAGTTGGGAGAATATTCCGCCGCGAGAGGCTTGGGTTTGGATGGAACACTCTCGGGAGTAGTAGAAAGACCCTCGTTGGGCGTGCTTTTTCTCTCCACGTGCGCGTGGGTAATCATGAACGTGTTTTCGAGCGCGAGAGAATCGAGAATGGTTGAAAAGTTGTGTTTGGTCGCGAGAAGTTCCAATGCTTGCGGGTGAAGCATCAATCCTTTTTGCTGCGCATACTCCAACACCGCATTCGTGCGTTCGGATGTGTGCACAAGCGGAGTGGCCGGCTTTTCCGAAGATGTGGAGAGTGTTGTTTCGTTCACGTTCTCTTACCCGAGTTTTTCTTTCAATGACTCGAGCTCAGAGATAATCGTCCATAAATCGGTTCTGGAATGCGAGGGCAAGTTAATGTCGTTGCTCACGTCGTCCAGCAAGTAGATGGCTCTTGAAATAGGAACATCGTCGGTCGCCGCGAGAATTACTTTTCTCGCTTCGTCCACGGCCGCGCGAATGTTTCGGGGAACCGCCGTATCTTCCAAGACGTTTCCCATGAGCTCCGCTATGGCCTCAATGTCCGTTTTCACTTTGGTCCAATCCACTTTCTTTTTGGGCATAATCAACTACCCTCTTCCAGACTTAATTTAAGGAGTTATCGCCGATGTCAAGGCATAGTAACCAATCAAAGGTCACTGAATAGTCCAACGGATTCCCTACTCTTAAAGGTTGGGTTGGGCTATCGCCCTAAGCCGAGGGCGCGCCAGACGTGGTCGCGCATGTTAGAGTCGACCCCTTCTCCGTCGCGGACGGCATCCATCCCGAATACCTCATTGGCCTTCTCGAGCATCTCGGGGGTGGCCAAATCGGTCTTGTTCAATACGACCAAGAATCGCACGGGGAATTGGGACTTGATGTTCTCAAACAACTGGTGCTGCTGCTCCAGCGTATAACCCGCCGCAGGGGTGGGATCTACGACAAACAATACGCAGGTGGCCAAATACTTCAAGGCGGTACGAGCTTTCTTTTCGATGGGATTCCATTCTTTGTCCATTCGATCCAACAATCCAGGAGTGTCCATGACCTGAATCTCACGATACTTCATCTTGAAGTAACCCAAGTTCAATGATTTCGTGGTGAAGGGATACGAGGCAATCTGAGCTTTGCTCCCGGTTAATCGTTTGAGTAAGGTTGTTTTTCCCGTGTTAGGAAATCCCGCAAGCACAAGCGTGGGAATATCCACGCGCACATCCGGGACTTCTTTCAATTTTTGATTTGCCTCTTTGAGTACCTGGATGTTCGTCTTAAGACTCTTTACAATACTGGCACATCGTCCGAAGTAACGCGCGCTTTCCTTCTTCATGTGTTCCACGGCATCCGTGGAGTGCTGGTAGATGGCGCGCTTTCCGAAGATGAATTGCTTTTTGAGTAATCGTCGCACGCTCACAATTTGGGAGGCGGCCATCTTGACTTTCCCCACTTCAATGGTTTCCGGCAACAATTCCTGGTAGAAGGGATGTAAATTAGCCACTTTGGGAATGGATATTTCCAAATAGTTGAGCTGCTTGTCCAAGTATTGCTGGAAAAGCTCCATTTTTCGAACCACTTTCTCCTTTCGGTGCTGAATCGTACTCGCTCGTGTGCGTGTCATGGGGGCCATTTTTCGGGCGTGGTTGAAGGCGTGCTCGATGAGCGCATCCGGTTCTTCGATGGAATAGAACTGCATAGAAAGGGTGGGATAAAGAGCGTTTATAATGCCCTTCCAGTCGTTTGGATGGGTTGGACGGGCGATTATTAAGCCTTTTGGGCGATTCTCCCTTAGGGTTTTCCCATGGCATTCAAATTATACACCCCGAACTACAAGCCCCTTCTCATTTTGCCCGCCGTCTTGGCCGTGATTTTCCTATTCATCGTGTTCGTTTTCCCCGGAGTCACCCTGGGATTGGACTTCGTCGGGGGCACGCGCATCATTGCCAGCTCGGACATGCTCCAAGCACAACCCGTTCAAGATTTGCTCACCAACCAATTAGGATTGCCTGAAGTCAAAGTCACGCAGGTGGACGGACCCTTAGGAAAGAACACGCGCATCGAGTACGCGGAACCCAAAGACGTATCGGATGCACGTGCACTCCTTGAACAGGGAATTGAGGCGAAATCCAAGAAGGATGACGCCGCGGCCAAATCATTATTCTTGAGCACGCTCGCCAAGCTGAATGTGAATCCTACTGCGGATCAAACGGTGGAAGGGCTACTCCAGCAAGCATCTCTGGCTGTGAATGAAAAAAGCTCCGGCATCGCCAACACGGTGCAGCAATCCTTGATTGAAGAGTTTGATCTCCCCGCGGACACTCCCTTCACGGTGGAACAAGTCACCCCTTCGTTTGGAGCCAGCTTCCTCTCGAACACCATCTATGTGGCGCTGGTCTCGATGGTGTTGCTCATTATTGTCATTTTCATCTTCTTCCGCGAAGTCATCCCCTCATTAGCAGTGGTGGAAGCGGCGTTGTTCGACATGCTCACCGCGGTGGCCTTGCTTACATTGTTTGGATTCTCCATCACCCTCTCTACAGTAGCAGCATTGCTCATGATGGTGGGGTATTCCATCGACACGGACATTTTGCTCACCACGAGAATGCTCAAGCGCAAGGATAAGACCATCCTTGAACGAAGCAACGACACCCTCTTGACAGGACTTACCGTTACAGCCACCCTCGTGGGGGCTACATTAGTCATGTTGGCCGTTTCGTGGTATAGCCAGATTAACGTGATCTACGAGATTGCCGCCACCATCCTATTCGGATTGTTCGGAGACATCATTGCCACCTGGTTCACGAATGCACCGATTTTGTTGTGGTACTGGGAAAAGAAACACGGTAAATTGGAGGCCAGCGCATGACAACCAAACATCAACCCTTGTGGAAAAACTGGAAAGTCTTGCTGTGGGCCTTCTTCCTGCTGGGAAGTCTCGCGCTCATCGTGAATGTGCAGTTTGATGATGGACTCAAGATTGGGCACAACCTCACCCTGGGAAGCGAATTTTCCGGGGGAACATTATTCCAACTCCAACTCGCCGAGCCTGCCACGAATGCGCAGATGAGTGAGATCAAGTTTATTGTAGAGAAGCGGCTCAACCCGAATGGGATCAAGGATGTCACGGTATCCAACACGGGAAACCAGATCGTCATTGCCCAAGTCGCGGAGACGGACTCTGAAGAAGTACAAAATCTCCAATCCTTGCTCCTCAAGCAAGGACGCTTTGAGTCTTTCTTAAACGGACAATTGGTCTTTGATGGGGGACAAATCGTCCAAGTCATCGAAAATGCCGCCCAGGGATACGGGGCCCACCCCACGGGAGTGGGGGATGCCTACACGTGGACGTTGCCCTTCTTGTTGAATGACAAGGCCGCCCAGGATTTCTCCAAGGCTATTTTCCACCAGTGCGAGCAGATAGGATTCTCCGCCGGATCCCCTCAATTCAACTGTGAGGCCACGTATTTCTTCATCGACCGACCTACCAGCGCATTGGTGGTGTATCCTTCGCTCGTTCGTTCAAGTGATGCCGGAAAACTCCACACCACGGCCGATTTGCAGTACCCGAACGACGTGACCATTTCGGATATCCTCGAAAACGCCAACCTCCACCTCATTGAAACGGATGAGAATGGAATCCCCGAGGCAGGATTGGCCTTGCTCCAAGCCCCTCCCGCAAGCGTCAAGAGCATTTTAGTCCCCGCCTCCATCGACGAGGCCACCCTCACTCAGATTGAAGGACTTTCTACCTTGCCCATTGTGAAGATTGAAGAATCCCCCACGCAGGTGTGGATTGTCAATGTTTCCGGCCTTCGAGACGTGATTTCATTGTCCCCCGGAATCACGGGAAACGATCCCTTCATCGAGGACATCCAGGATGCACCCACCCACCCCTTGCTGGTCATCACGGGAAGCGCCCCCAATGCCGCCGAGGCCAAGCAGCGATTGGATGATTTGCGCGTGCTGTTGAAGAGCGGCGCATTGCCCATCCCCATCGTCTCCATCAACCAGCAAACGGTTTCCGCCGACTTGGGAGAACAGTTCCTCTCCTCCGTGTGGCTGATGGGAATCCTCTCATTCATTGTGGTGGAGATCATCATCTTCCTGCGCTATCGCCGCTGGAAACTGTTCGGTCCCCTGAGCATCATGGGTATTTCTGAGGTCATCATGATCCTGGGATTCGCCGCCATGGTGAAGTGGAATCTAGATTTGGCCTCGATGGCTGGAATTCTGGCGGCCGTGGGAACCGGAGTCGACTCTGAGGTCATCATGACCGATGAAATCCTCCAGGGAGAGAAGGAAGAAGCCGATAAAGATGAGAAAGGATGGGCCGCTCGAGCCAAGCGCGCCTTCTTCATCGTGGCCGCCTCGGCGTCGGTGGCAATTGCGGTGATGCTCCCCATGGTTATTTTGGGATCCGGTATCGGAAAGCTCGCCGGGTTTGCCTTGACCACCATCGCCGGTGTCTTGTTGGGTGTCTTGATCTCCCGACCTGCGTTCCAGGAAATCATCAAGAGCATTCTGAAGCCCAACCAGACGGAAGAACACCCCGCTCACGCGGCGAACTAATTAGTTGGAGGCGCGCAGGAGCGCTTTTCCTATTTTTCTCCAATTCTTTTCATTCGTTTCATGCTGAAGAATACGGAACCACAGTCCCAATGCAATCCCACTCAAGATGAACCATGAAAGAACGTGAATTGTTTCCGCCGCGAACAAGGAAACATTCTCCCCCGTCCAAATAACCGCGAGCAATCGGAGATAGTTGAGTACGAGAATCAACAGTACACCCAACAACGCCCATCTTTCTTTTCGCTTAGGGAGAGAGGGGAATCCGAGTAAGAGTCCTAGGAAAAGTGCCGCAGAAGTAAATCCCGTACACGAAGGAGTGATCTCAAAATTCCCATGCGCGACGCCCACCCAGATTTCGTGAACAGGAATTGCGAACCACCCGGCCACTGAAGATGCCAACCATTCTTGGTAGGGAATGGGAGGGAACACGTACAAGAGAAATTCTACCCCGATAAACACGAGGAAAAAGCGAAAGAGGAACGTGCGTATCTCTTCACGTGAGAAAAAGGACCCAACCACACTCTCACTGGATGATTTCATTCACCACGGAACGCTCTTGAGTCCTAAAAGGTATGCTAGGCGGTTGAAGGCCATGTGCATGAAGGGGGTAATCATGATGAGGAGAAGAAAAACCGTCCAATAGGGAGGATTCACAAACAGGCTCAATAACAGCCCTCCAATCACGAAGTCCAGTTGGTCCAGGAAGTGCGCCGCCTGCCCGCGGTGCAACCCCATTCGTCGCTTGATGAAGCTCCCCACCATATCTCCAATCAAGGCACCCGCGGAAAGGAGGAACGCGTAGAGCAAATAATGAGACGATGTCTCGAGTGCCTGTGCGGGATAGAAATGTAGGATGATTCCCCCCACGAATGTGCCGATTAACACACCCATTCCAAATCCTTTCCAGGTCTTTCCTTTCCCCAGGATGGGTTTTCCGTCCGGCCAGACTCGATTGAAATCTACCGGAGTCTTTCCTCCAAACACGACCGCAGAGGCGTTGGCCACGTACAATGGAACAGCCGTCAATAGGAGCGGGATCCACAGCTCTTGCATGAATTCAAACTGCGGTGCCTCTCATTAAAAGGAAATGGGTGCCCTTGAATTAGCGAGCACTATGACCCCGGGACGCGCCAATGCGCATACATTCAATGAAAAAGAACGAGACCCGCGCATCACTCCCTGGGAGGAAGAACCCGCCCCTGAGGCTGGCCCTCGGAAGCCCCGCGGACGAACCATGCGAGACTGGTTGGTGCTGGCGGCTGCATTCCTGTTAGCATTATACGTTATCGGATTCTTACTCTCCGGGATCACCGACTCTCCCTCGGGAGCCACCTCCTTGTTTTCCTCCGGTGCCAACGTGGCATGGATTCCCATTCAGGGAGAAATTGTCTCCAACGGGGGCAGTGGCACCGTGAATGATGGGATAGTAGTAGACGCGTTGGATCGTGCCAATAAGGACCCCGCCATTGATGCTATTTTCTTGGATATTGATTCCCCCGGCGGAAGTGTGGTAGCGAGCAAGCAGATTGTCGCCAAGATACGCGAGATCGACAAGCCGGTTGTTTCGTGGATTGGAGAGTTAGGGGCGAGTGGAGCCTACTACATTGCCGCATCCTCGGATTACATTATCTCGGATGGGGATTCCATCACGGGAAGCATTGGGGTCATCTCTATTTTGCCTAATTTTACCGGACTCATGGAAAAGCTTGGCGTGCAGATGGACAGCATCAAGACCGGCGAACTCAAAGATGTGGGTTCCCCGTACAACACGCTCACAGACGAGGAGAAAGCCATCTTCCAAGGATTAGTGGATGAGGCATTTGTTGCATTCGTAAATGACCTCCGCACCTTCCGAGGGGATCGATTGAACCAATCCAAGTTTGACGGGGTGTTGGATGGGCGCATTGTCTCGGGGCGACAAGCACTAGACATTGGTCTCGTGGATCAAGTGGGAACGCGACAGGAAGCATTGTTGAAAGTCAGCGAATTGGCTGGATTTGAAGGAAAGCCCACGCTCAACACGTTCATCGAGGAAGAGTTTTCCTTGAGTGACTTGCTATTCTCTTCCGGCGTGCAGTTCGGAAAAGGATTCGTGAGTAGCATCGAATCCAAAAGCACGAATGACCCTTCGATTCAAGCGAAGTAAATTTTTTTTCGTTTAGAAGAAGAACGCGAAGAACAATCCTACGAACAACGCCGATACGAAGTTATTCGTGTTGTTGTCCAAGTACCCTTCCTTCTGAAGGGTGGCCCCTAATACACTATCAACCACGGAGCCAAACAATCCGGCGATAAAGATGAGGGCGGCCCAATAGAAACTCTGCGTCAACGCGAGAGTGAGCAGTCCAAATACCAATCCTCCCAGCGCGGCCCCCATGAAACCCAACACGGAAACGGCACCATCCTCTCCAGCCATCGCAGGTTTGAGGGTGGTGATCATGAGGGGCTTATCTTTGGACAATACCCCAATCTCACTTGACAAAGTATCCGCGAATGCCGCAGCCAGCGAGGCGAAGAACATCACGTTGAATGCCACCGGATTGAGCGTGAGGGCAATCATCGAGGGACCAATATTTCCCACAATGTTTACCGTGGAACGCTGTCCATGCGGTTTGCGTGCGTGCTTATCTCGAATGAGTCGCGTCACGGCTTCTCCGACGAGAAAAAATAAGATGAGGGCAAAGAACGATCCCACGCCCCCCAAATACGCAACATACAGCGAGGCAAAGAGTCCCGTGACAATCGCCGTGGGCTTGAGGAGTTTCTTCGCAGTAATGAGGAGGAGGACCAGTGCGAGTGTGACTCCCACGATGATCCAGCCGGTGGTATCCATAGAGGAGACCCTTTTCGTCCTCTTACGCCGAGAGGCGCGTGACCTTCAATACGTCCACGCGCTTCATCGGGGCGATCTTTCGGGCCTTGTCCACGACACCGCTGATAGGCTCTCCCGTCACGAACTGCTGAAGCAAGGCCTCATAGTCGTGCTGGCCGGCCACCGCTTGAACTCCTTCTCGGAGCATCACGCGGACTTGGGCTCGTTTGGGGGCGGAAATCTGATTCGCCACCAACGCCACACTCTTGACGCGGGCGCGGACTCCATCCTTACACGTGACGTCGTCGACCGATTCAACCTTACTGGTTCGGCGTCGCACCAATCGGCGCACCGAGGAGGGCTGGACCATAATCGAGGCCAACTGCGTGTAGGCATTCAATCCTTGAACATTGTTCACGCGGAACTGAAGCATCAACTGGCTCTTCTTGATGTTCCCCGTGAGTTCGCGGGCCGACACGGCAATCGTTCGATTCATCACGTTCTCAGGGTCTTCCGCGGGGGTTTGTCCCAGGGAGACGTTGTTGAACATGGCGGGAGCCAAGACGGTAAACCATTTCTTGGTCTTCCACTTGTCGACACCCTTTCGTTTTCGGGCCTTGGGCACCGCTGCGCCCTTGGCTTCTTTCTTGTTGCTTTCTTCGTCAATCATTTGGGCCATAGTTCGTCAACTCCTTACTTCACCAACAGCGCGGCAGTTTCGGCGGTAAATTTCCACGTGGCCGGCAGTTTTCCTTCTTTCACATAGTAGTGGGCCAATCGGCGGATCTTTGAAACCGTGATTCGGTATCCGCGGAGGGCTGAATAATCTTTCTTGTTGATGTCCATGTGCTTCTTCAGCGCAACGCTTCGCTCAATCAGGTTGAGCAAATCATTGGGGATGTCTTGCGCGAGTCCCTTCTCGGTGAGAATCGTGTTCACGCGCTTCTGCGTCAGTGCTTTCACGTTCACGACCCCGTATTGGTCGCGGAGCGCCATCCCGATCTGCGGGGGGCTCATTCCTTGGTTGGATAAGGTGACGATCAAGTCTTCGATTTCCGAGGGCTTGTAGTCGACCCACTGTTCGGTCTTTCCTTCAGTCTTTGCTTTAGCCATACTGGATTTCTCCTTGAGCCGGACCCTTTTCGGGCACCGGTACCATTCCCGTCTGTTTAGGAGCGAGAAGAGCTTGGGTTTAGAACCAAGATAATGGAAAACCTCTGAAAAAGGTTTATATAGGCACCCTTATAGGGGGCCCCGCCATACCCTCCATATGCCCTCGAAAGAGACCCCGGCCAAGGACTCCAACATAGTAGTCCGGAAGACCCGCAGGTTGTGGAAACGAGCCAAGGGGTGGGCCACCATGCCCAGCCGGGCACGTAAACCCCTGACGGAAACCCAAATCCGCCGGGCATTCTATGAGCAGGCATTCATGATTGAGGACACTCTGTCGATTGCCCGACGGTTGATTCGAGAGGGAGAACTAGAGAAGGCCATGGCCCTCGAGAAAGAAGTCACGTTCATGGCACGAGAATTAGCCATGGAGATGGATGCACATGCCATCACGCGCGCCCTTCGTGCAAATCGAATTCTAGATCCCCTGCTGAAGAAAAAGGTGCAGTGGGCGATGTACCGGATTAATGCCGATCCGTCCATGGCGAATGCCCGAGAGCAGAATAAGCGCCTGTCCGATATATTGGGCCCAAAATTCAAACCATTTGCGAATGATTACAACAAGGCAATGGCCACAATACCCCTGCAGGTCCGTTCGTTAGTTTCCAGAAGACAAGGACCTACGCGTAGCGTATCCGTGCTTCGACCTTCTCCATTTGGGATAGTGCGGAGGCTTTTCCGCCGTGGGCGCGGTAAGCGTTCTGGATAATTTTCCATCCCTCTTCGTAATCGGCATGCGTGGCGGTGAATGTTTTTTTGAGGTTCACCAAATCCACCGCCACATCCTCGAGTTTCTTGGAATGATTGGAGAGGCCAAAATCGATAAGGACCAATTCATCCTTCTTCCCATTCTTTCGCACCAACACATTGCTGGTGGTCAAGTCTCCGTGAACAAATCCATGCACATGCATCGTGGCAATGATTTTTCCGAAATCTTCACATAGTTTCTTTTTCCGCGCTAATGAAACGCCCTTCTGCAGCAATACATTCTTGAGACGAGGGCCGTTGATGAATTCCATCACCAGCTTGCAGTAGGCTGCGTCCCATGCGTACAAAATAGGAGCCGGAATTCCGAGTTTTTTCACCTCATGCATCATCCGTGCCTCGTGGGAGGTGCGTTCTTTCCTGAGTCTTGCGTCCAAATCCGGATGGCGATACGATTTAGGAGTGCGGGTCTTCTCTACGACCCACTCTCCAAAGACTTTTGCCTTTGTGAGTGTGGCCTCGGCTCCTTGAGAAATGATAGTGTTCTTCGGAGTCATCTCAGATCGGAAGCCCGCACGTCGTTTTAATGTCAATGATTCGCGTCGTGTAGGCCTGAGTAGTAGAGTCTGTGGTGCTCACGGCATTCTGGAGAAAACTAACCCCCAACTCATTGGCCATGCTCGCATTTTCAAGTACCCGGACAAAGGAATCATGCGCCGATTGACTCGACTCTTTGGCCTCTTGGAAAAAGAGTAATGCTTGTCCAGCGAAACCGGATTTTGAACAATCGAAAACGGTATTGGAAGCCGTTTCAAGAGCACTATTTCCTTTGGCCAATGATTCATGCATCGCTAAAAGGGAAAGACTCCCATCCACATAGTCATTGAGCGTCCCCGCCTCCAATCCCCCGCCTTCCTGCACCCGCTTGCGGAGAACCAATAGGTCATTGTGATAGGCCTGACGATCCTCAGGAGTAGTAGGGGACAACAACCCTTCAACGACATACGTTTCGCGGGCCACTTTCAACTCGTTCGCCACGCCCTTGGAATCCGACCCCAGGATACACCCGGAAAGGAGGAGCAAAACGACTAAGAGCCCAATGATCACGACAGGGGAGCGCATAGAGCGGCATAGGCCGGTTGGATTATTTAAAGTTCTAGCTTGGGACCGGCACCCCATGAAAGGGAATGGATGGAATGCGCCCCTTTCAGGTCGCGTTCAATCGAAGCGAACTCCGTTGGTAAGGTGGCGGACTTCAAAGGAGTCTTTAGATTTCCCCCGCTTTCTCGCTTGGCCTTCCAGATGAGAGAATTCAGGGCCATTAGTTCCTCTCCCGTGAAATCCACCGGAGCCACATCATAGGCCGAAGGGTAAGACTCGCGGTGAATGTCCTTCTCGTGGCGTGATGCATACACGTAATGAGTAAACAAGGGAATGATGGGAGCAAACAGCACGAGCAACGTGTCAAGCACATGATGGAGTGTCCATCGCGCAGCGGCGCTTTCTTCATCTGAGAATTCTTTTCCTTCATTGTAGGCGCGGTTCTTCGCCAGTTCCAAGTAGTGCGAGGCGAACGTTTCCCACAAAAAGTTACGCATCGCCGAGGCGGGAGAATGATAATCGTAGTGTTCGAATCCCTTTCGAGAAATCTCAATGACTTGGTTCAACTCGTTCAATATCCAATGATCCAGCGGTTGCAATTTAGGTTTACTTGAAGGTTTCTCAAACGCCCCCACGAATCGAGCCACGTTCCAAAACTTGGTGAGGGTCTTTCCCGCCCCTTCAATGCGTGCAAAGCTACAACTCAAATCCGTCGAGGAGAGATTTCCCTCGAGTGCGATCCACAATCGGAAGGGTTCGGCACCAAACTTGTCCAATACTTCGATGGGGTCAATAACATTCCCTAAAGACTTGGACATCTTGATTCCTTTTTCGTCCAAAATGTGATAGTTAATCCACGCGTGGTCGAATAATCGTTTTTCGTGCAGCAAATAGTGCTTGAGCATGGAATAATACAGCCACGTTCGGATGATTTCTTTTCCCTGCGGACGCAACGTACAGGGTTGGTGCTTCTCGAAGAACGCATCCTGGCGGCCCTTGCCTAACACATACGCCGCGGAGTTAGACGAGTCGAACCACGTGTCAAAGACGCGTTTTTCCCCTACAAACTCGGCGTGGCCGCATTTTTCACACGTGGAAGCGGGGCATTTTTCCTTCCAGGGTTGGTGATACTTTCCCTTGGGGGGGACATACGCATGTTTACACTTTCCGCAATACCACAAGGGGATTTCCGTCCCGTAATAGCGTCTTCGGGAAACGGGCCAATCAATCTTGACATTCTGAATCCAATCTGTGAGGATTTGTCTCGATTCGGAGGCGTGAAAGTGCAAATCATTCGCGAGGTTGAGCATTTCCTTCTTCACGTGCGTCTGCTTCACGTACAACTCGGGCATGGAGATGAACTCAATGACATCCTTGCTGCGCTCACACAAGGGAACGGAGTGCATGATCTTCTCTTGCTTGACCAGCAGTCCTTTTTCTTTCATCATTTCGATGATTTTTTCTCTCCCTTCTTTGGTTTTCAATCCCTTCAGGATGCCCGCCACTTCCGTGAGGCGTCCGGTCTCATCGATACAGGATTGGGAGTCAATGCCCATCTCAATCAAGAAACGAATCGCATCCGTGTCTCCGGCGGAGCGGGACATGTACACCAATCCCGTACCAAATGCCGGATCGGCCATCGGGTGGGAGATGATGGGAATTTCAAAATCGTAAATAGGAACGCGAGCCTTCTTTCCTTCCAAGTGTAAATATCGCTTGTCGGAGGGATTGAATAGAATAATCGCCGCCGTACACAAGAGCTCGGGTCGCGTCGTGGCGATGATGAGTTTTTCGTTGGTGGTTGTTTCAGTGAAAATAACCTGATTCAGGAACGTTTCTTTCTCCCCGCGAATAATTTCAGAATCCGAAAGAGTGGTTCGGCATCCGGGGCAGTAATTGTTGAGGCGTGAATCCTCATACACTAACCCTTTTTTCCATAAATCAATGAACGTATCCTGCGTGAGGGTGCGATACTCCACACTATCGGTTTCATACATGTCCCCGAGCTTCTTTCCCACGTTCCAGGAATTGTACGAGTGGCCCAATCGATAAAAAGAATTGATAGAAATCCCGCTGCTCTCATTCAGCACGGTCTTGCACATCTCTAGGAACTTTTCTCGCTCTACTTCATGCAAACGAACCTTGAATTTTTTCTCGGCAGCCGTTTCAATGGGCAATCCATTGCGATCCATTCCTAAAGGAAATAACACGCGAAAACCATTCATTCGCTTGTAGCGCGCGAAGAAGTCCATGATCGTGTACGTTGCCGCGTGTCCCATGTGCACAGGGGAATTCACATACGGAGGAGGGGTGTCGATTGAAAATACGGGTTTGGTTTGCGCGTTTTCATCAAAGGTATAGGCCTTCTCATATTTCCACTTTTCAATAATAGGGGTTTCAAAGGACTTTTCCCAGTGCTTAGACTCTAATGCGGGCATAACTAGGAGTCGGGTGCAAAGGGATTAAAACCTTGAATCTGCAGACGCGGGCAAAACCCCTCAGATTCCGAAAAAGCCCTTCTTTTTGCCCTTCTTGGGCTTCTCAGAGGGAGGATGACTAGAAGAGCGCATCTTCTCGAGGAACTCCTTCTCCTCCGCACTGACCTTTTCGGGGATGCGAATTTCCACGCGTACGTATTGGTCGCCGTGGTCGTCCTCATTGAGGAACTTGATCCCATTTCCTTTCAACCGGAACACGGTCCCCGGCTTCGTGTGGGAAGGAACGTGCAGCGTGGCCGTCTTTCCTCCTAAAATGGGAACCTCGACGTCTCCGCCCAACACGGCATCCGCATACGAGATAGGCTGCTCGAGATAGATATCATTTCCGTCCCGTCGGAATAATTCATGCGGTCGCACGTGCAACACCACATACACATCTCCCTTCTTTCCTTCGGAAGAGTGTCCTTGCTTGGCGATGCGTAAATGGTTTCCCGTATCCACTCCAGCAGGAATTTTCACTTCAATTTTGGTTTCATTCGGTAGGACTCCTTTTCCTTTGCACGACTTACACGGATCTTGAATCGTGTGGCCCGTTCCATGACAGGAAGGACACGGCCCCGTGGTTTGAAACATTCCAAAGGGAGTGCGCTTAACTTGCGTGTGCATTCCTCGTCCTTTACACGTGGAGCAGGTTTCCTTTTTTCCGGTTGAACTGCCCGTTCCTTGGCACGTGTCGCAGTCATCGTTGCGCACGAGGCGAATAGTTTTCGTGGCACCAAATGCGGCCTCTTCGAAATCGAGCTCGATGTCCGTGCGAATATGCAAGGGTTGTGTGGATCGTCCCCTATTTTCAGAATAAAATTCTCCCCCGAATGCTTGGCGGAGCAATTCATCCATGTTGCCAAATCCGCCCGTGTTTCCTCCGAAGAAATCCGAGAAGTCAAATCCTCCCGGAGCACCTTGACCAAACCCAGAGAATCCTCCGTTCATTCCTTCGCTGCCGAACTGATCGTAGGTTTGTCGTTTTTGGGGATCCGATAATGCAGAGTAGGCTTCGTTGATTTCTTTGAACTTCTCACTCGCATTAGGAGACTTGTTCACGTCCGGGTGCCATTGCTTCGCGAGTTTCTTGTACGCGGATTTAATCTCGTCCGCGGAGGCGGTCTTGCTTACTCCCAGGATGTGATAGTAGTCTTTGCTCGCCATGTGCCTCATTCCTGCTTGAAAATGAAATAAAGGGATTTAAGGGAGTGCTCAGGCCGCCTCATGAGGCCTGTACACGTGCCTTGGATTAGTTTTTCCCTTTGTCTTCGTCGTGGACGGTGTAATCCGCATCCACGGCGTCAGTGGGTCCATTTTCTTCTTCATTGGTTCCTCCCTGCGCAGGATTTCCAGAGGGGTTTCCGCCCTTCTGGTAAATTTCTTGACCGATGGCCATGAGGTCCTTATTGAACTGCTCCAATCGAGACTTGAGCTTGGCCACGGGCTTAGGTTCTTGTCCGAGGATGTCCTTCAGTTCCTTCAATCCCGATTCGATCTTTCCTTTGGTGGAGGCGGAGATCTTGTCTTTGTTCTCCTCCATCATCTTCTCGGTCTGATACACCGTCTGATCGGCCTGATTTACGGTCTCGACTTCCTCTTTGCGCTGCTTATCGGCCTCCGCGAATTCCTCGGCTTGCTTCTGCATGCGCTGGACTTCCTTCTCATCCAGCTTGTTCGCCGCCATGATCTGAATACGCTGTTCCTTTCCCGTTCCTAAATCCTTGGCGGAAACGTGGAGAATTCCATTCGCATCCAAGTCAAACGTGACCTCAATCTGCGGCACGCCTCGCGGAGCGGGAGGAATTCCCTGCAGAACGAATGTTCCCAACAACTTGTTGTCATGGGCCATGGCGCGCTCACCTTGGAAGACCTTGATCTCCACGGCCGGCTGATTATCCGCAGCGGTTGAAAAGGTTTGACTTTTCTTGTGAGGCACGGTGGTGTTACGCTCCACCAGCTTCGTCATGACTCCCCCAAGAGTTTCAATTCCTAAACTCAAAGGGGTCACATCGAGCAAGAGAACATCCTTGATTTCCCCGCTCAACACTCCGGCTTGCACCGCGGCTCCCATTGCCACACATTCCATGGGATCGACTCCGTGTTCGGTCTTCGTTCCGAGGATCTTGTCCACGAACTTCTGCACAATCGGCATGCGTGTGGGCCCGCCGACCATGATGACGCGAGAAATGTCGGCCGGAAGCAACTTGGCATCCGCCAGGGCTTGATTCACGGGTTTCTCGCAGCGCTTCACGATGGGAGAAACGAGCTCTTCCAACTTGGCGCGATTCAACTTCATCACCAAATGCTTGGGCCCGCTGGCGTCGGCCGTGACATAGGGAAGATTGATTTCCGTCTCAAGGGTGGTGGAGAGCTCAATCTTCGCTTTTTCGGCTGCTTCGCGTACACGCTGCATGGCAACCTTGTCCTTCGACAAGTCCACGCGATCCGTGCGCTGGTATTCGGAGACGATGTACTGGATGAGAACCTGATCCATGTCGGTTCCACCCAATTGAGTGTCCCCGGACGTGGATTTGACCTCAAACACGCCATCACCGAATTCCATTACGGTAACATCGAGGGTTCCTCCCCCTAAATCGAAGACGAGGATTTTTTGCTCCGTTCCTTTCTTGTCCAGACCATACGCTAAGCTCGCGGCCGTGGGCTCATTCACAATACGAATGACATCTAACCCGGCGATTTTTCCCGCATCCTTCGTGGCCTGTCGCTGGTTATCATCAAAGTACGCAGGGACGGTAATCACGGCCTTGTCGACTTTCTCCCCCAGGAATGCTTCGGAGTCTTTCTTGATCTTCTGCAGTATGAAAGCGGAGATTTGTTGCGGAGTGTATTCTTTTCCGTGGATTTTGTACGTGTGATTGGTCCCCATCTTTCGCTTCGCGGCCATGACCGTTCCTTCCGGATTCGACACGGCTTGTCGACGTGCAGGTTCTCCAACAAGGACCTGCCCGTCTTTCGTGAATGCCACGACGGAGGGAAAGGCCTTCCCATAGAGGGTGTTTCCTTCTGCACTCGGAATGATGCGCGGCTTTCCCCCTTCTAATACGGCAGCGGCTGAATTACTTGTTCCTAAATCGATTCCAATAATTTTACTCATACTGTGTTTCCCCCTTTGGTGTTTGTTTGAGTGTGATCCTGTGAAATTTTGTTCACTTTTACCTTCGCCGGGCGCAACACATCCTCGTTGAAGGTGTATCCGGTCTGAAATTCTTCGAGAACGACATCTTCGTCCTTCGAAGGGTCATTTCCCTGCATGATGCATTCGCTCGTGAAGGGATCGAACGTCTTTCCTTTCGTAGAGAGGGGCTTAATCCCATTCTGCGCGAGCACGTGCAACAGTTGCGTGCGGAGTTTTTCCAAATCCCCGCGATGCGCATCCTTGACTTGCGATACGGCCGCATCCAGTGTGTCCGCGAACGCGAGCATTTCCTTGAACGCGGCAGCCTTTCCTCGTGTGTAGTGTTGGTTGAACTCATTCTGCGTCCGCTTGCGATAATTCTCAAAGTCAGCTTGGACACGCTGCAGGGTTTGAGTCAACTCCTGCGTGGCGTCCTGCTCGACAGGTTTTTTCTCCGTATGCGATTCACTCATACGTGTTCACCTTCAGCGGACCATCCGTCCGTCCATTTGTGCCTCGGGACTTTCCATTCCTTGGGCGACCGCCATGGCTTTCTTTCTTCGTTCGTGGAACTGCTTCATTCGCTTCCACGTTTCATCGCCGGCATCCCCATCCAAGAGTTTGACAATGGTATTCGTTGAGAGTTGGGGGGTTTGAAACTCATAGCAGATGAGCGCGTATTTTCCTTTCTCCGCGTTCTCATTCAGCGCGGGGTGAACATCCACAATCATGACCCCGTCGTCCCACATCTCCACGAGAGCTTGGATGCTGGGATCCGCCACGCTGGCGTGCTTTCCCTTCGTGAACAATTGGGCGATTTTACCGATGTGATATGCGCGGGCCATAGGAAATACCTCATTTTGTCTAATTATTTTAGACATTTAATGGTTTTCTTAGTCATAGTATTTTTAAGGGTTTCGCGACTGAATCCGGATATGCCCCCATCGGTTCGCCAGGCGTCCTTCCGGATCATCATTCGCAGGATTGAACCTCCCTTTGAACGGAGCCCCGAGAATGAAATGGAATGGCTTTGCCAATCATTGGGACTGAGCCCCATCAACAAGGACAAGGCCACCGTGGACATTTTCAAGGAAGTCGTGAGAGCCACCGAAACGGGAAAGGGAATTTCCTCCACCACTCTTTCGGAAAAAATCAACCTTTCCCGGGGCGCAGTCATCCACCACTTGAATAATCTCCAACTTGCAGGACTCGTCGTTAAACAAGGACGGAATTATTTCGCACGTTCTCGTAGCATGGTCCGAACCATCCAAGAGGTGGAAGAGGACATCAAGCGAATCTTCGATCGCATGGAAGAAACCGCACGAGAGATTGATCGCGCATTTGGAATGGAATGGGAAAACGCCTCGCCCCGGAAGGAATGACACGTGTGGGTGGACATTCTCTTTCCAGGAGTGTGGGTCCATGAACTGGCCCACGCATTGGCATGCATGGTGAGCGGCGTCCCCATTCATCGCATCGAAGTTCATTCACGCTCTGGAAAAGTGGTGCATCGCGCCAGTAATTTACGTTCTAGCGTACTCATCAGCGTGGCCCCCCTCATCTTGGGGGGAATTCTTTCCTTTGTTCTTTTTTCATACGCCAAAGAAGTGGTGGACACGGATATTCTATTGGCCGCCCTGACTGCGTGGCTGGGATTCTCCATCGCATTCCATTCCATCCCCTCTCACCCCGACATGGTGAATATTTCGGAGGCGATTTCCCGCCGACTCGCAGAATTATGGTCCAGCCCGCGAGGAATAGGAACAAAAATCGTCAAGTCGGTTTGGTACATTCTCGTCTGGCCCTTTGCCATCATTGGGTCCCTCGCCGTCTGGGCGGTGGACCTCACCCTTTTGGCCCGAGTCGGGTGGGCCTTCCTCGTGGGATGGATAGCTTGAGCCTGACCTAGCCTTAAATATGCCCGCCGGGTTGGAGATGCATGCGCCTATTATTGAGCGGAGCCCTCCTCCTATTGTTGGTTTTTTCAGGATGCCTCGACCAGATATTCGTGAGTCCCGACCAGACCCCCAATGCGGTAGCCTGCGATGCATTCACGGACTCCACGTCCAAGGACACGTGCTACAAGGACAAGGCCGCTGCTGAAAAGAACGGGTCCTACTGCGAAAACATTACTAGTCCCACCACCAAAGATGCCTGCTGGAGCGGCCTTGCCGATGCGAGTACCAATGGTTCATTTTGCCTCCAGATGAACGACTTCGCTACGCAAAAACTGTGTGCAAATGCCCACCCTGAGGCGTTCGATGCCACCGCGAAATGTGTGGCACTGCAGAATACCATAGAACAGCAGAACTGTTACCGCCACGTCGCACGCCTGACGAAGGACCCCATCATTTGCTATCAAGCCCTTGAGTCCATTGCCCCCTGCCTCACCGACGTGGCCGAGGCCACCAAGAAAGCAGGGACGTGTGACATGATTGACTCTAGTGATGCACGACAATCCTGCTACGCACTCGTGGCGCCCCTCGCGAATGATAGTTCGGCTTGTAACAAAATCACCGACCAATTCACCCGCGAAAGCTGCCTATTGAAAGTGGCCGTGGCGCAAATCAGTGAGCCCGCGTGTGGGGGAATCGAGACTCCGGCCCTCAAGGCCTCCTGCTTGAGCCAAGTGCAGACGGCCGCCGCCACGGCAAGCGTGTGTACGGGTTCCTCCACCGTAGAATCATTGGACACGTGTTATCATCAGAACGCCGTCACTAACAGCCAACCTGGAATCTGCGGCAAGATTATTGGAAAAGAAACGCGCGAGGACTGCTACTCGGACATCGCCCAAGCAACGGGAGACACGGCCATCTGCGACAGCATCGTGACGCCCCTCACCAAGGCCAATTGCCTCTCGCTCGTCGCGGGAACAGGGCTCGTGAATTCGTGCAGCATCCTGGAGGGATTGCCCAAAGACGAATGTCTCCTCGGAGTCGCCCTCAAGAATAAGGATCCTACCATCTGTGCCCAGCTGGTGGTTGCCACCGATGAGAAGAACTATCGGGATGCCTGTTATGGAGAGTTGGCCGTGACCAAGCTCAACTCCTCCCTGTGCCAGCCCATCTCGACGGAGTCGGAATTGAATGATTGCTTGAAGTCGGTCGCCCTGAAGATTCCATCCCCGGATCCCTGTATGCTGATTGCAGACGGAAATGTAGTCAATAGTTGTTTGTCCGCCGTCTCGGCCGTCACGAAGGACTTGACGCCATGCGAAAACATCACAGTTCCTGCGGAAAAAGACCAGTGTATCTACGCTGCGGCCAAATCAAGCAAGCACCCGGAGTGGTGCGAGCAGATTCAAGGAGTCTCCACCAAGGATGCGTGCTACTCCACTATTTCCATGGACCTAGACGACAAAGCCTCGTGCGACAAGGTAGTAAACAAGACCGATAAGAACCTCTGCGTGTCCGACATAGCCATGGCATTGAACGACTGGATGTATTGCCTCAAGATCTCCTCCACAAATCCCCTGAAACAATACGAGTGCCTCCTTGAAGTAGCTCCGGAAGTGGCCACGTATGCGCCCTGCACCTACATTGCAGATCAAATCATGAAGGGAACCTGCTACGCGAAAGTAGGAGTCAAGCTCTCCGAGTTCCTTGCCTGTTCAAATGTACCATTGAAGCCCGTCAAGGAAGATTATCAAGCCTACTTGGCCCGCGACACATGCTGGATCACCATCGCCGTGGATGCCAAGAGCGAGGATTTGTGCGACAACATTGTTGATGAGAACACCATGGAGGATTGTCTCAGTGCCACGTAAGCAAAAGGAGTCCCTGGATGCGTGGATGGATGTCTCCGTGCGAGAAATCCTCGGATACAAGTGGACCCAGATGAAAAACGACCCGCGGATCATCGTGTTATTCGTCGGAGAAATGATGCTGGCCGTCTGCATCGCACTGGCCATTGCATTGTATTTGGACCCTGACTGGAATGTGGTTCCTTTCCCCTACAACGTGATTTCATTCCTCGTCCTTTTGGGAGTGGCCATTCTTATCCACCGGAGAACCCGCCCCTTCCGCATAGCGCAAAAGCTAAAGAAGAGAAAATAGTTCAAAAAAAGAGTATTTTTTCATCCCCTCAGCAGACCGGCCATTTTGAGTGGCCGTCGCTGAAAAAAATTGGGTTTTTTTATCGACTGGATCGTCGTGCTCGGCTTCGTCGGGCGGTCGATCGGGTAGATCGAGTCGTTCGGCGGGCGCGAGTGGTGCGGCGGGTCGTTCGTCGTGCGGTGGATGCTCGTCGCGTGGTGCGTCGGGCGGTCTTTCGCGCGGATCGGCGGGCCGTTCTTCGTTTAGCTGCCATGTGTATCGTTCCTCCAGTTGGAGTTATTATGTCGGAGGAATGAACCGTGCTATATAAAGGTTTGCTACATCATCTTTCGCAATGAAAACACGAAAAGTGCACGCAACACAGAAAAATATACATGCATCAACGAAAAAAATACGCGCAACGAATAAAAAAATCATCCGCGTGCTTGCGCAAGGAACATTTGACGTGTTACATCCCGGACACGTACACTATCTCACGTACGCCAAGAAACAAGGAACCCACTTGACGGTGATCGTGGCGCGCGATGAGAACGTGAAGCGATTCAAGGGAAAACACCCCGTATGTGATGAACGCACGCGCGTACAAATGGTAAGCGCATTGAAAGGAGTGGATCGCGCGGTGATTGGTGGAAAAGGAAACATCCTCGATAAAGTGGTGGAATTGAAACCGGATGTGATTGTACTCGGATACGATCAGCCCGCCGATGCTAAAAGCATTGAAACTAAGCTTAAGACGCGCGGTCTCACGTGCAAGATTATGCGGGCCCCAGCCTACAAGTCCAAGACGTACAAATCCTCCCTCATCAAGAGGAAAATCGTTCAGGTCTTCCAGAAAACATCCACGTGATCAGTACGGAAACGCTGATTCACCCGGGTATCCGACAAGACCTGCTTTCTCCCCGCGCGATGCTCGATTAATCCCTGCCACGCGATCATGGCTCCATTGTCCATGGCATAGGGAATAGGAACCACGTGTAATTTGGCTCCACGATCCGCACAGAGCTTGTGGAGCATCTCCGATAATGCCTTCGAGGCCGCGACTCCGCCCGTGACTAATAGTTCATCCTTCTCCGTGTGCGCCAATGCGCGCTCGGCCACTTCGGAGACCATGGAGAAGGCCGTGTGCATGAGAGAGTAGCACAAATCATCCTCGTCTTCCTTTCCAATCTTCTGCGTGGCTGCAGTAAGCAGTCCGGCGAACACTAAGTCCATTCCCTTCACGGAATACGGAAGAGGAATGAGCTTTTTCCCCTTGAAGTATTTCTGATCAATCACCGGACCAGCGGGAAAACCCAATCCCATGTCGCGACCAAACTGATCCAATACATTTCCAACCCCCATGTCAAGCGTTTCCCCCATCACACGGTACTTTCCATTCTCATACGCGATGATTTGCGTGTTAGCCCCAGACGTGTACACGACCACAGGATCCTTCGCGTGCGTCTTCACTTTCCCTATTTCCACGTGCGCCACGCAGTGATTGACCCCTAACAGGGGTTTCTTGTATTTGGACGAAAGGTAGCGCGCGGTAATCGCCCCCACTCGCAAACAGGGACCCAATCCAGGCCCTTGAGCAAAGGAGATTACATCCATATCCGACATTTTCAGGTTGGCTTTCTCTAATGCTTGCTTGAGAATACGACCCCCATTCGAGAGGTGATAATCCGCGGCTAAACGGGGGTGAATTCCCGCATCCGGATTTGTATACGCGGCCTTCTCGTTGGCGAGGACGTTGCATTTCTCATCCACGATTCCTATTCCGAATGTATGAGCGGTGGATTCGATTCCGAGTGCGTACATCTTAGATTCCCCACACAAAAACAATCACGAGATTATAGAGCAAGTGCCCGCCAATCCCAGGATACACACTCCCATTCACTCCGCGTGCGCGCGCCAATACTAATCCGGCAAGAAATGACCCGAGGATTTGAATAATCGAATCATACCCGGCGTGAAATAATCCAAAAATAAATGAGCTGATGAATGGACCAATGATTGTCTGAAGGATTCCGCGAAAAAACAATTCCTCTCCAATCGCACCCAATGAAAGAGAGGCTACCCCCATCACCGGATTTTGATTCAGCCCCTCAATAGCAATTCCTACGTTCTGCGTGTCGTTGACGTTAAGCCACGAAGAAACAAAATCGATCCCCACTCCGATGAGTAGGAGTTGAATGAAAATCGCGAGAATGGGAATGAGTGGAAAAGATGAAGGAAGTTTCCCTAACCACTCCGAGGGTTTCTTCTTGGAGAGAATGATGACTCCAAGGGAGAAGAGGATGAATGCCAGTGGAAAGGTGAGCGCGGAGTAGGCGATCATACGCTACTATGCTTTCTTCTTCCACTCTAAAAAGCCGCAGTTTCCGCAGGATTCGCGGTTGTCGTGCTGGGCCAAGAATACTCCGGGTCCGCACTTGGGGCAGGCTTTCTTGCTTCGTTTAATGTCATTCCCTGAAATGGCGTACAAGGATGACTTGCTCGTCTTCTTGGGATTGCTTCCTTTCTGTTTCTGGGCGGGTGCGGCTGCCATACTTTATGCCTCCTTAGGGGTTGCGGCGACCTTCGGCTCGTCTTTTTCGCCGTGGCGCTTGCGCATGAACTTGGGTTCGGTCTTCTTCATGTCCTCAACCGTGTCGTATTTCTTAGCGAAACCATACACGCGGGTGCTTCCGAACTCGTGGTCAATCTCATCAATGACGACCAATTCCTCATTGGCCCCCAATTGGGCCGCTAAGGCCTTTCGGACTTCCTCGCGGGAGGGAGTTTTCTTGATGTTCAACAGCTCAAAATTGACTTCTTCGCGATGGAAGAAAGTGTTCTTGTGTCGTCCTTCGATTTCAATTTGCATATCCATTTCCCCCTTTACCGGCTCAACCGCAAAGCGTATTTTCCAACGGTCGTGGCGCCCATCTTCTTGGCGATCTCACTCTTTTCAGTGTTCACGATCTCAACAAATCCCGACCAGAACGTGGTCAGGTCGGTTCCCTTGCAGACGGGACACTCTTTCATGTCCTCGGAGAGCTTGTGGCACGATCGGCAGGCTTTTTCTTTGCTCATTCCGTGTCACCTCCCTTAGGGGGTGCTTTTCCTTTCTTTTCCACGCGGACTTGTTTCTTGATCTTCGCCCACTCTTTCTTTCCGAGTCCGGGCTGTCGCATGGTAAGTCCAATCTTAGAATCGGGAATCGTTCCCTTCATGGAAACGGACACAACCTTCGCGGTGATCAAATCTCCAATCTTGAGCGTGCGCTTACTATCTCGTCCGGTGAATCCGGGGACATTCGCATCATACGTGATGAAGTCATCCGCAATCTGGGAAACGTGAACAAGTCCTTCAATGGGTCCGGTCTTCACGAAGGCACCGAATTCGGTGGCTTCGGACACAACACCCTCAACGACTTCGTTGACCTGAGGCTTGTAGACTAAAAGAGTAAGTTCGGAATCGAAATACGCAGAAGGATCTCCAGGAACAATTTTTCCTTCAGCTTTCTTCTTGGCTTCCATGACGGCGATGATAACACCCAATTCGGAATCCACAAGTCCTTCCATGTCCCCGCGCACAATGCCCAAAATAGATTGGTTCAAGTCGCTTGAGAATTTAGCGGGAGGCACACGGATAGTGTCTCGGATTTTAGCCAGCGAATACATGCGGTGAGTCTCCTGTGGGGGCGTATGAAAAATGTCTAGTTCCAAGCCAAATATTTGGATTGGCGTACCACAATAGCCCGCTGGGGATTGTTTTTAAGGCTTTGTCTGAGGGCCTTGTCGTTTGTGGCTATTATATAGCCTTTCTGGGCCAAATCGACCAACGCATCATCCCCCCGCTCCCCGGTGGCGGGAACAACCTTCACCCCATGTTTAGGGAGGGATTCCAACGCAAACCGCGCGGCCATCCCGTCTTTCCCCCGCTCAACAGACAGGGTTTGGAGTTCCTGCTTCACTTGAATGGGAACCACTAGAAGGGCTCCTCCCACTAATCCGTGGAGTTGGTCAAACACATCGATTTTCAGCCGGGTCATATCCAGCAAAATATTCGTGTCTAGCGCAACCTTCACGAGAGTGGTTTTGGGACTAATGGCATCGCCTCGCATGGAATGAGTCCCTGTTGTTTATATAGAATAGGGGACTTTCCCTTCTCGAGAGGAGCCGAATGATTTTCGGAGGAGACTACGTGTATGTCGGTTGTGGAGTACTTCAATATCATCATCAAACCGGAACCCACCATGCAGGGAGACCTGAAATTGGTGGACCGAAGAGAGGCCATGAAATCATACGCCCTAGTCGGTGCCGTGTTCGGACTCATCCTGGGATTGGGCTTTGCTACGTTAGGAGGATTATTGAGTACGCTCGGCGGGAGTGCGGGAGCATTATTTGCCGGCCTCGGAGTCCTTGCGATTATTGTTTTCCCCATTCTACTGGCTATTTTGACCGTGATTGGAAGTCTGATTGGCACGGGAATCATGTATCTCATCGCCAAAGCATTAGGAGGCACCGGGACGTTTGATCAACAATTCTATGTATCCTCCCGACTTGTTTGGCCGGCGTTCTTCGCCACGATTGGGATATTTTTCTTGACCCTCATTCCATTCGTTGGAGTTATGATTAGCTTCGTGTGGAACCTTTATTCGCTCTACCTTCAAGTCGTGCTGATTTCGGTCGTGCACAAGGTGAGTAAGATGAAAGGATTAGTCATCATGCTCGTCCCCCTCATCCTCGTATTCATCCTTGCCATGATTTTCGCGGCCTCGATGATTGCAGGATTAGTAGGTGCGGGAGCACTAATGGCTAATTAGTGAATAACGCCATACCCAGAGAGTCGCCACGCCGCTTTATCGCGACGAGAAATGGCGACCTTCTGTCCTTTTTCGATGGTCATCTTTCCTTTCAGCAAGATATCCAGCGTGTTCTTCTTGATGGACATGACCTCTCCAACCAAGGTATTGGTTCCCAGCGTCAAGACCATTAATTCCCTCAAGTGGGGAGCGGGCAATCGTCCATCCAGCAGGCGAGGAAGCTCGTGCCACTCCATGAAGAAGCGATCCGTGGGCTTGGGCAAGGAAGAAGGCTCGCACAAAATCTGCCCCTTGAACTTATCCATCGATGTAATTCCGGGATCCATCTTCGTTCCCACCGCAATCAATCCACCCGGATGCGCTTTCGTGAGGTTTCCTTCCGAGATGTTGAGATTTTGAACTTCAATCACGAAGGGTTTCCCATCAAAACCAGGAGTGACTTCGACTTTTTGTCCGGGAGAAAGAGATCCTTGAATGATACTTCCGCCCAACACGCCACCCTTCAACTGCTCAATGGGCGTTCCCGGCTTATTCACATCAAATGAGCGAGAGATGTACATCTTCAAGGGCTTCGTCAAGTCGTGCTTGGGCGTGGGAATGATTTCCTCAATTAACTGAATCAACAAATCCGTGTTGGCATTGAAGTTCGCCGATACCGGAACGACGGGAGACTTTTCGTACCCGTAATCCTTCAAGAATTTTACAATCTCCGCGTGGGATTCCATGGCGCGCTTCTTGTCAACCAAATCTACTTTGTTCTGCACCACAATCAAATTCTGAATCCCGGCGATCTGCAACGCCATTAAGTGTTCCGCCGTGCGCGGCTGAGGACAAGGCTCATTCGCCGCGATGACTAACAAGGCACCGTTCAACAACGTGGCACCCGACAACATCGTTGTCATGAGTGTCTCGTGTCCGGGGGCGTCGATGAATGAAACTTTTCGCAAGAGTTTTCCTTTTACTCCATCCTTCTCAGGAGTGGCGCCAAACTTCTCGGCTCCATCTTTTCCGGCGTATTCGTAAAACGTCGCATCCGCATACCCTAATCGGATGGAAATTCCTCGCTTGAGTTCCTCCGAATGAGTGTCGGTCCACTTCCCACTCAAGGCTTTCGTCAGTGATGTCTTGCCGTGATCCACGTGACCCGCGGTTCCGATGTTGACTTCGGCTTGGAGCACGTGACCGTGCGCTGCGTGCGCAGGAGCGTGTTTTTCCATGTGAACAGGCGCTTTCTTTTCCTCATGGGAGGCCGCGAGTGCTTCTCCCGCCGCGGAGAGCATGCTCTTCTTTGCCCGTGTTTTCGTCTCTTTCTTGACAGGTGCCACTGTTCCTTCGCCTTCCACGGGTGTTTCAACAGTCTTTTTGGCACGGGGCATACTAGGGGGTGTAGCGGGAAGCCTCTTTAAACCAACCTTCGGATCGACTCCAAAATGGATGTGGAAAAGGGAAAGGGAGGAGTGGTAATCCACCCCTCCGTCCACCATTCTCAACCCGAAGACCTGCGGCTTACTTCTTGTCGGCCGCCTTCTTCTCCTTCTTGACCTGAGGCCAGGTCTCTTCGACGGGCGTGGTTCCGTGATGCGTCAGCTTGATATTCACCTGGTGAATATCCTGCGCGATCGTGTTGCCTCGCAAAGGGCGTTTACGTCGCTCTCCTTTCTCTCCCGTGCGGAATCCCACACCCGGGTAGATGAGCAGCTTCTTGCGTCCGGTTCCAGGGAAGTTACTTCTCATGGGTGTTCCCGTCTTGTCGGATCCTCCCGTGATGATTCCCTTGTATCCGGCCAAGCCGATGTCGGCCAGGTCGACTTCTTGTCCTATTTTCTTTCCCACGAAAGGAGTGGCTTCCAATTTCTTGGTGTACGCCTTACGTGTTTTGGGGTCTGAGACCACGATGTTCATGTTGTTCATTCCTCCTCATTGGATTGAGTGTCTGGTGTAGACTGTAAGGCGAGGATCTTTTCGAGCAGTGATTGCTCCTCCTCGCTGAGATTCACTTTCTTCAACAGGGCTTGCATCCCTGGAGTGATTTTGGTGTAAAGCGTGTCCCCCTCAAAGAGGCTTCGGCCAATCACGGCTTCGGAAATAGACACGGCGACTTCTTGGTCGCGCTTCACTTCCGTGACCGTTTCTTTATCCTCTTGGATGTTGAGCACGCGACCGATGATTTCTCCCTTGTCATTCATCACTTCCGCGTTCGTCTTCAAGCGACCTTCTATGATTCGCACGCCCACGACGGCAGGCTTAGAGTTGCGAAAAACGAATCCAGGGAGAACTTTGAACTCGCACGGAAGGATGGCCTTCTCCAAGAATTCCTTCTGGCGCTGCGCCTTTTCGGATTCGACCCACTTAGCATAATCTTCGGTGAGCGAGTAAACAATGTTGCTCTCAAACACCTTCACACCCGAAATTTCTGCGTCCTTGCGCAAGGCATCCGGGAAATGAGTTGAGAATGCAAACAACACACCCAAGTAAGGATCCTTTCCCTTCACGGCGGCGGCTTCCATAATATCTCGTTTGGTGATTTCTCCCACATTCGCGGACTTGATGGGGATATTGTGCGAGTGGAAGAGCTTCACTAAGGCTTCGAGACTGCCTAAGGTGTCCGTCTTGAGGATGATTCCAATTTGTTGAGAATCGATCTTCAGCTGATTCACTTCTTTCTCAATCGTGGCGGCTTCTAATCCGGTCTTGGCGACCAGGAAAGGGCTTCCGGCGAGTGCTTGCTCCAAATTGGGAGCCGAGACTTTGATTCCGGCCGCGGCGTGAATCTCCTTCACTTGCACCCACTTGTCATTCATGCGGATGTCGGTAATCGTGTTGGGTCGTAACAATGCGCGAACCTTTGTGGAGATGACCCCATTCTTTCCCGCAATAACAAATGAATCCCCGACGCGCAAAACTCCCTCATACAGAATGACATCGATGGTTGTTCCGAGGCCTTTCTCCTCGCGAACCTCCAACAATGTTCCTTTTCCAGGGGAGTTTTCCTGCATCTTGAGGTTGGACTCCAAGAATCGCTGCGCGAGTCCGGCGAGAAACACTAATGTTTCGGGCAATCCTTCTCCGGTGATGGAAGAAACCGGAATCATCGCCAATTCTTTCGTCGTGTCGCGCACGCGATCGAATCGTTCGGCGTTGAATCCGTGCTCGAACAAGTGCCCCACGATCGTGTAGAGCTTCTCATCCATTCGTTTGAGTGTTGCCGCATCTTGGTTAGTTTGATTGGCCAAGAAACTCCCCGGAGCGGATTCGTATCCCTCTACCATGTCAATTTTTGTCAGGCACACGACGAAGGGAACCTTGTAGTTGCGCAAAATGGTTATGGCTTCTTTTGTTTGAGGCTGCAATCCCTTGTTGATGTCGATAATCAACACGGCTAGATCGGCAATGCTCGACCCGCGCTCGCGTAAGTTGGTGAACGCTTCGTGTCCGGGCGTGTCGATGAAAAGCAACCCAGGAATGGAAAGTTTGAATCCAAATTTTTGAACCAGGTTCCCAGCAATCTGCTCCACGAGAGGGAGGGGAATTTCGGTGGCCCCGATGTGTTGAGTAATGAGTCCAGGTTCTTTGGCCGCCAAATTAGTCGAGCGAATCTTATCGAGAAAAGACGTCTTCCCCGCGTCCACGTGTCCGAGGACTGCAATGATGGGCGTACGCAGCTTCGTAGACGAGTTTTCGGACATGGTTTATCTCCCGGAATACAGCATGCAGCCAGAATCAGGGGTCTATTCCTGACATGGGCCCGGCGGCACAATAAGGAAAGGTGCCTCGGAAGGGTTTATAATTCGCTTTCGTTCGAAGGGGGCGATTTGCGCTGTTCCTTGGATATACGAGAGGCCACCGGACCAAACTGCCCATGGTATTTGGAATCCTGCTTCTTGTGGTAAGGGGTCTCAGCGGGTTTAGACATGCGCATGAAGCACAGCTGGCAAATCCGCTGGTTGGGCCTCAATAATAGGGGTTGATTCCCTATATTCTGCATTTCGAGGGTGATTTGTCCCTCAAAACCGGGGTCGATGAACCCGGCCGTGGCGTGAATAACCAGCCCTAATCGTCCCAAGGAGCTTCGCCCCTCCAGTCGCCCGACTAAATCGTCTGGAATCTTCACGGCCTCAATGGTGGTGCCTAAAACAAACTCCCCGGGGTGTAAAACAAATCCTTCCTTCTCATCCATCTGCACCCTTCTCATGCGAGGAGGCTGTTTTTCACTCAAGTCAATCAGGCGCATGGCATGATTGTCAAACAATAGAATCTCAGGACCCAAACGCAAGTCCAGGGAAGAGGGGCCCAATTGTAGGGCGAGGTCGATGGGATTGTTGTCCGTGGGGACGTATACGTTCCCCTGCTCCAGCAACTCCTTGATTTCCCCATCACTCAAAATCATAGGAATAGAGAATGGCCGTAGAGAATATAACCCGCTCACGCGACCCTTTTTATTTCCAGGAAAAAACGAGCAATCCTTTTATGGGTCCGGGTCCGTACTGAGAAATGAATGGGAAACGAGCACTTTGTGGAGGGGAACCTGAGCGGGTCCTCAACAGTCATCTGTACCTTTTGGACCCTCGCCCAGCCCGTCGCTCAAAGGCTTAATTCCCAAAAATTTGCCATTTGTGCCAACCAGTACTCCTACGATGCCCTCAACACGATTGTGAGAGCTATTTGGACCAACCCCCATTGGAGGCACCTCATTCTCATGGGCGCCGATCTCACCCATGCAGGGGATATCTGGACCGCCTTCTTCAAGGAGGGAATCGAAGAGAATGGGAAAGTCAAAGGAACCAATTTCACCTTCCAATCTGAAATTCCCCGCGACGCACTCCAAAAAATACGCGAAAATGTGACCGTACACGATTTTAGAGGAAAGCCCCTCGAGGAGATAGCGGCCAAAATCGATTCACTTGAAATTCTTCCCCCATTTGCACCCCCTCAATCATTCCCCGAACCCAAACCCCCTGCGTTCCAAACATTCCCTTCAGAAAAACAAGGATTCCTCATCCGCGCACCCACCATATCCCAGGGTTGGCTGAAGGTATTGGACTTAATCATGAAATTTGGAGAAGAGAAACCCACGGAATATGGTGCAAAGCAAAAAGAATTACTCAACCTTTTTTGCATCATTGAAGGAGACGACTCCGGAGTTCATGAATTTCTTCCATTTACTCAAAAGGACGTGGATAATTATAGAGACAAAACCCTCACGGGAAAGAAAACGGAAGGAGTGGTTTACACCTATGGTTCGCGCCTCCATGCATGGCCGGGAAGCACGGAGTTCAACCAGGTAGAGAATGCCATTGAGCACCTGAAAAAAACCCCCTACACGCGCCGTGCTATTGGATTGACGTGGCATGTGGAAAAAGACATGCGCGACAAAAATCCCCCGTGCCTGGTTTCCGTGGTGTGGTCCGTTTCTCATGGAAAACTCGAACAAACCTGCTATGTGCGCTCGCATGATATGTTTGAGGGGTGGCCCCTCAACCTCTTTTCATGGAGAGAGCTTCAGCAGAAGGTCGCACGCGAAGTGGGTATTCCGATTGGTTCCCTCATGGTGCTCTCTACCAGCGCCCATATCTATGAAGGGAAATGGAAGGAGGCGACGAAAATTCTCACCGACCATTACACTTCCTCAGACTATCGCTTTGATGTGGACCCGCGAGGAAACTTCGTGATCCTGTTAGATCACCCTTCACGAAAAATCACCCTTCAACACTTCACCCCCATTGGAGAAAAGACCCAATTCACGGTGGAGAACGTGGAAAAAGACGAGAAGCGCGCATTGGAGGAATTATTCACCAAACTCGTTCACTCCAACCTGGTATCACGCCCCGATCACGCATTCTATTTGGGAGCCGAACTTCAGAAAGCATTTGAAGCGATGAAAAATAATAAAGAATACAAGCAAGACAAGCCGCTGATTTGAATTAGTTCAAACCCGTGCTGCCAAATCCGCCAGCCCCGCGATTGGTTTCGTCTAACGAATCCACTTCTCTCATTTCGGGTTGAACAACCGGCTGAATCAACAATTGGGCAAACTTCTTACCCTTCTCAATTGTGTACGGTTGATCTCCAAAATTACCAATGACAACGCGTATTTCCCCGCGATAATTCTCATCAATGACCCCGGCGAGCGTGTGTAAATGGTGTTTACTCGCAATCCCGGATTTATCCCATACTAACCCCACGTGGCCCTTTGGAATCGCCATTGCGATGCCGGTGGGGATGATGGTTTTCTGGTTGGGCGCGAGAACAACCGTCTCAACTGCATACAAATCCATCCCCGCATCCCCGGGAAGGGCATACTTGGGAATAATGGCGTCTGGGTGGAGTTTCTTGATGAGCAGGTGCATGAGCACTCTTACGAATTAGAGAGATAAAATACTGCCGATTGAAAAAATAGAAATTACTGACCAAACGTATGAGGTTCGTGCATCGTCTTGTAGTTGTACAATTCGTCTTTCTTGAACCACAAGGCAATTTCCTTCTCCGCGTCTTCCTTGGAAGAAGAAGCGTGAATCAAGTTTCGAACCACTTGGTTCTTGGCGTCCGCCCAGGCGTACGATTGGTGAGAAAAATCCCCTCGAATCGTTCCAGGAGGAGATGCTTTGGGCTCGGTGGAACCCACCATCTTCCGAACCAATTCAATGGACTGAATTCCTTCCAGCACCATCGCGATAACGGGCCCTTCCGCGAGGAAGTTCACGTTCTGATCCAACACTTTCTGTCCGCGTCGCACGCCGACATCGGCGTAGTGAGTCGCGGAGTGTTCCTTAGTCGGCTGGATGAGTTTCATCCCGACGATCTTCAACCCCACATCCTCAAATCGCTGGAGGATTCGCCCAACGAGTTGTCGTTGGACTCCATCCGGCTTGATCAAAACGAGGGTTCGTTCCATCATCGGGACATCCATCCTTATTCGGCCTTGACCTTCGTCTTGGTCTCTTCCTTTCCAGGAGTTTTCTTCGACTGCTCGTGGGCGCGGATGGCCAAGTTACTCGCCTTCGTCTTAGCGAAATCCTTCGTCCATCGCGTGTCGCGCGACTGTCGTCCTAAGTGCAGCATGTTGTGCTCGCATTTGCGAGAGCAGAATGAATACACCTGTCCGGTTTTCTTGGCGAACAAGAAACCAGTCCCCTTGGGGATGTTTTTTCCGCAAAATGAACAATCCATAGCCATTCACATCCATTAGTGGGCGCGAATTTCTTTGGCTTCGCGCTCCGTGTTCAACAAAATCAATTTGTCTCCGGCTCTCAACAAGCCTTTGACGTTGCGTCGCTTGACGCGTCCTTTTTCGGGTCCGTCGAGAATGCGGCAGAGCACTTGGGAGATTTCTCCGTGCACTCCGGTTCGCTTCACGACTTCGACCACTTCTGCAGGGGTACCGAGTTCAGCCATGTTCAGTCACCTACTTCGAGAGTCCCTGAACCGTCTTCACGATCGATTCCAACTGCGCGGCGCCGTCTCCGGCTTCCACAATGGCAATCGCAGCGGTTCCCACGGCGATACCAATCTTCTCACCCAATTCTTTCTTGGTGTCCGAGAACGAGTAGGGGACCTTCTTCTCTTTGCAGAGCAAGGGAATGTGCATCGTCAATTCAGGCGGAGAGACATCCTTCGCGATGATGACCAATTTGGCTTGATCTCGCTCGATGGCCTTCGTGACCTCGTTGACCCCAATGCGGGCCTTTCCTTTCTTCTTGCCCAATTCCGACAAGAATTCGTTCTGCTTCTCCTTGAGCTCGGCAGGGACGTTGAATGTGGTAGACATGTGTTTTTTCACCTCAAAACCACCCTTTGGGGGCGGGTTATCATGGGTTGCCCCCTCTTTGGGGGGCTCCATACTCGTAAAGCCCGGTAAAAGGCTTATAAATGGAGTGTGGAAACCTAGGATCGGTTAAACTGAGAAACATACCAAATTATTTTGGGAAAAGCCCGAAATACCCTATCAGAAGCTGTCCCTTTGGGAAGACGGTCCAAATAGGTGTTCATAATAGACTGAATTTGGGAGTAGGTCCGAGGACAGTGTATCCGCAACCAAAGGGGAGTGAGTCGCTTTTGCCGCATGGCACGAGCAAGTTCAATGGGTTGCTCTTTGAGGACTGAAAAAACAACATTGTTCACCCCTGCTCGGCGATCGGCATGCATGTCTAACAAATCGTCCGAAACCTGGATAGCCATACCCGCATCAAAGAATGCCTTCTCCACCTTTTCGCGTTCAGCTTTGGGGACGCGGGAGGCAACATTGAGTACGGCCACAACCATTCGCGCGTATGCTCCCGTCGTATCTTCCTTTTCTTGGATGACATTTTCAAGTGTGGGAGGTTTCTTTTGATATTCCCCCATTTTCATAAATGAGTAGCGACGGAAATTACCGGCAATTTTG
Organism: uncultured archaeon; assembly: GCA_964427715.1. Classification (GTDB taxonomy): domain Archaea; phylum Iainarchaeota; class Iainarchaeia; order Iainarchaeales; family VGJJ01; genus VGJJ01. The sequence goes on along the minus strand of CAYRUV010000002.1, from coordinate 134,824 downwards.
AATATCTCTCTCCGCTGTTCGGTCGTCAATGGAGCTCCTTTCACAGCCTTAACAAAATGGGTAATATGTTTTCTTGCCTCGGGATCGGATTTATAGAATAGGCGATTTTCGGCGGGCGGGCTGTTTAGTTGATCAAACAGATCATCAACGCGGCTAACGTACTCGCCGAATGCTTCTGTTGCGAGTAATGATTTGGCGTCCGATCGACTTTTTGTCCAGTATTCGCGCACCTGATTCATGGCAGTAACGAATTGGAATGGTTTCCTCTTTTTCCCAGAAAGACGCGGTGGCAATTTTTTCGCAGCACGGGGAGTAGAGAGATAAACCCTTGCGCTACGAACTAGTGCAGGAATCCCTATACGAGTACGACGCATGATTGATGACGCGTATTCACGTTTAATTAGTTTGCGCAAAACTCAGCAGCTTCTGCGGGAGGATTTTACGCAAGTCAGACGTCTTCAATCGCACGCTCTCCGTGAGCAGCCCGATGTTAAACTCCGCGTTCTCGTGGTCGAAAACCGTCTCATCGATGTAGGTGGGCAAAGGGTGAGGAAAACCAAAGGGCGGAACACTCCCCACTTCACATCCCGTGTTCGCCAATACTTTCTCTTTGGACGCGAGCTTGATTTTCTTGAACTTGATCAGCTCCGCGAGCTTCTCTAAGTCTAATTTCCGGTCCGCCGCAAGCAAAGCAAGAATAATCCCTCGCTCCGTCTCGCAGACCATCGCCTTCACCCCATTGTGGAGTTCGCCCTGCCGCGCCGCCGCAGCCTGCTCGGAGGTAAAAACAGGTTCGTGGATGAAATGATGAAAGGGGATATTCTGCTCTTTCAACAAAGAAAGTATTCGATCTCGCTCGGCGTGGCCCATGCACTATTTACTGTGCAGAGCCTTTTTTAGCGTGCTGGGATTTAACAGCGTGAAAGTGAGCACGGAGTTCCTTGTCCGATTGGAGGATTTGCTTGGCGAGTTTCCCGTTCAAATCAACGAGTTCATTGTGCTTCTCTTCCAATGCAGTGACACACTTCGTGAGCTGTTGGTTGGAATAACGAATCAAGTAGAGAGCGACCATCATCGAAATGACAAATAATCCGACCGACACGATGATTTCAGAGAATGCCATGGTGTTTCCTCCCTTGAACGATTACTTGGATCGAGAGGAAGCGACCTGCACTTCCTCGCGCTCGGCCTTGTGCTTGCCGACTTTAAATCCTTCAATTTCTTTCTTGAAATTTTCCTCATTCATGATAACTGTTTTAGTTAAGCGTGCGTTGAGTTTCATGAGCTCAAGGTTCTTGTCTCGCAACCCTGAGATGCTCTTCATGAGCTGCTGATTGGAGTAGCGAATCAAGTACACGGCAATCACCATTTGTACGACAAATAGTCCCAATGATACGATGAGTTCGGTGGTCAGCATAGTCATTTCCTCTCCTTCAACCCAAGAAGGTCGGATATTAAAGGCTTATGTTTGAGGCCCTCGCGCTTGAGAGAGGGATAGTAAGTCACATCAATTCCGAGCATCTTATCCATGTGTTTGGGCGCTAGGGGACGCACGGGCGGAGATTTAGGGCCCTCTTCTTTCTTCCGTCGACGTGCGAAGAGGAACCATAGGAATGTGGCAAGCATGAGGCCAACCCCCACGTAGAGGATAATGGTCAATCCCTCTCGGGAGAGTAAAGGTGCCTGTTGCTCAATGTTGTCGAGAATGGCGGCCAGTTTTGTCACTTTTTCCGACAATTCTAACAGTTGAGTATTGAGTTGCGCGAAGTTTCCGGACAACAACATTCCTTTTGAGTCCCCTAACTCTTGTTTGAGATCCAATAAGATCAGTGATTCCGCGTCCACATCAAATCCTTTTGATTGAAGCTCGTCAATCTTGTCTTCCAATTGGTCGATGCGCACTTCAAGATCAGAGATGAACTGTGCATAATAGTCGTTCGGCGATGCGACATCGAACATGAGTGATTTTTCCTGCATGATGCCGGATGAAGTGACCTTCACCAGAAGGGTGTGCGACCCCAAAGCGACATCGATTGGAATAAACGGCGAAAGGGCAAATGATTGAATCCCGGCCACTGGAAGAATGGCGGTGAAAGAAGAATTGAAGTATTCGTCTCCCTCTGCATCCGTGAGCGACCACTGAATCAAGACGTTCTCCTCGGGAAAATCCCCTGCATTATGAAGGACGAGCGTGAATGGGAATGTGAGGCCTGATGCGGTCTTGGGGGAGGGCGTGTCTAATGTGACGTTCAGGAGGTGTTCTCCCTGAACATCCAAAACGGTGGTCTTCATGTCATATAATCCAATTTTGTTGGGCGTGCGCAGATACCCAGTGAAGGTATACGTTCCCGTATACTGGGGAGTGAACCCGGAATTCAAAACCACTGAGGTGGGTTGATAGGGTGCCACAGCCAGAATTAATTTTTCACCCGTCGTCAATTCTCCCGATGGATGAGTGATGGCGTACTCTAGCAGATAGTCCTTGACAGTGCCCGTGAGATTCTGGACGGTCACACTGAAGACTGAAGAGGCGTTCTTTGATAGAGCCGGATCGAAATCGAATCCAATTATTTGAGCCGTTTTGGATCCACCACCACCGCCACCGCCACCACCACCACCGCCGCCACCACCACTGCTGCTGCCCCCGCTACTGGTTCCCCCATTCGTGTCGGGAGCAGTTACCGTGAATGCTCCGGAACCATTCGCGACATACTTGCCCCCACATTTGAAGATGGAAGACACCGTGTAGTCTCCCGCAGGAGACGGGCCGAAGAAAGCTTTGATGAATTCGCCATCGGAAGTCTGAGTCATTATTGCATTTGCATCCGCGACGCTCCCACTAGGATAATAGAGGGTAGTATTTGCATTGATGTCATAAACCAGATTCCCATCTGAATTCGTCACCGTATTTCGAATTGTCCCTGTTTCACCAATCTCAATCTCGAAATCATTGTTGAGAAACGCCACAGTCCAGTTTAAATCGCCCAAATACACATAGCCATTCGCATCTCCAACCCCTAGTGTGACAGGGTGATACACATGGGCTTGAATGAAGTAGGTCCCATTCTGATCAAAATTATAAGTGTAGGTGTAATCCCCACTCAGGTTATTCGTGAAATTCACATCCGTGGTGGATAAATCTGGCTTCCGAATAGTTGCAAAAACATTCGCATCCACCGTTGAGACCCCGAGTGGGACAGTGGCTACGTTCGCATGCAACGTGGTATTGCCCGTCGTCGAGGGGCAGAGCGAATACGACAGACCAAGCGAATAGGTGCCGCCCAATCCAGTTATCCAGGTAGGATTGCTACCCACTAGGGGAGTCGGATCGGCGTGCGCGGCGAGGGAAAATAGGAAAAGGAAGGACAGAGCGAGAAGAATCCCTCCGCGCGAGCAAATCATGCATGGAACGAGGAGTTGGGGTTTATTTTAGATGGGGTTTGAACCCCACCTAACCCTATTCAGTCACGGTGATATTCAGCGTGATGAACCCGGTATCGGGGACCAATCCGCCATAGGGAACATAAATCCCCAAGTGATCATCCGACCATTTTTGACTCAATTCCTTAGGAGGCTGAATGGGATTCACGCGCACCTGATAGACGCCAGGAGGAGTAGAGTCTTTCACTGTTCCCTCAATCGTGAGTTTGGTCGCCCAATCTCTACTGAAGGTGGGAAAAGTAGGACCTAGCAAGAAGTAAGGTTGCCCGGTCTTCTCTTCAGAAATCTTCACATCAAAGAATTGAGAAGCACTCAAGTTGGTCACCATGTGCATACCCACCCAATTTTGGATATTCCACCCATTCGTCACGAAGACGGCGGCCTTGAAGGTCTTGTTATTCTTCTTGCTCACCACCCCATATTGATCAGCCGGGGTAGAACTCGCACCGTAATCGCCCCAATAGTTGAGCTGAGGTTGCGACCATGCCGAGAAGGCGAGCTTTCGATTCGCCAGCGCGGTTTGATCGGTGTGGAAATAAAGTTCAGGCTGCTTGTAGTACGATTCCGACATGGAACCTAACTGATAAAGCTGACCCGTTGCAAAATTGAATGCAACCGTTGAGAAATCAGAAGGGATGAGAGGAAGCTCAGCGAATATTTCCTCTTGACTTCCCAAATCGCAGCAATTCAGGAAGAACTTCTTCGTCTCATCGAGTGTTTCTCCCCGATAGGCGGCGGCCTTTTCAAAAAGTTGATAGGAATCCCGATCCACCGTGTACAGTTCCTTCAGATACTTAGCCTTGGAGAGAACCGTACTGTCCGGAGCACCGTTAGACGCAATGGGCGCAACAGAAGGCTCGCCCGTAAATCCGATGACCGAATCCTCAGTCCCGTCCGAGGATGAAGGAACAGTGGGAGAAAGCGTCGTAGCGGGAGAAAAAACAAACAAATATACTCCCCCAATGAGGAGAACCACTCCAACCAAAAGAGCCCAGGTGGGAATCCCTTTTCCTTTGGACCCTACCGCATGGTGAGCCCCAGCGTGATTTTCTTGCGTGGAAGTATGGTGTTCGGTCATTGAAATGCGCCCCCTAATTGGCACTAGTAGACGGCCCCGCCGTTAATAAACCTTCCAAAAAGGCGCTAGCTGAAGAGAGCGCCAATCTGGAATGTCTTATTGTGATCCCCGGAAGTGGCTCCGTATCCGGACATTCCGTTCAAATCTCCAGAGAAGCACAATTGGTTCGTGTCGAGAGCCGGCAAACTCGTTACAAGTCGCGTTCCTTCCGTGTCGATGCCAGTGCCGCTACTAAACTCCTTACAGGTAGTAGAGGTGGGAGCCGAGGTGGTATTTGTTACGCTGCAAGGTTCCTGCCATCCGCCCATTCCATTCGTTCCGCATCCGGAACCGGTGCCCATCCAGACCTTCAATTCGAGGTTGATATCCGACCCCGTAAGTCCGGAAGTGAAGTTTCCATCGATGTTAATCGTGGTGTTTCCGTTATTTGTGAGAGTAATCGCCGCTTGTGAGCTGGTTTGACAGTTGGTGTCCCCGGCCCCTGTTCGCGTGGACTGAGGAACGGCACGTGCCCAGTTGGCATCTGTATCATTGTCGTATTGCGCATTCGATTCCACGAAGAAGAAGGCCGTGGAAGAGCAAGGGGAACCGTATGAGACGGTAAAACTCTTAATCGTGGGCACGAACCACGTCATCGTGGTCGTGGATAGATCGGCCGCGCTCGCGAGCGTGCCAAAAATAAGGAATCCTAATACGAGAATCGAGAGAATGTTTTGTGTTTTCATACCAACCAACTTTGGGAACAATTCGTCCTATATAAATGAAACGGTTTTTGACCCGCCTACAACCTGGAAACGAATATTTGTCTGATTTAAGAAGACCGAATTAGTAGAATCAAGCGGGTTTGGACCATGGAATCACTTGATATTTCAGAGGCGCGCGCACTCGCCGAACAAAAACTAGACAAGGACCGCGAACGCGTCATCAAGATTGTGGGCATGCGCCTCTCCCAAGTGCGCCACGTCCTGAATCAGCTCCAAAAAGAAGACACCATCCATCGCACCCCCGAGTGGATGGCCCACCTGAAACAAATGACCCCACCCATGTCGGACGAGATGATTCTGGAATATGCCCTCAACACCCATGAGTATTTTACCCAACACCTCGCCCCATTCACCCCGCGTGCACGCGACCCCGCGGTGATGCAGTGGATGGCCGAACTTGAAGACACCCTCGCCGATGTGAGACGCATCGTGGTGCAAAATCTCTCGAAGCACCCCGCGATGAAACCATATCGAGCACTCGGACTGCTCATCGAAGAGTATGCGAATGTGCGCGCGGTCCAGCACGAACGGGAGGAGTGCGTGAAAGAGTACACGCGACTCCAGCACGACCTCCAGCGCATCCACCTGGAGAAAGCCGATGCTCAATCGCAACCAGGATTCGCGACCCTGACGCGACTGGAAGAGTCGAGAGAAGAACTCATGGCCGAGAAGCGCGCGATATTGGAGCAGTGGACAGCAAACTGGCAGAAAGTCGAACCCATCTTCAATCGCCTGTTGGAAAAATCCAAAACATTCGAACGATTAGAGAACGCCCAGCTGCGCATGCTCCAATTGTACCTCGCGAATCCAGTGTCCGCGCGAATGAAAGACCCGAGGGGAGCGGGATTCCTCATGCTCCTCCGCCTTTCCGTGGATGCCATTGAAGAGAAAAAAGTCTTCCACGAAGAAGAGCGAGAAATGGCCCGCGAACAACTCTTGGAAACCATCCAAAATCCATCCTTCTCCGCATTCTTCGAACGCACATTCGAATTGGACCAGGCCATCGAAGCCAACCTGCGAGAATACTACGCCCACCCCCTCCACCATCTGCTCACCCAAATTGAAACCGAAGAACGGGTCGTTCAGCGCAAAATGAATGAAGTGCAAACGCTCGGCGAAACGGTGGATCAACAATATGAAGAGAAACGCCGCCTCGTTGAACGGCTGGCCAAAGAAACCGACGAGGTATGCCAGAACAACTTAGGCATCCGAATCCGACGGCCTGAATGAAATGATTTGACGTTAGCGGATGAACACGACATTATCGACGAACTGCGCCAGCGTGTCCACCACCGCCCGATGTTCCTCGGACTCAATCATGAGAAACACCCCCACCACACTGTCGCTGCGATTCTTCGAAATAACAGTGTGACAGAACTTTTCCACGGACTGAGAAGAATTATACACGAGCAGCGTGGAGATGGAATCCACCACGAGAAACTTTACATTGCTCACTACCTTCTTCAACTCATCCGCGATGGCCAGATTCATCTCCACTAGCGCGAGGGGAGAATCGAGATACGTCACGCGAGGCAAGTCTGGCGTCCCCCTTCCAGTCAGCGCAGTGATGCTGTCCACATACCACACGTTCTCAGGCACAATGGAAAGTCCCTTGATGAGATCCGAATAGGGCTTGTTGATGGTCACATACACCCCGGGGGTTTTGACCCGCTGAAAATAATTCAGAATCGCGCGAGACGCCGCGTTGTAGTCCCCCACCCGCACAATGATGAGATTGGAGGTACCGGGAGAAAACGTGGAGAGGTATCCCTGAAGCTTGCCCTCAAACTCTTTACCCGGACGCAGGAGTTCCTGGAGCTGCTCGTCCGAGAGCATGGATCCTGGGCCCTTTGCGATATTCATGTCCGCCATGCGAATGTCCACGTGGAGAAAGATTGTTCGCGTTAAAAAAAGAGCGTATGGGGGCGGCTCTCGCCGCATCCCCAGACGTGATTATTGTATTTAGATCGTTCCGCGGCAGCTTCCTGTAGCGGTGACTCCGGACAACTGTCCAGCCGTGTACACCAACGTGTACGTCAAGCTGTAGGCTCCCGAGTTCAAATCGTTGGCCCAGTCGACAATCAAACTGTCCGTTTCGTTGGCGATCATGGACGAACCCGTACCGCCCGCCGTGGTGGCGCCAGGAACGAATGTGGTGTTACCACCAGTAGTTCCAGCGACCGAAGCCGACGTGAAGTTGACAGCTTGTCCCGTCTGATTCACCAACACAAGCGTAGTGGCGCTCGCGTTAACATCGCTTTGACTGACCGTGAACGGTCCGAACTTAGCATCGCACTGATCCCCTTGGATCGTGGACGGATTAATCAATACAACCAATGCAGCAACCGCAATCACAATAACGACCAAGGCCCAGCCGTAAGTCATCAAGTATTCCAGTGCCGATTGTCCTCGTTTTCCGTAATTCATATGTATGCTCTCCTCCTTTGCAAAGAAAGGCAATTGGCTTTCCCAGAAATGGTGGCTTCATATATAAACGTGCCTCTTGAATCCGCAATTGACACACCCCCAATACGCACATATAAATCCCGGCATCGCATGAGGAACATCATGCCACTCCCCCCACAAGCCATTGTGGAACGCACCCCCACGGAAATTACTGGACTAGACGAACTCATCGAGGGAGGAATCCCCAAAGGAAACCTGGTCGTACTGACTGGCGATCCGGGAAGCGGAAAAACCATCTTCTGCCTCCAATACCTTTATCACGGCGCCGTGAAACACAATGAAACAGGCGTCTTCATCTCACTCGAAGAAAAACCCGAAGAGCTCATGGAAACCGCCGCTATTTTTGGATGGGACTTGGAACCCCTCGTGAGGAAGGGGAAAGTCATTATCCAAACCGTTGAGCTCTATGATTTCGACAAACTCCGAGACAGCATTGAAGATCTCGTCACCAAAAACAAAGCCACGAGACTCGTCATCGACCCAGGCGTTATCTTTCACCTGTACTTTGAACGCGAACTCGATGCGCGTAAACGAATATTGAGTTTGGGGAAGATGCTCAAAAAACTCAACGTGACCACCGTCATCACCAATGAGTCCTCGACTGGACAACACGAAGGACTGTACGGGCTGGAAGAATACGTGGCAGATGGAGTGGTACTACTCTATCACACCCGCGTCGAAAATCGATTCGTCCGATCCATTGGAATACTGAAGATGCGCGACACGAAAATAAGCGACAAGCTCCGGCCCGTACGCATCACTCCACAAGGTGTGGAAGTACTGCCGAAAGAAGAACTATTTTCTGAAGTATAACCACCCACAAAATCTTTTTGATCGAACTTTTTTTTCTAAAAAAAAAAGTCGAGCTACTTCCCTAATAGCAACGGACCGAATGCCGTGACGAGAACGAAACGAATCAAATAGAATAATCCGAACGAACAGAGCATCACGACGGGGATGTACTTTACCCCATCCTTCTCCTTTCCGGTGGAAATCGCCCCTAAGATGAGTGAGGCGAATACTCCTCCTACGAATAACATGATCTGCGCGAAGAACACCACGAAGTCAGGCGAAATGATTGAACTTTCTCCCCCGATGAACGAACCCAAACCCCCAAAACGAGAACCCGCCCCCGCGAGAGCAGCGGAATCCACGTGAGGCTGCGCTGCCGTTTGCGCCGACATCACGGCGACAATGAAACTCGACACCGCATAGAGCGCCGGACCCCCAAACGCCGCCGAGAAGAAAATCAAAATCACGTAAATGGAAATCGACGCGTGCGCTTCGCTCTGCAAGGCAATCTGCGTACGCAGGTTTCGAGACAATTGCATCAGCAAGTCCGCAATCTCTCCGCCCGAACTTATTCCGCGCGCCAACAACCATGTGGTCCGTTCAACAAGAGTGGATTTGATGTGCTTGGGAATCTCCATGATGGCCTTCTCCACGGGAACACCTGCCAGAATGCGCGTCGAGACCCGCTTCATCTCCACTTCCAACGGACCAAATTCGGGACGCGCGCTCACCAACATGGCACGCTCCGTGGTGAGGCCGGCTTTGATGTTGCTGGCAATCAATTGTAAGGCATCGGGCAACACGCGCTCCACCTGCTTTCCCCTCCCTTCCGCTTGCAGATCGAGAAAGAGATACACCCCAGCAATAGTCCCCACAAAGGCAAACACGAAACCAAACATCACCAAAAAATACGGCCACCCCAGCACTACACTGGTGAAGACCGTGGACACGACCCCCACGACCAGGGCGAACATCAGCATGTTGATGAAAAACTTCCGCGACGCCACACGTATACCTAGGTAGGCGAACTGCTGTTCGAAGGCATCCATAATCCCCTGCAAGGCGCGGAGAGACGAGCGGGCGGGCATAATTTAATCCCCCAGCAGCGACGGACGCTTGCTCTTGATGATTCCCATGTACATGAACTGTGCGACTCCACAGAACGCCAACAAGACCCAGAAGTACATGTCGGTGATTTTAATCTGCGGAAACGACGACAAAACAATCAGGAATGTAATGCCTAACGCCGGAACGATTACACCCAACATCATGTACACCAGTGAGAGGATTTTCATCTGTGATTCATAGTTTCGAATCTGTATAGATTGCGCCTCCGTGAGCGTGTCCACACTCTCCGATAACACCAATGAAATATCCGCCCCGGCGCGCATACCATTCACAATTTGCCACAATGCGCGACGGAAATAAATGCTAGGATTGTACTCCGCGATTCGTTCAAGAGCATCCTCTTGAATAGTCCCCGTGGAAATCTGATCCACGGCTTTCTTGAACTCCCGCGACACCGCCCCATAGTTCCCTTCCGCCACCACCTTCATGGATTCGAACAAACTCACACCCGAGCGGAGCTGCACCAGAATGGTACGCAGCGCGAATACGAGATTCCGATCCAACTCGCGGACCTTCTTCTTGACACGAATAATCGGGAAAGCGATGAGCTGCACGAAAACAAGAATAGAAAATATCCCACTCAAGACGAGGGGGAAAATACTAAGCTGGTTGAATAAACGGAACGCCATCACGAAGAAAATTAGTGAAAAGAAGAGAAAATAGAAGAGAACAATAACAAGACTCATCGTCGCATACTCTTTGACCGTCACGGGCAACTCGGCGCGCTTCATGTCAATGTCCTTGAGTGGCATGAATTTTCCAAATTGCGTCCCGTATCCCAACAAATGCTTGCTGGCCCAGCGCAGCAACGGCATGGGCAGCACGTTCAAGGGCATGCTGAATCGTGCAATCATGGAGAGCGCCTCACGTCAGCGGACCCCAGCCCGCTTGAGGATGGATTCGGGCTCCGAATAGTAGGCAGCCATGACCGCCCCCACCTGATTGATGTCCCGGAGCTTCTCCTTGACCATCCAATTGAGCACCTTTTCTTTTTCGGATAAGTTCTGCGTCAATTCCCCAGCCGTATATCCTGTATGCAAGGCCAACTCATCGAACAAGCGAATGGATTCCGAGTACTTCTCGATGGAATCCGTCTGGGCCCTCCAGCGGAAAAGAATATTCGCCTTCAACTGAATCTTTCCTTCATTCCCCGCCTTCTGAGGAACGAACTCGGCCAACTGGAGAATACGACGCACACCTAAACGACGGTTACGAAACATCACCACATTCAAGTGCACCGCTTCAAGCAAAGAAGGAGCGATTTCAATCGGCGGACTCGTCAAACGCTGAATGGTTTCTTCGGCCGTGTTGGCGTGCACGGTAGCATACACACTATGTCCCGTGTGCATCGCTTCAAACATCACTTCGGCTTCCTTCTGCCGACGAACTTCCCCCACAATGATTCGGTCTGGTCGCATTCGGAGCGCGTTCACCAACAAATCGAGCATCCCTACTGCACCCTTTCCTTCTGCGTTAGGTTCACGCGTCGTCATGGGGACCCAGTGCAGGAAGTCCGGCAGCGTCAATTCGCGCGTGTCTTCAATGGTCAACACACGCTGGTTGGGCTGGATGAAGGGCAGCATGACATTCAACAAGGTCGTCTTTCCTGATCCGGTTCCACCCGACACCATGATGTTCAATTCGTACTCCATCGCCAGCCAGAGCATCGCACTCAGGGGAGCCGAGGATGTTCCCGCGTTGATGAAATCCGTAACGGTCCATGGATCGCGGCGGAAACGACGAATAGTGATGGTGTTTCCTCGAGATGAAATCGGAAATAAAGAGGCATTCGCACGATCCCCCGTCACCAAGTGCGCATCCAATAATGGATTCAACACGGTGACTTGCTTTCCCACACGTCGCGCGATAATACTTGCGTAGTTTTGAATATCGGCTTCCGGTGAAATGAAAATATTGGACTTCAACCACCCGTGCTTCTTGTGATACACCCACACGGGTTCCTGGGCCGAATTCACCACAATTTCTTCCAGGTTTCCATCCGACAACAGGAATTCGATTGGTCCAAGTCCCGCCATCTCATTCAGCATGACCGTGACTAGCTTGTCCCGATTTTCCTTCGTGAGAGTAGGAAGCGAATGCGTGAGGAGGGAATCCGCCTTCTCTCGAAATGTTCGTTTCAAATCATTCACGAACTTGGTGTCGAGCATCTTCTCGGAAGAAATGTTCACTTCCGTCACGATCTTTGACTTGAGATCATTCAACATGGCTCGCGTACCCGGACCGAACTCGGGAAGATGCAGGAGGTACTGCTTGACATACTGCTCGTCATCCTTCCCGATATCCACGGTTACGGCAATGTCCGATTGGACGGTATACGATTCATCTTTCTTGAACGCCATACGATCACTCATCCGGCCTCTTGTATACGATTAGTGGTTCCCCGAACGCGGGATACTTGACCTCGACCAGACCATTGTCTTCCAACGTCTGCAGTTCCTGCGCGACCTGCTCCTCTTTCAAGGCTAACACGCGCGCAATCTCATCCAATTTCATGGACTGTCGACGCTTGACCAATTCAAAAATGCGATCATAATCCGTGATGATGGGCACCTCACCCAATCTGTTGGGAGTCGCCGGCTCCTCCTTCCAGATGGTCGCGGGAGGAGACGCTACTTTTGTCGGCGCCTTCGAAACTGACACCGGTTTTGAGATGGGAACAGGAGTGGGAGCCGCACGCACGACCGGAGGAGAAGATACAGGTGATTGAGCCGCAGGAGTGGGACGAAACCCGGTCGCCGGCCCCACTTCCTTCGTGGAATACGGCGCCTTGGCTGGAGGCAAATGGAGGATGTGGGCCAAGCCTTTCCAAAAGCCCCGGGAGGGAGCATCGCTTCGGGAGTCCATGCACCCCCCACCGGGTTCGACTATTTAAGTTAGGAGGCGTTCACGACGATCGGCGACGTGGGAGCACTTTCATTCCCTGCCTCATCCCGCGACGTCAACACGAAGGCAGTTCCATCGGGCGGAAGGATAAGTGAGTATGAAGTGTTCGGTGTGATGGCCACCGTCGAATACGTAGTGAATCCTCCCGTCGCCGCGTTCTGCTGATGAACAATGTACTCCTTCACATCCGACGACACGCTCGCGCTCCATGAGAGAATCAACGTGGATCCGTCAATGGAATAATCCAACCCCACAGGAGGAGAAGGAGGACTCTGGTCCTCAACCACGGAGATTTTTTCGAACGAAGACAATGCGGCGAGGAGCGTGGATGAATCATACACCCCCCCAGAAGGAAACCACTGGACATTCAGAAAGGACGCCGACTTGGGCAGCAAGACAGGAATGAAATATGTTTCCGACACGCCAGAAGAAAAATCATCTAGCAGGAACTGCAGCGACTGCTCCCCTAAAAGGATGGAACTGGAATCATACCACTGCACGCGACCCACAAATAATCCACTCGCCGACACGGGCGACGTGTTTGTCACGACGAGAGGAATAGGAACTGCGACGCTGGTGTAGAGAGTCGGCAGGACCCCTAAATCGAGCGCGAATGAAAAAGGTTCCTTCGTGCACGCATGCTCGACACACGATTCACCACTCGGACACCCACAGGAAGAACAATCGGAAATCAATGATTGATTCACGCAGCGCAGAGGAGGAGAACTGCACACCCCCTCAGGGGTGCCATCCAGACAAATAGATGTCTTCGTCTTCACATCCAATTTCCAATCCACCGACAAATAACCCGATTCAGCGTGAATAATCTGAGGACCCTCCTCCGTGAACGTGAAGGGCAGCGAATACGAACAAATGGACTCGGAACATGGAAGCACCTGCTCAACTCCCCCGCCCCGAACAAGAATATCCTCCTTCCCGTGCCCCGTCACCCGAACCGTGACCGTGTGCGACGCCCCCACGTAGGCGGTGGGAAGACCTTGAATCGTTAATGTGGGAGGACCCGTGACCGTGGACACCGAGGGAGGCTGCGTGAAGATGAAATAGAGAACCCCCACTCCCACCACCAGAGCAAATAGACCCATTGCCCAATCCATGGCGCTCATGTGGGAAACACCACGACATTGCTTTTATACGTGTTGAAACCCGTCTTGCGCGCCGTGTAGTTCGCATCCTGATAGTAGAATGTGGAGATGTCCTCATTGAACGTCACCGCCGCCTCAATCACCACCGGAGAACCCCCGTGCGAGACGTGGAGAGCATTCCCAAACAGAAGCGTAATGGGCAACGACTCACAACTTCCGCCCGTGCACGCAAACACAATCGTCTGTGGATCCGAGTCAAAGTGACCATAGATGAATTGATCCGACGCCGACACCACACAAGAAGTGCAGTTCGAATCCAAGAAGCGCAACGTGAAATAGGGACCTAAATCTGCATTGTAATCCTGATGCGGACACCCCCCGGAGAACGAACACGAGACACTGTTGTAGTCATCCGTCCCCGTGGGAAGCGAAACATTGATGTCAATCCGCCGAATAGAAGACAACGAGAAGTCATTCGCACAGCCGATGAATGATTCGGAAGAAAACGACACGTTGTTCGTGTCCTCAATCCGATACTGAAGACACTGCGGGAGAATATTGAACCCCGCCGACAAAGAAGACGTCCCACCCCAGGAGGCAGGAGTGGGCACATTCAAGTCCACGGTCACCCCATCAAAAGTCTGCTGGGTGTTCAGGTCCTCCACAAACACCCGATACGCGTTAATTAGGTCAAAATACAACGCTAATTTTCCACTGGAAATGGGAAGTGTCTGGGAAATGGAAAGGGTGTTGCCATCCTCCTCATACGTGAACGGGAGAATTCTCTGCTGAATCCCTGGAAGACCGATGGTGGGATCCAGCGTGATGATGTCGTCCGTGATATCGTCGTATTTTGCATTAATGGCATTCAACACCGAAACCTCGATGGTGGTCTCCGAAAACCGCTGATTGGACGAGGAGGAAAACAACAAGAGGGAGAGGATTACCCCAATCAAAATGAACGAGAGAAACGTGAAAAATACCCCGCGACAATTCATACCCATTCACCCCCGCTGCCACGCCCAGTATTCCAACGCGAAAAACTGCGTGGAGGGCGTATAGTAACAAAAGATGAGATCCTGGTCGTTGTACGTACACTCAGGAATGTCCCCATCCGGGTTCACCACGGCATACAACTCCCCCTCCGCCTGCACATTCTGCGTGAACTGGTACGAATACGACACGCACCCCGGATTCAACTGACCACACAACGAGGGAATGGACACCGTCGAGAGGAGATTCGTGGGAGGCGCCCCTTGATAGAACGAAACCGACGAGGAGTTCGTGTCCAGCGTCCCTAAACTCTGCACGAGAACCGTTAAGTCCGTGTTCGAGGGACCCACTAAGTCACCAGATAGAATACTGATGTTGAGATCGCGATAATTGAATGACTGCGTCGAGAAGATGTCCCACGACTGCTCCTGCGTGACCCCATTCACATCCACATATTCGAAATGCGTCCCGGGACTCGGCACCGAAAGAAGAGTAGAGGAACAGGCTAACGTTTCCGTACACGGAATATTGAACGTGTACGTCGCCACCCACGGAGGAGGCGTTTGCGTGTTGATGTCGAACTGGATATCGCCCCCCACGAGAAATCCGTTTCCGTCACTCACAATTGTAATTCCATCCTCTAACCCTGCTACGATGTTCGCATCCGTCGCGATGAGCTGGATGTCCTGGGCAATCAGACTGTAGACATCAATCAACGCATCCTGATCACTAGCCTGGTAGTATTTTCCCCCCGTGATGGTCGCGATGTTCGACAACTCGGAGGCATCCGCATCCTTACCAAACCCAATCGTGTAGATAACAATCCCATTGTTGTCGGCGTTGATGGCCGCCGTCGAGGAATTGGCCCCGGCATTCGTCAGACCATCCGACATGAGAATTTGAAACTTGAGCGCGGCCGGATTGTGACGAACACTATTCAATTCAGACGAGGCCGCATTGATCCCATCACCCGTGGCCGTTCCACCCGTGGCCACGGTGGCGTTGATGTCACTCTTGACAAGAGAATACGTCTTCGTCAACTGCTGGTCCGTGGTCGCCGAGCTCGAATAACTCACAAACCCCATCTGATCATTATTCGAATCCCATCCATTGAAGTCTACAAATGACGTCGCCGCCACCTGTGCCTGATTGATTTTGGGCCCCGTGTCCAAATTCACCGTGGCCAACCCTTCAAGAGAATTATCAATCGCCAAATACCCCCACGTCACCCCATCCACAACTCGAACTTCCATGTCGCGATAATTCCAAGGAGTGGAGTAGCTTTTAACGAACACTGGAGAAGTGGGAGTTGAGATGTTGATGACCTGTATCGAACTCCCATCCGCCACGTACGCATAACCCCCATTCAGTCGCGTCGCGTACGCTGTACCTGGCGTGTTGTAGGTCGCACTCAGCGTGGGAGACGAGGGAGTGGAAATGTTCACCACCCGCAACCCCGCGGAACCATCCGACACATACGCATACGAGCCCGAGACCACCGCATCATAGGCGTTTCCGGACGTATTATACGTCCCCGTCAAGGAAGGCGTGTTCCCACTCACATCAAATATTTTCAACCCCGATGAACCGTCCGACACGTAGGCAGTAGTTCCCACGAGATGAATCCTCCAGGGATCCGACAGCGCGTAGGCCCCCACCACCACGGGAGAGGATTTGGTAGTTGTATTGACCTTGACCAGACCATTAATGAGATAGGTCTCGAACCGTGCATCCCAATTCTGACTGGTAGTGTTTTGGTAGGCCTGTCCCCCAGAATACGAACTGCTATTGCTCCCCCTCCATTCGTAATAATTAGAACTGCTCGTCGCGGAGGTGGAGAGAACAATATAATACGTCGAACCCGGCGTCACACCCAATGCATTCGTGAATGTGGCCGTGAGCGTTTGATAAGAGGATGTGACACTGGAGGATGCAATGGTGGCCGAAGCAAGATCACTCCCCGAGATGGAACTGCGAATACTCACCGTCAGATTTCCGCTTGGACTTCCCGTCTTCAACACGGTGACCGCCACCCCGGATATCATCGCCACCGTCGGCTGAAAGGACTGAGCCCCCGTCAATTGAGAGGCAGTCCGACCGATATACAGCTCGTTGTTTCCCGTCCCCGTGTTAGTAATATCGCTCGTGTCCGTCCCATACGTGGCCACAAACGTGTCATTCCCATTGGACGCCACCCCATAGGCATCCCCCCCTACGAGCAATTGAGCCACGGAAGAGGGAGACGCAGGGGTGTTTACATTCACGACACGCAAACCGGACGTTCCATCTGCGAGAAACGCATACCCGCTCGCCACATCCACATCACGAGCCGTGCCGGGAGAGTTGTACGTTCCCAACAAGGTGGTGAGAGCAGGATCAATCGCATTAATATCACGCAAACCCGAACCGGCATCCGCCACGAAGACATTGTTCCCATCCAAGTCCAATGCCTGAGCATCCGTCGTGTCGAGGAGGTAATCATAGCTCATACTACCGGAACGATCGAAAACGAGAACCATATCCACGGCCTTCCTCGCCCCGGTATTTGACACCACGGACAACGACACCGTGATGTTCTGATCGCACGTCCATGGACCGGCTGGAGACACGTTTACATCGAACTGAATATTCAAATCCGTCGACTGCAACGCGGCATACGGGGAATTAGAAAAGAGATCAAATGGATTCGGATTCGAAGGACCCGACAACGCACCCGTGCACTGCGACGCCGGCTGCTGCTTCAGAAAAACCCTTCGCCCATGAATGAAAGGCGCATTCGTCGGAAGAGGAGTCCCAAGTGAGAGAGACTGTACATTCGCATCCGGAAAACACGAATCAAAATCCGCACTATTGCGGCATGCATTGATATCCACCGGATAACTCTTCATTTGCAAGTAAAAATCATACGAACCCGGCAGCAGGGATTGAGCCTTGCCGTAAATATTCTGGAGCGTCACCCCCGAAAACCCATTCGTGTCGATTTCCTTTGCCACATACCCAGAGTGGTCCAGCGAAACGAACAAATCATCCACATACTGATCCGTGATGCGACGCTCCTCCAAATCCGTCGATTGGGGATTGAAATCACTAATGAAGACGAGAATTCCAATCACGAGAACCAGGGCTAAGATGATATCCGCACTGAACGCGAAACCGCGGCGGGAATGAGGAGAGACATTAGGGCTCATACAGGGTCAGCGTGAAGGTCGTTTCCACCCCATCAATGGTAACCAATCGTTGCACCACGCTCGCGTTCTTATTGGCAGAGGGTTCGATTCCCGTCTCGAGGTCAACCCCCCCGGAAAAAGTCATATAGAACTCGTAATAGGGCAGGTGCAGCCTCGTCTTCGTGTTCGCATAATCCAAATTTCCCATGTTCACGAGCGCCACCACCTTTTCAGGATTCAACACTCGATCCTTTTGCGCAAGACCGATCTGCACAATCTGATTCTGATCCGACAATTCGTGCCAATTGACCGGCGTCCCGGGGTTCTTGATGATGAACTCGGCAAGATTCGAAGAAAGGACATCCAACGTGCGACGATCCAACCGCTCCTGCGCCTCGGACTGTAAAGACTGCGTGTAGTAATACAGACCCGCGAGAAGAATGAAGAAAAGGAACGTCGCGAAAAGGAGATCCGGTAAACTAGCCTGAGCATTGCGCATGATTCATCCCTCAAACGTCTGCGTGACCACGACCACACCATCGGGATTCAACAACGTTGCAGTGGTGCCAGGCGTTTTCCACAACGCGGCCGATTGACTCAAGTAAATGATACTCGTCGTGGAGATGCCTGGACCCGTGTACACCTTAGCAGACCCGTCCAGGATGTACGGAGAAGGAAACGTGATGAGCAATTCTCCGTCCTTCAACAACGTAAAATTCGACAACTCGAGCGATTGAAGGGAAGTAAACTCAATGAACTCCTGCGCGACCTGCCCCTCGTCGACCTCCGTCTCCGTAATAACAATCAACGGCTCCCCATCCGGACCGAATCCCGGATTCGTGTACCCACACTCCTGGCTGAAATAGAGAGGGAGAATCGTGTAGACGCAGGAACCATCGCAATGGTAATCCTGCCACACCTTTGTTGTACCATCACACGTAAATGTGTCCGGACCGCATGCACTTTCTTGACACGAAGATGCCTCCGAAGGAATCGTGAGCTCACTATCGTCGAGAACCTCTTCCTCCTCCGTCTCGGAGGTGAAAGAGGACGATTCCTTTTCCCAGATGCGATCAAACAATGAGACGTAGGGCTCCGTCTCGTGCTCCTCACACACGACCCGCAGCACATCAGGAGGCTGCGCGTAGACTTTAGAATCGCTCCCATACACGACCACGGAACGATCCACAATCAAATAGTTGGTCGCCACAAACTGAGATATCTTCTTCACGCGAATATTCGCCCCCTCCAAGAAAAACTTAGGATTGAGCGTCGAATCCAGCACCAGATTGACCACCACCCCGCGCTTAATCGCCATGCGTAAGCGATCTCGAAACTCCTTCGGCGCCGGCGTACGAAGCACCGCATCGATGCGAACCGAGGCCGAATCCACATGCGTCAACACTTTCTCGAGACAATCCGACGCAGAACATACATATTCATGCGTACACTGCAGCAGCGCCGCCTCCTTGGCCGCCGCTACATCCACGAGAGGAGTGACAAGAATCGGTTGAGGAGGCGTTTCAACCACCGATGGAGACGTAATCTCAGGAACAGGGAAAAAAAGAATCAGAAACGCCGCCACCCCAATAATCGCAAACGGACCGATGAGCCATTTCAAGTCAAAACGAAATGGAAGCGTATTTTCGTCGCCCGGCATCAGACCACCACCAGGTTGATGTTATCTAAATACATGCCGAACCCCTCCGTCGACACATCCCAATCAGAAAGAGCAACCCCGATCTCCAAATAATACGCGCCAGGGCCCGTGACGTACCCTGACACATCCTGCAAGAAAAACTCGACATCATCAGCAGGCTCATCCATCCACCAGATTTCATTCGTGGAATCCCCATCGTTGTCACTGGCATCGAGCGCACTCCCTAAGTAGGACATCGTGGAGGAATTCCCAAAGCGCGCCTTCACCCACGCCTCCTCCCCCGCATCCAATGCATTGCCCCACGCCGCATCCGCGTCCGTGTAATAGGTAAAACTCAACAAGAGCTGCGCCCCCGGCGATTGGAGCGCGGTGTACACATCCGCATTCACGTCAAATTGAATACCATAGGCCCCACTCACGACCGGACCTACAGAAGAATTATCATCGGGGTCGGAAGGAGAACCGGCGATATTTCCCCCCAGTTTAATCTCGAGACGATTCGACACGTCCACATTGCTATCCAAAATACTCCCATCGTAATTGGGATCCGAATTGAACTGAACCGATGAGGAAAGACTTCCCCCAAACGAATTCTTGTTCCAGTCCCACCCATCATTCCCCGCACCGGGCCCGAACGTGTTGGCGGAACTATTCACATCCGTTGAGAAATCCACCGGCTGTGGAACATCCAGAGAATGATCCCACAGATTGAGCAGTATTCCATCCTGCGTGTAGTCCACGTCTAACCGCGCATAGTCAATCGAAATAGTATGATTGGCCCCCGTCGGCTCATACGTCATACGAACACGTGCATTATTCACGAGATTCCAATCCGAAATGCACCACGCGAGATTGGGGGACGTGTAAAAATCCTCCGTGAAGCTCGGACTGTAGGCGTTGATATCCACCCACGACCCGCCATTGTAGCACTGCACCATCGACTTGCTTCCACCCAACCCCACGTGATAGGACTCAAAATGCTTGATTAACACCTCCACGCTCGTCGGCTGATTCGCGCTCGTCAATCCTGCATTGGCGAAGCGGAACTCCACCCAGTCCGGATCGACCGTCGAGTTGTCGGTGGACACCGCATACGAAACATCATCCGCCAGCACCTCCGAATACCACGTGTCCCCCTGATCATCCAGCAGGAGAATCAGCCCTTCGGACTGATCCGTATTCGCATCCGGCGCCCCTGCGGTGGGAGTGAAGGGAGAATAGTTCAGATCATTCGTGAACAAGACCGTCCCATTGATATCAAAAGCACGAATGATACCCGCATACAACTCGGTATTCGATGCCGACCCCAAGAATGGACAAAAAATATCCCCGACAAAAATATTCCCATTCACCACATTCAAATCCTTCGATACTTCAAACTGCGTCTCCGAATAGGGAGGATTTGAACTCATGTACGTGATGATCGAAGAGACCTTTGTACAAACCTCCAACTCCAACGTATTATCCTGCGCCGTGGATGATTGAAGACGAACTTGCTCCGTGAAGAGAAAAACGATCAGAAATAGTGAAAGTACAATGATGGCCGCCGTGAGATACTCCGCCGAGACCTGCCCCCGAGACGAAGAGGGGGAACCCTGAATCATGTGTTGGTCACGCTCGCATTCACATCCCCCATGGACACACGCAGCGTGTAGATGCCCCCTTGGAAGTAGAGATAGGTTGGATCCATCTTCACCTTCGTGAATGCAAAAAAAGTACTGGTCCCGCCCACCTGCCCCAAATTAGCTCGGACCACATTCTGATCCACCCTAAACTCAGAAAGGCCGGAAGGCAATTGCACGTCCAAAAGGACCGTGTTTCCAGGACCCTTCGCATACACAAAATCCACCGCCGCCGCCACATCATCCACCGCCTTCTGCGTCTGGATGGTCTGCACGGAGGTGGAGTAGGATACAAATGAATACCCGAAGAGGATTGCCGAGACCAGCAAGAGGAAAGAAGTGAAGACGAGGTATTCCAACCCCACCTGTGCACGGGCATTCATGACCCCACACACCGAAACCCCAAATAAAAACCCCCCCAAGGGAGAGCGTTAAAAGACCCAAACGACTTATGTATATGCATGGTCTCGGATTCACGATTAACATTTTACAAGATGATCCTCGACAAGTACACCCCGCTCATCAATGAGAAAGAACAGCGGAGCATCGAGCAGATAAAGGGACTCATCAACCCGGACGACCTGAGCATACAGACATTACTACTTCAATACAAGCCCGAACCCTACACGTTTGAACGAGACTACCTCTTCGCCGCCCAGCAAGTGTTTGAATTCATTGCGCGTGAAATCAAATATGTCCCGAATGATTTGAGCATGAACATCTGGCTCACCCCCAAAGACATCCTTACCCACAAAGTATCCGACGACGAAGACCTAGCCGTACTCCTCTGCACCGCCTTGCGTGCATTGGGAGACGCGAAAGCAGCCGTCTATGTGATGGAGCTTGAAGATTTACGCACGCACGCCGTGGTCATGTCGGAAATCAACGAGAAGACACTCTTGCTCGACCCGAGTGTAGGACATGGATTCTTCAAATATTACGGAGACAAATCCAGCGTATTCAAGAAATACCGCTTCGATGGAAAGAAACTCAAGAGAGCCCTCTATCGTTTTAATGCCGAGACGTATGAGCAGTTCATCTGAGTAGGAAAGAACACGTATGAAACCCGTCGAAATCCCCGGCATTACCCTCCACTATTTCATACGTGAGTGGAACGAACGCGCCACGGGGGCATTCATCCAATCCCTACGAAGCGTGGGAGACGAAAAGTTCGTACTTAAAACGAAATCTCGCACGCAAACCATGGAATGGTTGATCCAATTCCCATCCATACTAATTGAAAGCGGACACAAATGGAACACGCTCGAAGACCAACCGGGATTCGTGAAGCGAACCAAACACCTCCTTGACAACCAAAAAATAGTCAAGATTACCCAACACGGAATGGACCGAATCGTCGATATGAAATGCAAAGACATCCGACTCATCATCGAACTATTTGGAGAAGGAAACCTCGTCATCGTAGATGTCGAAGACAAAATCCTAGACGTACTCAACCCCAAGGAATGGAAAACACGCACCCTCAAGAGGGGAGAAACCTACGTGTTTCCTCCTGGACCCCCTTCGTGGGACGCCCTTTCACCCGAAATACCAGCCATTGGAAAATCAAAAAACATCGCCGGAATGCTCGTGACACAAGTGGGCGTTCCCGCCATCTGGAGTGAAACCCTCGCCGAAAATGATTGGAAAACAATCCGCGAGACGCTCAAGAAAAAATACAACGAGAACCCCACCACATTTGACTGGATAGACACAAAAGGAAAAAATTGGATTCTCCCCCACGCGAAAGAAGCCGAAAACCTCGTTGTGAGTGGAAAAATGAACGAAATCCAGAACCAACTCGAAGAAATGTTGACGAAAGAACCCATCGTGTATGAAGAAGCCGACGAGAAGCAAGACAAAGAACGCAACGCGCTGCAAATCAACCGCGACCGACAAGAGAAACAGAAAAAAGAATGGGAAGAGGAAGCCAAACAGAAACAGCGCGCCGGAGAATGGATTTACGAACACTATGAAATGATCCAAAAACTACTAGACGCCGCCAACCAGGCGAGAAAGAAAAAAATGAGCGACGAAGAAACACTTGAAAAAATCCAAAGCAAAATTAAACACGTCAAAAAAGTGGATCTGAAGAAAGGACAAGTAGAACTAGAAGTAGAGTAGTATCAACAAAGAAAATGGAAAATGAGGGGGGAAATGGATTATTTCCCCTTACTTCTCTTCCATGGACTGAATTTCTCGTTCGTCCACGATAAAAACATCCGAAACGGCGGTAACAGCTGCATACGGAATCTGAATGACTCGGTCCTGCAGGTTCACTCGCTTGATGACCTTGGATTCGGGATCGACTTCCACGATCAAAGCCTCAATGTTCCCTGAGTTCTCGTCCACGAGCAAGTCGGATAAGCGACCTACCTCGTCTCCCCTGTTCGTAATGACTCTTTTCGTCGCCAATTGGCGAGCAATTGCGTATTTGTACATGGTTTACATTCCCCCTCAATGGTGCATGAACGATTAGGGGATATAAAAACGTTTTCCGAAAGGGCAGCCAAAAGGACTCAAGGAGGGAGGGAACCCTTCCCTTTACCCCTCTCGAATGAACTTTTTCTTGCGCGGAGGGTACATATCCCGCAGCGCATCCTTTTCAATACGCGAACGGAGCGCAGAAGGAGACTGATGCTTCTTTTTTCGTGGATTGGGAGAGACCATTCATGTAATGGGGGTTTTCGACCTTTTAAAGGGCCATTTTTTAACCGTATTTCCACCCAAACTCGTTATGTTGCCCGTATTGGGTCAGGAAACCCTCACCGACACATTGAACGCGGAAACCAAAAACCAGTTTCCACCCACCTACCGGACCGAACTCGAAAAACAACAATATCGAATTGTGGGAAACCATTCCGCCGTCAAAGTCTGCGGGTGGACCAAAAACATGCTTCGCGGAGAAGGGGGCTGCTACAAATTCAAATTCTACGGAATCCGATCACATCAGTGCATGCAGATGACCGTCAACTTGAGCTGCGCCAACCGCTGCACATTCTGCTGGAGAGGAACCAAAGCACCGGTAACAAAGGAATGGAACTGGGAAGTGGATGATCCAGACTTCATCATCGAAGAAAGCCTGCAAGCCCATAAGACCCTGTTGAATGGGTTTGGAGGAAACGAAAAAGTATCCAAAGCGGCGTTCGATCAGAGCAAATTCGTCGGACACGTCGCGCTTAGCCTGACGGGAGAACCCATCGCCTATCCAAAAATCAACGAACTTTGCAAAAAGTTCCACGCTAAAAGAATCTCCACATTCCTCGTGACCAACGCCCAATACCCCGAGGCCATCAAAAACTTGAACACCATCACCCAACTCTACTTGAGCCTGGACGCCCCCAATGAAGACGTGTTGAAAGAACTTGACAAACCCCTCTTCCCTGATTTTTGGGAGAGATACATCCAATCCATTCGCGAAGTGGCGAAGAAAAAATACCGCACCACCGCACGATTAACAGTAGTAAAGGGAATCAATGACGTTCAGCCCGAAAAATACGCCGAACTACTTCGAATGGGCGATTTCGACTTTGTAGAGATCAAAGGATACATGCACGTGGGCGAGAGTCAGAAGCGACTCACCCGAGACAAGATGCCCACCTTCGAGGAAGTTAAAACATTCGGAATGAAAGTCCTCGAATACCTCTCAACCGACTATGAATATGCCGGAGAACACGCCCCAAGCGACGTCATCCTTCTCGCCAAGAAAAAATACCACAAGAAAACGTGGATTGATTACGATAAATTCTTCGAAAAAATAAATGTCGAAAATGCCCCAGTCAATTTGGACGCCATGGAATATTCTGTTGCCACCCAAGAAGTCAAAGAAAGCCCCAATGATTTTGGCGTCATTCAATAATTACTCACTGTCACGCAGCACGAAAAAACGATCCCACACCTTCGCGTGCAGGTCCCCAATGAAGTGGTATTCACGCGTGCGCGAAGTTGCACGCACTCGCGTCCGGCGAACATTGAAATCCTTCACTAACAACCCTAGGGGTTGATCCGTGGAACGTAATCGTTCCACGAGTTTAGGATTAGAGGCCGACAAGTCGATTTCCGACCTCCCCTTGAGAATGAGCTGCCCCTTCACACGCATCTCGAAGTGGCGAATCATCTTTCCATTTGGAGTCTCTTTTTTGGTCAGCTTCAGCTTAGCATCGGGAAAGAGGGAATGGGCAAAAAAAGCCGTGGACTCTGGATGCTTCAACAATTCCGTGAACCAGCGGCGATTGGTATTGCGCATACGAAATGCGGACGGGGGACTTAATAAACGAGCCCGCTCAGACGAGGGTGGCCTTCAATTTGGGCGCGTAGAATCGCTCCCAGACTTTCGCACGCAAATCCCCAATGAAATGAAACTCCCTCGTGCGGGTGGTAGAACGCAAACGAGTCCGGCGCACCTTGTAGTTTCGGACAATCTCCCCAATCGGAGTATTCGTCTCTTTCAACAGCTTGACCACCGCGGGAGACGAATTAACAAGGTCCACCTCCGCCCGGGCTTGAACCAGACGCTTTCCCTGAATCTCGAAACGTATCTGACGAATCATCTTTCCTTTCTGTATCTCCCTCTTATCGAGACGGAAGACACAACCCGGGTACTTCTCCTGCACTAGATTGGTCGTCCCAATCGAACGCTGAAGTAAGGGAGAAAACCATCGAGAAGAGGCACGCATCACTAAGAAACCAACCAAACGTTAAAAAACGAAACCGGGCTGCATAGCATGCATGGACGACAAAGGACATCACCCCAAAGGATTATCCCCCACTGCGTGGATGGGAATTATTTTGCTACTGGTGGGAGTCATAATCGGCGTATCACTCGCCACGTATGTGGAACCCTTCACCAACCCTGCCCGAGCTGCCTCGATTGATCAACAAGAAGCCCTCACCACCCAAAATACACTCCTCAAAGAACAAGTCGACTGCCTTGTGAATGGAATCCAACTCAACCACGGCAAGGCAACTATTACTGAGTGCGCGTGAGAAAAATTTCCCCTAGGCTTTTAACTCGCACGCGGCGAGAAAAAGCGCATGAAGATTGCGCTCGGAATTATTCTCATCGTCTTCGTGAGTGGATGTGTCAATACCAGCATGAATGCGGCCGAGATAGCCGCGTGCATCCATACCACCCAGACGCAAGTAGTGGATGTTCCTAACTGCAAGACGAACGAAGAATGCTCCGTCGAGTGGAAAAAAATGATGGAAGTCCCCCCATTCCAGCATCTTCCTGTGAAAAAAGAAATGGTGGAAGTCCAACACCACATTATCCAAGCGTGGAATGCCCTGCGCAATGCTCAAACGCTCTTGGAGAAAGCCAATTCCGCCTGTGAAAAAGGGAACATAACAAACGTCATCCAGAATGGCCTGCCCGCAGCCGGGGCACTCCAAACCGCCCTCCAATCCGCGGAGAAATCAAACTGGACCGCACTCACCGCCCTGCATGCCGCGACGGAAAGAGCCGCTCAGGAGGAATTAGAACGAATCAAGGACACCCAACTGTATGACCAATACGCCCGCGCCCTTGAAATTCTCCACAACGTAGCCACTGGAAATGAAACCAACGAATGGGGAAAAGAGTGGGGAAAAAATCAAGAATACTATTCGGAAATAGGCCAAAAGCTCTCCAACCAACCCTTACCATCTGCTTCATTCGACTGGAAAGACGCATTTTCATGGTATGATACAGGAGTTGGAATTGCGTACCCGGAAAAGAAAAAGACCATCATCTGGTTCTCCACGATATGGAAAAGTGCAATATCCTCCTTAACGAAAGGAAAAACCAAAAACAGCGCCATCACGCTCATGCAATCCATCCAAGCCGAAGAGATGATCCAGAGCGTCGAAATTACCACCGCCCCCACCAATGGATTGGCCATTCAAGCGATTTCACTCGTCATAGGAATGGAAAAGGAATGGCAGACTCTTGAAAAAATGGAAAGCGAGAAAGTGGCCGAATTGGAAATGCGCGCCCACGAATTAGTAGAAAAACAAAATCAATTGGAGATTGAAACGGAGAAAAAACAAAACCAGTGGAATGAACTGCAACCATTCTTCCACGCCCACCATGTTCAAGCCACATGGAAAGAAGAAACGGGAATGAGCAATCAAATAATTGACACCGAAATGAAAAAAGCCAAAGACAGTGCCATTGAAAAAAATCAACCCCTCGGCCAACGCATAGAGCGAATACGAAAAGTAGAAAAATTGATGAACGATTGGGAAAATCGCATTGCCCTACAAACAGAAACTAACAACTCGCTCGAGAATGCGTGCATGACCCTTCAAGAAAAAATGGAAGTGGGAAAGGTCAAAAACGAAGACCCTTGCGACACCATTCAATGGACAGTCGAAACAAGCACGTTTGAATGGGAAAAACCAAACTGGACCATCCAAATGACCGCATGTTTGGAAAAAGTGAATCTTCTCCAATCCGCGCTGGGAGGAAACCCGATTGAATTGGAACCGTTTATCGCTGAATACGGAGTGGAAGCCGCACTACCGGGATGTGAAAGTATGAAAATGGCACTTGAAAACCAGTACGCGAAGGACTCACTCACACAAACATGGATGGAAAATTGGGAAAAACTCAAAATATTAAAAGAGACGATTTACCACGCCACCCATTCAGCCCCAAAATACTATACACTTGAAGAAAAATGGAAAATTGAACTGGAAAAAATAGGAAAGGATCCACCCATTTTACTCCCCGAAGAAGCCGAAGAGTATGCCGAAATACTTGAGGAAATAGTAAGCGCCGTCGAAAACACATTGATGACTGGACTGCAAATTCAAGTGAATGAAAGCAAGTGGAAAGTAATGAAACCTCAGCCGATAGGACTGGGAGAAGTAGAAGCCGAAGCAGAAATACACATCCCCAACCCGTTTGGCCAGAGCATCACGTTAAACGGAACCCTTTACATCCAGGAACCAATATCAAACTTCCTCCCCGACGATGAATGGACAAACAGTGTGAACAAAAAAATAGAAATCGAAAATATTTCCCTCCCAAAAACAGGGCTAACCATTAGCGGAAAAGGAAAAGGAGAATGGAACGCCCTCACAGTACTAACAAACGTTAAACAAATCATTGGAGACGAAGCGACAATAGAAACCACCCTCTCGATTCACGCAAAGGCCAACAGTGATTCCGCACAGTGGAATTGGAAAGTTATAGGAGGAAACATTATCCCCCCTATTCAAGGCAAAATGGATGGAAAAATAATTCAAGTAGATCCGTCCAGCAACGAATTGGGAGGGATTATTTCAATCGATGAATCAGACGAGGAAATTACACTCCAATTCGTCCAGAAAGGAATCATGACCGTGAAAACAACCCTTCTAAAACAGGAAAAAGATGAAGAGAGTGTGAATGAATGGTATGACGTTACTATTACCAACACCACCGAACACCCCTACTCGACATCCATCAAGACGGGAATCATCTCACCTTTCTCGGGAACGATTACTATTCTGGCACTAGATGAGAGCGGACACACGATCCCCTACTCCATCGGCGTGCTCGGCGACATCATCCTTCAAGACGTAGCCATCCCCCAAAGCGGCCATCGAACAGTATCAATTCTACTTTCCAAAGAAAACGAAGAAACCCCATTCATTCAAGAAGTACTGGAAGACGAAATTTACCAATGGTTGGAAAACGAAAACGCATTGATTTCCGCCGAGGCCCAGAAGCTTTGGAACAAAATTCATTCAAACACCAATCCTGAAAAATGGCCGGCACTAGCCCAGGAGGTAATGCAACTCAAGGAAAAAGGAGAGAAAGGAGAGGAAATTCCTCAACCAACTCAAACAGGTATACAAAAACCGATTCAGGAAGAACGTTTCAGCAAACACCTAGAGGAAATGCACGAAAGCATGTCCAATGCCAAAGAAAAAATGGAAAAATACCAGAAGAGTCTGGGAATTACCTGTGCCAAACTCTCCGAAGTTGGATACTATTGCCCCATTGATGAAAAAACACTGAAAGAGTGGAACAAAGAATGGGATGCCGACACCAAGAAAGAAGAACAAATGAGAAAAAGAAATGGATCAGAAAAAACCACCAATGAACAAAAAATTCTCGATGAGGAGGAGGCTGAAAAAAACATAGACAAGTGGAAACAGCGCGCCCAAAACACCAATGATGCCATTGAGGAAGTAGAAAAAACCGCCCGCGGACTTGAAACGAGCCTGAGAGACCGTGCACAACACGACAGTCGAGAGGACGTCAAAGAGGCGTGGGAGAAATTAGAACAAGCCATTCAAAAGGAGGAATTTGGAAAGGCTATTTTCGTCGGAAAAAATCTCCATCATTATTATTCATCTGAAAACCGACTAAGCGGACTCGTATCTGTTCCACCCATTGGATGGCCGCTGATTGGAATAATTGTGATTGTGGGAGGATTCTTCATTCGGAAAGAATGGAAGAAGAAAAAAATCGAACCAATTGAACTGAAACCATTACCGGAAGTCGAAAGAAAAACTAATCCGCCACGCGCACCACGCGATAATGACGAATCATCGCTCCCGCGCACGCGAGGGGAATTCCAATGAGAATGGAAAGGACGAGCATCACCAAAAAACCATACGCCGCCGCCGTCAATGCCGGACCGCGCGCGGATTGTTCAATGACCGTTGTCCAAAATAGGGGCGCGATGAACAACAATGCCACCGACAACAAGATGGGAAGGATAGAAAGCAACACGGCCCGACCTAAACGCCATTCATCCGTGGAAATGTAGTATGCGAACAAAAATGAAAATACAACCAACCCACCTAAACGAAGCGATTCAAAATTGACAAAGAAGAGATAAGCAAAAATGGTGAAGCCGACTGAGATGAGCCAGTCCGTTGAACGCATACGTTATCCTTCGATATCCACAGGCATCAAATATAATCCGTCCGGATATTGCGCTCGAACGTAGGGGTTTTCCCCTGCGAGCTGTTCGGGAGAAATATAGGTAAACTCATTCGAAACAAATTCAGGATACGAATGAAACTGTGCAATCGAATGATGCGTCGCGTTGAGAATGAATACTACATCTTTGTCAGTCGTGGATGGATCATTCGCAAACTGAACGGAATTCCCGCCCGGCAACAATAATCCGGTGCGACCATCCTGCTCAATTACCGCTTGCGGACTGTCGCGAAATATTTGATCAATATTGTGCGTGACCTTACCCACAAAAGGGTTGGAAGGAGGAATAGCCGTGGTTACAAGTGCAGTAGGAGAAAAATCGGGCGCGAAAAGATACAATGCTGCGATTCCTGCAACGAGAAGAATTCCAATGAGAATAGTGGGCGTGTTGAAGTCCATGCAAATGGAAACGGAAACCCGCTATTTAAGGGTGATGAAAGAAGTGAAACTGAAAAAACAAAGAGAAAAAAAGATGAGAAAGAACAGTGTGCTTACTGCATCACTTGTTCAGTCTTCGGTCGGCGAAAATTCGCGTAGGGGCGAAATTTCGTCTTCGTCCACGCAGTCGGCTGCTTAGAGCGGAGTTTGAACTCCTCTTCCAACAGTTTCAGGCGCAGTTCCTCGGATACTTCAACTTTCATCTGGGACCCCTTCCTTTGGTGTGTTAATGACTGAACCAACCCCACCGGCTCAATGATGGTGCTGGAAAAATGCTAGGGAATAGAGAATGGGTCTTACGTTGTATATAAACATTACGGGTTAGCGTTCCACATAAAGAAGAATGGCGCGCTTATAAAGACCGTGGAAAGAAGAAAATAGTATGCCTTCATTGAAGAACCGAAAGCACCCGGAAGGGAAAATCGTCAAGCCGGAAGACCGCATCTGGAAAGAGCAGTTTGACAAGCTCACGAAGGATGATCATAAGGAAAAGCTCCATATGCTCGGCTTAGACGATGAGGAAACCGAAGAACTCGTTGAAGACTTTGAAGAAGTCAAGAAAGGCAAAAAGGGCAAAGTCCTCCAAGAATGGGAAGAAGAAGTCGCCGACGCCCCCAAAGACGAGAAAAAGACCAACTCCGACGAAGAATAGGGCAGCATTTTATCCTGCAAAGCAGTGTACTGGGTAATGGAACCCCTCTCACCTGGAAACGACAACACCCAAATCACCCCCACTCTTTCGGTGGTCGAACTAAAAACCGATGGAAAGGAACCCCTTTCCCCTGCGGCCCAACAAACACTCACCGCATTCCGACAAGAATTGTTAGTCACGGGATACTCTCCCAAAACAATCAAAATGTATTTGATCTACGCCCAAAAATTCTTGGAACACACACGCAAGACACCTGAAACAATGACCAAACAAGACGTCATCTCTTTTCTCGCCCAGGCGCGCGAACAAAATGTGTCCAATGCCACCCTTTCACTCATGCATTCAGCATTGCGCTTCTTCCTCGAGCAGCACCTGAAATTAGGAGTGGTGGAAGACGTGAAAATTCCAAAGAAAGCGAAAAAACTCCCTAGCGTACTCACACTCAACGAACTCAAGACCATTTTTACGAATACAAAACATGGAAGAAATCGATTGCTCTTGCAATTCATCTACTCCACAGGCGTACGCGTGAGTGAAGCCGTGAAAATGAAACTAGTCGACATTGATTGGGATAATGGCACCGCCCAAGTGAGAGGGGGAAAAGGAAACAAAGATCGTATGGTAGTGCTCTCACAAAAATGGTCGGGCGAAATCAAAAAATATTTGAATAGAAAAAAAGTGAAATCCGAATACTTGTTTTCCAAAAAAAATGGAAAACCTATTTCCACCGACACCGTGGAACGAATCATCCGTCACGCAGCCAAAGAAGGACAAATTATGAAGAGAGTCACCCCCCACGTGCTCAGACACTCATTCGCCACTCACCTGCTAGATAGCGGGGAAAACATTCGGAAGATCCAACTCCTCCTAGGACATGCCAACCTCTCCACTACATCCATCTACACCCATGTTTCCAAGGAAGAGATCAAGAAAGTTCAAAGTCCGTTGGACAAATTATGATTGAAAGTTATCTATAAGAAAAATACATAACAATCAATTCCTTTTTGGGTTATGTGAACGAAAGCCGACCCCCCACACTTCCACTACTCACGGAGTTTTGTGAAATCAAAGCGTGAAAAGGAATTACGGCGAAATTGGTCCAAAAGTTTAAATACAATGTTCGGGTTCTACTGCTTACTTGATTTTGGATGAAATCAGGGGGAAAAATCTATGACAGTACGCATCTCCAAGCTATTTGGAATGGACATCTATACAGATAACGCAGAGTACAAGGGGAAAGTCTTCGATTTAGTCATTAACCTTGAGAAAGGTAAGATTGAAACGATGACCACAGAGCCTTTGAAGGTTCGAACGAAAGTTGAAGCTCGAAAGATTATTGCCGAGAAAAGCATTCCGTACCAAAACATTTTGTCCGCCAAGGATATTTTGTTGGTTGGAACGCGATCACGACCTCAACCTGTTGAGGAAGAAGAAGCCCCTGCACCCGCTGCACGACGCCCTTCTTACACGCCGTACGTTCGACGCCGATAGACTTGTCTGATTATTTTTTTTCAGACAAGCTCTAACTTTAAATAGTTCTTATGTTTCATAAGACAACATAAACTCGATTTTAGTTTTCATATATACTATATTACCGGAAGTATGGGGGGTGTCGTCATGGTTAAAGCTTATTTCATCCAATACAAATTCATTCTACCTGAATCGATCAAACATTCGACGTATACGTATCAGAAGCTCTTCCGAGCGATCTACGGATACACGCAAAATGTCACCAAGTCGAACGGGAAAGTCTACCATTATCATCGAAAGGGAGTCCTTTCCGATACCCCTTACATTCGCCCGGGTAAGAATTCAGTGATTATCCACCCTGCGGCATTTGCCAAATTCAAACAGTTTTGTGCCACGGGCCAGAACCCATCCCATAATTGGCGATCCAAAGGAGATTGGAAAGCCGTCTATTACATGGATGAGAAGGAAATCGAGGATTCAAAGGTCGTAAATGCCCTGGAAGAGCTTCTGGATCGAACATATATCACCCACAATGAGAAGGTTCCCCAGAAACTCCACGACGAATTGGGCACAATCTTGGACAAGCATAAACTATCCGAAAAGGTCGAGGAAAGCCACAAGCAAGCCGTTTTGAATGAGGCTCAATCCGTCCTTTCTCACGAATGGTTTCGCACCCACTACTCCAATTCTCCCAAATTAACTGAATTTAATGAACGAATAAAATCAATTAAAGGGTTGTGAAACCGGTCTATTCACAACCTCTTCATTTTCTACTTCCTCTCCGACCGTAATAATCAAGTTCTTTTTTCTCCACTTCATTTTGCCGCCCACCATATTGGCTTCCAACAGCCCTGAATCAACCAGGGTCTTGAGGTAGGGGTAAAGGGATCGTTCATTCTGATAGAGTATTCCAAATAACTCATTCACGCGACGTAATATCTCTTCCATGCTAATCCACTCTTCATAATCAAGCACCTTGGTGATGTGGTGGGCCTGGGTTCCTTCCTTGAAGGATAGGTGGTCCCACATATTCACTATTTGGTATCTCTTCTGGGAAGGGATTTTGTTAACGTGCTCACTCGTTAATACTGTTCCATTTCGCATGTTCTGTAATACTGTCTCATTTCTAGGGTCATCATCTACCCACTTCTGGAGGCTATTCATGGCCCTAAACACTCGGCGAAGGATCATCTTGATCATAGTAATGATAGTAATGATAGTAATTACTTAAAAACTGTATGGTAATTACTAGTAATTACCAAAAGTCAATTCAGAATCGAAACAAATCTGGTAAATACGAAGAATGTTAACAAAATTGATGAAAAAACACAAATGAGGGTGGTTGGTTTGAAAGACAAAATGCAACTAAGACAAAGAAAACTAGAAATTGTTAATTTTTCACGATTTTCGGGTCAAAAATCACGAACTGAGACACTGTTTTTCAGTTCCTGAGTACAAAAAGCAATAATTCGGACGATTTGAGGGTTCAAAAAACAGGGAATTAGAAGAAGTATCCAATTCCGCTAAAAAAAGAGTAATAGTAGCGGGGGAAGGATTTGAACCTTCGATCTTCGGGTTATGAGCCCGACGGGCACTCCAGACTGCCCCGCCCCGCTAGTTTCACGTTAATTAATGACTGTCTATTTGGGTAGTATTTACTATTTCTAGGCTATTTGACTTTTAATTGGCATCTCCTTTTATTATACTCACTTGTCCAAGATTGTGCGTTTTTTAGATGATTTTTTGGAGTTCCGTCAGTTCGGTTTTCAACAATCCGATCTGCTGGTTGACTTCTTTTTGTTTCTTTTTTCCATCCACTGGATTCATCATGTCGCCACATTCCGGGCATCGGAATTCGTATTGGGCGGCAATTTCAAAGGGTGTTTCTTCGCAGTTTTTCTTGCAAACAAATAGTTCGTGGTTGCTTTCAAACTGCGCTTTTGTTTCCAGTTTTTGGAGCATTTCAGATTGTTGTTCCAGAATCAATTCGACGATGCGTCGTTGTTTGATTTCCCACGTGTAGGTGTACCATCCCGAATTCTTATTTTTGGTTTTGTTATAGCAGGCAATTCCGCGATAGTGTAGGCGGTTCAGTATGCTGCGAATTTCAGTAATTTTCAAGTGTTTCATCTTGACTTCGATGTCTTCGTCTAGGCATTTTCCATTTTTGTCGAGGCAGATCCGAACCACTTGGGGGGCTTCGTCTCCTCCAACATTTTTGAGGAATTCTTGGGTGAGTTTGAAAGCGAGGATGTCGGGTTCTTTGGCCATACATTCTTTCTTCATCCATTCTGTTTAAATGTCGCGCGTGGATCGGATGGTTTTTCCTCGGGGGTTGGGTTCGACAATTTTTTTGGCGTTTTTGAAAATCAATTCTTCTTCTTTTCCTTCCTGCAAGTAATGTAGAAACACGGCTAGGGCGGCGACTTCGCTGTGGGGTTGTCGGGTAATTCCGATGTTATAGTCGGCGAGTCGATACACGTCTCCTTCCACTTTTTCGGATCCAATGACCACGGCAATTTTCTTGTTTTTTCGGATGAGGGGAATTTGTTTTCCGGGTTTTTCTCCGTACATGGTGAGGTGGACAATCGTATACCCTTCTTTCTTCATGGTTTTGATTCGGTGGAGGAGTTTTTTCTCATATTCGACCTTGAATGTTCCTCCAAACTGGGTGGATATCGCGTCCACGCTCTTTCCTATTTGGGGGTCGGTGTCATCCGAGAGGATGATGCGTTCAGCGCCCCACGCGCGTGCCACCAGGGCGCAGTGGGTGGTGATTCTCAGGTCGCGGTATCCTCGTTCGGATAGTCGGATGATGTCTATTTTCATGGTCTACTTGGGGTTGGGTTCCCTTTTATCGCTATTCCTCTTGGACGTGGATCGTGAGGGTGGCCAATCCTTCCGGGTTGATGAGGGTGGTGTCGGCTCTCACGTAGGGTGTTTGCGTGTAGGCCCATTGGTTTTCCAGGTCAACCGTGGGTGTTGCGGGAAATAGGCGGAGGGTGTATGTTTTTACTCCGGGGGTGGGGGTGATGGTTCCTTGGATTTGGATGCGTTTCATCCAATTTTTGGAAAAGAGTGGGAATGTGGGTCCGACGAGAATGTTTGCGGGGGTGATGGTGAGGGTGTGGGGGGTTTTGGGTTCGAGGGTGTATCGGAGTCCCATTCCCTGGTAGTAGGTAGTTCCCCACGCGCTTCCGATGTATAGGGCGGCTTCGATGGTGGTCTCTTCAGGGGGGATCGTTGTTTCTTGTTCCGCGGGGATGCTCATGATTCCCATGGCGGCGGCCGGGGGGTTGGGGGCGTTTATCCATGCATTTAGTCCCGTTTCTTGGAATGTGGGGTAGAATTCAGGTTGGAGGTAGGTTTCGGGGGGTACTTGAAGGAGGGCGTTGGTGTCTCCTCCCTTCCAGACTTGGAGGTGTTCATTGAATGTGGTTGGGGGGGTGGGGAGGTTTTGGAAAATGGTGTTTTCGTTTTGGATTTCATACGTTTGTTGAAAGAACGCACGGGTTTCTTCCAGGGTCTGGTTATTTTTTTGGGCGTGGAGGAGAAATAGGTCGTGGTGGTGGATATCTTCTGCGGTCTGGGTGAATGGTGTTGGTTCGTTGGTTTGGGGGGTGGTGCATCCTGCGAGTAGGAGGATGGGAAGTAGGATGAGGCTATACGTGATTCGATTCATGAGTACAGGGCTCCGGCTTGGAAGTTTTGGTTGTGGTCTCCGCCCGATACGAATACGTTGAAGTCTCCGGAGAAGCATAGTTGGTTGGTGTCTCCAACGAGAAGTTTGGTGACGAGTCGGGAGGCAGTAGTCTCGTTGTGTTCGTTGTAGTTCTTGCACTGCGTCGGGGTGACGGGGCTGGTGGTGGATGTCACGCTGCACGTGTCCTCCCATCCTCCATATCCGGTGTTTCCGCATCCGGTTCCAGTGCCCATCCAGACTTTCAACACCACATTCACGTCGCTTCCGGCGAATGCGCTGGCGAAGTTTCCGTCCACGTTCACGTCGACGTTTCCATTGTTGGTTATTGTAAACGGGGCAACCGTCTCACTCTGGCAGTATTGGGTTTGGAGGGGGTAGTGGGTGATTTTGAGTTCCGCGAAGTCGGTGACGAGGCATTCCGTGGCGCCTCCTGCTTTTCGTTGTCCTTGGATGAGGAATACGATGTTTTGGTCGTGGTCGACGTAGTCGGTGATGTTATAGTCAATGTAGGCGTCGTATCGGAGCGCTAGGACGCTGTCTGAGGTCAATCCATTGTCTCCGTCATGGGTGAATACCCGTTCGTATGCTCCCGTTCGGAAGTTCCATATCCATCCGTTGAGGTCCGAGTCATTTACGAATCCTCCTTCGAATGCGCAATCGGTTCCTCTCGTGGCTGCTCCCACATAGGTGAGGTTGAGGTCGCGAATGGTCAGTTCATGGGGGTTGGCTTTGAATGCGAGTCTCAGGCTGGGCCAGCGGGTGGTGGTGTTTCCTGCAAAGTAATAATTAAAATCTTCGACGGTTAGGCGGTGGTAGTTCACGTCATCAATTTCTCCTGCTGGTTGTGAGATAGATGTGGATGGTTCTTCCAATAAGTTGCCGAAGTATGCTCGGTTTCGATCGCTGGGGCCGATGACTCCCACAAAGTTGTAGTCGGTGGTGGTGTAGGCGGCGGTGTTTCGCACGGCAGAGGGTTTGACTTTGGCCGCGTTTCCGTCCACGTCGGGGTCAAAGTTGGCGTCGATTTCATTGAAGAAGAAGGCGCTGGCTGAGCAGGATCCTCCATACGCGACGGATAGGCTTCTCGTGGCGGGTACTCGGAAGGTGAAGAGGGTGGTGGCCGTGCTGGCGGCATGGGCAATCGGTGCAAGGAGGAGGAGTGCCAGGAAGGCGATTCCCGCCCATGAGTGTGTCATGGGGCGAGGTAGTGTGGCTTCCAATATAAGGGTTAATAATCCTAATCAAGTTCTTCCCGGCATGCGTACAATGTTCGTAGGGTCGTGTCTCCTTGTCCTTGTGCTGGTACTTTTTCCATTCTTCACCGCGGCGCAGGAGTTGTTGCGGGAGGGGGCTCCGGATTTTGGGGTGGTTTCTCCGCTGGATCGTGAGGTCGTGTCGGGTCCGGTGGGTTTTTTGCTTTCCATTTCAGATCCTTCGCGTGTGGATCGTGCGGTGATTCGTTCCGCGGATGATTCGTTTTCGTTTGAGTCTTCTTTTTCGGCTCGTGAGGGGTGGTTGGTGGAGTGGGATTCTTCGTCGGTGGAGAATGGGTCTCATTCGTTTGTGATTGAGGTGTGTTCGGGTTTCGCGTGTTCGGAAAAATCAGTGAGTGTGGAGGTTCGTAATTCTTCCGATGATGGAGTCGTTTCTCCTTCCGGTTCTCGGGGGGATCGAGGGGATGATTCGTCTTCGTCTTCGGGTGGGGTTGATTCTTCTGGTGGTTCTTCTGTTTCACTGCCGGTTCTTTTCACTCCTTCGAATCATTCGGGGGCTTTCGAATTAGTGGATGGTTCGGGCGACGTCATGTCCGTTTCATCCGGCGGGGTCATGCGGGTTCCTGCGGGTTCGTACTCGGCTCGTTTCACGTTTTGGGATCAGCCTTTTTCACGTGTGGACTTAGATTCGTTTGATTTGCGGTCGGATTCTACGGGGGTGTTGTTGGATTCAGCGGTTCTTCCGGATGTTGTTCGTGTCGGGGATGAGTTGTTTTCTCCTTCGGTGGGTGTTCATTTGTTTTTTGGGGTGGATTCTCCGCGTAAAAAATTGGTGTTGTCGTATCCTCTCGGGGAGAAGGAGGGGTTGGTCTGGTGTCCTGGTTCCACGTCGACTTCCGGGTCGTGTCCGTCTCCTCTTCGCATCTCTCTTTCGTCGGATGATTCTTTTTTCATCGGTCGGGATTCGGAGGGGTCTTTGTTTCGCGTGGTTCCCCTGGGTCGCAATCGTCCGTTTGAGGGGGTTCCTGTTTCGGTGACTTTTTCGAATCATCCTGGTTCTCACGTTTTGATTTCGGCGGATGGTTCTCGGATTGAGGGGGGTGAGCATCCGGTTCCGGTTCTTCCAGGGTCGTATTCGTTGGTCTCTTCCTTGTTGACGTCTCCTCTCGCGGGGGTTATTTGGAGTGGGGTTTCGGTTTCCAAAGAGGGTATTCTGACGGAGATCACGAATTATCCTCCTTCGGAGGATGGTTCTCAGATCATTTTCATCCGGACGAATGTTCCTTTTGAGAGTGGGTCGTATTCGCTTTCTCCCTCCGTGGATGGGTCGAAGGGGGAAGTGTGTGCGCGCTGGGATGCTTCTTCGTCCTCGTGTTTGGGGGAATGGTCTCCTCGTTCTGATACTCGGCTCGTTTCTTCTTCGTCCGCGTATCGTTTCTATTTGCTTCCCTCTCCCGAGTCGGTGTTGGATGATCTTCCCCTTTCGGATGCGGAGGCGTTGGCTAAAGCGCTGAAGGATTTGAAGTCATTGTTTGAGAATCGCGCATTTTCCACGACTCGTTTTTCAGAGAGCGATTCGTTGATTTTGTCTTCGTTGTTCACTCGGATGGAGATCTCATTGGAGTGTGGTCCTCAGCGTCGGGTGGATGATCGGGGTCAACTTCCCGCGGGGGCGAATACTGCTGCCGTTTCTGGTGTGGTTTCCGTTCTTTCGGATGAATCGCCTTCGCTCGTTCAAGCTGGGGTTGTTTCGTCGGATGAGAGGATCGTTGACTTGGATGAGTCTGTTTTGGATAATCGTGGATTAGGGGAGTCGCGGGATGGTTTCCTTTCGTGTGATTCGGTGTCGTTGCAGAATGTCTTCAATGAGTTTGATCCTCGTTCTCCGGATCCTAAGACGACGATTTTGGGGGATTCCCTTCCGCAGGTCAAGCAGTCGTTGGTTCTCTCTAATTCCTCGGATGTTCCGGTGCGTCGGTTGGTGAATATTCGTTTGTGGGCGCGTCCGTTTACGGTGTTGACGGAGGAGCGTCTTCTTCCCGAGTCTTCTCGGTATCAGGTGGTTCACACGCGGGAGGATCCCTTTTCGTTGTCGGTGGAAAATTCTCCGGTGTTGCCGGTTCCATTGCTCATTAATGAGTATGTTGAATTTCGTTCGCGTGAGAATGTTCCGGTGGGTCGGTATGATTGGTCGGATTATTGGCGGAGCGGGGTTTCTCCAATAGGTTTGGTTCATTCGCGGGGGGACGCTCCTATTATTGACACGATTATCTCGGTGGATGTTCCGGCGCGCGATTCGGTGGTTATTGATCCCACGTACGAGTTGAATTCTCCGCCTAATTTTTCGGCGGTGTGGGATGGGAACATGTTTGGGGCGGTTGGGGGTACTTTCGATTCGAATACGGGTGTTCAAGTCGTGAATGTGGATGATGGGGCGTTTGCGAATGATTTGCTGTTCACGGCCCCATTAGTGGATGCAAATGCGAAGCAGAATGCCGGGGCCGTGTATCTGGTTCGGGACATCAACACGTATAGTGGGGCGTACAGTCTGATAAATCCGGCCAATTTTTCGGTGCGTTGGAATGGGGGTCGTCCGAATGATTTTTTGGGTCGTACGGGTCGTTTGGCGGTGGGTTCGGGTATTGGGGTGCAGCTGCTGGATGTGGATGGGAATGGCTACACGAACGATTTGCTCTTGACGGCCGTGAACGCGGATGTGAACAACAAGACGGATTCGGGTGGTGTTTATCTCATCAAGGATATTGATACCAAGTCGGGTTTGTATGATTTCAATAGTCCGTTAGGGTATTCGGTCGCGTGGGGGGGTTCAATGGCGTCCTTGTTTATTGGGGATACCAACTTCGGGGGCCAGGGTGTTCAAGTGGTTAATTTGGATGGAAATCTCACGGCGAACGATTTGATTATCACAAATACGTTGGCGGATTTCAATCGTACGGATTCGGGGAGTATTTACATCATTCGCGACATCAATACCATGGTTGGATATAAGGATTTGAATCTCACCACGTCATACAATATTCGCTTTGATGGGAATGGGTTGGCCACGTCAAATTTGTTGGGCGGGTGTGGGGGGAGTGGGAATTGTACGCAGGTAGTGAATTTGGATAATAATGCGCAGGCGAATGATTTGTTGATTACTAGCACCGGGTATGATTGTAACACTCTGCGTGTGGATTGTGGGGCGGTGACAGTGATTAAGGACGTCGTGAACATTCCGAATGGGATTCGCGGGTTGTCGGATGTGGCGTTGTATTCGGTGCAGTGGGTGGGTGGGGCTACTTTAGCGGGATTGGGGAATACGCGCGGGTATGGTTCGGGGACTCAATTGTTCGATTTGAATGGGGATGGATTCACGAATGATTTGATTCTCACGGCTCCGCTGTTTGATGTCAATAATCTCACGGACAATGGGGCCGTGTTTTACATTGGGGATATCAACACGCGTTCTGGGACCATTGATTTGAATTCCACGGTTAATAATTTCACGGCGATGTGGAGTGGGGGTCGTTCGAACGACAATCTCGGGACCGCGTCTCCGTACATTCTTTCAAATGAGTTCGTTCGGCCCTATGCTCGTATGTACAATACTGATGGGAACAAGACGGCTAATGATTTGTTTGTGGCGGCGAGTTTAGCGGATTTTAATTTGTTCTCGAACAATGGAATGTTGTACTTTATTACTGACCTAAACACTCGCAGTGGTCGTTTCGATTTGAATACGACGCCGTATCAGGGATTTCCTTCATTTAACGTCTCGTGGTATGGTTCTGCATCGAATGAGGAGATTACTCGTTCCCAAAGTGAGGGGTGGGGTTTTGATGTGTTGAATCTGGATGGGAACGCGGGTCCGAACGATGTGATTATTGGTTCGGGCGTGGCGGATGTGAATGGGAAGACGGATCCTGGGGTCTGGTATGTGATTCGTGACGTTTCCACCATCCGGCAGTCGGCGGCTCGCCGCTATCTTGGTCAAATCCCTAATTTTTCTTTCCGTTTGAATGGTGGTGCGGGGGATCGTTTGTCGGATAATAATTTTTCCGGTCCTCCATTCTATCAGTTGAACGTGGACGGTAATGCGGCGGGTGACGATTTGCTCTTCATTTCACCCTATGCGGATGTGAATGGGAAGCTGGATAATGGGGCGATTTACTTAATTCGGGATGCGGGGTATTCCACTTCTGGTGCGATTGATTTGAATTCGACGGCGGCGGCTTATCGTCCATACAATATTCGCTGGTCCGGGGCGAATGCGTGGGATATGATTGGGGACGCAAATGGGTCCGATCCGGGAGTTTATTTGGCGAATATGGATGGGGATATCAATGTGGATGATTTCTTCATCGTGGTTCCTCGGTTGGATAATAATAAGACGAATCAGGGTGGAGTGTACTACATTCGGAATGTTGGTGTGAATACGGATGGGAATCGTAATTTGGATTTGAATACCAACTACACTCACTTGTGGCAGGGCGATAATAACAATGACACACTGGGGGATAACAATCGCTCCGGGTTCACAGTCGGAGTGTACAACACGGACGGGAACGCGTTGGCCAACGATTTGCTGATTCTTTCGTCTCAGAAGGACATGAATAAGTTCGTGAATAATGGGGCGTTGTTCCTCATCAAGGATATCAATTCGAATCCCACGCCGAATGGGATTTTGACGTATCGTATTGACAATCCCGCGTATGATGGGAATTCATACCAAGTTTCCATGAACATCAATGTTTCCACGCGCGTGACGTGTAGGATTGCTTCCTGCGGAGGGGTGGATGTCAACTTCCAATATTGTATTGGGGTGGGGTGTACGAACTTTGTGGATGCAAACACAGACACTTCTTCGCCGCTCTACATTGTGAGTGAGTCTCAGAGTGAGGAAGAGGTTCCTGTTCTTCTCTTGAATACGGGTTTTGATGCCAATTGGACGTTGAAGTCGAATGATGCCAATCGCGCTTACACATTTCGTTTCTACGGGGTGGGTACCTCGGCAGGTCCAAGTATTCCTCCGGAGCCGCAGTGGTATTTCCACGTGGATCCGGACAATTCGTATGATTTGCTCCAAGGGTACAATTACCAGATTCGTTTCGAGGGAGCCTCATCGAATGACTTTTTGGGGATGACGGCGTCGAATGATTCAGGGGTTTATTTCGTGAATATCGATAATGGGTCCTACAACAACGATCTCATCCTCTCGGCTCCTCGTGCGGATGTGAATGGGAAGGCGGATGCGGGGGCGGTGTATTTGTTCAAGAATTTTGATATGAATTCGGGTAATATTGATTTGAACAAGCACATCAATAGTTACAGTGCGCGCTGGTGGGGTGGTGTCGCGGGGGACATTATTGGGGACACTAATTTCAATGGTCGCGGGTTTCAGATTGTGAATGTGGATGGGAATTCGTATTCGAATGACATGATTATCGTGGCGCCGATGGCAGATGCGAATGCGAAAGTGAATAATGGGGCAGTGTATCTCATCAAGGATATCGATCGATGGGATGGTAATTTTGATTTGAATTTTGTCGCGAGTTCCTCGGTGCGCTTCACGGGTGGGGCGGCAGGGGAGATGCTGGCAAATGCGAATCGTACGGATAATCCGCTCAAGTTAGTAGATATGGATGGGAATGGCTACACGAATGATTTGTTAATCTCAGCCGCCTATGCGGATGCGAATTCCAAGAGGGACGGGGGTCGTGTTTACATGATTCTAGACATCGACAAGTTGTCAGGGATTAAGGACATGAATCTCCCCACGGGGTATAATGCGGCCTGGAATGGGACGACGAATGATGATCAGCTGAGCTCTAGCAACACAACCACTTCGAGCCATCAGGAGGATGGGTTGTATGTGATTGATGTGGATGGGAATGGGTATTCGAATGATTTGCTGATTATGGCTCCCATGGCAGATGTAAATTCTAAGTTGAATGTGGGTCTTGTCACCTTGATTAAGGATGCGCATCGAAAGACGGGTTCGATTGATTTGAATCAGGTTTTCAATGCTCCTGGAATGGTGCAGTGGAATGGGGGCCGTACGAGTGATACAATGGGGTTCAACAATGGTTCGGGTCCCGGGCTGCAAATCGTGAATCTAGATGGGAACGGGACGTCGAACGACCTGTTCATTACGGGTTCGGCGGCGGATGGGAATAAGGCCGATACTGGAATTATTTATTTGATTAAGGACATCAACACGATTGCGCCGGGTCGATATGATCTTAACATCGCGGCGCCGGCGAGTTTTACGGCATACTGGGAGGGTGGGGCGACCACGGATTCCTTAGGGGACACGAGTCAGTCGGGTCGTGCGTTGCAGGTGGTTAATTTGGATGGGAATACGAATGCGAATGATATTATTCTGAATGTTCCCTTGGCAGATACGAATGGGAAGACGAACATTGGTTCGGTCTACATGATTCTAGATGTCCAGAGCAAGATTGGTCGATTTGACTTGAATGTGGCCGCCAATGCGAATGCGCAGTGGAGAGGTCAGACGGCCAATGATCAGTTGGGTGACTTCGAGA
Organism: uncultured archaeon; assembly: GCA_964427715.1. Taxonomy (GTDB): domain Archaea; phylum Iainarchaeota; class Iainarchaeia; order Iainarchaeales; family VGJJ01; genus VGJJ01. The sequence continues at coordinate 90,761 of CAYRUV010000002.1, read as the reverse complement.
TGACGGGGACAGCGGGCCTTGTCTTAGACACGGGTCGTGGGGTCCAAGTGGTGAATATGGATGGGAATTCCGTGACGAATGATCTGCTTATCACGGCGTCCGGGTTTGATTACAATGGGAAGGTGGACGTGGGGGCGGTGTTTGGAATTAAGGATGCGAACACCTATTCAGGGATCTACAACATTGCCGTTCCCTATACAGTGAGTTTCACCGTGAATGGTGGTGCGACCACGGATAATTTAGGTGACACCAATCGTTCGGGTATTGGGGTGCAGTTGGTGAATATCGACAATAATGCCTGGTCGAACGACTTGTTATTATCTACCGTTCGTGCGGATGTGAATGGTCGTACGGACGCAGGGGCGGTGTATCTGATTAAGGATATTTCCTCAGATGCGAATGGGGGTCGATACGACTTGAATGCGCCGGCGCGGTTTGATGTGCGTTGGGTTGGCGACACGCCTTCAGGCTTCCTGGGTGCGTCCGGTGCGTCGGGTTCGGGGGTTCAGGTCGAAAATCTAGATAATGAGTCGTATGCGAATGATTTGTTGATTACATCCACCACGGCGAACACGGCCTATTTGGTGCAGAATGGGTCGATTTACTTGGATAAGAATATTGATTTTGATTCGGGTTTCAAGGATCTTCTCAATGCTTCCAATTACGACAAGCGTTGGCGCGGGAGTCGTTCAGGGAATCAATTAGGGGCCTCCTTCTATTCCGGAGAAGGGGTTCAGGTCATCAATGCGGATAATGATTCCTACGCGAATGATTTGTTGATCACGGCTTCCGCGGCGGATGTGAATTTCTTCTTCCGCACGAACAATGGGGCGGTGTATTATGTTCCGGACGTGGTGACGTCAGGGTCCTTGGATTATTCCTTTGTTCTTTTCCTGCCTTCTTCGGGTTGTACATCAAATAAGGGAAATCTCACTGGCGGTACTTCCTGCCAGCGGGCCTATTTTGAGGCGACCGATACCACGGGGGTGGCGGATTCCAATCAGATTGCTCCGGAGGGTCAGTCTGCCTCGCAGCCGTTCTTTGTGTATGACAATCAGTCTTCGTCCGCGACGGATTTCAATATTATTTTAGACCTGAATGAGTCGCTTCCCTCTTCCTTAGTGTTGAAGGCGAGTAACATTGTGGGCGGGTATGAGGCGGGCTGCGGGGGCAATCCAGCGTCAGGTTGTGTGGCGATTCCGGCGGCGCCTTCCACGCAGAGTGTGGGTCGTGCGTCCTATACTGCGGGAACGTTTGATTTGAACATCTTCTTCTGGGCGGATTTCATCGCAGCAGCAGTAGGAAACGAGGATCGGAATGTGGATTCGAATACGGTGGCTTAGCGTTATGCGTCTTCATCATTCTCGTTCGCATTCCATTCCTTCCTGGGTTGTTCCTTTAGTGGGGGGTCTAGTGCTGGTGGGGGTGGTTGGTGTTGTTCTTCTGGGTGGGATTTTCTCTTCTCCTTTATCCCCGGGGGATTATTCCGGGTGTGTGGATGTGAATCGTTCGGCGTATGGGGTTAGTTCGTCCATTTTTGGCCAATTACCTTCCCCCCCTGCGTGTTTGGTTTCTATTTCCTCCGCGTTTGAATCGGGGAAGTTTTCGGATGCGTTCTTTTTTACTCCGGAGTATTTTCTTCAGCCTGAGTTTTATCCTAATTTTGAGTCCGAGGGTCTGCGTCAGTGGACGTCTCCTTTAGCTTCGCACTTTGGGTTGGTGGGGGTTTCCTTGTATCCCTTTGAGTCGCGTTCGGGCGTATTGAAGGGGGGCGAAAAGTCGTTTCGTTTTTTCATTCATTCCGGGTATGGGGTTCGTTCCATGCAGGCGGTGCGTTTGGAGGCCGTGTTGGAGGATTCTTCGGATGCACCGTATGTCTCGTTGTCCTTAGATCCTGAGTCCTCGTCGGGTTTCATTTTGGGTCCGACGTTTCCTCTTTTTTCTTCCGAGTGGGTGCATCCGGTGGTGCTAACGGTGAGGATGGATGCGCAGGCGCCCTATACGGAGTATCGAATCCACCTGAAGACGGTTCCCGTGTCGGATGATTTTTTCACGTCTCACACTCCTACTGGAACCAGTCTCTATTACGATGCCACTACCTACGTGGGGTCGCGGACCCTCAACACGTTGACGGTGGTTCCTTCCTGAGGGTTGTTTTAGGGGGTTTAATGGCTCCGGATGCCGTGTTCGGTGGGTCTTCAGGAAGGTCTTTTTTAATGCTTTCTCGGGCATTTCCTTGGTATAGCGAGTATACCCTTTTTGGGGCCATAGCTCAGCCTGGTAGAGCAGCGGACTCTTAATCCGCGTGCCGTGGGTTCAAATCCCACTGGCCTCGCTTTTAGAGGGGTGTTTTCACCCCTCGTTCGATCAGCACCCGACTTAGGGGTGGTGTCCATTTTTCCTAGTCTGGTTTACTTCTTCTTTTTGAGGAATTGCTGGATTCCCGAGAACAACTCAACGGGGACCAAGATGACTGTGTTGGAGGGGGTGGGTCCCAGTCCATCAATGGTTTGCAACGTTCGGAGTTGCATCGCTCCATTCGTGGCTTCCATGATTTTGGCGGCGTCGGCGAGGTTCTTGGCGGCGAGTTTGTCTCCTTCACTCTTGGTGATGTTGGCTCGTTTTTCTCGTTCGGCGGTTGCTTGTCGTCCCATGATCTTCTTCATGTCTTCTGGGAGTTCAATGTCTTGCATTTTGATGGCCGTAATGTCGAGTCCCCACTGGGTGCTTTCTTTTTCTACAATTTCGAGTATTTGTTCGCCGATTTTTTGTCGTTCGGCCAATACTTCGTCGAGGGTCATTCCTCCCACCACGTCGCGCAGGGCGGTTTGGGCATACTGTGAGACAGCGTACACGTAGTCTTGGACGTTGATGATGGCTTTGCTGGCATCATTCACTTTGAAATATACGACGCCGTTGATGGAGACCGGTACGTTATCTTTCGTAATGGCTTGCTGTCGAGGGATGTCAATCGTCAACACGCGCATGTCTACCGTTACGCTGCGGTCGATGATGGGGACGATAAAATTGAGCCCCGGTCCCAATGTGCGGTGCATTTTTCCGAGTCGGAATACGATGGCCGTCTCGTACTGTTGGATGAGTCTCAAACTCCAAGCAATGATGATTCCCACTATCACAACTATTCCGATTGTCTCGAATACGGCCATTTTCCCAACTCCTTAGCTTGTTTTCGTCCTATTTTCCTAAAAAGGTGCCTTTTGGATGTGGGGTCAAAAAGGTTGTTTTATAACGGTTATTTGGGGTTTTTCCTCTTGTACGGGGCCGTAGCTCAGCCTGGTAGAGCAGCGGACTTTTAATCCGCGTGCCGTGGGTTCAAATCCCACCGGCCTCGTTCGTTTCCCTTTTGGTCGAGCTTTTTCTCTTAGAAAAGGTCGGTGCACATCTCCACTAGCCTCGTAATCTTTTTCTTCTCCAATGGTTTGTTGGGTGTGTTGGGAGGGTGTTTTCTCATGGTGTCCAAAAAGAAGTCGTCGAAGAAAGTTTTAGTGAAGCATCCGGAGGTTATTTCTCCAAAGCGTTTGGCCGACTCTGCGGGAATGGATTCGATGTTTGATGATATGCGTCGGATGCAGGAACGCATGGATCGGATGTTCAATTCCGTGTGGTCCACGGATCCCATCACGGGCGCGCGTCTCTCGTTGCCGTTGAATCTCCCCACGCGTGATTTGGTGGAGAAGGACGCGTGGGTGCGTCCGTTGTCGGATTTTTACGAAACGAAGTCGCACATCTGTGCGGATGTCGACCTTCCGGGGATAGAGAAGAAGGATATCTCGTTGAACGTGGCCAACGACCGGATTGAGATTCGTGCGGAAAAGAAGCACGAAAAAAAGGAAGAGAAGAAGGGGGCGTTTCGCATGGAGCGTTCATATTCGGGTTTCTTCCGCTCATTCGTGTTGCCTTCGCACGTGGACGCGTCTAAGATTTCGGCTTCGTTCAAGGATGGGGTGTTGAAGTTGCGAATTCCCAAGTCCTCCAAATCCTCTCCTCCATCCAAGAGTATTCGTATCGATTGACGTCGAAATCAGTGTGGGGGCGGTGTTCCGCCCTTCTCTTTTTTATACTTCTACTCGTTGTTTTCGTCTATGGCTACAACGAAGCGCTTGATGCGTTCCACGAAGGATAAGATTTTGGGCGGGGTGTGCGGGGGTATCGCCGAACACTATGGGTGGGATCCCACGCTCGTTCGTTTGGGTTGGATTGTTCTCTCTCTGATTTGGGGAGTGGGAATTTTACTGTACATCATTGCATGGCTCATCATGCCGGTCAAGAAATAGGGTCGTTTTTACGCACCCTTTTAATATATCGGACTCCCGATAGATAGTGGATTGATTACGTATGTCTCCGAAGCCCATCATCGAAGCCAAGAATGTGACGAAGACGTACCAATTAGGGGATGTTCCCGTTCACGTGTTGCGCGGAGTCGACGTTCAAATCCTTCCCGGGGAGTATGTTTCGATTACCGGTCCCTCGGGTTCGGGTAAAACTACTCTATTGGATGTTCTTTCCGGCTTGTTGCGTCCCACGTCAGGGGATATACTCATCAACGGTTCTTCCGCCTCCAAGATGGAGGATGATGAGCTCGCTCAAGTGCGGGGAAAAACGATTGGGTTTGTTTTTCAGTCTTTCAATCTCATCAATCGCCTTACTGCATTGGAGAACGTGATGCTTCCCTTGTGGTTTCAGGGTGTTTCGCCCGAGGAACGGAAGGAAAAGGCTTCGAAGGTTCTGCGAGATGTGGGGTTGGGGGACCGTTTGGATCACCGTCCCAATGAGCTCTCCGGGGGACAGCGTCAGCGGGTGGCCATTGCGCGTGCGTTGGCTGCGGATCCGGACGTGATTGTGGCGGATGAGCCCACGGGTAATTTAGATTCGGTGTCCGGTTCGACCATTCTCAACATGCTCGACGAATTACACCAGAAGCGCGGGAAGACCATTTTAATGGTGACGCACGAGAAATACGTGGCCGAGCGCGCAGAGCGCATTATCCACATCAAGGACGGCCAAATCATACGCTCGCAATCCCTCCATAAAGGACGGGGTAAAGCACGGGAGGACTACAAATGAAACACATTCTATTACTTTTGGTCGCGCTCACGCTCTTTTTGAGCACAGCGCACGCGTTGCAGGTGACATCCTACAACGTCGAACCGTCTCCTGTTCTCCCGGGTCAAACGTTTACGTTGTATGCGTACGTCTACAATGAGACCACGTCCGTGGCGAAGGATGCGCAGTTCATTTTGATTTTGGGGAAGAATTCCCAGGATACTGCATATCCGTTCTCTATTGAGCCCACAGATTCGATTGTTCGAAATCTAGGAAATATTCCTGCGTTTACCACCGTTCAAGTCCAGTATCAGGTGACGGTGAATCCTTCCGCGACGGATGGGATTTACACGATTCAATTGTTGGCCGATAGTGCCTCAGGCGGAGGCGGAAAGTTGGAGGTGCCTATTCTCATCTTCACGCGCACGCCCGTCTTGACGATTGTTCAATCCTCTCCTTCTACGGCGTTGGTAGGAGAAACGGTGAATTTGCAGTTGACGCTCAAGAATATGGGCGTCTCCCCCGCGTATGATATTGTAGTGTCTCTCGCGGAGGACCGCACGGTCACATCCACGGGGGTGGTGGTGGAACGCAGTATTGTTCCCTTAGGTTCGGCTTCCACGTTTGTGGGGGATCTTACGATCGGGGACACGAAGACGATTACCGTCCCTGTGTCCATCTCTCCCACCGCGACCTCGAAGGCCTACTTCGTTCCCGTGACGATTGATTATTACGATTCCAATCACTCAGTGTATTCCTCGACGGACTACATTGGGTTGAAAGTCTCAGGGGAACCTGAGCTGAATGCGTATCCTTCGGATGCCACTCCCTTGCCTCAAGCGGGGAAAGCGTCTCGTCTCTCGATTGATATCTTCAACACGGGTCTCGGTCCGGCGAAGTTTGTCACGGCGAGTGTGTCTTCGGATGTGTTCACGTCCAATCAGTCGGATTATTTCATTGGTACGATTGAGTCGGATGATTTTGACACAATCATCATTGATTCACTGGTTTCCTCGTCCGTTTCTCCTGGAATGTATCCGGTGAGTGTGATAATCAATTACAAGAATGAATACGGAGATGTGCAGTCCTTCACGAAGGAAGTCCAGATGAAGGTCTATTCCTCCGGGGAAGCAAACGGCGGAAACGGGGATTCGTCTCCTCTGCCGTTGATTGTGGGTATTCTCGTCGTGGCGGGATTGATCTGGTGGTTCCGCTTCCGAAAACCGGCTAACGGGAAGGGAAAGTAGTCCGTTTGGAGTTCCCTCCCATGAATCCTCTCTCGGAAGTTCCCCAATATGCGTTGCGCAATCTCACGCATCAGGGATTGCGTTCCTTCCTGACGTTGTTGGGGGTTGTGATTGGGATTGCGGCGATAGTGACCCTGTTTTCTCTCGGATCAGGTCTCAATAATGCGGCCACGGAGCAGTTTGAGAAGTTGGGTTCCAACACGTTGTTCGTGGCTCCCTCGGGTCAATTGGCTTCCAATTCAAGCGATGGTCCGACCACAAATGTCAAGACGCTTTCAGAAAGTACCATCAATAAGATCAAGGCCATTCCGCAAGTGGAAGTGGTATTGGCTCCTGTGACTGCGCCCATGAATATTGAGTTTGGTCGCGAAGTCGTAGCGGGAGTATTCATTGCTACTACTCCCGAAGAGGCGAAGGAATTCCGCAACACGGGTTTTTTGGAACTCGCCGAGGGTCGCGATTTTGAAAACAGGGATGTGTTCTCCATCATTATTGGTCACGGTCTCGCGCACAATACGTTTGATCGGGAGATCAAGTTGGGGGATAAGATCAAGATTGAGGGTCGCAGTTTCAAGGTCACGGGTATTGCCAAAGAGAACGCCCAATCCTTTGGCGGGGGTCCTAACGTGAACACCACGGTGTTTGGTACCAAGAAGGGTTTCAATCAAGTTTTCACGGAAGCGGATCCTGTCTTCTTGTTGGTGAAGACTAAGTCCAAGGATGAAGTGGATTTAGTCAAGGATAAGATTGGGCGAATCTTCGAGGGTATTTACGGGAAGGATCAGAAAGTGTTTGAGGTGGCCACGAGTGAGCAGTTGTTGGCGCAGATTGGTCAATTCTTGGGGATTATTCAGCTCGTATTAGTCGGGATTGCATCCATTTCCTTGTTGGTTGGGGGAATTGGGATCATGAACACGATGATCATGTCCGTGTTGGAACGTACCTCCGAAATCGGAGTCATGAAGGCGATTGGAGCTACTAACACGCTTGTATTGTCAGTCTTCCTGGCCGAGGCAGGTTTCATTGGATTAGTTGGGGGTGTTTTCGGGGTGATTTTCGGGTATGCCTTAGCCTTCCTAGTAGGTATCATTTCCGTGGCCTCCGGCCTCGCGCTGAGTGTTCAAATTGACCCCTTCTTGATTATGGGTTCCTTAGTCTTCGCGATCGCGGTGGGTATGCTCTCTGGGCTCATCCCGGCGCGCCGAGCCGCTCGAATGGACCCCGTGGTCGCCTTGCGCGGAGCCGAATAATTCGCCGTTTCCGTTCGGCGGGCCCGGTATAGGGTATCTTCCATACCCGTCTTTTCTCAGCCTCGTTTAATGCCTGTTTTATAAGTGTTTAGCCCCGCTTTGAGGTATAAGACCGCCCATTCACAGGGGTTGTTTTGTTGGAACTTTTTAACGAAAGTTTCAGGGGTTGTAGCTCAGCCTGGGAGAGCACATCGCTGAAGACGATGGTGTCGCGTGTTCAAATCACGCCAACCCCATTCTTCTATTTTTGGTGTTTTGGGCAATTGCAGTTGAACTCTAATTTTACTCCCTCTTTCAAGTAATCTGTTGTAATTTCTTCTCCTTTTGGGATGTCTCGTTTTGCAACGCTTTCAAAACCTATGAGTTTAGTATTGGGTTCACACGAGTGGTTTACGCATCGGTCAGGGATTCTAAATAAGACGAATTTATTTTTGATTCTAGAAACAAACTTTTTTTCTTTCTCAGGAAGATTTTCCTTTTCTTTTTTAGTTAGAATTGTAAAGTTGCCGGGTAAGACGACTTCTCCTCTTTTAAAGTTGCGACCCGCAAAGACGCCTTTGCCTTGAATTGCAGATTTTTTCACAACAACGTTAGGCATATGGCCTGGTTGTGTTTTCTAATTATTTAAGGTTCCGCATCTGCGGGAAGAAGATCACATCGCGGACCGTAGGTTGATCGAGTAAGAGCATGCACATTCGGTCGATTCCCATTCCCAGTCCACCGGTGGGGGGCATTCCGTATTCCATGGCTTTGAGGAAGTCCTCATCCACGGGCATTTCTTCTCCCTTGGCGCGTCCTTCTTTGGATTGTTTCTCTAAGAGTTCTCTTTGTTTGAGGGCGTCGTTCAATTCCGAGTAGGCGTTGCACATTTCCCATCCATTGATGAAACTTTCAAATCGTTCGATGAGCCCTTTCTCCGTGCGGTGTTCTTTACACAAGGGAGTGGTTTCATACGGGTGATCCATCAAGTGCGTGGGCTGGATCAAGTGGTGCTCTGCGACCGCTTCGAAGAGTTCATTGATGATTAATCCGCGAAGTTTAGGGTTATCCATTTTCTTTCCAGCCTTGGCGATCAAGTCCAGCATCTGTTGGTCCGTGAGCGTGTCCACGTCGATGTCGGCGTATTTCTTGATGGCTTTCTTCATGGGTAATCGTTCCCATTTCTGTGCGAGGTCGATTTCTTTTCCGTTGTAGGTGAATTGTTCGACTCCGTGCACCGCTAGGCAGGCTTCGCGGTAGATTTCTTCCGTGAGTTCCATCATGTCGTTGTAGTCCGCGTACGCCCAGTAGCATTCCATCATGGTGAATTCCGGGTTATGCGTTTTATCGATGTCTTCGTTGCGAAAATTCTTCGTAATCGTGTAGACTTTCTCCATGTTTCCCATGGTCAATCGCTTGAGGTACAATTCGGGGGAGATGTTCAGGAATAAGTCCTGGTCCAATGCGTTAGAGTGCGTGGTGAAGGGTCGGGCGTTGGCTCCTCCGTATTGAGGCTGTAGAATAGGGATCTCCACTTCGACGAATCCTTGGTTGTCCAATACCTTTCGCACGGCTTGGATGATTTTAGCTCTTCCCGTGAAGACTTTTTTCACGTCGGGGTTCATGGCCAAGTCGAGGTATCGTTGTCGGTATCGCGCTTCTACATCCGAGATGCCGTGCCACTTATCGGGTAAAGGAGCGATACTTTTGCTGAGAATCTGGAGGTTCTCAATCAACACGCTCAACTCGCCGCGTTGGGTTCGGACAATCTTTCCTTCCGCCCCGGCATAATCCCCAGCGTCCATCATTCCCATGAGTTCAAATGCATTCTCAGGAGTATATCCGGATTTGAGTTGGACTTGTATTTTTCCCGTGTCGTCCCACAAATCAATGAATGCGAGTTTTCCAAATCCGCGTACACTCATGACTTTTCCGCACACCTTCGCTGTTACCGTGCTTTCTTCTCCATTCTGGAGTCCGTTGAATTTCTCTTTGATTTCTTGAGCTGTATGCGTGCGGAGGTACTGGTACGGGAAGGGATTGATTCCCTTTTCTCGGAGAGCCTGGAGCTTCTGGAGCTTGCTCTGTCGGAGTTCCTCGTACGTGGTCATATATGTTTTTCCCCCCGGGTGGGCTTAAAAAGTGTGGTTTGTTTGGGACGGATTGTTCCTGGTGTTTAATTTTTTTTGATTTTTTTCCCCGATGGTAGTAATAAATAGCATGAAGGGTTCAGGTTGGTCGATTAATTATGCGGTCTTTTTTCGTGGGTATTCTCCTCTTTTCGGCTCTATCGTTGATGGTCCTGCTTCCTTTTTTGGTGGCGGCGCAGGATGTCCAGCCGCTTGATTTTTCAGGGCGTTCGGACCCCGGCCCTTCTTTCAGTTTAATTTCGCCGCTCTCAAAGGATGTTATTCAGGGTTCCCTGGTTGCAATTATTCGTCCGAGAGATCCGGGGGTGGTTACTTCGGCCACGTTATCGTCGGATGTTTTGTCTATTTCGTTGGATTTTGATCCCTCCACCTGGTCAGTGGCGTGGGATTCGACTTCAGTCGGGGACGGTTCCTATCCATTTTCCGTGCAGGTGTGTGCGGGGGATCGTTGCGAGTCTCGCGATGTAGTGGTGGAGGTCCGGAATGAGGGTAATGATTCTCTTTCTCGTCTTCGCGAGTCGGTTCATCGGGATTCATCCTCTGCTGTGGGTTCTCCAGTCACTTCTTCTGCTCCGCCTCCTCTTTTTTCTATTCTTCCTTCGGATGTGCCTTCTGCCTTTTATTTGGGTTCAGGGGGCTCGTTCAATGGTTGGCGTTCGAGTGGGGATCCAATTCGGGTGGAATCGGGTTTCTATTCGGGTGAGTTGGTTCCCCTGCGTGGGTTGGTGACGAGGATCAGTTCGTCTCGGTTTTCGGTAAATGGTTCCGGAACGTTTGCTTCGTTCAGTCCGATTGATATTCCTACTGATATTCGTGTCGGAGATGAATGGTTTGTCCCCTTTGATGGGTTGAAGGTCACGTTTGGTTTCATTTCAAGTGAGGAGTCGGTTCTCTTATCGTATCCGTCTGGTTCTCAGCTTCTTGGGTGTACGTCCTGGGACGCCGTTTTGCGTTCATGCAATGTTACTTGGTCGCGTGTTCCAATTGATGGGTCCCATTTTGTGTGGTCGGGTTCTTCTCCTTCGGTTGTTTTTGTGTGGGTTTATCCCGGCGAGCAGGTGGATCGTGTCCAGTATCCCGCCCCTTCCTTTTCGGTGACGCCCTCAACCATTTCAGGTTCTTTTCTCTTTCACTCATATGTTTCGGGGGAGGAGTTGGCGTCGGATGGTTTGCCAATTTCAATCCCGCGTTCACTCTATGAGGTCCAGGGCGCTTTGTCGGGGTTTCCATTGGACGTGGTTCGTTTCCAGCGGGTGGTAATTAATCATGATGGGGTTTTGCTGTCGCATGTTCCGTTTGAACGGGATGCGTTGGTGGGGGGTCCGGATGAGCCTTCTCTCGTTCTTCGTCTCTATTCTGATTTTTCATTTCGTTCGGCGGGTTTTTCGGTGGCCCCGGATTTTTCGGATCGGGTCCTCGTGTCGTGTGAAAACTGGGATGCGGCCCGTCCGTTTTCGTGTGATGGTGGGTGGTCGCGCTTGTTGTATCCTCGTCTTTCTTCGGATCGGGATTTGGTGATTGGTTTTTTACCCGACGCTGAAGTGACCGTTTCCCCGGTGGTGGATGTGAATTCATTGGTGTCGGGCGCGGGGGATATTGATTATTTACTTGAAACCATTCAATGGTTACGTTGGTTACACTCGGACGAGTCTGCGCTTTCATTTGGTGGGACGCTGGTGCGGTATCCGGCTCTTGCCAATTATACGGATTTGAGTATCTCTCTGGAATGTGATTCGTCATCTCGATCTCCTCGAATCGATACAAATGGTTTTTCAGATTCTTTGTTTTTCACAAATCAATGGGAGCGAGGGTTGGGTCTAATGTCCTCTCCCCCATTGAGGCTTGGCGATACGGTTTCATGCGACGGTGTTTCGCTCACGAATCGTTTTACCGAACATCACACTCCGGCAGACACCTCTAAGACTATCTATTTGGGTCATGTTTCCTCGGTCAAGCAGGGGTTGATGGTTTCGAATAGGTTGGATTCCAACGTATCCCGTCTGATTGGTGTTCGTTTTACTCTTCCCGCTTCGGCGGTGGTTGTTTCTTCGGGGGCCATCATCCCAACTGACGTTTATCAGGTGGTGCATCCCACTCCGTTGGTGGCCGAAACCACTCCCTCGTTGGATTCGGTCGATTTTTCGGAGGGAGTTCCTTCACTCGATCCACTCGTGAGCACTACCTGGAAGGATGCGGTGTTACGTTTCTATGATGTAGATGGGCAGCGAATGGGGCGATATAGCTTGGTTGATTTTTTGGATGCGGGGTATGATCCTCGAGTCATCGTGCATGCGCAGGGCGGTGAAACGGTGGTTGAGACCATCTTGCAGGTCCCGCTTTCCGCCGGTGAGTCGTTGGATTTGGATCCCACCTACGAATTGAGCGATACGGCTAATTTTAGTTCCCGATGGAATGGCGGTGCCGCGTCTGATCGCATAGGGACTACTGTCAGTACCAGTGGGGCGTACTCGGTGAGTTTTGATCCTTCCGCGGTGAAGGTGGTCAATGTGGATAATAATGCGTATGCGAATGACTTGCTTATTTCTGCCCCGTTGGCGGATGTTAATTCGAAGACGGATGCGGGGGCAGTGTATCTCATCAAGGATGCGGACACGAAAGCAGGTGTCTTTGATTTGATTAACACGGGCAGTTTTGATGCCATGTGGAATGGTGGTGCGTCAAATCATAGCTTAGGTCGGGTGGATGGAGGGTATACCGCGCAGGTTGTTGATTTGGATGGAAATGGATATACGAATGATTTGCTCATCAGCGGTGCTTTCGTCGATGTTCCGGCAGCGAATGCGGGGGCTGTTTACATGATTTTAGATGTCGATAAGGTGTCTGGAAAGAAAGATTTGAATAATGCTACTTTTTATGACGCGCGATGGACGGGTCACTTCGCGACGGATGAGCTTGGTTTCACAAGCACATCGGGCCCGGGTGTCGAAATTGTGGATATAGATAATGATGGGGTGAAAAATGATTTGATTTTGGTCTGTTCCCTCTGTAATACGATGGGTCGTACGGACAATGGGGGCGTCGTGATTGTTCTAGATGCTAACGTCTATCGAGGAAATTTTGATATCAATGGTTCATCCAATTCGTATTTTGCTTTTTATGCCGGTTCTCGTGCCTCTGATACCTTGGGAGCTCTTGCCACCTCCGATAGGGGGGTGTATCTGGTGGATATTGATAATAATGGGTATACCAACGATTTAATCATTGGAGCGTCTCTTGCGGATGTTGGTCTTTCGAATAATGGAGCCGTGTACCTGATTAAGGATGTTGACACGCGCACGGGTTTTTTTGATTTGAATGTCGCAGCGACATTCGATGTTTCATGGACAGGCCCCAATGCGTCGGATGGGTTGGGTAATACCACTAATAGTGGTCATGGAGTGATTGTGGCAAATTTGGATGGAAATGCCTACGCGAACGATCTCATTCTGTCTGCGCCACTGGGGGACGCAGGAGGGAGTAATCGTGGGGCGGTTTATATGATTTTAGATATTGACACCCGTATGGGAATTAGCTCACTATCGCGCACACAGAATTACAATGCCCGCTGGGTAGGGGGCACGAACACGGATGAAATTGGGCTGACGAATGGAGGCGGTCAAGGTGTCCAGGTGGTCAATTTGGACGGGAATTCGATTGCCAACGATTTGGTGGTGACGAGCTATTTGCATAACGCCGGCCGCACGGATAATGGGGCGGTTTACATTATGCGGGATGTGAATAATTTTGTGGGGAATTTTACTCTTCTGACGACGACGTCGAATTATACGTATCTTTTTCAGGGTTCTCAAGCATCTGATTTTCTAGGCGATCTAAATTTCACGAATGACTCCAATTCGGTGCAGTTTGTTAATTTGGATGGGAATGCCAGTGCGAATGATTTGATTATTGCAGGTGTTCGCGTAAATTCGGCGAAGGCGGATACGGGGGCGGTGTATTTGATTCGGGATGTGAATAAATTAGCTCCTGGGAATTATGACTTGAACAATGCAGCGAATTATTCCGCACGTTGGGCGGAGTCGAATACGAATGATTTTTTGGGTCGTTCAGGAGATTCGGGGGCGGGGTACAAGGTTCGTGATTTAGACAATAATGGGATTGCGAACGACCTCATTCTTCTAGCCCCATTCGCTGATGTGGCTGGCCGCTCGGATAATGGGGCGGTTACCATCATAAAGGATTTTTCCAGGAAGTCGGGGACGTTCGATTTGAATACGGCAGGAAGCTATGATGTACGTTTTTACGGGGGAGCAAACCTTACTCGTTTGGGGGACACGAATATTAGCGGGGAGGGGGTGCGTCTCGTGAATTTGGATAATAATGCGTACACCAATGATTTGGTCTTCATCACTCCCTTATCGGATGGTCCCTTCGCGGATGCGGGTTCGTTTGCGATTATTTTAGATGTGGACCAACTCCCTTCGGGTTCTATTTTGGACATGAACGCAGAGTCCTCGTATTATCGCAAATATTGGGGTGGGGCTTTCGGGGATAAGTTGGGGATTACCCTGCAAAGCGGGGAGGGGGCCCAAATAGTGGATCTGGATAACAATGGGTACACGAATGACATTCTTGTTCGCACCATTTTGGCGGATGTTAATTCGAAGACGGATGCTGGGGCGGTATATTTGCTGAAGGATGTTGTAGCAGCCGCGCAGGTGGGGTCGGACTATTCGTTCGTGCTCAGTCTTCCTTTATCGGGCTGCACGACCGGGAAGGGAAACATTTCAGGCGGTTCCGCTTGTGAGCGCGCCTGGATAGAGTCGACGGATTTGTCGGGTGTTTCGGATGCCAATCAGATTGAACCTGAAGGACAGTCCGCGGGTTCCGCAATTCCATTTTTTGCCTTTGATAACCAGAGCACTTCTTCTTCGGATTTCAATATTTATTTGGACTTGAACCAGGCATACTCCTCGTATTATGTGCTTAAGGCCTCCACCAGTACGTCGGGGTATCAGGGTCAGTGTCTGGGGGTGCCGGCCGGTTGTATAACATTGACTACTTCCTTTGTCAATGTGGGTCGTGCCTCCTATTCGACGGGAGGGGCCGATCTGAATGTGTATTTCTGGGGCGATTTTGTCTCCGCTCCCGTGGCGCAGGAAGATCGAAACGTGGATAGTAATGCGGTGGCGAGTTGATTTTGGATGCGTTTTTCGCACTTGTTCGTGGCCGTCATCCTCACGGTTTTGTTTGGGTTTCTTTTCCTCCTTTTGAATGGGCAACCCGATGCGGGGGATTCTGCCCTATTATCCGAGTTGGAGGGGTGTTCGTCTCCTAATCGTTCGTCGTATGGTGTCGTTCCTTCGGTCTTTGAATCGCTTCCACCGCTTCCCCCTTGTTTTTTTCCGCTGGTACACGCGTATCAGTCTGGTTCTTTTACCGATGGGTTCTTTTTCGATTCATCATTCTATTCTCAGCCCGAGTTTTATCCAAATTTTGAGTCGGTGGGGTTGAAGTATTGGACGCAGGGCGCGGCTGATCGAGTGGGGGTGGTGGGGGTCGGATTATTTCCAGTGGCATCAAAAGTCGTGTTGCCTCGCGAGGTGGATTATGATTTGCGTCTATTTGTTCATTCCAGTTTTGGGGTCAGGGATTTCCAGATGGTGCGCCTAGAGGCCGTGTTCCAGAATCCGGGCGATGCTCAGTTTGCACGCGTATCATTAGACAGTGGAGCTTCCGAGGGTTTTATCCTAGGTCCCACGTTTCCTAAGTTTGACTCGTTGTGGGTTCGTCCAATCAATCTAACGGTTCATTTTTCGGCAGGCGCCCCCAATCGCGAGTATCCATTCCTGTTGCGCGTGGTCCCGGTGGAAAATCAAGGGTTTCTAACGGCCCTTCCGGATTGGATGATTGTCCACGACGCCACCCAGTTTACCGGAGTTCGTACCATTGCGCGGTTGGTTTTCCAACCGGCCTAGTTTACTATACGTTTCGGAAGCCGCTTTCCATCGTCTGGATGCTAATCCCACGAGGGGTAATCTGGAGGGGGTGTAAGTCTTCCGAGTGGTGGGTGGCGCGGAGTTTACGGATGTGTAACGTGCGGTTGCTCTGGCTTCCCATTCCTAAGTAATGTAAAATGAACACTCCATCCACGACAAATTCTTCCACGCCAAATCGTGAGAATGTTCCGGCATCGGATTCTTTGACTTCGGATACCATGAGGGTGGTGACGCCGGTGCGTTCCAACATGTAGGATAGTTTGAGAATGGCTTTGCGGACTTCATTCGTGTTGTCGTAGTTGAATCCCAGCGCAGGGAGTGAATCAATGACTAATCGCTTCGCCCCAATTCGTCGGGTGGTGCGCATGATTTCGAGTAGGAGTTTGTCCAAATCAAATCCGGTGGGCATGGCGAATTGTTCATCGGAGGGCATGCCGATTTTAGCGACACTTCCGTCGATCATTTCGATGAGGTTGTCGTCTTCGAGTTTTCGCAGGTCCCATCCGAATGAGAGCATGTCTTCTCTCAAGAGGTTGGGTCGCTCGTCGAGAGTGACATACACGCCGGGCTGTTTGAACTTGGTCGCCCCTTCGTAGATGAATTGGGTGCAGAAAATGCTCTTCCCCGTTCCCGTTGCGCCCGACACGAGGAAGCTTCGTCCTTCGGGGAGGCCCCCTTCAATGAGTTGGTCTAATCCTTCAATTCCCGTGGGGATCCTATTCATAGTCCGTTGAGCGTTTTTTGGACTTTTAAGCCTGTGCTATTGTTTTGTTTTTTCACCCAAATTGTCCCCTTCATTTTTAACTCTATGATTCGTATTTGCGTTCATCCTCGTTATTGAGTAGACGATGGAGGGTACTACCTATGTCTGAAACTATGGAGGGGCACCACGCGCATCATTCGTCCGGAAAGGGGAATGATTTCTCGCTGTATGTGCTTCCGTTGAGTATTTTGTTGGCCGCCGTGATTATCGGTTGGTCCATGATGTCGGCCGCGACCGCCTTAGGGAATGGGTTGGACGGCTTGACGGTTGGGAATGGAACCGACACCACGGTTCCTACGATCCCCACGCCGAACGACGACACGTTGGCCCCTACGGGTCCCACGCAGACCATGGCGGAGCTCGCCCAGAATGGCGCTTCGTCCATTGGTAGCGAATCGGCTCCGGTTGTCATTGTGGAGTATTCGGACTATCAGTGTCCGTTCTGCCGCGTCTGGTTCAACCAGTCTGAGGCGCAGATCATGGAGAAGTATGTGGACACCGGAAAGGTTCAGTTTGTCTACAAGGACTTCCCCTTGAGCTTTCACCCCATGGCCGCTCCGTCAGCCAACGCCGCTCGTTGTGCGGGAGACCAGGGCAAGTATTGGGAATACCACGATGCCTTGTATGCGGAGCAAAACGCTCTGAATGCGCAGGGGGGAACCGTTCAATACACGGTGGATGACCTCAAGGCGTGGGGTAAGAAGATCGGTCTGAACGAGTCAACCTTCAACGCGTGTGTGGACGACAACAAGTATGCGTCGGCCGTCGCGGCGAATATGGCCGAGGGTCAGACGGTGGGCGTGGGGGGAACTCCTTCCTTCGTCATCGGGTTGCGAAATGAAACGGGTCAGTTAGTGGTGGGTGCACAGCCCTATTCCACATTCGAGGCCGCGTTGAATTCGTTGCTCGGATAGGTTTAGTTAGTGAGTAGGGGGAAATTCCCCCACTCCTTTTTATTTTCAATGACTCTTTCTGCGTGATGAAAACGAAACTGATTCTTTTGATTTCCGCTCTTGTATTACTTTTTCTCTCCGGGTGCGTCTCGTCCAAGTATGAGACGAAAGATACTTCCGGTATCGCTCCTTCGTCGATTACCACGTTCCAGACGCTTCCCAATGCGACGATTTGTACGGAGGATGGAAAGCCCATCATCCGGTTGTATTCCACCACCGTCTGTCCGCATTGTCGTTGGGTGAATGCCACGTTTAATGGGGTGATGGATGAGTACAAGGCCAAGGGTCTTATTGCGGCGTATCATTGGGATTTGGACATTGGGAATGATCAGTATACGGCGGCAAAGGAAACAGCGGTTCCGAAGGCCGAAGTAGAATTGTTCACGGCCACGAATCCCCAGCAGAGCGTTCCCACGTATTTGTTTGGGTGTAAGTATTGGAGAGTGGGGAATGCGTATGAGACGCAGGATGACTTGGATGCGGAGGCGGCCGAGTTCAAGGCTGTGATTGAGAAGCTTCTGGTGGAAGTCAATTCATCCGGGTAGTGGGGAGTCTTCACTTTCCACATTTTGGGAATCCTTTATATTATCCTGGATTCCATTCCTAGTATCGAGGTTTCCACTCATGGCTGCTCCTAAAATCACCATCTATTCCACTCCCACGTGTCCCTATTGTAGGTTGGAGAAGGATTTTCTCAAGGAGCACAAGTTTGCCTTTACCGAAGTGAATGTCGCCGAGGATACGCAGGCGGCGCAAGAGATGATTATGAAGTCCGGCCAGTCGGGTGTTCCCGTGACCCTGGTTGATAACAAGGTTGTCGTAGGTTTTGATAAGCCCGCGTTGAAGAAGTTGTTGAATATTCCGTGAGGTTGTGTTTTACGTCTAAGCTCATTCGGGATCGGATTCCAGAGATTGCCCGAGAGAAGGGCGAGCATCTTTCTACCCATGTGGCGTCGGAGGCTGAATATGCGTCGGCGTTGCGGGCGAAGCTTTTGGAAGAGGTGCATGAGTTTCTCGATTCGGGGTCTTCTGAAGAATTGGGGGATATTTTGGAAGTGATTGATGCGATTTGTTCCTTTGAGAAGATAGATCGTGCCTCCTTGCTTCGTCAGCAATTAATCAAGGCGAGGTCGAGGGGTCGTTTTTCAAACCGTATAATTCTGGATTGAATCTCTCTTTTTTCCCTACTTCATGCAGTGTGCGGGGGGTTTTTCGCAGAATGCTTCCAACAGATCGATGCATTGCGCGATATCGGTTTTGGATGCGATGGAATGGGTGGTGTGGATGTTTCTCACCGCGACCCCTAATGAGGTGGCGGGGACTCCTCCCTTGGATAGGGATATGGTCAGCGCGTCGGTGGTCCCGAAGTTGCTGACTTCGAGTTGGATGGGTATTTTCATTTTTTTCCCTAATTGTCTCAAGTGTTGGTTGAGGCACGCGTTTCCAATCATTTCATCGTCTTTCATGGTGACTACGGGTCCCTCTCCAATGATTTTAGTGGGTTCATCATTTGTGTCGTTAGCATTGCTCACATCAATAGCCACGGCTAAGTCGGGGTCGATCTGGTAGGTGGATACTTTGGCTCCATACAGTCCAACTTCTTCCTGGACGGTAAAAACATAGTAGATGTCTCTTCCTGATTTTTTCAGGCGTTTGGCTAATTCCAATAGTGCGAAGCATCCGATTCGATCATCGAGTGCTTTTCCTGTGATGAAGTCCGGGTTTCCAATTTCATGGTCGATGCGCTCCAGGCTCAGGTAGGATCCTATTTCCACGCCTCGTTTTTCTAATTGGGCAGGGGTCATTCCCGTGTCCACGAATACTTGGTTGATGTCCGGTACTTCCGTGATTTCATAGTCGTTGTTAATTTCTTTCGTGGTGATGATTCCTTTGACGGAGGGTTGGCTTCCTAATACCTCTACGGTTTGTCCGATGATGTTGAGGGTGTTAATTCCTCCCAGTGCGCTCACGTAGATGCGTCCGCTCTTCTCTATGCGTTTTACCATGAGTCCTATTTCATCCATGTGGGCGGCCAGCATGATGGAGGGTTTCTTTCCTTTCTGGTGGCAGATGAGGTCTCCTAGCTTGTCCACGCTCGTGACGTCCACGAACGGTTTGATCTTTTCCAGGATGTATTTTCGCACCGGTCCTTCGTTCCCGGACACCGCTTCGATGTCGATGAGTTCATGCAAGGGTTTGAATTCGATTTTTTTGGCCATGATCTGTTCACCTCATTCCTCGTACGGTTTCCTCGATGATGTCCATTCCTTCGTCGACTTCTTCGTTGGTGATGTTCAGCGAGGGGGATATTCTCATTCCTTGCCATCCGCATCCCAGCATGATGAGTCCTTTCTGGAATAGTTTTTGCTGCAGATGGTTGCGTTGCTTGGGGTCTTCCATGTCGAAGGCCTGCATCAATCCTAATCCTCGGGGGTGGTGAATCTTGTTGGTGGTCACGTGAATTTCGACGAGTCGTTCATGGATGTGCTTCCCCATGCGTGTGGCATTCTTGAGGAGTTTTTTCTTTTTGATTTCACGAATAATCGCCGATCCCATGGCTAAATCCAATAGTTGTCCGCCTCCCCACGTAGAGGATATTGCACTTTTCTCGGGTGGAAACCATTTCTTGTTGGCAATCGTGGCGGCCACTTGGAGCATTTTAGCACTGGTTTGAATGTCGGGTTCGATGTCGTGGTGCTGGTACGTCCACCACTTTCCCGTTCGTCCCATTCCCGCTTGTACTTCGTCGAAGATGAGGGGTATTCCATACGTCTTCGTGACTTTTCGGATGCCTTTTACGAGGGGGGTAGATGCTGGAATGTATCCTCCTTCTCCTTGGACGCCTTCCATGATGACAAATCCTATTTCATCGGCGGCAAATTCTCGTTTGATAAGCTCTTCGAGTTCCACGGGTCCATTCTCATTGTACGAGATGTGTCGCATGGGCAATCGGAGGAAATGCCTCACTTGCACGCTGCGTGAATTCGTGAGACTGAGTGCTCCGGTGGTGCGTCCGTGCCATCCATTGTAGAAGGATATTCCCATTTTCGCTGTGGGTCGTTTGTGGCAGGCAATTTTCAATGCGTTCTCATTGGCTTCCGCCCCTGAGTTGATCAAGAATGCGGCGTTCATGGACTTGGGGACAATTGTGAGCAATTCTTCGAGGAGTTCTAAATGTTGGGGGATGATGAAGTCTTGTCCGCCGTACTTGATGGGGGTGTGCGTGGCGTATTTCTGCAATACTTTCAGCAAGGTCGCATTGTTGTATCCGAGGGGGTTGCTGGCAATCTGCGCGGCAAAATCAAGGTACGTGTTTCCATCAATATCCATGAAGTGGGATCCCTTTCCCTCTCCGGAGTGGACGTACCAATGATCAATGTTGAAGGCGCCGTTCTTTTGTTGCATCTTCTTTAGGATTGCGGCGGATTTGGGTCCTGGTATTTTGGTTCGTAGGCTGACTTTCATAGGGCTAGGCTGTTTTTTTGGGCTTAAAATGCTTCCTAGTCGATTCCCTGGGCCTTCTGGAGTTTCCCGGAATAGTCGATGTACACGGTTTTGGTTTCTGTGAATTCGTGGATGCCCTCGATGCCGGCTTCTCGGGTTCCATTTCCCGTTTGTTTGATTCCTCCAAATGGGAGGTGGACTTCCGCTCCGATGGTGGAGGCATTTACGTACGTGATGCCTGCCTCGATTTTCTCGATGGCCTGCATGGCCTGATTCACGTTGCGTGTGTAAATACTGCTGCTGAGTCCGTATTCAGTGTTGTTGCACACGCGGATGGCCTCGGGGAGGTTTTTCACGGGGATAATGGCAACAATGGGTCCGAATATTTCCTCCTGTGCAATGCGCGCGGTGGGTTTGACGTTCGTAAAAATAGTAGGTTCGAAGAAGAATCCAGGGGTGTCGAGGGGTTTTCCTCCGCACATTAATTTTCCTTCTTTGCGTCCAATTCCCGAATAGTAGATACTTTTTTCAACGGCTTTCTCGTTGATAAGAGGACCCACATCCGTCTTTTTGTCGAGGCCGTTTCCAAGTTTGAGTTGGGTTGTGCGCTTGACGAGTTTTTCTTCTAGCTGTTTGAGTATTTTTTGGTGGGCAATGACGCGAGAGGCTGCAGTGCATCGTTGTCCAGTTGTTCCGAAGGCGCCCCAGAGAATTCCATCCACGGCGAGATCCAAATCGGCGTCGTCCATGACGATGATGGGGTTTTTTCCTCCCAATTCCAGTCCTATTTTTTTGATTCCTGCGTGTTGGGTGATCCATTTTCCGGTTTCGCGGCTTCCCGTGAAGGATAATCCTCGAATGCGTGAACTGGTAACGATGGGGTTTCCCACATCGGCCGCATTTCCGGTGACCATGTTGACGACTCCTTTAGGAATGTCTGCTTCTTCAATGATTTTCATCAAGTCATAGGCGCAGCGCGGGGTGTCGGAGGAGGGTTTGAACACAATGGTGTTTCCTCCAATCAACGCGGCGGATATTTTCCACGCAGGGATGGCCAGGGGAAAGTTCCACGGAGTGATAATTCCAACAACACCAATGGGTTTGCGCATGGTGTAGGCCATTTTTTGTTTCAATTCAGATGGAGTAGTTTGTCCGAATAATCGTCGTCCTTCTCCTCCCATGTATTCGAATACGTCGATGGCTTCTTGGACATCTCCACGCGCTTCTTTCAATACTTTTCCCATTTCTTCGGTCATTCTTGTTGCAAGTTTCTCTTTATTTTTTTTCAAGAGTCTCGATATTTCAAACAAGTAGTCTCCTCGTTTAGGGGCGGGTGTTTCGCTCCAAT
This sequence comes from uncultured archaeon, assembly GCA_964427715.1. Lineage (GTDB taxonomy): Archaea > Iainarchaeota > Iainarchaeia > Iainarchaeales > VGJJ01 > VGJJ01. The sequence goes on along the minus strand of CAYRUV010000002.1, from coordinate 68,606 downwards.
TCGGAAGGGCGTTCTCGGCGGCCTCAATGGCTTTCTCCACGTCTTTTTTGGTTCCCAAGGAAAACGTTCCGATGCTTTTTCCCGTGGCGGGGTTGAGGGAATGAAAACTCTTTCCACTCGGTGAGCGGGTCCATTTTCCTCCAATGTAGTGGGGGTGGGTCTCCATGTTCGGAGGGAGGCTTTTGCCCTATAAAGGCTTATTTCCCTGGTTGGGCGTATTCTTCGCCAATCGCCCCTAAACCCTTATAAACAGGGTTTTACGAGGGTATAGTATGGTAATCGATATATCGAAGGTTAGTATGCTTGAGCTCCAGGTCCTCTGGCTCCTTTCCCAAAAGGAGGGTCACGGGTACGGTCTGATTCAGGATTTGTCCAAGCACCGATCCTCTCCCCTCACCCCTGGCACGGTTTACCCTCTCTTGTCTCGTTTTGAGAAGCAGGGTCTTATTGCCGTCTCTTCCACGGGGGAGCGGGAAAAGAAAGCGTACGTGCTAACCCCCGAAGGACAGAAGTTGTTGGACAAACTGGCCGCTGAGTTCATTGAAACGTTTGATGGAATCTACACGAAATATCATTGTTCCGGCTGCGCGCACTTTTTGCATGACAAAGAACGGTTGGGTCTTCCCACGCTCGCGAGGAAGGGATAATCATGCGCACGGAAGCCCCACTTGTTTCGGAAAAGGAGCAGGCCGTTCCTCTGGTTGAGCTCGATCGCGATGTATTCGATCATGCGGACACGGAGTCACACACGTATAAGGCAAAGCCGGGTGTGAGTGAAGAGTTGGTGCGTGAAATTTCCAAGCAGAAGAACGAGCCCTCGTGGATGTTGGATATTCGTTTGCGCGGACTGAAAGCATTCCTTGAAACGCCCACTCCGACGTGGGGTCCTGATTTATCCAAGTTGAAGTTTGATGAAATCATCTACTATGCGCGTCCGGATGCCAAGAATGGAAGCGAAAAATGGGAGGAAGTTCCTCAGGAAATCAAGAAGACCTTCGATCGCCTCGGTATTCCCCAGGCGGAACAGAAATACCTCGCAGGGGTGGGGGCGCAGTACGACAGTGATGTCGTGTATCACAAGATTCGCGATGACTTGCAGAAAAAAGGGGTCGTGTTTGAGGACATGGATGTGGCTCTGCACAAATACCCTGAGTTAGTGAAGGAATATTTCATGACGAAGTGTATTCCCGTCACCGATCACAAGTTTATCATGTTGCATGCGGCCGTGTGGAGCGGGGGGACGTTCATTTACGTTCCGAAGGGCGTGAAAGTCGACATGCCCCTACAGGCCTATTTTCGCATGAATGCGAAGCGTGGTGGGCAATTCGAACATACGCTGATCATCATTGATGAAGGGGCGGAATGCCACTACATTGAAGGGTGTTCGGCTCCGCAATATGCGGCGAATTCCTTGCACGCAGGGTGTGTGGAGATTTTTGTCAAGAATGGCGCGCGTATGCGATATTCCAGTGTGGAAAACTGGTCGCGCAACACGTACAACTTGAACACAAAGCGTGCGATGGTGGGAAAAGACGCGCTGATGGAGTGGGTGTCCGCTCAAACAGGGAGTGGGGTTACGATGCTGTATCCCTGTTCGGTTCTCACGGGCGAAGGGGCGAAGGCCGATCACATTTCTATCGCTGTAGCGTCTAAGAATCAGCACCAGGACACGGGGGCAAAGGTCTATCACTTAGCACCTAGAACGCATTCCATTATTCGGGCAAAGTCCATTTCGAAGGGCGGGGGAATCAATACGTTCCGCGGTCACGTGAAGGTGAACAAGAATGCCGAGGAGTGTAAAGTCTCCGTGAAGTGTGACGCGTTGCAGATGGATGATGAGTCGATTTCCAACACGTTTCCCTTCATGAAAATCATGAATCCTTCCGTGGATGTGGCGCATGAAGCCACTGTGGGTAAGATTGACGGCGAGCAATTGTTCTATTTGATGTCGCGCGGTTTGAATGAGGAGCAGGCGATGCAGCTCATTGTTCAAGGATTCATTGAGAATGTGGTGAAGGAGCTTCCATTAGAGTATGCGGTGGAATTGAATCGTCTCATCGCAATGGAAATGGAGTCGCACGGGGAGTGAAACACCATGTCGGCTGATTTTCTTTCCACGATTCGCTCGAAAGCCCTTCACACGTTGTCTACGCTTCCCGCTCCCGCATTCAAGTATGGATTAGACATTCAATCCGCTCCTGCGTCGTGGGATTGGTCGAAGATTCGTTCCACTCATGAATCGAACAAGGGATTTTCCCATCATCATGTGCATGAGTCTGGTGTCCTTGTTTCGGATTTCGCTCGTGCCTCTTCGGAGTTTCATTCCATTCTTTCGAAAGTGGGATCCTTGTTGAAGGGGGATTCCCCTCTGGCTCAGTTGCACCTTTCCCAAATTCAAAATGGGTTGTTGGTCTATATTCCCGCTCACACGCGCAGCACGTCGCCGATGGTTCTTCCATCGTTGCCGTTAGTATATTCGCACATCCTCGTGATAGCAGAGCCTCACTCGTCCGTTACACTAATTCTTCCCGAGTCGGCCGTTCCTCATGCGTCGTTCCAGAGTTCGGTGGTGGAGGTTTTCGCCTCGTCTCATTCTAACGTGTCAATCGTCTCCCAGCAAACCCTCTCTCCTACGTGTGTGCATTCCTCATTCAAGCGCGCTCATGTAGACGATCATGCGTCCGTGGATTGGTTTTGGGTCGAACACGGTTCCGCGTTCACCAAGCTGGAAGTTTCTTCCGATTTAGTTGGAGAGAATGCCTCTTCGCAAAATCTAGGGGTTCTTGCCGCCTCCGGTGAGCAAATCTTTGACGTGTCTCAGTCGGCGATTCACTTATTCCCCTCGAGTAAGAGTCATTTGGTCACGCGCGGGGTGTTAGATGATTCTGCAAAGTGTGTGTATTCGGGTTTGTTGAAGATGACCAAGGAGGCGAAGGGGAGCGTGGGGAATCAGCGCGCGGACTTTTTGTTGTTGTCTCCTAAATCCGAGGCGGATCCTGTTCCCGCATTGGAGATTGAAGGGTCGGACGTTCGCTGTGCCCATGCCGCAACGGTGGGTCGTTTAGACAAGGAGAAGCTCTTCTATCTCTCCTCACGAGGTCTTCCCGAGGATGTGGCGCGGGCATTGTATATTCAGGGTTTCTTGGAGCACGTCCTACATCAGTTCCCTCTGCATGATTCCATGACGACTATTCGTTCCTGCCTGGCCCAATCGCTGGATTTATCTTCTCATGCCGATTCTCTCGCCTTACACGAGGAGTTGGTCGCATGACGCAGATGGTTAACACGACACGTATTCGGAAGGAGTTCCCCATTCTCTCGCGTAAAGTAGGGAAAAAACCCTTGGTTTATTTGGATAATGCCGCCACCACGCAGAAGCCCTTGTCTGTTTTGCGTGCGATGGATTCCTATTACCGTACAAGTAATGCGAATGTTCACCGCGGGATTCATCGCTTGGCTGAGGAAGCTACTCTTGCGTATGAGCATGCCCACGAAAACGTGGCGGATTTCATTCATGCCTCTTCGATGAAAGAGGTTGTTTTCACGCGTGGTACCACGGATTCCTTGAACATGCTTGCGCGGATGCTCGCTCCTTTGGTGAAGAAGGGGGATGAGATTCTTGTCACCCAGATGGAACACCATTCTAATCTAATTCCCTGGCAGCAACTGGCTCGTTCAAAGGGTGCGAAGTTGCGTTTCATTCCTGTTAATCCAAAAACAGGTCTGTTGAACCTCTCTTCCCTGGGTCGTTTGATTACTCGTCAGACGAAAGTGGTGGCGATTCCTCATGTTTCAAATGTGTTAGGAACTATTGTTCCCGTGAAAGAAATTGTTGCGCGTGCGCATGCCGTGGGTGCATGGGTCGTGTTGGATGCTGCCCAGTCGATTCCTCATTTGTCGTTGGATGTGGCCAAGTTAGGGGTCGATTTCGCGTGTTTTTCGGGTCACAAGATGTATGGTCCAACCGGGATTGGGGTGTTGTACGGAAAAGAATCCCTCCTGCGTGAACTCGAACCGGTTTCCTTTGGTGGAGAGATGGTGCGGGAGGTCTCTTTCACGGATGCTTCTTGGAATGACCTTCCATGGAAGTTTGAATCGGGCACCCCTCCGATTGCTGAAGGTATCGGTCTGAGTGCGGCAGTAGACTTTTTGCGTAAAGTAGGGATGGATTCCATTCGTGCGCATGAAAAAACACTCTTGACTCACGCGTACAGGCGTTTATCTTCGATGAAGGGGGTTTCCTTGTATGGTCCTTCTTCGATGGCTGATCGTTCAGGGGTTATTGCGTTCAACGTGAAGGGCATTCACCCTCATGATGTGGCGGCGTGGTTGAACGAGGATGGGGTGGCGATCCGTGCCGGTCATCATTGTGCGATGCCTCTGTCCAAACTCCTCGGGATTCCTTCCTCCTCTCGTTTGAGTGTGGGTGTATACAACACGAAGGAAGAAATGGATGTCTTAGTTGATAGTCTCGCTCGCGCACAGCGCGTATTCGGGGGAAAATCTCATGAGTGAGTCCACGACGCGTGATTTTGCGGGGGAGGGCATCTACCGCGAGTTCATTATGGATCATTACCAGCATCCGCAGAATCATGGGAAGCTGTCTCATCCGGACTTAGAGCATCGGGAGAAGAACCTTTCGTGCGGGGATGATGTTTCTTTTCAATTGAAGGTGGGTGCGGGTGGAAAAATCACGGATGTCCGTTTCACGGGCTCATTGTGCGCGATTTCCACGGCTTCGGCATCCTTATTATCGGAGGAGATCAAGGGAAAAACTGCGGCTCAAATCGCCAAGATGTCTCGTTCCGATGTATTGGGTTTATTGGGGATAGAATTAGGTCCGACTCGTTTGAAGTGTGCGATGCTTCCGCTGGATACGATTCAGAATGCCTTCAAGATTAATCAGAAGTATGGGAAAGGGGGAAAATAGGATGGCTGATTTAGAGATTAGGGGATTGCACGTCTCGGTGGGGGATAAGGAAATCCTCTCGGGGATTGATCTATCCTTAAATGAGGGGGAAATCGTCGCGTTGATGGGTCCAAATGGGAGTGGGAAGTCCACGTTGGCATATGTGTTAGCGGGTCATCCCAAATATCGGGTGACGAAAGGGAGTATTCACTTTCACGGAAGGGATGTTTTAGCGATGAAGCCGCATGAGCGTTCCAAGGCGGGTTTATTTCTTTCGTTTCAATACCCTGCCGAGGTTTCCGGTGTGACCGTGTCGAATTTTTTGCGCACGGCCATCAACGCACGCTCAACTACTCCGATGAAGGTTTCGGATTTCATCACAAAACTAAAGGAAAAGATGTCGTTGTTGAAGATGGATTCCAAGCTGGTTAATCGCTATCTCAATGAGGGTTTCTCGGGCGGAGAAAAGAAGCGGAACGAGATTTTGCAGTTAGCCATGCTCGAGCCTCGTATTGCCATTTTAGATGAAACGGATTCCGGCACGGATGTGGATGCGTTGAAGGTTTTAGGGGAAGGAATTACGGCCGTTTCGCATCAGAATAAGATGGGGGTGCTGCTCATCACGCACTACAATCGTATTCTCCACTATGTGAAGCCGAGCAAGGTGTATGTGTTGATGGATGGGAAAATAGTCAAGAGTGGCGGGATGGAGCTGGCCCAGCATATTGAGAAGGAAGGGTTTGATTCCATTCGGGCGGAGGTGAAGGCATGACATCTGAGAGTTTGATTACCGAGGTTCAGGTTCGAGAGGCCCTGAAGGGAGTGGAGGATCCCGAGTTGCACATGGACATTATCACGCTCGAATTGGTATACGGAATTAAGATTGAGGGGGGGAAGGTTCAGGTCACGATGACGCTGACTTCTCCTGGGTGTCCGTATGGTCCGTTCCTGCTTGAATTGGTCAAGTCAGCCGTGCGAAAAATTCCTCACGTGGAGCACGTGGAAGTGGTGTTGACCTTTGAACCGTTGTGGCAGCCTTCAGACGAGTTGAAGGGCATGATGGGTCTTCTCTAAGCGGGCTTCATCTACGTGATGAGGAGTATTCCCGCGACTTGGGCAAAAAGGAATACTCCGTACATTCCCAAGAATAATGCCCCCTGTGCGCGCCCTACCGCTTCGTGTTTGATGAAGTAGTACGCCAACAAGGAGTTGGCCACCACGATGAACGTGACGGGTAATGTAAAGTAGGTAAAGTCGATGGGGGTGGGGGACCAGATGAATGCGCTCCCTAGCACGAGGGTAAGATTGACCACGCTGCTTCCGAGTATTTCTCCTATGGCCAGGGCAATTTCTCCTTTTCTCACGGCGCGGAAGTTAATGATGAGTTCAGGGATGGTCGTTCCAAATGACACGATGGTTAATCCCACGACCGCGGAGGGGATTCCCCAGTCTATGGCAATGATTCGTGCCGCATCCACGAGGAAGTGTCCGCTGACGACCGTCAGGAGTACTCCGGCGAGGAAAAGTCCAATGACGCTGGACATCTCCTTCTTCTTGGTGACTTTGATGGTGGGGAGAGAAATTTTCTCTTTCATCATAAGGAAGATGTAGAAGAGGAAAACGGTTACCAGTACCATTCCTTCCATGACGTGTCCGATTCCATTCATCAGGAGGATGAGTGGGATGAGTGAGATGATGAGGAGCATCTCTGCTGAGTCCACGACGTGGGAGCGGGCAATCTTGATTCGTCTGAAGACCGTGGCGGTTCCGATGACGAGGCAAATGTTGGCCACGGTGCTTCCCAGTGCATCTCCCACCCCCAGGGGGGCATCTCCTAGTTGGGAGGCGATGCTGGCGATGGTGAGGTCGGGAAGGGAAACAAACACGGCGATGACGACGAATCCGAATGCGAGGCGGGATATCCCATAGTGGTCTGAAAGTCGAATCGACGAGTCGATGGTCCATCGGCTCGCCTTGACCATCACCAGGAGGGATCCGAGAAAAAGGAGGTATTCAATCACGCAGGAATCCCTTCGCGGGTGTTAGCAGAACTCGCATTGGTGGCTTTCTTTCTTAGTTTCTTTTTTCTTGGTGTCTTTTTTTCCGGGCATATGGGGAGTTCCTCCGTCAATTGACTGATTCAGGGAGGAATCGCGCATTTTTAATCCTTATCCACCTCTCCTCGTTCGATTAATCTCATTCTGCGAGCGTGATCGTGATGAAAAAGACTCCCAATACGAAGAAGATGGACATTGGTTCTGAATCCGTGGCGGTGCATCATCGCTTAGGGGGAAAGTTAGGGACCTACAGCAAGGTTCCCGTGAAGACCTCTCATGATCTTTCAATTGCCTACACCCCCGGCGTGGGAAAGGTCTCCCAAGTCGTGGCCGATAATGTTGAGCGTGCGTTTGATTTGACGCTGAAAAAGAATTCCTTGGGTGTTATTAGTGATGGGTCTAAAGTCTTAGGATTGGGAAACCTCGGTGCGTATGGGGCCATTCCGGTGATGGAAGGAAAAGCGGTCTTGTTCAAGGAATTAGGAGGCATTGACGCATTTCCCATTTGTCTCGTGACGCAAGACACGAAGGAAATCATTTCGATTATCCGAAACATTGCTCCTGTTTTCGGGGCGATTAATTTAGAGGATTTTGTCGCGCCCAAGTGTTTTGAGATCGAGGCCGCATTGCAGGATTTGGGAATTCCTGTCTTTCATGATGACCAGCACGGCACGGCCGTGGTCGTGTATGCGGGATTGTGGAATGCTTCAAAGGTGGTGAAGAAGGACTTTACCTCCTTGCGTGTGTGCATCAATGGAGCGGGCGCCGCGGGTAATGCGATTGCGAAGATGCTGAAAGGAGTGGGGGTTCCCAAGGGCTTTCCTTCCGTGAAAGAAATTATCCTCTGCGACTCGAAGGGAGTGGTCGAACGCTCGCGTAAGGATTTGGATCCGGCGAAGCGAGAATTGTTGTCGTTTTCGAATCCCTCGCACGTGAAGGGCGAATTGAAGGACGCCCTGAAGGGGATGGATGTCTTCATAGGTGTGTCCGTGGCAGGGGCATTGAAGCCGGAATGGATTAAGCATATGGGAAAGAATCCTATTATTTTTGGCCTGGCGAATCCAGTGCCGGAGATCATGCCGGACGAAGCCAAGAAGGCCGGGGCGAAAGTCGTGGCCACGGGTCGTTCGGATTTTCCGAATCAGGCGAATAATGCTTTGGCGTTTCCAGGTATTTTCCGCGGAGCCATGGATGCGCGCGCCACACGGATTACCGAGGGGATGAATATGGCGGCGGCATTAGCGTTGGCAGGGATGGTCAAGTCTCCGACTGCGGATCGTATTCTTCCCCCCCTGCAGGATGCGAGCGTAGCCAAGGTAGTGGCGAAGGCCGTGATGAATCAGGCGAAGAAGGAAAACGTTTCCCGTCACGCGTGATGGGTTTTCACAATGGCGTTTCGGGTTCTTTCTTTTCTTCTATCGGGTGCGCGGGGGGTTGTTTCTCTAATTCTTCGCGTCCCTTTTCCGTGAGGATGAGGATGTTTCCTCTTCCTTTTTTTATTTTTTTGATGAGTCCGTATGTTTCCATTTCCGAGACGACCAGTGACACCTTGGCCTCTCCGATGTTGATCATCGATCGAAGCTCTTTTTGTGTGAGTCGGTTTCCTCCGCGCTTGAGATCATTCAATACCTCTAACGCGTATCGATCGAGTTGGATCTCGTCCGTCTTGGGTGTTTCGTTTATCGTTTCACTTGCTTCATTTTCGTTCTTTACATATCTCGCTTTCGTATTTTTTTTAGTCTGGAGGATGGTGTATCCCGCCCCCGCGAGGACGATGGCCAATAGCAAGAGCCACGCGAGGGGTCCTTGGATTAGTTGTTCCACCCACGTGAGGGTGGGTTCATCATCCGGCAATGGTTCGTCAGGGATGTCTCCTAGGTCAGGGAGTAGGATTAGATCCACCGTGTAGGTGCCTTCTTTCTCCACATTCAATGATTGGAGGGCTTCTTGGACGACAATTCCTTGTTCGAGATACGTCCCCTTGAGGGTGTATTTTCCCACCGGCACATCAAAGGAGTACATTCCGTCCTTCACGAGTTTGGTTTGGGCGGGGGTCGTGTTGATGGTGACGATAGCGTTGGGAAGCACGTCTAGGGTGAGCCCGTCGTACGTGGTTCCAGTAATTATGGCGGCATGCGTCAATGGGGAGAGGGCAAGCAACACCCCTATCATCAGTAGGGTGGTCTTCATTCTAGGTATGGGCCGTGTTTTCCTTAAAAGAACGAGGCTTTATGCCCGGGGTTTGGCTCAAATGGGGGACGTATAAAGCATTTTTCGCTCGTCCATCGGTCTATTTCCATGGCATAAAAGTATGGTTTTAAACGCAGGGATGGGTTGTTTTGAGATATGCGCTTCATTCACGTTTTCGCCCTGCTGGTTCTTTTTGGGGGATGTCTCTCGCTGGTGGAGGCGCGGGAACTGGATTCATCTCCTTCCTCTTTGCGTTCCCCCACGGGTCTCGTGACGGGGGTCGCCGATTCCATGGTGGATGTTTCTTCGGTTCCCATCGTGCCGGTCTCGGTGCGCGCGTCCGCGGTTCAAACGCTCTCGGGAATTTCCACGATTGAAAAATCCACGCAGGATGTGCTGCAAGTTGAGCGTGCGCAGTACCAACTCATTCGTGCGCGTCTTCAGGATGCTTCTTCCGCTGAACAATCCTCTTTGCGCAATTCCCTTTCATTGCAGCGTCAGCGGGTGTTGATGGCCATTCTCAATCGCCTTTCTGTGATCTATCAGCGTGTTGATTTAGTAATTTCGAAAATGGAAACCTCTCTCTTGCGGTTGGATATCCTTCACGATCAACGTGGGGGGGTGTCGGAATATGCGGTTCGTTACGCGGCCTTGAAATCGCAGTTTGCGAATCTCCAGGATAAATCGGACCAGGCGGCGCGTCTACTCGAATCCTGTCCTTCCTCAGTGGACTTGGGCGCGTGTGTGCGTTCTTCGAAGGAGGCCGTTTCGGTGCTTCTTGCGGATCTTCCGGCGTACTATTTGGCGTACCGTTCTCTCGTCTCCGACGTTTTGTCGTCGTGATTGGGTTTGTTATTTAATCCCTTTCCTGTCCTATTTCCTACATGTCGTCCATGCGTGATGTAATTATTATCGGCGGGGGTATTTCTGCTCACACGGCCGCGATATACACGGCACGTGCGTCTCTTTCTCCACTCGTTCTTTCGGGGGATGAGCCGGATCAGTTGAGTTTGACCACGATTGTGGAGAATTTTCCCGGCTTTCCTGAGGGGATTAATGGTCCGGATTTGATTGAGAATGCCAAGAAACAGGCGCAGCGTTTTGGGGCCGAATACAAGAACGCTCAAGTTACAAGTGTCAAAAAGATGGCCGGCGGTTTTGAAATTATAACAAATGAGGATGAAAAATTCCAGTCGCGCACCTTAATCATTTGCACGGGCGCCTCCGCGCGTAAAACAGGCATTCCGGGTGAAAAGCAATTTTTTGGTCGGGGGGTAAGTACGTGTGCGGTGTGTGATGCGGCCTTATATCGGGGTAAAACCGCCGTGGTGATTGGGGGCGGCGACTCGGCGATGGAAGAAAGTATGGCCCTGTACAAGTTTGCGAGCAAAGTGTACATTGTCCACCGTCGCGACGAGTTCAAGGCTTCTCAAATCATGCAAGATCGTGTGTTAGGTCTGAAGGATAAGATTTCCGTGCTGTGGAACACGGTCCCTGTTGAAGTCACGGGGGAAAAATTGGTGAAGGGGTTGAAAATCAAGGATGTGAATTCGGGAAAAGAATCCACGCTGGCCACCGACGGGGTTTTTCTCGCGATTGGTCACATTCCCAATACGGGTTTCTTGAAGGGATTGATTGAGTTGACCGAAGAGGGTTTCATCAAAGGAAATGGCGTCCGTACGAGTGTTCCCGGGATATATGCTGCTGGGGATGTGATGGATCCTCGCTACAAGCAAGCCATTACTTCGGCTGGAACCGGTTGCCAGGCGGCATTGGAAGCCGAATGGTATCTGGAAAAGCTCCAGGCCGAAGGGAAATACTGACCGTTTTGGTTTTGATTCTCCTGTTTTTTTAAAGTCCAAGTTTTCCCTGCATGCAGGTGGTTGGTTTTATGGCAAACTACGATGAATTTGGTCCAGAGAAAGTCATTCACGTGTATGATGCAAAGTCAGGCATGCGCGGCGTGATTGTGATTGATAATACGCGTCGAGGATTAGGTAAGGGCGGAATTCGCATGACCGGAAGTGTCAGTGAAAATGAAGTGCGCCGGTTGGCGCGAACCATGACGTGGAAGAATGCCATGGCCGACCTTCCCTTTGGTGGGGCCAAGTCGGGAATTTTTGCCGATCCTAAACAACTGACGCCTCAAAAGAAGAAGCAGATGATTGAGGCCTTTGGTCGCGCACTGAAGGGAATCGCTCCCTCCTTGTATGTTGCAGGGCCGGACATCAACACGACTGAAAAGGAAATGGGTCAGATTGCAATTGCGGCTGGAAATAGAAAAGTGTGTACGGGAAAGCCCTCCAAGATGGGTGGAATCCCTCATGAGTTAGGCAGCACCGGTTTTGGAGTGGCGCATTCCACCATGCTCGCGTTGAAATACATGGGGATGAATCCCTCCGACGCACGAGTGGCTATTGAGGGATATGGAAACGTGGGCACCTTCGTCCACAAGTATTTGTCCGAGTGGGGTGTTCCCGTGACGGCGGTCTCCGATTCTTCAGGGGTTATTCAGGACAAGAAAGGGCTTGATTATGAGCGCTTAATGAACGTCAAATCCGAGCACGGTCACGTGACAGCGTATCGTGGGAAGTATGCCAAGAAAGGAAGCAACATTCTCACGGCCCCCGCGAATGTCTTGGTGACGGCGGCGATTCCGGATTTGGTTACTATGAGTAATGTGAATCAGGTCAAGCACAAGTTAGTGGTGCAAGGAAGCAACATCTCCATGTCCACGGGCGTTGAGTCTCGTTTGTGGAGTAAGGGCACCTTGATTGTTCCTGATTTTGTAGCCAATGCAGGAGGAGTCATTTCCTCCTACGTGGAGCACATTGGGGGTACTCCCAATCAGATGTTCAAGATGGTGGAAGGAAAAATCCACAAGAACGTCAAGGCTATGTTTGCGGAGATGGATCGGGCCAAATTATCTCCCCGGGATGCGGCCATGCGCATTGCCATCGAGCGTGTGAAGAGTGGTAAGTGGAATGGGCCGAAGGCGTAAGGCCTTCCCCTCTCCATTTCCATTATATTTTCTCTCCTTTTGTTTTTCGTATGTCTTCTCCTTTCTCCCTGTCTAAAATAGACAAACGCACGGGCGCGCGTTCCGGCCATTTGAGTCTCGCGCATGGGAAAATAGAGACGCCGTTTTACATGCCGGTAGCAACGAAGGGAAGCGTGAAGCATCTCACGTTGAATGAGGTATCAGATATGGGGTATCGGTGCATGATATCTAATGCCTTCATTTTCTATTTGCGTCCGGGTCTCAACACCATCAAGAAAGCAGGCGGTATTCACAAGTTCATGAATTGGAAGCACGGATTGTTTACTGATTCCGGGGGATTCCAGATATTGGATGAAACATTTCTCGTGGCGCGCAAGGATGAAGGGGTGGTGTTGAATAATCCCTTCACGAAGAAGCAAGAGTTGTTTACTCCTGAAAAGTGCATGCAGGTGCAGCAGTCCTTGAATTCGGACGTGGCGATGGTCTTAGATGATGTTCCTCGTTTTGGGGAGGAGCAAGGGAAACCCTTCTATGCGCAAACATTACAACGCACGCTGGATTGGGCGAAGCGTTGCAGGATTGCTCACACGAGTAAGAAGCAATTGTTGTTTGGCATCTCCCAAGGGGGGACTTTCTTAGACTTGAGGGAAAAAGGATTGAAGTCCCTCTCTCAGATGGGGTTTGACGGGATTGCGTTGGGAGGATTGGCCATTGGGGAACCCAAGCCCACCATGCACAAGATTATCGCCATGGCCCGGAAAACGATTGGGGAGGAAACCCCTTTGTATGTGATGGGGTTAGGAACACCCGAGGATATCGTTCAAGCGATTGGGTGGGGCGCGGACATCTTCGATAGTGTGTTTCCCACGCGCACCGCGCGTCATGGGTTGGCGTTGACCTCTCAGGGGAGGGTGTCCATCAAGAACAACCAATACGCGCATGATTTCAATCCGTTAGATAAGGAATGTGATTGTATGGTGTGCGAGAATTATTCCGCGGGGCTGGTTCATCATTTGGCAAAAAACAGTGAGGAATCGGGTTTCCGTTTCCTATCCCATCATAATCTCCATTTTATGGCGAAAACCATGGAGGGTGCGCGTACTGCAATTAGGGAAAACGAGTTCAAGTCGTTTTCTCGGGACTTTTTGAAGAAGTATTCCAGGTGATACCGGGTCCCTTATTAATCTGAAATCCCATTTTGGTTAACGAATCCTGGGGGTTTGTTTTCCTATGTCCGAATCCGTTTCCAACTTGGTCGCGCGCGACCTCATGACGTCTAATTTTGTTCAGATTGAGTCCACGAGTCCTCTTTCCAAGGCATTTGCCGCCCTCAAGAAAGGGTCGGCCGCTGAGGCGGTGGTGATGGATGGGAAAAAGGTCACCGGTCTCTTGTCCGAGTCGGGTTTGCTTAGAAACGTGGATTTGACCACCACTAAGGTTTCCTCGGTGATGCGCTCCGCTCCTTCCGTGAGTTCCACGGACTCATTCAATACAGTGGTTCGCTTGATGCGCGACTCGGATGTGCGCACTCTTCCCGTGATGGAGAAGGGGAAAATGCTGGGCGTGGTGACTGCCCAGGAGGTCATTTCTCGTTTGCAGTCCCATGAGGGTTTTTCGAACGCGGATGCCAAATCCTTGGCGACGTTCAACCCGTTGGTTATTTCCGATTCGGCCGATTTAGGTAAAGCGGTCCAGCAGATGCGCGGGGGAAACGTACGAAAGCTTCCGGTCGTAGATGCGAAGCAAAAACCAGTTGGGGTTATTCGCATCGAGGATGTAGCCACGGATGTGTTGTTGGGGTTGGATCGTTCCTCCCGTGAGTCATTCAAGATGGGTTCCGGTCGCCAATCGGTTGCGCGTAAACCCGGTCTTGCGTTGAATGTGAAGTCCGTCATGGATGTCGACGTTCCGATTGTTTCCTCGACTGAAAAAGGGAAAAAGATTGTCCAGTTGATGGCCAAGCAAGTAAACCCAGTTGTGTTGGTTTCAGGAAATGGGTTGTCGGGGATTATTTCGACGCAGTCCATCTTTGATGCCTATTTGAACGGGGCTTCTTCCGAATCCGCCGTGGTGGTGTCGCCGGTGCAAATCTCTCACATGCCGGAGTTGGACGAAGTGGATACTGTTTTCGTTCAGAAATTATTCGATCGGACGTATGGGAAAATTGAGCGCATCCTGAAGGGGGAGCATTCCATGCATGCCGTGTTCAAGCAATCGAATAAGGCGGGTTTGCGGGCAAAGACAGAGGTCAAATTGACCGTTGAAGGGGCGGGTCGCCGATTCAATGCGTCCGCTTCCGAATGGAAGGTTCGATTGGCCGTAAAGCAGGCGTGTGAGGCTCTGGAGGCCGAGGTTGAGAAGGCCTATAAGTCGGGTAAATCCTCCAAAAGGCGGGCCTAAGGGCCCCGCTTTTTAAGGGTTCTACCTCGAAACTTTTACATGGTTGACTTCAAATCCCACATAACCAAAATCATTGATTTTCCTGTTCATGAGGGCTCGGCCACGCGCGTATTTGAGTGTGAGCTTCCCCATTCTGTTTCCATGCCCTACATTTCGGGTCAGTTCGCCATGATTTCTCATCCGGACGTTAAATTGTTGGCAAATCCCGCGGCGGTAAAATGGGCCTCGTATTCTATTTCTTCATCTCCCACTCAAAAGGGACTATTGGAATTTTGCATCGGAGATGGTTCTCCCACTGGAGTTTCTCACAAGCTGATGAGCTTGAACGAGGGGGATGAGATTTCCGTGCGCGGGGCGTTTGGAAAATTTTTGTTGGATGAGCATGCTCCCGAGTATGTTTTCCTTGCCACGGGAACTGGGATCGCCCCCTTAATTTCCATGATTCGCACGCTGTTGCACAACGGCTCGAAGGTTCCCATTTCGTTGTATTTCGGGTTCCGATTTCCATCCCAATATATGTACAAGGAAGAGTTGGAGCGCTTGACAAAAACCCATCCTAATTTCAAGATTCACATCACTGCATCGCGTCCGGATGATCACTGGACGCATGCCAAGGGGTATGTGCAGGATTCTTTGAAGTCGTATTCGTCTCCGCATAAGGATCACGCGAAAGTGTACATTTGCGGGAAGCCTGAGATTGCCGAACACTTAGTGAAGTTTTGCATTGATGATGTGAAGTTCCCGGCGGAAAACGTCATAATCGAGAAGTGGTGAACACACAATGGCTCCCTCGAAACTTTCTCTGGTCAAGCTGGTGGTGTATGCGCCCAAAACACATATGGATGCCATGCTGGATTTGATGCATTCACAAGGGTGCGGTTCGTTTGGGGATAAGAAATACGAAGGGTGTGCCTTTTTGACATTCGGTCATGGCACCTGGATTGCATTGAAGGGAAGCAAGCCCTTCAAGGGTCGATTGAATAAGCGCGAGATGGTGCAGGAAGTGAAGATTGAGACCACGTGTCAAGCGTCTCATGCGGATCACATGGTGAAACTCCTGCGATCCATTCATCCGTATGAAGAGCCCATCATTGAGATTTACCCTCTCGCCTCGGCGGAATTAAAGGATTCCACCAAGGGCACGGTTGAAGTGTTGAAGTACAAATAGTGTTTTATTCAGGGAATTGTCTTTCCCTCCATGCCTCCTCGTTCCCTTCGCAGTCGTCTTCGTTCGATGAGAAAAACCGCATCGGCTCCTTATCGTGCGTATCGTCTGAAGAAAAAGATGCACCTTCGGTGGGTCGGTTTCTATTCTCATTCTCCGGCATTACAGCGGGCTGCGAATCAAATTCGTCATTTGAATGATCCGAATCTTGAGCGTATTCGAGTGGAGCTTCGCAGTGCAGCGGCGAATGCGGTTCGTTTTCAGAATACGATGAAGGGATTCGGAACTTCTCGTGCGTTCGAGAAGGAAATGGGTCGTTTTACTCTCGAGTTGAGTCGCTGGCGCCTTGCGACGCAGCCGTATATTTATCAAATCGCACTGAAGCGGGCGTTCGACCGTATTGGTCTATTGAATGCAGGTAAAGGAAAGGTGGAGCGGGCTCAATTGAGGGAGTTAATGAGTAACTTTGACTACGAGTTGAGAGAGGATTCGCTGTCGATGGTGAAAGAAAGAGTGGAACGCATTTTGGGGGTTCAGCGGGCGAAGATGTTTTTGAATTCGTTCGATGGAATATTTTCCAATCTCTATCTGGAAATCGGATCGATGAATGTTCGGCACATGCCCTTCTGATTTTGTGTTTGTTTTCTTGTAGTATCAAAGGTAATGTTCAAACGCCTTGATTCCGTAACTCACCGTCGCGCCGGCTTTGACAACAGTAGCCACCTGGATGGTTTCCGCGACTTCTTGTTCGGTGGCGCCATAGGCTTTAGCCTTTTGCGAGTGAGAGTCGATGCAGTATTCACACTGGATGGCACACGCGGCGGCCAATGCCATGAGTTCTTTCGTTTTTTTGTCTAAGGCTCCAGCAGCCATGGCGGTATTCTTCCACGCTTGATAGGCTTCGTTGGCAGCCCCTGCGTTTTGTTTGAATTTCTCGCTGGCTTTCAAGTATTCGTCGTAGAAGAGATCGGTCATCGATTCACCATCTTAGGGGAGTGTTTTTTCGTTTTTAATGCTCTCGTATTAAATATGGGGAAAAAGTCCATCCAGAATGAAACGTTCATCCAAGCCTCGCATGTCTCGCCCGGTGCATGTGCATCACACCCTGGCTAATTTTCTCCTCCCGTTGGGATTGGCCATTCTCTCCGTATTAGTCGCCTATTGGGGTCAGTTTCAGGCCATCGTATTTCGCCAGTGGTTTTTGTACTTGCTGGCCTTCGGGATCATGTTTGGGGCCTTACACATCATCGTCTATCAAGAGAAGATGGTGCCGAAAAAAGAGTGAAGGAGAAGGGATTTTCTCCCTCCTCCTCGTATTTTTGATTGAATCATTATTCGTCGATGTCTTCGATTCCCTTTTCGGTGACCGCGTACACGGCTTCTCCGTCCGGTAAGGAAGGACTATCCACCAGCTTGGCGATTCGCTTGTTCTCCTTTCCTTTGCGCAGATACAACCGTGTTTTCGAGGCGTGTCCAACCACGTTTCCTCCGACCGGGGCGGTGGGATCTCCAAACATGATGTCGGGTCGCTCCATGACTTGATTCGTTACAAGTACGGCGACGTTGCTCATCTCCGCCAATCGCTGTAGCACGCGCATGTGCTTGTTTAATCGCTGCTGTCGATCCGCGAGCTGTCCGCGTCCGATGAATTCACTTCGGAATTGCGCGGTGAGCGAGTCCACAATCACGAGTTTGATGTTTTTCTCGTTGATGAGCTCCGCGGCCTTTTCCGCCAATAACATTTGGTGGTCGGCGTTGTACGCGCGGGCGACAAAGATGTTCTTCAACACGTCTTCCGAATTCATTCCATTCGCTTCCGCGATGGAGATGACGCGTTCAGGTCGGAAAGAGTTTTCGGAGTCAATGTAGAGACAATTTCCCCCCAATCCTCCCTCTCCCACGGGTTTCTGCACCGTTACTGCGGTTTGAAAGCACCATTGGGTTTTTCCCGAGGCAAATTTTCCATAAATCTCCGTGATGGATTGGGTTTCAATTCCCCCTCCGATTAAATTGTCCAATTCCTTGGATCCGGTAGAAATGCGACCGACGAGTTTTCGTCGCTCGGCTAGAATATCCGCGCTCTCATATCCCATTTCTAATGCGTCGCGGGCGGCTTTGATGGCTTTTTCGGCGGTTCCTTCTCCTAACCCTGAGGCTTCAATCAGCTCCATGGGGGAGGCCACGGCCACGCTTTCGAGGCTTTTGTATCCGGCGGAAAATAGTTTTTCTGCAGCCTGGGGTCCGATTCCAGGGAGATCCTTAACTTCTTTGATTTCGGCTTTAGCGGCCATAGTGTTCACGTTTCCTGTTCTCGCAACGGCACGTCTGAGGAGCGGCTTTGTGAAGGCCCTCCCCTTGCACCGGAGAACGCACTAGCCATTCGTCTTTCGACTTAAAAAGGTTGGGCGAGCTTTCCGCCGTGTTCCGTGTTGGTTGATTATAAGGGTTCAGCCGGGGGAATGGGTATGGTGACCATTCTTCGGATTCCACTGGAAACCACCCTCCCGGATGTCCCGTTTGCTAAGCTGGACGAGCTTCTCTCGTCTCGGGAGTGGACCACCTATTCCATTGGGGTGCGTATCCGCGACCCCCTCCAAAAGGAGTTGATTTCCAAGGCCGTCAAGAACCGCATCGCTAATCATTCGTTGTTTCAGGGAAAGATGATTGGATTGGAACACCCGGACGTGGAGATTGTCTTCGATGAGGTGGAGAAAAAAGTCACGCTGCAGTTTCTTCCGGTCATTCTCAAGGGGAATTATACTAAACTCGTGCGCACGATTGCCCAAACACGCCACTATTGTTACGAATGTAAAGGCACCGGTCGTTCGCATGGAAATGTATGTAACGTGTGTAAGGGTGAAAAGATCCTAACGAAGGAAAGCGTGCAGGAATTGGTCACTCCCTTCATCAAAGATGCGTTTCAATGCGACGAAGTCTTGTTTCATGGCGCAGGAAGAGAAGATGTGGATGTCCGCATGTTGGGGAGGGGCCGCCCGTTTGCTTTGACCCTCGAAAATCCAATCCTTCGAGTGGCCGATATGGGCAAACTCCAGTCGCAAATCAATTCCGCGCTGAAGGGAAAGGTAGAATTGTTCGATTTGTCAATCGGTATTCCCGCGGACGTGGTGTTTATCACGCGAAACTACCACACGAAACGCTATCGTGCGCTGGTGGAGTCGAGCGAGAAGATAAGTGTGGAGAAATTATCGTCTTTTTTGAACCAAAAGATGGATGTCCTGCAAACCACTCCCATTCGGGTGGAGAAACGACGCGTGATGAAGGAGCGACCGCACTGGATTACATTAGAGAAAGCGGTTCAGGTGGATACGCATCACATTGAAGTCGAGCTGCACGCCTCGGCGGGGTGTTACATTAAGGAATTCATCTCCGGAGATGAAGGGAGAAGCAAACCTTCTCTCGCGGAGTGGCTTGCCGTGAAGTGTTTTTGTAAAGAATTAGATGTGTTGGAGATTGTGGACTCGGATGAGTTCACGTTCACGACCGATTAATTATTTTTTTCCCGTCTCAACTTCTTTCTAGAAGTTGAGCTCCGGGTTTCGAGGAGGTTTTTCGTAGAGGTCCGCATGGGCCTTGGGCTTTGTTCCCATCGCATGGTAGGCGGCAATAACGGCGTCCGCCATCTCATTGGTTCCCACGGCCTGGTCTTCCTGTCCCTTGGGTTTCAAGTCGTACGTGACGTGCTTGTTTTCCTTGATGACGTGGGCCACCGCACGCTCAAGTTTGTCGGCGGCGTCGATTTCATTCAAATGACGCAGCATCATGACTCCAGATAGGATCATCGCGGTGGGGTTGACTTTGTTCATCCCCTTGTACTTGGGTGCGCTTCCGTGGACTGCTTCAAATATGGCGAGTTCGTTGCCGATGTTCGCACCCGGGGCCACGCCGAGTCCTCCCACCAATCCCGCGCATAAGTCGGATACAATGTCTCCGTAGAGGTTGGGCAGTACGATGACGTCATACACTTCGGGCTTCTGTACGAGCTGCATGCACATGTTGTCCACGATCACGTCTTCGAATTGGATTTGGGGATAGTTGGCTGCCACCTTTCGTGCGACGTTCAAGAATAATCCATCCGTGTGTTTCATGATGTTGGCCTTGTGGACGCACGTGACTTTCTTTCGGTGGTGTTTCACGGCATACTCGAATGCGGCTTTCACGATTCGTTCGGTTTTGTATTCGGAGATAGGTTTGATGGAAATTCCAATGTCTTCGGGAATCTTTTCTTTGGGATGAGTCTGGTTGAGCATGTGGATGAGCTGCTTGGTCTCCGGTTTTCCCTGCTCAAATTCAATTCCTACATACACGTCATCGGTGTTTTCTCTAAAGATGACCAAATCCAAGTTTTCGTAGCGGGAACGGACTCCTTCGTAGGACTTGGCGGGGCGGAGGTTAATGTAGAGGTCTAGGTCCTTCCGGAGCTTCACGTTCACGGAGCGGAATCCCGTGGCCACGGGGGTCGTAATAGGGGCCTTCAGCGCCGTCTTCGTGCGTTTAATGGTGTCAATGAGGGTGTCGGGGAAGGGGTCGCCGGTCTTCTCGTATACATCGATGCCGGCCTCTTGCTCGACCCAGTTGAATTTCACGCCGGTGGCATCTAATACTTTCCTCGTTGCGCGGGCCAGTTCGGGCCCCGTTCCGTCGCCTAAAATGAGTGTTACGTCATGTGCCATGTGAAATCCAACCCCTCTCGGATGTGATAGGAGGAATAACCATTCCGGGGATATTTATGGGTTGCTCCCCTTTCGAGGAGTGTATGAGCGCTCTTACTTGGCCGCGTGCTGGCGGGTGAAATTCAATAGTCCGCCGGCGCGCAGGATTTCTCGTTGTCGGGGAGTATAGTCTTCTTTCAATGGAATTTCCACTCCCTTCGTGGTGTTCTTCAATACTAATTGATGATTGCTTCCTTGCAAGTGGGCGTGGAGTCCGTCTAGCACCAGCACGTCCCCGGCACTGATTTTTTCATAGTCGCTGGCATTCACAAATTCCAATGGGAGTATTCCGAAATTAATCAGATTGGCTTTGTGGATCCGGGCAAATGTCTTCGTAATAACCGCTTTGATTCCCAAATACATGGGCGCGAGCGCCGCGTGTTCACGTGATGAGCCTTGACCATAGTTGTCGCCTCCGATGACGATTCCTCCATGATTTTCTTTCGCGTTCTTGGCGAAATTGGGATCGATGGGAGAAAAGACATACTCGGAAATTTTGGGAATGTTGCTCCGCAAGGGGAGAATTTTCGCTCCCGCGGGCATGATTCCGTCCGTGGAGATATTGTCGCCGACTTTCAACAAAACTTTCTTCTCAATTTTGTCCTGAAGCGTCTCGGCTAAGGGTAGCGGGGCAATGTTGGGTCCGCGCACCACGGTGATTTCTTCCGGGTGTAAGGAGGGAAGGATGATCATTCGATCATCGATGAGGAACTTTTCTGGCCACGCGATGGGAGGGTATTCTCCTAACTTGCGGGGATCGGTAATCTTCCCATACAGTGCGGTGGCGGCCGCCGTTTCGGGGGAGCACAAATACACCTTATCATCAGGCGTTCCGCTTCGTCCGGGGAAGTTTCGGTTGAATGTTCGCACGGATACGCTTCCGGAAGGGGGGGCTTGTCCCATTCCAATGCATCCACCGCATCCCGACTCGTTAATTCGTACGCCGGAGGAGATGAAGCTGAGTAATTTTCCGGAGGAGGTAACATTCTCCAACACTTGCTTGGATCCCGGGTTCACGCTCATGGATACATTCTCATGCACGGTTTTCCCATCCATGACGGAGGAAATAATGCTCAAGTCGCGGTACGAAGAATTGGTGCAACTTCCCACCAACACCTGGCTTACGACAATCCCTTCGACTTCACTAACTTTCTTTACATTATCAGGAGAAGAGGGGCACGCAATCATGGGTTCCAATTCCGAGAGGTTGATCTCGACGTGCTCATCATATGTCGCGTTTTCGTCGGCTTTCATTTCGTGCCAATCGTTTTCTCGTCCTTGCATGTGCAGGTATTTCTTGGTGATTTCGTCCGAGGGAAACACGCTTGTCGTGGCTCCTAATTCGGCTCCCATGTTGGTGATGGTGGCGCGTTCGGGTACGCTGAGTGTTTTCACTCCGTCTCCATAGTATTCGACAATCTTTCCCACTCCGCCTTTCACTGTAAGTCTTCGTAAAAGTTCGAGGATGATGTCTTTCGCGGACACCCAATCGTTTAATTTTCCGGTCAGTTTAACTCCGATGACGCGGGGCATGTTCAAGTAGAACGCGCCTCCTCCCATGGCCACCGCAACATCCAGTCCTCCGGCTCCCATGGCGAGCATTCCTAACCCCCCACTCGTGGGGGTGTGTGAGTCGCTTCCTAAGAGTGTCTTTCCTGGCTTTCCAAATCGTTCTAAGTGTACTTGATGACAGATTCCATTTCCGGGCTTAGAGAACAATATTCCATATTTTGCCGCGACACTCTGCAGGTATTGGTGATCGTCCGGGTTTTCGAATGAGGTTTGGAGCATGTTGTGGTCGACATACGAAACAGAGAGTTCCGTCTTGACCTGTTTCAATCCCATGGCTTCAAACTGGAGGTAGGCCATCGTGCCCGTGGCATCTTGGGTGAGGGTCTGGTCGATTTTGATCCCTATTTCTTTCCCTGGGATCATTTCCCCTTCGACGAGGTGATGTTGGAGTATCTTTTGGGCTAAATTTTGGGGCATGGAACGCACCCTCCTCCATGTGCTTACGTTTTATCGCTATTTATGCGTTCTGGAACAATCGGGGTTGGATTCGTTGGAGGATGAGCTCCACCGACGTGGCGTCCATTCCTTTCTTTCCTCTTCCCTTGATCGCGATGGTTTTCCCCCTCATGTCTTGCCAGAGGGCCATTTTGAGTTTTTCATCGTCCATGGCGGCGAGAATCTCTTCTTTGGTCTTGCCTATCAATGAAATCGCTTCATTTTCGAATGCCACTCCTCGCAATGAGGCGGTGCCGTCGTCGAGTAGCAAGGATACCAGCAAGCGTGTTTCTACACTTCCTTCCTTTCCGCATTGGGAGCAAATCGTGTCTCGGTATTGGAGCTTGGCCGCGCAGGCGGTGCATCGCACGTAGTATCCTTTTCCTGGGAACACATCCACCACGTGCACGTTTCCTTCGAAGGGGTCGTTTTCTTTCAAGGCGGAGAAAGGAATTTTTTCGGCGGGTGCAGTTGTGAGTGTTTCGTTTCCTTTTTCGAGGGAGTAGGATCCATTGTATCCCAATGAAAGTTGGGTCTGTCCGTTGAACACGCCCACGCGGGCATTGTGCAAGTTGAGCGTGTCTCCAATTTTGATTCCTTTTTGGATGACTTCATCGGCCTGTTCGTTCCAAAACGTAAAGAGCGCTTCTCCGGTTTCATCCATTAGTCGCAAGCTCACGTATTTTCCTTCCTTTCCATTCTTGTTGAATGTTTTCAGGGGGTCGGCTCGCTTGATTTGCGCACGTACGTCCACGTTGTTCATCCCGGGTTTCAATTCGCCCATTTTCATCTGCGTGGCATTTTTTTCTACTAATGGGGTGCGGATGTTCATTTCTTTGCTGAGGAGAACCAACGCGCCTTGTTCGGTCAATAGTCCAGCGAACTTGGCGATCTTCTCGTCCATCTTTTGACGAATAATCGCTTGTTCGATTCCCGATTCTTCCGACATGCGTTGGAGTGTCGTATTCACGTCGAAGGTGAGGGCGGTCATCCTATCAGTACGTTTTGCACCCTCTTATAGGTTGGTTTTTGTCGCGCGAGTTAAACGCCATCCTTTTTATTTGTACAAGCTGTGGTACTGGTCGAATGTGGGAACAGATTGGGGATAATATTTACGCGTCGTTTGGCACCGAGAGCGCCAGCCACTCTTACGTTTTAGTCGGGAAGAAGGTCGTGCTGATCGATTCCGGTCTTGGGGGTAGTTCCCGTCAATTGAAAGAGGGTCTTTCTTCGATTGGCCTCACTCCGCGCGACGTAAACGTTATTCTCCACACGCACGGTCATGCGGATAATTTTGCACTTGATTACTTGTTTCCAAAATCCGAAGTATGGATGCACCCCGCGGATGCCATGTATGTGAACGCGAAGGATCCCGTGTTCTCGGTCATCAATGGCTTGAATGTTCCTGCGGTGAAATGGCCGAATGTCGCGCACACCTTCGTGGATAAGCAGGTATTCGACTTGGGTAATTTTTCCGTACAGGTTATTTTCACTCCCGGACATACAAAAGGGAGTGTTTCCTTCATGGAGCAGAATAAGCGCTGGTTGTTTTGCGGGGATGCACTATTCTCCACTGGGTTGGGTCGGTGGGACTTGACGAGCGGAAACAAACAACAAGTTATTTCGTCGGCGCGGAAGATTTTGTTTTCAAGTCCTAAGATGATTCTCCCAGGACATGGTCTTCCCATCAAGGCGAGGGGAAGCGCGTCTATTTCTCGCCAATTGGAACGATTGATGGTGGAAGAAGTCCCGGAAGCGTTCTACTAGCGCAATCCCTTCTTCCTCCCCCTCGTGTTTTCGTCAATCTCCCGTTTTACTTCCGTGTGTTTGTCGAAAATGGGTGTTTTTAAGCTGAATTTCCTTAGTTGAGAGTGTGAGGGATCCCCCATGCTGCATACGCATCCTAAAGTGAAAGGCGAGAAGAAGACGAATAACGTGTCGCATTCTCATTCCATTGGTCCGACCTTTGGTCCCGTGTATGCGGGCTTGCTGGAGGATGCCAAGAAGAATCCTGGTCACGTGTTTGTGGTCATTGATCCTCCCGATCATACGCCCGAACAAGTGAAGGAAATTGCCAAGGCCGCGGATCGCGCCGGAGTCACGGCATTCTCCGTGGGTGGAAGTTTGGGGGCGCAAGGTAAAATTTTAGATGATTGTATTGCCGCCATCAAGTCGGTTTCCGAGAAGCCCGTGATTTTGTTTCCTGGAAACATTGCCACATTGTCTCCGCAGGCGGATGCGGTCTATTTCATGAGCCTATTCAATTCCTCGGATCCGTACTATATTTCGGGAGCCCAAGTGGCGGCCGCGTATCCGGTGGCGAAGATGAAATTGGAAACGATTGGGACCGCGTATTTAGTGTATGAGCCCGGCCAAGCGGTTGGATGGGTGGGGAGTGCCAAGTTGTTGCCGCGGAACATCCCTTATTTGGGTGCCGTGAATGCGTTGGCGGCGCAGATGCTCGGGATGCAATTGATAATTTTAGAATCCGGTTCCGGCGCCCCGACCTGTGTCCCTCCTGAGTGTATTGGGGCGGTGCGTAAGATGGTTCATTTGCCCATTGTGGTCGCGGGGGGCGTTCGTACTCCCGAGGATGTGTATCGGTGTATTTCCGCCGGGGCCGATATTGTTCATGTGGGAACGAGTATTGCGAAGGCCGCCGAAGGCGATATCAAGAAGGCCGAGAAATTGATGAAAGAATTGGTGGATGCGGCCAAGAAAGCGGGAAAAGCGCGCTGATTCAGAGAGATTGGTAATAATTTTTCAGCAGCAACGCATCTTTCTCTTGTCCTGGGCATTCCGTGATGCAGATTCCGCCGACGTTGTATTCCTTAAAGCTCTCGGCCATGGCTTTCCAGTTGACGGTGCTCTCTGGGGAATCGAATGAAGTGTGATACTTCTCTCCCTTATCCGAAAAAGTAATCCCGCAGCACTGAATGTGGAGGTCTTTGAGATAGGATGAATCAAATTTTTCTATTTGTCCCAATATGGCATCAAATTTTTCCTTATTGGTGAGGCTTCCCTTGCTGGTGGCATGGGCGTGACCGAAGTCCATGCACCATGAGATTCTGTTATCTTGGGCAATCTCCATCACTTCTTCGAGTGTGCCCCACTGGGATAATTTTCCGGCGAATTCGGGGGCAATTTTAATCTTTATTTTATCGGCGTCCAATCGTTCATAGATTTGGCGGCAGGCTTCCTCGATTTTTTTTTGGATGGTTTTAGAATCGTCCGCGTGTCGGAATGCGGCGTGCACGGCCACGCTTTCCGCGCCGCACAATCCTCCCATCTTGCACGCAAGGTAGAGGCGTTCGATACTTGCGTCGAGGGTTTCTTTCTTTTGAGAATTCAGGTTGATGTAGTAGGGGGCGTGGACGCTGAGTCGGATTCCGGCTTTTTCTTGGGCCTTCTTGACCTCTTTGGCCTTGTCTTCGTCCTTGATGTATACGCTTTGAACAAAGGCTAGTTCCATCGCCTCAAGTCCGAGTGTTTTAATCATCTCGATGCCCTTCACAATGCCCTTTCCGTCTGCCGCGAGGGGTATTCCGGAGGGTCCGATGGATAATTTGTGAGTCATTCTGTTTCAGACGTAGAAAAGATACTTAATGTCTTGGTTGCTCGACCTCCATATGGCTCCTAAATCCACGGTTCGTTCTTTTGCAAAGCGCCTCAAGGATGCGCATTCGACCATTCGCTCCTCGTTTGCGGGCAGCACCCCATTCAAGGTGACGCTGGATGCAAAAGTTGAGCGTGGAAAAGTATCTGATTTTGGTTTTGAGACCGACGCCCCTACGGAGGGTGTGCGTATCCTGAATGCGTCCTGCGCATTGTTTGTGGGAAAGTCCCAGGAGGAGTGTGAAGCACTCGACCTCTCTATTTTTCTCTCTACGCTCTCCCTCGAGCACGAATTTCATCCCCTGGGCGTGTTTGCGTGGAATGTGATTCAGGATGCCATCGCCCGACTGCCTTTCAATGATCCCATGTCCAAGATTATTAATCGTATTTCCCAGTGGCACGATGAGTTTCCTTTAGGTGATCCCAAGGCGGATGAAGAAGATTAATTCTCAGATCCATTTTCCCTGCACCAATTGCGTGTAGGTGTCTTCCAGGGCTTGTCGAGTGGAGTGTTTGGGTTTCCATTTGGTTTTGAGGGCCTTGCTAATATCGTATTCGCGATGCTTCAGCATGCGTTTCACATGCGGCGGGGTCAAGAGGGGTTTTTTCCCCAGTAGTTTTCCTTGGATTCCAAAGAAGTAGGAGACGGCCATTCCTAATACAATGGGAATGCTTCCCGGTCGTTTGACTTTTAGGATGTCGGCCATCATGTCGACAATCTCTCTGAGCGTATGGGCTTCCTGCTCGGCGACGAGGTAAGCCTCGTTGTACGTGTCGTCGTTTCCCACGCACATCGCGATAAAATCGACTAAATCGTCCACCTGAATCATTTGCCAGGCGTTGGTTCCTTTTCCGATGAGGGGGAATCCTTTCTTGATGGTCTTGAAGATAGATGCCCAGTACTTATTGGGTCCCACCACGATGGCCGGTCGTACAATCGTGACGGGGAACACTTCCTGCATATTCCACACGAGGGTTTCGGCCTCCTTCTTGCTTCGCTCATAGGCCGTGTGGGGGTCGGTTTCGCTGTCTTCGCGTATTTTCCCTTGAGTGTCTCCGTATATTCCAACTGTGCTGAGGTGGATGAACTGCTCAACTCCTTCCTCTTCCGCCGCCGTGAGGAGATTGCGCGTCCCCTCCACATTCGTGCGGAACATCTCGGCTTCTCCTTTGGTTTCTTCCAACTCGGCGGCGGCGTGAATCACGATGTCTATCCCATGGATGGCTTTCTCAACATCCTCCAATTTGGTGATATCCATCCCCTTGCGTCGGGAAAACTCCACAATCGTGTGTTTGGTTTTGAGCTTCTCCACGAGTCGGGAGCCAATCATTCCGGTGCTTCCGGTGATGAGGATCTTCATTCCAATTCCCTTGTTTTGGTGGTTATAAAAAGCTTGGCACGATTTGGGAGATCATTTCCGGGAAGAGATACGTCGCGAGTATCCCTGTGAGTAAGAACGGGGCGAACTTAGGGAGGTTGCGATACACGGGAATGGTTGTGAGTCCCTTGTGCTTGAGCGCGGGAATGTCTTCTCGCGAAATCAAATCGTTTATTTTGGTCCCCCATTTTTCTTTCTCTTCTTTCGTGAGGTGCTCAATGGCTAAGACTTCGTCATCCTCCAATTCGCTGAGTGGGATGCGCTTCAAGAAGGCGTGTTTTTTCACTTCATCTTCGAAGGCATAGAAAATAAGTCCAAGTATCATGGCGATTTCCAAGAGGAGGAGCGTAATTCCTCCCACGGGGAGTTGGGCGTTCATGTACAGGAATAGTGCGATAAATACCACCAGAAGAATCCCGGCTCCTTTCTTTCGGGGAGTGTTCCAGTGTATTTTGGGCTTGCTGAGGAGAAATCCTCCCACGTAATACATGCAAAACACCATGCACGCGCTCAGGGCGCCAATCAGCAATACGGCGAGGGGGAAAACCATTCCCTCATAGGTGGGTTGTACGAGTGCTATTCCTGCGAGGAGCTTGATGTCACCTCCGCCCATTTTGCCTGAGCGATACGCCAACCATCCAACCCCATAAATCAACCCCGCGAGTAAAAGTCCAATCCACTGCTGAGTGATAATGGTGAGGATGATTCCAATGACGATGAGGGGATACGTGATCCAGTCGTAGATGTATCCTGTTTTGATGTCCGTGTAGGCACTTATGGCCCCGGCCACCACGTTCACGAAGAATGCAATCTGGGGGATCATTCAGTAAGAAGACCGTGGTATTATATATGTGCACGCACTGCTCGTTTTCTATGGCAGTGTTCAAATCGGTGTCAAGACGAGTTGCTCGTCCTCGGTATGGGGGCGAAATTTCGCCCTCTGTACGTGATGGACTTGGGCAAATATTGCGGGCGCGCAAGGAGCGGACACGTTCTACTCGAAATGGTGCCTGGGCTAGTGCTCTCGGTATGGGGGTTGCTTCTTCGGTGGTGTACAAGATAGCACCTGCTCGTGGTCCTGCTGATTATATTTATCATTGCGCTGCCATCGCCATTGCGGCAACTCTTAGCTATAAGTCTGGTTCTTCTATGGTTAGAAAAGCGACGAATGAACTAGAAGGTGCTCTTAGAAACTATGCAAAAGAAAATAGTAATTTGCGCGGTTTCTTGGAGAGAAGCAAGTACGTGTTTATTGACAGTAACGGTCGGTTGGCAGGGACAAATACTGCCCGTCTTATTCCCGGAATCGGTCGAATTCGCTTGTCCACGAATCGTATTTTATCCAAAAAATAACTGAATTTATCGTAATTTAATCTTCTTAGGCTTCTGGAATTTCTTCATCATCTTCTGCATGTCCTTGGGGTTCTTGAGCGCGTCCTCGTCGAGGTGCTTGAATTGCGAGACCATCTTCTTGAGCTGGCGGTAGTGTTTCAATAATTCTCGCACGTCATTCTCCCCTTTTCCGCTTCCTTTTGCAATGCGGGCGATGCGAGATGAAGTGATGGTTTCAGGGTCGTGCTTCTCCTGTCGCGTCATGCTGTCCATCATGGCCTTGTAGGAATCCAATTTTCCTTCTCCGACTTCCAAGTCTTGCTTGGGAATGTGGTTTCCCATTCCTAGCATTTCCGCAACTTTGGACAACGGCCCTAACTTGCGAGTGGATTCGAGTTGCGCGTAGAATGTTTGAAGAGTAAAGGGTCCCTCCAATGGGTTGGCAGCCGAGGCGCTTTCCACTTTCAGGTCTTCCATCTTTTCTAATAGTCCCTTCAAATCGCCGTATCCCATGACGCGTGACAAATAGCGGGGGGCGTCGAAGGCTTCCAAATCCTGAATCTTTTCCCCAACACCAATGAAGTGTACGGGTGCGTTCGTGGCGCGGCATGCTGATAATGCGCCTCCTCCCTTGGCACTTCCGTCCATTCGAGTAAGGATAACTCCATTCACACCCACTGTTTCATGGAACGCCTTGGCTTGCTTTTTCGCCTGCTGTCCCACGTCGCCACCTAACACCAACCACGTGTGTTCGGGCTTCAATACGGCGTGGATGCGCTTCACTTCATCGACCAATTCCGGGTCGAGCGCGCTGCGCCCGGCGGAATCCACAATAATGGTGTGCGCGCCTTTACTGAGCAAATCTACGATTCCTTGTTTCACCACCGCACTGGCTTCTTTCTCATTGCGATTGGAGTAGAACAAAACCCCTGGGAGTTTTTGGGCGAGCTGTTCCAATTGATCAATCGCCGCCGGTCGGAAGGTGTCGGCGGCAATGATTCCTACGCGCAATCCCCTCTTCATGTAATAGTGGGCGAGTTTAGCCGCCGAGGTTGTTTTTCCGGATCCAAACAATCCAACCAACAAGATGCTGTGGGGTTTCTCGGGGATCTTGTTTTCTTTTCCCCCAATCAAATCAACAAGAGCATCGTACGTGAGGGAAATGAGGTGCTCTTTTCGGTTCAATCCCTTGGGGATGTTTTCTGAGAGAGCCGCTACCTCGAGCTGCTTGGAAAGGCTTAGTACGGTTTCAATGTCCACGTCCGCGGAAATCAGGGCTCTCTGGAGTTCCTTCACGAGGGTCTTGACACTATCCTTGTCGACCACCCTCAATGCGTTGAATGAGTCGAAGGCCTTCCGTAAGCTGTCGCCGAATCCCATATGGACTATTTCCCGTCCTGAATGATTATAATAGAGTGTCGCCTCCTCCCTAGAATGTGGCGTCGCCGTGGATCCTCGTCCAAAAAGCGTTTCCGTAAGGTTTCCGTGGCGCGGCGGGCTGCTATTTTTAGGATGGCTCCGGAGTCCCGAAAGGCCTTGTTGCGGATCGCCCGCAACGCCATCCGGGTAGCTCGGGGAGTTCGGTCCATGACGGTGCCTTCGGACCACCTCATTTTCGTCGGTCGGGGAATGCGTCCTGCGTTTGAGGCCTATGCTGCGCTCTATCCGGCTTCCCCTCGTTCGCGCCGGAAGGTCCATTATTTCATAAGTCCCAGTCAGCCCGACCCCACGGTTGAGCAGAACGTGGGGATGATGATCCAGGCCCTTCGTGCCCAGCGCGTGGTGGGGGCACGTCCCGTGCGGTATGTGGTGGTGGACTATCAGTATTTGGGAGGGACCCTCGCCACGCTGACAAAGGCCATCCAGCGCATGAATCCTGAGTCGCGTGTCGTAGTGTGGCAGGACCTCCTAAGTAATTCTTCCGCGAATGTAGCCGAGAGTCTGCTGGTAAGTTTGGATCGCCACCCCCGCACGTTCCGCAAGACGGACGATGGTCGGGTGGAGGGTCCATTGGATGATTTCTCGCGCCGGCAATATCTCTATCTCTCCCGGGCGATTCATCATTTCGCGAAACGGGTGGCTGACTAATCAGCAGATATTCTTGTGGTGCTCGTACATGAAGGCCACATCTGCGTGGTGCTTCTTGAGTTCCTTCACCACTTGGGCGTGGAGGGCGTGTGAGGATACGGTGTCGAGCTTCTCGACTTTCTTCTTGATGGCATTTGTTACCGCGGACGCAATCTTTTCTGCTTTTTCCGTCTTCATCCCGTCGACGTGGCAGGCTTCATATACGGATGCGTATATTTTTCGCTCGTCGAACTTTTCCGTGTGTCCGCGTCGTTTTACAACCATGCGGGAGGTAAAGTTTTTGGTTTTCCCTTTGGTTTTGGTGGTTTTTGTTTTCATGTGAGAGTCACCCGAAGTTGATGGTTCCATTCGAGATAAGGATGAGGAGCCAGCCCATGGAGATGAGTAATAGTCCAATCAGGAGGCGCATGTATCCCTTGTTCTCTTCCTTGAATTTCTTGAAGTCCGCGACTTTTCGTCCAGCTGCCACTGCCAACAGGATGACAATCAGGGGGGACACAAAGAGGATGTTGTAGAGGATCAGCAACAACAAGGCCGTGAAGTCGAAATATTGAGAGAGCAACGTGATGATGGCCAAGTAAGGGGCGCCCGTGCAGGGGAGTTCAACGGCTGCCACAAACGCTCCGAGGAAAATAACCCCGGGGACGGTAACATTTTCGGCGTACTTGTTGATTTTTTGGGCGTATTCATAGGGGATTTGGAGCGAGAATCCTTTTCCGTACCAGAAAAAGTCCTTCACTTCTAACAATCCCGCGAAGACGATGAATAATCCTACTGCGATGGAGATGTATTCGGACACATACAAGGGAATAACAGAAAGGAAATAGATCAATCCCAATCCCGCGAGGAAATACGTGGTGGCGACCGCCGTGATGTAGAGTCCGCCGAACAGCAGCATGTCGCGCGTGCTTTTCTTTTTCCCGAGCAACACGGTAATCATGAGGATGAGTACGCCAATCGCGCAGGGATTAATCGAATCAATCAACGCGGTCACGATGACGGTTCCGAGTGTGGGGAGATATGCTTCAACGGCCATGCAGTTCACCTCGATTCATCGCCGATCGGTAGGACGCGCAGGAATGGACGGTCTTCGCCTTGGGGGTGTCATATTCGATAATCAAGCAGTCTCCTGGAGGGACGTTGGCATAGGGTGCCATAATCTTTTCTAATCCGTCAGGGAATTCGAGCTTTTCCTGTTCGTAGGTCCAATTCTTCGCGCTTTCGGGGTTGGTGATGTACAATCGGAACACTTGCAGTTCGGCTTGCTTTCCGCCGCACATTCCCTGGGCAGGGAGGTTGACGTTTCCATTGATCGTGGGGATGTTCATCCCGCTACTATCTACTGTTCCGCCGATAATTTCGAAGAAGTGATGGAAGGATGCCTGGTCCATATCGAGTATTGTTCCCTCAATGTGCATCCGGTTGTCATTGTGCTCGTGGACTTCCCACGTTCCCACACGATTGTCCCAGCCGGTGGGATCCACCACATCGAGGAATTGTCCGCAGTTCCATAATTCAAAATCCGTGTGCCAGTGCACCGGTCCCCCGGTTGGAGACACGTGGTTGGTGTAAAGCGTAGCCCCTGCGAGATAGAGGTTGCTTCCCACGGCGAAAAACACAATCGACCAAAACAAGAGTTTTTTCATCTTCTCCTTGCGGGGCTTGGTCTTGATGGAATATACCACCAGCAGGATGAGGGCGGCGGCCGAGACTAGGACTACATTGTAGGCGTTTTCTCGGAGGAGGTTGGCGAGGGCGATGTCTGAATTCACCGTTTCCTCTTCCGTATGGGCAAATGCAAATGAGAGTGTGGTCAGGAGGACCAGCGCCATGAGTATTGCATGCGTGTATTTCATTCCCAAACTGGCTTTTAGGGGTTTATAATCCTGTTTCTATCGTCGTCGCTTGCCGTTTCCAGTGGGGTGAAGTACCATGCCCATAGCGAAGGCAAACCCCCCGAGTCCGAGGAATAGGAGTAGAACATACGGCCAAGCGTCCCTCCAACTCGACACTTCTTTTTGGGCGGTGTACTGGGCGGTCCCTGGGCTGTCAATGGGAGGTTCGATGGCCTGGTGTTCTTCATTCTGATCGTGCACCGGGTCTCCCGTCACCACTTCGTGGGCGAACATCCCGTTTAGGGAAACCAATAGGATTAATCCAACGAGGATCCACTTCATCATCTCGTATGAGTGCGGGCAATCTTTAAATGGGTGAGGGAATCAGGAGTGATATGGAGTTCTGGGAGACCTATCAGCAGTCCATCCTCTTTCTGGGTTTCATTCTCTTCTTCTTGCTGTACGTGTATCGTCCGGATTATTCCTTGGCGAAGTTTTTGCGGCTGGTAGTCTTATTGGTAGTCGTGTGGTTGTTCATCCAATTTCTCATTGGGGGTGGGGTGCTAAATCTCGTAAACGCGCTCTGGAGTTTTCTCTTCCGCGACATCGCGATGAGAATTTAGGTTCTATTTATTTTTGCACGAACTGCTTGTAGGTGGTATCCACGGTGGTTACGATAAAGGGTATGAAGAATAATAGGAAAATGGCCAACATGATGAGATTGGCCGCAAGTGCGTGAAAGGGAAAGAGAATCATATATGCAAAAGCGGCAAGGAAAATAGTTATGGGGTTGAAAGTCATGGGGAATCCCAATAGAGTAAATACAATCAACGTCACCATGAGACTGAATTCAAGAGTCATGGGGGGAAGGAAGAAGATGTCACTAATTCCATTTTTTCCAACTACTCCAATGAGATAGAAAACGACCAGTAGGAGTAGGAGGTTGATTCTCTTTGAGATTCCTTTTTCTAAGACTACCAGCCAGGCAATTCCGAGCGTGACGATGACGCTCAGGGCGCTCAGGAGCAAAGCTGCATTTTCCTCAAAAAGCATACATAACTTAGCTGCGGAAATGATTAAAACACACGTATAAGCTGTTTCGGCGGGTGCCGTGGTTTGGCTTATGGAGTGGGAATAAGTCGGTCCAGGAAGGCATCCATGGAGAAGGGCGTCAAGTCCTCATATCCTTGCCCCACTCCGAAGAAGAGAATGGGCTTCTTGAGTCGATGAAGGATGGTCAACACTCCTCCACCTTTGGAGTCCGTATCCAACTTGGTGAGGATGAATCCATCAATTCCAATGGTTTGGTCAAATGTTTCCACTTGTCCGAGGATGGCTTGCCCTGTGTAACTCTCTCCGATGTATATTTTCAAATGAGGTTGAATCACGCGCTGGATTTTTTTCAATTCTTCGAGCAAGTTCTTGTTGGTGTCTTGTCGTCCTGCCGTGTCGATGATGACCACGTCCGCATTCTCGGCTTGCGCCGCTTTCACGGTATCGAAGGCCACCGCAGCCGGGTCGGCGCCGTATTGGTGTTTGATTAATCGCACGCCTAATTTTTCCGCATGCACCCCCAACTGTTCAATGCTTCCCGCACGGAACGTGTCCGCGCTCGCCAACACGACACTTTTTCCTTTCTTTTTCAAATAGTTGGTAAGTTTGGCGATAGTCGTGGTTTTTCCCGCCCCATTCGGTCCAAGGATGAGAATGACGAATGGTTTTTGCGTCTCTATGCGTCGATCGAAGTCCAATTCCGAAGGAGGGAGTATCTCATACAACGCCGCTTTGATTTCGGAAAGGATGATCGTGTTGGGATCGTCTCGCGAGGAGATGGTTTTCCCGCTCAGTCGCTTCTCCAGTTGAGTGATGAGGGCCTGGGCGGTTTCCAGTTCCACGTCGGCCTCCAGCAGGGAGAGTTCGAATTCTTCGAGGAACGATTGAACCGTTTCCGGTTTGAGGGTGACCGTCCCCGTGAGCATGCTGGTGACTTTCTGCGTAACACCTATTTTGGCCTTGATTTCCCTTTCGTCTCGTTGCTGGATTTCAGGAAGCGACGCCGGGGTCAATGGTTCAATGGGTGATTTCTCCACCACAGCAGAAATGGGCTTGTTTGAGGTTTCTTTTTTCTCTACAATGTGAGAATGCACCGGAGTGGATTTTGGAGTTTCCACGATTGGAGTGGGGGTTTCGATTTTCTTTTCCTCCACAACAGGAGGAGTGACCACTTGTGGAGCGGGCGTGGGAGTTGGTGCAGGAGCCGCGGGTGGGGCTTGCTCATTCGTGTGTCCGAGAATCTTTTCCGTGAACCCTGCAATTTTTTTCTTGAGCAGGTCGAACATGGTTTGTTCTCCTTATTTCTTCTTCTGTTTCTTTTGCGCACGGGCCTCTTTGGCCATCTCAACCATGGCGTCTAGGCTTTGGAGGTTGATGCTCGCGTCCTGGATGCGGGAATCGAGGTATTTCATCTCGTCCTCAATAATCTTCTGCCGCTCATCCAGGTCGGATTCAACCTGCTTCTTGGTGGCGTTCACAATGACATTTCCAGGGAGGGTTCGCTTGAATGCGGTGGAAGTGACGGTTCCTTCAATGAGGATTCCTCCTCCTAAGGGAATCAAACTTTCGACTTTTCCTTTCTCTCCCAATTCCTTCAGGGTGGCGCGCACGTTCAAGTGTTCGAGCATGATGCGCTCGGTTGAGCGTCGCTGTCGGATGAGCTGCTTAACCTTGCGTCGTTCCATCATTCGTAATTGGAGGACCTGTTTGAGGTCGAGTCGCTTCTCACCGGGTTTGGCCATTTCTTTCATGGTTACCATGTTCATTCCTTCCTACTTGTTTTAGTCTACTAATGCAATTAAACCTACTCGTTGAGCAGCCCCGGGTGCAATCCTTCGTCGATTCGGGAAAGCTCGGGTCCGCTCGTTCGCTCCCCAACAATACTTCCGTGGGCGTTGGCTAGGATGGAGTTGGCAATGAAGGGGTCTCCATAATTGGCCGTGGTGGTCATTCCGGGAACGCGGAATACGCTTTCTAGCCATTCCATTTCGTGGGGTTCCGTCTTAGGGTGGGCTAAGAATCCTTTATCGGTGGCAAGGACGCAGGAGCCAGCGAGTTCGCTTCCGGCAATATTCTTGGCGTGAAGTTTGATGTTGAAAAACTTCTCGAGGTTGGCCAACTCTAACGGGTGAATCAACGGGCTGGCGATTCCCGCATTGGCCTGCATACACAGGAGGTTTCCCACTGCCGTAATTCCGCGAACGGGGTGGATATTCAATCCGATCTTTTCCAAGTGGTCCTTTTCACTCTTGTCGATAGTATGTGCCACTGCGAATTTCTTCTTGAGTCCGCGCGATAATGCGCCAATCAAATGAGAATTGGCAATCGTGGTGGGAATCGCTTCCACGTTCAACGTGTCTTCAATTCGTTTCACGTCTTTAGTGTTCAAAAAACTCGGGATCAAGGCGATCTCGTCCGTCACGGAGCAGAAAATCCCCACGTAGGGGGAGCCGTGCAGGGAGATCGTCTTGATGCTCATACAATCCTACTACTCGCTCTTCGCCTTGGCTTTAGAAGGAGTGGCCTTCACGGGCTTGGCGGCTTTTTCTTTTCGCGCCTCCGCGATTCGGGCTTCTCCTTCTTGGGCTTCGACTTGTTTCTCTTCTTTCTTTTCCGCAGCTTTAGCTTCTCTCTTTTTGGGAGGAGCTCCGGCCTTCTCGAAGTTCTTCAAGTCATTTCCTTCCGGGGTGAAGACCCATACTTGGTCGGCCTTCTTTCGGATGACCACGTTTAGCTTGTTGAGCTTGTGATTCATCCCTCGCGCCCAGATGGCCGCGTTCACGTCGGCGGAGATTCGGATGTTCTCGTTGTCGGCGTGCGTATGCTTCTTCACGAACGCGCGGGTCGCCTGCAGCACTTTGTTGGCGAACCGTGTTCGGGGGATGCGGACTGCATCGTTGTATCGGATTACGTATTCTTTTTCAGCCATGTTAATCTCCTCTTACCTTTTTGTGTGCGCGCGTGTACTTTTTCTTGTGCATGCGGTGCGTGTTCGGATTGCTCTTTCCCACGTTGCGCTTGGTTCCGCGAATATTTCGTCCGATCTGCTGGGTGGCCTTTTTGTGCATCTTGCCCAAGTCAATGCTTCTCCAGTGTCTCTTTCCCTTCGTGTTGTAGATTCGTTTGCGTTTCTTCTGCATGGCGAAGACGGGCGCATTCGTCAATCCCGGGGTTATTTTCTTTCGGGTTGAGATGATGAATTTCTTCATTTCCTTTGTTTTGTGGCTGCTCATAGTTTTTTTCACGCTCATTTCCGAGTGATTGTCATGTTTTTCTTGGGGGTGAGTTGTCCGAGGAGGGATTTCACTTGTTCGTCGGTGACTTTTCCTTGGATTCGTCCCTGCTGGACCAAACCCAACAGGCCCTGTGCCACCGTGAGGTATTTTTCCTCATTGATGAGTCGCACATTGGCCAGTCGTTGTTTGGCTTCGGGGGTGAGAATCCTAGAGAGTACCGCGTCGAGTTGCTGGGCCATCTTCATTCGTTGCTCGGCGACATTTGGTTGATCGTCGGGCTTGGCGCGCAGTTCCTGTTCGCGTTGGGCTCTCCATTGTTCCTCATTCATTATTCCTCACTTCCCTCCTTCTTCTTGGCCTTGACGTCGTCGCGCTTAGCGTCCTTGTCTCCTTCTTTCTTTCCGCCCTTCTTTAAGGCATCTCGAACATCGGAGTCGGTCTTCGTTCCTTTCTTGAACACGCGCTTCTTCTTGACGTAGTTCTTGGCCATTTCCGCGGCGACTTTGGACATCTCATTGAGATACTTCTGTCCTGCGGGAGTAATCGTTCGTCCGCCCTTCTCACCAATTTTGATGAGTCCGGCTTTCTGTAATTGCTGTAATCCTAATCGGATAATCTTTCCACCCGCTTTGTAGTGGATGTGAGGCTTGACTCCTCGGGCTTTTCGTCCACCGTAGTAGGATCGCAAGCTCTCGGTTCCGACCGGTCCGTCTTTGAAGACGCGGTACAGGATGCTCGCGCATCGGGTGTAGTACCATTCTGGGTCGTTCGGGGCACGCTCGGCGTGGGCACCGGTCTTGACATATTCCGCGAATGCGGGGGACTGTACTTTCTTGTGTTCCTTCAGGTCTTTGGCGGTAGCCGCTAACAGGAAGGGGGTTGGAACGTCGAATACGCCCATGTTCAATCATCTCCGTGGGTTGCACCTTTCGGTGCGTTTTCGTTCAACAACTCAAAAATGAGTCGTTCTAACCCTAAACCGCTAAAGAGGGTTTATAAAGAAACGGCCGGATTGAGCCTCTTTTTCTCAATAGTGGCTATTTCTTGAAGACGGGTTTCCCGCCCCATCTCCAGGAGGGTTTCTCTCCCTTTGCGGAGGCAATAAACATCAATAGTCCGATGGCGAGGAGCATTCCGACCGTGAAGGGAATCATGTTTCCGGGTTTGGATAAGGAATAGGTTTGCGTGAGGCCCACAATCAGTCCCACAAACACGAGTGTCACGGCCCACCCTTCCCAGGTGACAGGGTACCAGCCCCATCCGTATTGTTTGGCTTTGAACCAAACAGGTTGAGCGTCTTTTTTCATTGGGGCTTCACTCTCCTTCGTGTGAGGGTATTGCATATTTTGCAGTTCATGTTCATCGTGTGATTAGTTATGCGTCGCGTCACGTTTACGCCGTCAATCCAATAGTTTTCACAGGTTTTGCAGAAGCGATTTCGAATTTGCATGGGGATAGGCACGCGGAAACGCGTAGAGAGTCCGCGGATGAGCTGGACATATTTTCGTGCACGCGTGGGGTGTTCATGCACATTCTCCGCCGCCAGTTCATCCAATCGCCACATTCTTTCGATGGCGATTTTTTGTATCCCTGTGAGGGGTCTCATTTGTCGTTTCTCGGAGGCCATGCTCTACTGTTTGAGTCTGAGCATAAAACGGTTTGGAAAAAATAAGTTGAAAGTGCAGCCAGTGGGATTCGAACCCACGTCAAGGGCTTGGAAAGCCCCTATACTGACCACTGTACTATGGCTGCGGTCGTACTAGAGTCCCGCGCAATAATGATTATAAAAGCCCCTTCAAGAAGAAAGAAATCCCATGCAGCGACCGGGATTTGAACCCGGGTCGGAGCCTTGGGAAGGCTCCATCCTAACCACTAGACTATCGCTGCGAAAAGAATGCGAGAGCCGGGATTTGAACCCGGGCCCAAACCTTGGCAAGGTTCGATCCTAACCACTAGACGACTCTCGCACTGTACGAAAATCCCTTCGGGATGGTTTTTAATGGGTGTGTGGAGGGCTCAGCGAGAAGCTCTGCGCAGCCTTCGTCGGAACTGGGTGTCTGTCGCAATGCTTCTTTCGGCGAATCTCATGACATGGCTTAATTTTGAGTAGAGCGGAGGGACGTACGCTTTCTGCCTCTGTGCGACCTTCGCCTTGGCTTCTCGGTTGGTCCGAGCGAAGGGGGATGACTGGTTGGGCTTCATGGATTGAGGAGATGGCTTTGTTCCTTTGGCGATTTGCGCCGGGGTCATGCGGGGGGGCTTTTTGACTGGGGTGGTTGGAGTAGCTTTGACAATGACTCGAGTGGTATGTTTTGTCTTTGGTTGAAGGGCTTTCATTGCATATCGATACGTCGTTCGGATTTGTCCGGGTGGAATTTTTTCGAGTGTTTTCGGATCGTTCAGTGCGCGTTCGAAATTGCGGATGATGGAATTGGCCGTCGTGGGATCGCGTGTGATGGCGGTGCATGCCTGGAGGATTTTTTCGCGAGACTCTCCGTGCATGCGTGTGATTGTTTGAAGTGCCCGCTCAAGTTGATTAATACTAATGGGTTGACTCATGGTGTTCTATTTTCGTTAGAGGTATATTTAGGTTTTGTTTTCTTCGGCGCGCATCTTCTCGAGTTGTTTTTGGAGGTTGTGTTTGATCATGGAGTTGGTGGTCGCCTTAATCAATTCCTCCAAGTGTTCGGGGGTGGCCTCGATGGGCTGGAAGTACAATTCCCCATTGGGCCCTTCCATGAGGACTTCAATCACGACGGGCTTCTCCTTCTTGGGGCCGGTCTCTTCTTCACTCATGGTGGATGGATGAATAATGAGTATTTGAGGATGGCCCCGGGCAGAGTCGAACTGCCGCCCGATCCATGTAAAGGAACTATCCTAGCCGTTAGACCACGGGGCCAACCGTCGGACTATTTTGCCTCAAAATAGGGTTAAAAGCCCGCCTTCCAAGAGCAGGGTATGACGGCCTTTCCCCTTTCCGAATTGGTGACGTTTTCTCCCAACAAGAACATTCCCATTCATCGTTGGTTCTACTACCGAGAAGGATATTCCAAGCCCTTCGTGGAGTGGGCGATTCAAAACTATTCGCTGGAGGGCCCAGTCCTCGATCCATTTTGTGGAGTTGGGACGACCTTGCTGGCGTGCAAGGAGAACGGGTTGGATTCTATTGGGTGTGATGTTTCACCCCTCGCGCGATTCGTATCGGAAACCAAAACAAGGGATTATGATCTGGCTGAATTGAAAGAGGAATTTTCGTCTCTAAAAAAAACTGAATTTGATTTTCCACGCGAAGGACGAGTGGATAGTTGGGTGGCGAAGCGGTTTCACAATCAAACATTTCGTGAGCTATTGACCGTGAAAAAATTCCTCGATCATGAATACAAAAAATCCCCCTTGCATGATTTGGCCCTCCTTGCGCTAATTGATTCTACCCTGCGCGCGTCCAATGTAGAACGGATGGGCGCGAGTTTGCGTCGCTCCTCGAGTAAAGGATACAAGCCCATCAAGAAGTTCTGGTTCCAAAAGCTTGAATTCATGCTCAAGGATCTCCAGAAGGCGCAAATTCTTGGACATGTTCCTCAGATTATTGAAGATGATGCTAGAATGTTGAAAAAATTAGGTAAGAGTTCCATCTCGAGCGTCATTACTTCTCCTCCGTACTTGAACAAGATTGAATATGCCTCGGCGTACAAGCTGGAGCTCGCATTATTTTTCGAAGATCCCAAAACACAATTGCGTTCGTTCGTGGGGAAGGATGTTCATGATACGGCTGGGGGGAGTGATCTTCCCATTGTGGATGCGTACATGAAGGACATGTCGCAGGTCTTGAAACAGCTCCACCGGGTGTTGGTTCCGGGCGGGAAGGCCGTCATTAATGTGGCCGGGGGAGCGTTTCCCGATCGGGTAGTTCATTCCGATGCGATGCTCGTGGATGCGAGTCTAGAAATGGGGTTTGAGTTGGTGGATAATATTGTGGCGCGCACCCTCGATGCGTATCAGCGTCATTCGGGTTTCGTGGGTAAAACGAATGAGCGTGTGTTTGTGATTCAAAAGGAGAAATAAAAAAATGAGAGCGGGGCGATTTAGCCCCGGCTCGTACTTACATGTTCTTCATCATCATGGGTCCGAGTCCACCCATGAGGAGGAATAGTCCGATTAACGTCCAGGGGTTCCACCACGCAGGGGCGCCGCTCCACAATCCCAATGAGAGGATTAGGAATAAGATTCCGAAGATTGCCCAAACTTTACTGCACTTTCCGCAGAGGTGCATTCCGCACATTCCCATATGTTCGTCTTTCGCCATAGTGTTTTCGTCTCCTTTCCGCCGAGGCGGACACATTGAGAGGGTCCAAGGTGGGGTGGAATATAAACGATTCCTCTTGGACTTTGGCGATTGACGGGAATTGGGGGGATTTCACGCGCGGGTGGTGTTTTCGTGATGGAGGCGCTGGATCAACGTGGTGAGAGTGAGGTCGTTCTCCTGTTTTCCTTCTCGCGTACGGATGCTCACGGTTTTGGCTGCTTCTTCTTTTTCTCCTACAATAATCATGTAGGGTACTTTTTCCAATTGGGCGTTTCGGATGCGATAATTGAGTGTTTGGTCGGTTGAGTCTAACTCCGATCGCATCCCTGCGTGTTTGAGTGAACCCTGAACATGCTGGGCATATTCTCTAAATTTCTCAGAGAGAGGCAGGACTTTCACTTGGACCGGGGCCAACCAAAAAGGGAACTTTCCCATGGTTTGTTCGAGCAAGAAGGCGATGAATCGTTCGTAGCTTCCCAAAATCGCTCGATGTACGCAGGTGGGGATCGCAGGCTTGTCGTTTTCGTCGATGTAGCTCAGTCCCATGCGTTTAGGGACCATGATGTCGACTTGTACGGTTGCAATCGTGTCTTCTTTTCCCTTGATGTTCCTTGTTTGAATGTCTATTTTGGGTCCGTAGAATGCGGCTTCATCCTTCGTCTCCACGGCTTCTTTCCCTACTCGTTTGAGTGCGTTTCGTAGTGAGTCTGCGGCGTCTCTCCATCGCTGCTCATCCCCGGAATACTTCTCCGGGTGCCCTTCAAAGTCGGGGAGGGAGAGGCGGAACCAATAGTTTTTGACTCCAAATTTTTCGTAGAGGCGCATGTTCATCTCTAACACGGATACCACTTCGTCTTCGACTTGAGAGGGGGTACAATAGTTGTGGGAATCATTCTGCGTGAATCCTCGCGCGCGGATAATCCCATACATGGTTCCTGAGAGTTCGAATCGATACACGTTTCCGGCTTCGGCTAATCGCAAGGGGAGTTGTTTGTAGCTCTGGACCATCTCCGC
Organism: uncultured archaeon; assembly: GCA_964427715.1. Classification (GTDB taxonomy): domain Archaea; phylum Iainarchaeota; class Iainarchaeia; order Iainarchaeales; family VGJJ01; genus VGJJ01. The sequence goes on along the minus strand of CAYRUV010000002.1, from coordinate 26,292 downwards.
GAATATTTTGTGATGGTGCGGGCAGTTCATGGGTTTGAGGTAATAATTTTCTCCCTCAATGTCGATGGGGGCGTACATGCTGTCCTTGTAGTAGGGGATGTGTCCGGTCTGGCGATAGACATTTTCTTTGGCGATGTGGGGGGTGCGCACGTATTGGTAGCCGGCTCGCTCCTCCTCTTCGCGCATGAATTCTTGCAGGGTGTGGAAAAGTTTCTCTCCATTAGGCAGCCAGAGAGGGAGTCCCATTCCAATGTCCTCATTGAATGTGAATATTTTCATCTCTTTGGCAATCTTTCGATGATCGCGTGCTTCTCGTTCTTCGAGGACTTTCAAATGCTCATCGAGTTCTTTTTGGGTGGGAAAACTGATTCCATAAATTCGTTGCAATTGTTTGTTTTTCGCATCGCCTCTCCAATAGGCCCCGGCGACTTTCAATAGTTTGATGGCAACAATTTTTCCCGTGCTTGTAACATGGGGTCCGGTGCACAAGTCGGTGAAAGTTCCTTCTTCATACAAGGAGACCATCTTCTCGTCCAATTCTTTGAGTATTTCCACCTTGTAGTGGTTTTTCTGTTTCTCGAAATACTTGATGGCCTCTTCGCGTTTGAGTTCGATTCGCTTAACAGGAAAATCCTTCTTGGCGAGCTCGCGCATTTTTTCTTCAATCTTAATCAAGTCTTCCGGGGTGAAAGGTCGTTCATAATCGATGTCGTAATAGAATCCTTCCTCGATTGCCGGACCAATGGTGAATTGGGAACCAGGGAATAATTCCTGGATGGCATAGGCCATGAGGTGCGAAGTGGAGTGCCAGTAGGTTTCCTTTCCCTCATTCGAGGCAAATGTATGCACCTTGAATGCGGCGTTCTTCTCCACTTTGTGAGTGAGATCAACGAGTTGTCCGTCCAGCGACGCCGAGATGGCTGCCTGGGCGAGTCGAGCGCCTATTTTTTGGATGGCCTCTAACACGGTCTGTCCCTTCTCCACTTGGAGTTGTTTCCCGTCCGGGAGGGTCAAGTGGATAGTGCTCGTCATAATTGGAAATAGCCCCGGAATGGTTTAAATGGCTGGGTGTGCAGTCGGCGCCTTTCTAATATACGGATTCAAAAGCCTCCGGGGTGTATAGGCTGAATGGAGCCAGTAAAGCCCTCCCCGGAGACCTGTGTGAAGTGTCGCGGCCGGTTGTGGTGCGGTCCGACGTGTTGGATATTGGAGAAATACGAGACCAAACAAAAGTCCCTCTCCCAAATGAAGGAGAAATCCTTCGCGGGGAGCTCTCCTCCGAGCATTTTTGTTTCGCATTATGGGTATCCCAAAGTCAAGATTGCACCCATGGCTCCCACGAATTACTTGGATGGGGACCAGGCGGACTTGTTAGATAATCCGGAGCGGTGGTTTGGTAAAAGTCTCGAAGATTTGGTGGGGTATCGTTCCCAACTCGTGCGGAGCAACATTCCCATTTCCATTCACGAGGCGAAGGACCCGGGAGTGGAGTTGCAGAAAATTCAAGAGGTGGCGATGGCTTCCGAGAAGGTGGATGTGGAAGTGGAACTCACCAGGTCTCCCGTTTCCAAGCTCGAATTCTCCCATGACGCCCCCCCAATGGGTCCGCAGGCGCCGATGAAGGATTTCAAGTTGCAGGAGAATCCATCCATTCCCGATAAGGTGGAATACTTGGTCTCCGATACGCACGTCAAAGCGGCCACGGCCATGGAGGAGTTGTATCACAAGGACACGCCGGTGCATCACTTGTACAAATTATTGAGCGCAGGCACGTTAGGGGAGAAGGACAATCGAAAACTCGTCCCCACGCGCTGGTCCATCACGGCGGTGGATGACACGGTGGGGAAGGACTTGTTGGATCAGATCAAAGACTATCCTCAAATCAACGAGTTCCGTTTGTTTGAGTCTCATTTCCTGGATAATCATTTCTATGTCTTGTTGGTTCCCCGCGAGTGGTCCTTTGACATCATGGAGGCGTATCGTCCGGGTTCATTTTGGGCGCAAGAAATGAAAGAAGTCCACATGAGTTGCGACCACGAATTCTATGAGGGGAGAAAAAACTACGCGGAGAATGTCGCCGGTGGGTATTATGCAACGCGCTTGGCCGTGTTAGAGTATTTGTCCGAAAACAGGAGGCAGGCGGCGGCGATTATTTTCAGGGAAATTGGTCCCGGCTACGCTCAACCCGTGGGGGTTTGGCAGTGTCGTCAGAATGTGCGGAATGCCATGGAGCAGAAACCCCAATTGTTCGAATCCTTAGATGATGCATTGAAGGGATTGGAAACCAAACTCACGATTCCCCTGAAGGAGTGGAAGAAGAATTCAAAGGTGTTGGATCGGATTACGGTACAGCGACGATTGGTGGATTTCTTCAAGTGAGCATTGGCGGAATTATTTCTTCTCACTCGCAACTAATCCTATTTGGGCAAGGAGGGCTTCGATTTGAATGCGTTCATTGGCCCCTTCCACCAAGCGAAAGTCGTATTCTCCAATTCGATCCACTAATCGTATCTTTGTTTTGGAGTCGATTTCTTTTTCGTCCCAATCAATGACTTCTTTGTGGATCTGCTTGATGACGTCTTCTCCCGAGAGTCCGCTTTCCAGCATCAAAACATCGAGTTTTTCTCGCGCGGGGAGGAATTTTCCTTCCATGGCCAATTGGACCATTTCCTTGATTTCTTTGGGCTTCGCCCGATTGGCTACGGTGTACACAATGTCTTCCGTGATTTTCTTTTCCAACGCAGAAGCGGCTTGCAAGACATTGGTGGCCTTGCGCATGTCTCCTTCGGCGATGTATTCTAACGCAGTAATCGCTTTCGCATCCACGGTGAGTTTTTCCTCGTGAGCAATGCGTTGAATTTGCTTCTCTAAGTCTTTGATGTGTAGGGGTCGAAATCGAAACACCACGCAGCGGGACTGGATGGGTTCGATGATGCGAGAGGAATAATTACACGAGAGGATGAATCGGCACGTTTTGGAATACCGTTCCATGGTGCGGCGCAGGGCTTGCTGCGCATCGGTGGTGAGTGCATCACATTCGTCCAAGAAAATAACCTTGAAGTCCGCGTTGAATGCAAGGGTGCGCGCAAATTCTTTAATCGTTGAGCGGACTACGTCGATTCCTCGTTCGTCGGACGCGTTCAATTCCAAAAAGTTGCGTTGGTATTCCTCCCCAAACAATTCCTTCGCGAGGGCCACGGCCGCCGAGGTTTTTCCAATTCCGGCGTGTCCAGCGAACATGAGGTGGGGCAAGTCACGCGTCTTGACGTAGCTTTCCAACCTTTTCGTGATGGGCTCCTGTCCAATAACCTCGGAGAGGGTCTTGGGTCGGTACTTTTCAACCCATGGTAGCTTGAGGGTGGTATTTTCCATCATGAAGTAGGGATGCGCACCCGGGTTTTTTAGGGGAGTGGGTGCGCGGGGGACACGCTTGTTTTTATTCCCGGTCGAGTTGCTTGCGTCCATGCGTCGTGTTTCCTCTGGGCAGGGTTCTCTCGAGTATCTCTTGTTGCTCGGGGCCGGCTCCTTAGTGGCGTTGATTGTTTTTCTCTTGCTTATTTTTCTAGGTCCATATGGCGGGAATCTCCTGGCAGAAGATATTGAGGAATACGAAAAGATTGATCTCTGCACGGCCTCCGATAATGCGGCGTGCAGTTTGCATTTGAACTGGAATGATGGTCTTCTCACCTCTCCCAATGGTTTCTATCTCCAGAATAAATCCACGTGGCGTACACTTCAGTTGGATGGGATAAAATTCAAGATTTTTTGTGTGGATGGATTATGTGATGGGGGTGACTTTTATGGGGGTCAAGGTCCGAGCATCACATTAGAGTTCCCTGTGACGGCGGCCGGGGATGTTTGTGATCCGGCGACGCAGAGCTGTGTGGTTCTCCCTTTGAATATGTGCGAAGCTGAGACCGACAACTCTGGGCCGGAACCCGTCGTCAAGCTCACGGGTCCCTGCTCCACGGAGTTTGATTTTTCGGATTTGGATGCACTTCCTTCCTCTTTTATTGAGGACGCGACTTTCCAGTTGTCCCCGGAGGCCTCTTCTAAGGAAGTTGTTATTGTTTCCGTGGGGAGTCTCCAGAACAAGGACCTCGTCTCCGTGCAGATAGCCATGAAGGTTTCTCAGGTGGCCCCGGATGGAAGTACGATCAAAGAAGGGTGGGATGATGATGCGGAAAAGCTGTCGTGGTATTCCACGCATCCTTTCCAGTTGGGTTCTTCCTTTCAGTGCCAGCACCTTGAGAATCCGAGTCCAAGTACGGAGTATGTGAAGTTCGGGTGTATTTTTCCTCCCAATTGTACTCCCTTGGGATGTCCTTTGATTCCGCCGAGTCCTCCGTTCAGTAGTCCCTTGGAGGAGGCGTGCTTCGACCTTGGTCTCTCGGAAGGGGATATCATTTGTAGCGTCGGAGCGGGATACGAGCCGGCCTTCTGTACGAATGTGGATGGGGTGAGTTCTTACTTCACTCATGCCTCTCCTGGGTCCGCTCCTGAGGGGACGATGGCTCCTTTCATCAGCATGAATATTTCCCCCATTAAGGGCGCGGTGTTTCTCGAGAATTTCGCTCCTGTGTTTGCGGTGAGTGCCAATGATTTTTATGATGACTATATTTCCTCCTGTCCAGTTGATCCGGAGGAAGATCCTTCGTGCGGTCAGGCCATCTGTAATAGTTATGAGACTCGGCTGGAGGAACTTAAGTTCTATGTTCTCAATCCCACTTCCTCCGTCACCAATCCTTCTTCAGCATGTGCGCTTCTAGCGGATACGGCGTTGCCAAGTGCCTTGGACTTGAAAGTCAAGCCGCTGTTCAATCCCTTCCTTGGAAATGATAGTCCTCGCTTCGGCTACTTCGATCTCAATCCGTCGGATGAGGTGGAGGATTGGTATTACACGTGCACGCAGTCCTATGATTTCTACACTGATACATTCAAGAATCAGGTTCTCAACTCTCCTACATCTCCGGACATCATTTTCGTAGGGGTACGATATCCTGATCCTCCCTCAAGCAGTTACGTCTTGAAGTCCGTCTCTCCATTTTCGTCGACCTTTGGGGCAATCGGTATGAGTGCGTTTTATTATTCTCCGTAGCCGAACCCGCCCGTTTTTAATCCCCTTCAGTCGTGTAGGGTAGTATGCATTCCCGTCACGTGAAGGGTGGTATTCTCTTAGTCGTGTCGTATGTATTTCTCTATCTTCTTTACGCCTCCTTGTCCTTTCTGCCCAAGTGGGACGGGTATGGTCAATCATTCTTCTCGGGAAAGCCCTTTGACGGGTATGTTTTTGTGGATCCCTTGCTGTGGTTGATTCCCCTGATTGGTTTCCTGTTTGCCTGGGTCTCCATCTCTTGGTATTTGCGCCACTTCAAGGATGAACAGATTTTGTCTGTCCCTTTTGCGTTGGGTTTTGTGATCATTTCATACGTGACGTTTTTCATCGCCCTCTTTGGGTATTTCTGGAACAACGCCTTTCTCACGGCGATGGTACAGGGCAAGCCGAGTCCGGGGTTCTATTCGTTTGGTCCCACGTGGGCGTTTGTTTCGAGTCATTTCGTGGAGCAGCTGCTTCCCTCTCCCTATTTCCTGTTCGTCTTGTCCGCGCTCCTGGGATGGGTCTCCTATGTGTTGATTCATTCCTATTGGAAAGAGAAACTCCCCCACCTTCTCTAAATCTCCCATTATGTTGAGGGTCGCGTTGGGTTTCCTTCCCGCAGGCTTATAATCCTGTTTCGCCTTTTGCATAGTTTATGGTTCGAGGGGAATTTTCATTGGTGGAGCAGGTCCACCATCAGTATCGTGAGAATCTCAAGCTCTCCCTCTCCTTCGCCATCTTGCTTGTTTTCGTTTTCTTCTTTTTGCGCTTTGGAAATATGTCCTTGTTTAATGGGACCATCTTCTTTGACTACTCCTTTTTTCCTTTAGCCTGGGAAGTGGTGCTGGCGGAAGTCTTGGCGGGATTGGTTTTCATCGCCATGTATTCGATCCTCTTGACCCTGCTCATTCTCGCGGTGCGCAATGACATGTCTCACATCAAGGTGCGCTACTACTTGCGTGAGATGGTGCAGAAGTTCTTCGTGACGATGTTCATGTACTTTGTCTTGCTGTCCGTGGTGTTCATCGCACTCGTAATCCTTGGGAGTATGTTTCACATTCCCATTCTTTGGCTCAATGCCCTCTTGCTGTTGGTTTCTATTTCCCTCGTCTTCGTTCCCCAATCATTGGTGATTGATGAGAAGCCCATTCGTGAGGCCGTATTAACTAACTGGTATGTGATTCGCCAAAACTTCTTTGAGTTCCTCTTAGTCGTGGTCTTGGGTACCGTTCTCGTGGGATTGCTTCCCTTAGTGGAGGCGTTCATTGATTCCTTTGTGTATGCCGGAAGATACATCTCGGTATTGTTGATGTTCGGTTTCGTGGTTCCCTTTTTGGAAATCCTGAAAACAATCTTGTACATGAACCGATTTGAACTCGTGAGAGGTCACGAATACGCGAAGCGAAAGCACGCAGGTCTTCGCGGACACAAGTAATTGTTTTTTTCCTCAGACTTTCGTGTAATAGTATTCGTTCGCGCGTTTCTGCTCCGTGTCCTTGACGCTTCCCAGCTTGTTGATGCGCGGTCTTTTCGTGTTCTGGTCTCGTCGCACGGTGATTCCTAATTGGGACAATAATCCATTCATTCCTTCTTCCATGCTCAGGGGCCCCCTCACGTGTCCTTTCTTTCCGGGGTCTCCGTCGAACAATAATAGTCGGTCCGAGACGTAATCCATGAACATGAGGTCGTGGTCCACGGTCAGGACGCTTCGCTCGGTGTTATCCACCACGTTTCGAATGACCTTCGCCACCTGCAATCGTTGTTCCACGTCCAGCATAGCGGAGGGTTCGTCCAACAACACCAGAGGAGCGTCGGATCCCAGCGCCGCGGCGATCGCCACGCGCTGCAGTTCTCCCCCTGACAGGGTGTCGAGTTGTTTCTCATACAATGAGGGCAAGTGTAGGGGTTCGATGAGGAGGTGCTTGGCTTCTCGCATGTCCGGGGCGAGCTTCCCATGGAGGAATTCCTCCACCGTCGTGTGGGGGGTGGTTTCCAAATACTGGGGTTTGTACGCCACGGGCAATCGTTGGGGCAAGGGTCCTTCGGCGGGTTGGAGAATCCCTGCGAGTACTTTCACGAAGGTGGTTTTTCCGATTCCGTTGGGTCCCAGGATTCCGACACTTTGATGGGTAGAAAGGCTTCCCGCCTCCACGTTCAGGGAGAACTCTCCCTGCTTCACGTTGAATGCGGGCCAATGCAGGAGGGATTGCTGCTTCTTGATGTCCCGCGCTCCCTTCTCCATGAACGTGATGGGGTGGTCACGAAAGCGGTAGTTTTCGTCCTTGGCATATCCTTCCAGGTAGAGGTTTATTCCTTCACGCGTGGGGTGGACGGAGGACACGACTCCGAATACGGCGGGAGTGCCAAACATGAGATGAACACTATCCGAGAGGTAGTCCAACAAAACCAAGTCGTGTTCGACCGCGATGACGCTCTTGTCATCGGTCAACAAGCTACGGATGAATCCCGCGGCGCGCAATCGTTCACGTATGTCCAGATACGAGGAGGGTTCGTCGATAAAATACGTAGATGCATCCTTCAATGCCGCGGCCGCAATTGCCACCTTCTGTAATTCTCCTCCCGAGAGTTGTTTGATTTCTCGCTGCGTGACATTGGTCAATCCCAATTCCTCAATCACACGGTCATATTTTGCAGGGTTGATGGGGTGCAATAATTCGCGCACGGTTCCCTTGTGTACGAGGGGAATTTTTTCCACCATCTGGGGTTTTACCGAGAGGACTTGTTTCTTTTGGGAGATTTTGGAGAAGAGGGTGTGGAGTTCTTTTCCTCGGAACTTTTCTAGTGCTTTCTCATAGGAGGCGGTTCCTTCGTAATCTCCCAGGTTGGGCGTGAGTTGTCCAGAGAGAATGGAAATGGCCGTTGTTTTTCCGGTTCCATTCCGTCCAACAATCCCAACCACCTTCCCATTCTGTGGGAGGGGAAGTCGGTGCAATCGGAAGGCGTTTTTCCCATACGAATGGATGGGGTCCCCAAAGTCCACGTCCAGGTTGATGATGGTAATCGCACCAAACGGACAGACGCGGGGGCAGATCCCACATCCTGTGCAGAGTTCTTCCGAAATGACTGCTTTTACCTTAACGGTGTCTTGGGTGATACAGTCCTGTCCGGCTCGGTTCACGGGACACTTCTTCTGACAGACCCACCCGCACTTGTCGGGGTAGCACTTATTGGTGTCGATGACGGCGATTCGCTTGAGAGACATAGATAGTTAGCTCCCTCACGCCTGGAGGAAGAGTATGGCCATGAGGGCGAGGAGGATTCCTCCCCACAGGATGGCCCCCCAAAACAGGGTCCCGATGACTCTTCCGAGGGCGATGCCGGCATCCGTGAACAATCCGTAGTGGGCCAGTCCCCCCATTACTAGGAGAGCGGCCACGGCTAGGGTGAACCATCCAATCTTGGAGAGGGTGCGCATACACGTATTTGGGGCCGGATGGCTATTTTAAACAACGCTCGACCCATGCCTTAGAAATGAGGATTTTACGCCTGAGTGCATTGGAGAAGCGAATCGTAGTCGAGTGTCATTCCTCGGACGATTTCCCCTTTGTGGCCTCCCTCATTCGGGAGGGGGATCTTGTGTTTGGGGAAACCGATCGGGCCATCAAACCCAAGGAAGCCGGGCAGAAAGCCTTCCGTTTACCGATGAAGTTGTTGATCAAGGTGAACAGCACCGAAGTGGATGAGTCTGCCCCCTCCCTGCGCGTATCCGGTTCCATCGAGGAGGGTTCCCCGGCGGAGTTTGTGGAGTTGCATGCGCACCACTCCTTAGTGTTCGGTCTCTATACTCCTATTTCCATCACCAAGAAAGAGTGGTTGTCGCATGAGATTGAGAAGATCAAACAATACGAAAAAGATTCTCAAAAGCCGCTTTACTTTAGTGTGGTCTTGGATGATGAAGAGGCGCGCCTCATTCAAGTGTCGAGTTCAGGGTTGAAGGAGGTGGGGGTGGTTGACGCTCAAAAATCAGGGAAGCAATACAAGAATGAATCCAACGAGGAGAAATACTTTGCCAAACTCTCGGAAATAATCTTCGCATCCCCTTTGCCTACTATCATCCTCGCGGGTCCGGGTTTCACGCGGGAATCCTTGGTGAAGTATTTGCAGGAGCGAAACCCCAAGACGAATCCTAAGCAATTCCTCTCCGTGGCCACCACCAACACGGGGGAGAAAGGGATGCGAGAGGCCCTTTCAAGCCAATCCATTGCCAAAGCGCTGGGGGAGTCACGCCTGGCCAAAGAGGCCTCGTTGATGCAGGAGGTCTTATTGCATCTGGGAAAGGACGACGGCCTCTCCGCGTATGGTTTTTCTCATGTTGAGCGTGCGGTAAAGGTAGGGGCGGCTCACACGGTGCTAATTTCGTCTATATTTGACCATTCGAGTCGTGAGAAGTCCTCGGCGCTGCAGGAATATTGCCATCAATCGGGAATTATAGCGTACGTGTTGGATGTCAAGCACGAGCCGGGGAAGCAACTTGAAGGCCTAAGTGGAATTGCTGCGCTACTGCGGTATCGATTTGAATAATCGTTTTTTCTCTATTCTTTTTCAGATGGTATTCGGTATTCCATCCACTCTACTTTCTTGCTTTTCACCAATTCCTTGATGTTTTCCTGGTTCGTTGAGAGTCGGGACGTATTAGCCTTGAATTCGCAGAATACGATCTTGTCATCCAGGAAGGCAATTCCATCGATGGGGTTTCCCAGGAAGCGAAACTTCTCCTTATCGTAGGGGAATTTCTCCGAGAGGGGGATCCAGTTCTCACTCATCTTCCCATACTTCACGGATTGGGACTGCTTAGAAAATGTGACGTGGTTGGCATATTCACCTAATTCCTGTACGCGGCGGTACAGGAATAGGCAGGCGACCAAGAGTAGGAGGATGATTCCCCCGGCCAATAGTTCAATCATATCGAGGACTGGTTAGTTCCTCATTCTTTATATCTTCCACCTCCATCCCTTTCGAATGCGTTCTCGTCCGAAGAGAAGTCGGCTTCCTCCAGTGGCTCTTGATGCTATTCTATCCAAAGGCGCCATGCTTCGTCCTCGCGGTGAGAATGTTCGTCTCCCCCTGCGTGTTTTTCCCTCAAGTGTTGAGGATGTGCGACCTGGATTCGAGTCAGGTGAACTCACATTGTATGGTTTACGTGGGGGAAAGATTCGAAAGATTTCCCCTAAAATGTCCAGTCGTTCCGTGCGACGATGGTATAGATTGAAAGTGGCCACGCTCATGAGGCAAAAGAAAAGCGTCGAATTGTATTTGGAAAAGAAACCTGTCCAGTTGGAACGGGGCGGATATTCCTCAATAAGTCGGATTCGTGCCGATGCAACCAAGGCCGCGTATTTTTTTATGAAGAAGGGCGAATTAAGCGAAATCCATGAGGCGCTGGCCCTGCGTCAGGTAGAGGCAGATTCCCTGGAGCTATTTCCGAGTGCAACGAAACGAAAGACCCTCCTTGAGTCAGTCGAACGATTTCGTATGGAGCGGGATTCCTATTCGAACCTCGCGAGTGTCTTTCAAGAGGTGCTCTATGATCTGGATAAATACGAGGATTTCAATCGTACTCGAAAAGAATTTTCAAAAAAATCACGTGAATGGCACGCGATGGAATTGGCGGCTAAAAAATCCAAAAAGACTCGCACGGCCAACGCGTATCATGCGCGCTGGGTGAATGATCATCTTCAAGAGTGTTTCGCACGGCTCCACATGCTCCAGCATGAAATGCGAATCCTGCGTATTTCAGAGCTTCGCATGGTGAATAGGACGCCTGCGGTAATAACTAGAGACATCAATTTCACCAAAGCGGCTATTCGTGTGTTGCGTAATGAATGAAAATAAAATCAGATTTTTTTTCCCACGAATGGTCCGTTTTGGGTATATCCTAATTTCTTGTAGTATTCTCTCACACCGATCCCTGCGATGATGTTCATCATTTCGAGCCCAAATTCCTCTTTGGCCACTCTTTCGGCTTCGGCGAGGAGTTTTTTTCCTAACCCCTTGTGCTGTCCACTCTTTTGGATTTGCTCTCCTAAGGGGATGGACTGCCCATACACGTGCAACTCGCGAATGTACGCCGAGTTTGCTAACTCATTGAGGGTGGGTTGATGGGGGATGCGCAGGCGGGTGAATCCAATCAAAATATCCTGCTCCACGTCCTCATAGGAAAGAAAGATTTCCTTTCCCTTGGATGCTTCATAGTCTCTTCGCACCAATTCAATCTTTTTGGGAGTCAATCCTTCTCGGGTGCGCTTGAATCCGACTTCTCGGCAGCGAATACAGCGACACTGGGTTCCTTCCTCTTTCATGCGCTCATTCACTAATTGTCTCAAATTGGTTTTCTTGACCCCGGCCGAAATATTCTGCGAGGGAATGTCTCGCTGCACACGCATGATGCGCACCCATTCCGGAGCGGCGGCCTTGACTTTCGAGTAGAATGTGATGGCTTGCTCTTCCGTAATCGGAGTGTATTCTCCTCGCATCATCTTCGGATACAGCGCGGTGTTCTCCACGACGGCCAGGGGGTACAATTTGATCATGTCCGGTTTGAAGTTGGGGTTTTGAAACACTTCCAAATGGGCTTGCAGGTCGCGTTCGAGGGTGGATCCCGGGAGCTTGCTCATCATGTGATATCCCACCTTCAAGCAGGAATCCTTCAGTCGTTGCGTCGAATCAATGGTGGTTTGGATGGTGTGTTGTCGGTTGAGGGTTTGCAGCACGTCATCATACACGGATTGCACGCCCATTTCCACGCGTGTGGTGCCCCATTCGAGCATGCGGGTAATGTCACTCATCTTGGCCACATCCGGTCGGGTTTCCATGGTGATTCCAATCACTCGATTGGGGGATGTCTCGCAGGCCTTCACACTCTCAACAAGAGAGTCATGCGGCGTTCCGGATATTCCATCTAAACAGCCGCGCATGAAATAATACTGGTATTCTTCGGGCATGGAGAGGAACGTTCCTCCCATGATGATCAGCTCACACTTGTCGGTACTTTGTCCCGTGCGTTGGAGCTGGTCGATACGCGAGTAAACTTGCTTGAATGGATCAAAGTCATTCCGGTATCCTCGCTGCGCAGCGGGTTCGTCTCCCGTATATGCCGGAGGGGCCGGGTGGTGCAATCCCTTAGGGCAATAGGTACACGTCCCATGCGGGCAGATGTGGGGCTTGACCATCGCGGCCAATACCGCAACCCCGGAGATGTTACGCACGGGCTTGATAGAGAATAGTTCCACCTGCTGAGGGGAAAGGGTTGTGAGGGTCTTGAGGATAGGAAGTAAGTCCGGATTGGTGGGCAAGTGTTTGAGGTTCAACCCATCCGCGAGCTCTCTTTTCTTCTGGTTGAGCTGGGCGACGGTGTGAATCTTCCCCTTCGTCATCTCCTCATGGATGCGCTGGGCCAGCTGGGTGGTCTTGGCGTGGGTTTCAGTAGAGTCGGCCATTCATTGAATGGCCCCCGGAAGGGCTAAAAGACAGCCCCCGTTTTCAGAGCAAGAAGCTGAAAAACGCGTTGGCAAGGTAGTGGGAGACCAGCGACACGGCGAAGAAGGGGAATCCGTATAGTCCGGCGGAATACCGGTCCTTCAGCGTGGGGTTGGCCACGAGGGTGGCGTGCAGCGTGTCTACCGTCGCGCGGTTGTCGGTGCGTACGAGTGTGATGTCAAATGTTTTGGGTCCCGCAAATCGAGGAACCACCACAATGGGCACGGTAACAAAAGAATGGGGCTTCATGGCAATGGTTTGTGCCTCGCTCCAAACCGTGGGGAGGGCGGGCTGCACCATCACACTTACAGGAGCCGAGGAGTCATTCACCAATAACACCGTAAAACTCAAGGGCTGATTGACTCGTCCTTGCACGTTCTCCGCGGAGAGGCTTCCTTTCAAGAGTCCTTTTTTCACGCTCAACTTGACGGTGTACATTTCATTTTCGAGCACGCCTTCTTCTCCGATGAGCTGCACGTTGAAAGTATAATCTCCTTCTCGCGTGAGGGGGCTGGTTTGAATTCGCGTGATGAGGGATTCGCTTCCTTCTTCGGAATCAAAGGTTTGAATCCCATTGACGTTTCCATTCAATGAAAGGATGGCTTGGTTCCACAGGACGTCTTTCCCATACCCTGAGTTGCGTGAGAAGATGAGTTCGACTTTTTCTCCGGGGGAAATGCTTCCGGCGTCCAATACTCCATTGGGCTTGGCCTTCTCAACAACCGGATCCACGAGTGAGGCGTCCGCATGCACGAGCATCCCGAATGATAATAGGACCAAAAAACACGCAAGAACAATAGGGGATTTCATTTCCTCAAGTAGGCTTTTACTCGTTAAAAATCCACCGTTTTCAGAGGTCCTGATTGACAAGCTCAAGTACGGATTGGGGATCGAAATAGTATTGCTGGATGACCTTTTCCACATCTACTGCCGAACGAATGTTATGTTTGAGCATCCATTCGAGGATTTTCTCTCGGACTTCCAATTCCTGGATGACTCTCGTCTTACTCTTCCCGGAGATGTCGGCCAACTCCTGGAGGGTATGAGACGGGGTGTCCGTGCGGAGGATGACGTCCGTATCGGGGTTGCGCTCGAAGAGATTGGACAATAGCACATTCTGATCCAAATGCGTGACCTCCGCGACCTGCATGACTCGGCGTTTCATCCCTTCCTTGGGGTCATAGACTTTCTGCAGGACCACGATGAGGTTGAGCAAGTGCACCAATGTTTGAGGGACATTCATGGGCTCGGTGGTGAGTCGCACGAGCATCTCTCTCGCGGTGTTGGAGTGTAATGTTCCCAAGCACCCTTGGTGTCCCGTGTCCATGGCGACAAAAAGTGTTTGGGCTTCCTCTCCGCGCACTTCTCCCACAATGATTCGGTCGGGTCGCATTCGCATGGAGTTCTTGAGCAAGTCATTCATGCTCACTCCTTGCGTCGTTCCAATGGATGGGCGAGATTCCATCGCCACCCAATTTTCTCGTCCCTTGAACTGTAATTCCGTCGTGTCTTCGATGGATATGATGCGTTCGCGGTAGCGGATAACGGTGGAGAGGGCATTCAAGAGGGTGGTTTTTCCGCACCCGCTTCCCCCGGTGACGATTAGGTTCATGGGTTGAACATTCATTCCCTCCACCATGATCCAGAGGAACGCGGCGAGCTCCGTTGAGAGGGTTCCTTTAGCAATCAGCTCCACCATCGAGAGATTCTCCGAGGTGTATTTTCGAATCGTGAGGGAGTGACCAAAGGGAGTAACCGTTTCAAAGGTCGCATTCAGTCGTGAACCATCCGGGAGGCGGGCATCCAACAGGGGTTCTCGATCCCCGAATCCTCTCCCGGCAAACTTCGCCGCTTTGGATACAATTCGAAGGATGCTGGCGTCGTGGGGGACCACGGGAATATCGGTTTTACACATTCCGTGTTTCCGATGATACACAAACACATTGCGCGTGGCGCCATTCACCATGACTTCTTCCAAGTCGGGGTCGCGCATGGGTTCCCCTAAGTATCCGTATCCGATTCCGTCATCCAAGACGCGGGTGATGAAGGCATCCATGTTTTTCACGGGGGCCTTGTATTCTTCTAGTATTTCCTTTAGCTTGCGTGCGAGCATCGCATAGTCTTCGTCTGCGGGAAGTTTCTCAACCAACTCCATGGAATCTGAAAGGGAAAGAATACGAGTCTTGAATGCTCCCGGGAACGTGCGGGGAAAACTAGGGGGGATGAGTTGGGTCCATTCATCCGTGTGCGCGCTCCGGTTGAGGGCGGAGGAGAGGGCGAGGGCGAGTTTTTTCTCATCCTCGCTCAATTCGTCGCGGTGGATATCATAGAGGTTGTACGGGAATCCCTCTCGAATAATGGCATGGGGCCCGCGTCCCAGTACGACGCCTTCAACGGGGTTGTTCGTGGGATTCATTTCGCGAGTAAAGCGTCGGATTATATTAAGCCGAGTGGTGGTTTCGCGGTATGGTTCCCCGTGCGTTGCTGAATGGAGTATTGCGCAAGATTACTCCCTCTTCTTCGGATCGAAAAGGGGAAGAGGCGATGGTGCGTTCGCTCTTGAAGAAGATCAAATCCTCCAAGGGTCCCCACGTGGGCGCGGTGTTAGCGGGTTCCATCGCACGTGAAACCCATTTGAAGGGGGATCGCGACTTGGACATTTTTGTATTCTACTCCCCCACTCTCTCGCGAGAGAAGTTTCAGTCTGCCGGGTTGAAGTTAGGTCATTTAATCTTTGGTAAAAACTTCCACGAGGAAGCGTATAGTGAACATCCCTACGTGCGTGGGGTCATTGACGAATACAAGGTGGAGATCGTCCCCACATACAAAGTGGAAAAGGCCCACGAGAAACTCTCCGCGGTGGATCGCACGCCCTTTCACGCGGCGTACATGCAGAAGAAACTTTCTGATAAACAAAAAGGGGAAGTGCGCCTGCTCAAGCAGTTCCTCAAGGGGATATCTGCGTATGGAGCCGATGTCAAGATGCAAGGAGTTCCGGGATACTTGGTTGAGATTCTCATCCTTCATTATGGAACCTTCGAGAAAGCCCTCGAAGGAATGTCCGCGTGGCGCGACCCCACGGTTATCGACCTGGAAAAGTATTATGCGAATTCCCCTGCCGTGTGGCATCGCTTTCCTAAATCATTCTTAGTGGTGGTGGATCCTACCGATTCCACGCGCAACGTGGCGGGGGCGCTATCCCATAATCAGTTCGCGCGGATGATTGCCGCGGCGCGTTCCTTTTTGAAGAAGCCCAAGGAGTCATTCTTTTTCGCGCATCAGGAAAAGGGGCTTCCTCTCCAAAAAATCAAATCTCTCCTGCAGAAAGAAGAAATCGTAGGGCTACAGTTCGCCTATCCAAAGGAAGAATTGGAAGACGTGGTCTGGGGACAGTTGTATCGTGTCAATTCCAAGTTTGTGAATACCTTGGAGGAGCACGACTTCTCGATTCGCCGGCATTTTGAGTGGACGAATGGGAAAGATGTTTGTGTATTGTTGATCGATGTGGAAAACCCCCAGTTGCAAAAATCCATGGTGCGAATGGGTCCTCCCGTGATTGATGGAAAAGCATGTGAATATTTCCTCGCCGCCCACAAGAAACCTCTTTCGGGTCCACGCATCGAGAAGGGACGATTAATCGTAATTGAGCCCCGCAAGGTTCATCACATCTCCCAGGCGTTAGAGATTGAATCCGCTCAGCTCGCCAAGACCGAATCGGGCGCCCTTCAAGCGGCGTTACAGAAGCGACAAACCCTAACCGAAAAGGGAATTCTCGCCCTGTGTAAGAAGGATCCTTCCTTCGCCAAGGCCTTCGGAACCTTCCTGCAGGGTCGAGAATGGTTCCTCTGACCAACCATTAAATAGGCCCTTGTTTTCCTTGGCGAAAAGGAGCTGGTTTTCCCTATGTCTGAGATGGTTTCCCCGTTGGTTCGAAAAAAAGTCATCATCATGGGGGCCGCTGGGCGCGATTTCTTCGACTTTTATCAGTTCTACCGTAACAACGCCTACTATGACGTGGTGTGTTTCACCGCGACCCAAATCCCGGGAATCGAAGGGCGGAAGTTTCCAGCCAAGCTCGCCGGGAAGTTGTATCCCAAAGGGATTCCCATTTATCCCGAAGACAAACTCACGGAATTAATCCAAAAGCACAAGGTGGATGAAGTGGTGTTTGCCTATTCCGATGTCTCCCATGAGTATGTGATGCACCGCGCCTCCCAAGCCATGGCCGCGGGGACCAATTTCCGATTGTTGGGTCCTAATTCCACGATGCTGAAGAGCACGAAGCCTGTGATCGCCGTGTGTGCGGTACGTACCGGCTCAGGAAAGAGCCAGACTACGCGAAAGATTGCCATGATTCTCAAGAAGCACGGAATCCGCGCCGGTCTCATTCGCCATCCCATGCCGTATGGGAATTTGGTCAAGCAGGAAGTGGAGCGCTTCAAGCACTTGTCGGATTTGAAGAAGTACAAGACGACCATTGAAGAGCGAGAAGAGTACGAAGAACCTATTCGAAACGGGATCACCGTATACGCCGGGGTCAATTACGAGAAAATCCTCCGCCTCGCCGAGAAAGAAAACGATGTTATTTTGTGGGATGGAGGAAACAACGACTTTTCATTCATTCATCCCGATTTGCTTTTCGTGGTAGTGGATCCCTTGCGCGCGGGAGATGAGATGCGATACCATCCAGGGGAAACTAACTTGCGGATGGCAGATTACGTCATCATCAACAAGGAGAATTCCGCTCATCCGGCGCAAATCAAAGCCACGCTCAATTCGGTGCGTCACTTCAATCCGCGAGCGAAAGTCATTCACGCGGATTCGGTTCTCTCCACGAAGGATAGTCACAATCTGAATGGGAAAAAGGTCCTCGTCGTAGAAGATGGTCCCTCTGTCACGCACGGAGGAATGCCCTTTGGTGCCGGGTTCGTGTTCGCCAAGAGCAAGAAAGCCCACATCGTGGATCCTCGCCCGTATTTGGTCGGAGCGATCAAGCGTTCCTTTGAGAAGTACCATCAGTTAGAGCACGTGGTGCCAGCCGTTGGGTATTCCAAGGATGAGATTAGTGATTTGGAGCACACCATCAACAAGGCCGATTGCGACTACGTAATCACGGGAACACCGATTGACATCCGCAGCGTGTTGAAAGTCAACAAGCCCATCATTCATGTTCGATATGAGTTGAAGGAGAAAGGAAAGCTTGATTTGAAGAAAATACTCAAGCAGAAGAAGTTCATCTGATGGATTCCTGGAGGAAAACAACCATGCAAAAAATCACCCCCTGTCTTTGGTTCAATCACAACGCCCATGAGGCCGCCAAGTTCTATGTCACGTTGTTCAAGAATTCAAAAATAGGCCGAATTATGAAATACGACGCGGCATCGGCGAAAGTTTCCGGGATGAAAGAAGGAAGCGTCTTGACGGTAGAGTTCACGATTGCCGGGCAGGACTTCATGGCACTCAACGGCGGGCCGATTTTCAAATTATCCGAAGCCACTTCGTTTATGATTGATTGTAAGAACCAGAAAGAAGTGGATTTCTATTGGAATAAATTGAAGCAGGGCGGAAAAGAACAGCCTTGTGGGTGGGTCACGGATCGTTTTGGATTATCCTGGCAAGTCGTTCCCACCATGATGAACAAGTGGTTGCTGGACAAGAATCCCAAGAAAGCAGCGGCTGTGATGACTTCAATGCTCACCATGAAGAAATTGGACATTGCCAAGTTGAAGAAAGCGCACGATGGGAAATAGTCGCGCGCTACTTTATTCTGAAAATTCTTTCACCGGCGAGAACAATTACTCCGCCGATTGCTCCCTTGTAGATGTCCAGCATGTATGGAATGAATTGATCTGCCAAACTAGGGGTGGAATATGTTTTCAAAACCCAGTGTATAATGAAAGTCACAATGACGGTGAAGGCAAAAACTCCAATAAAAAATACAACCTTATGCCATGTTTTCATTTTTTTGTCCTCCTGTAGCGGTTTGTATCCAAGTAATGCTATAGCATCTTTTTCAAGAATTTTATTTTGCTTAACAAAGTAATCTACTTCCTGGTTGAAACTTCTAATTTTAGCAACATTCTTAGTCTCAAATATTTTGTCTTTTCTTTTAACTAGTTGAAGAAGATTCACATTAAACGCCGCGTTATTTTGGCTTTCAAAAACCATTGCCGCTATGCTTAGTGTTAGCAGTGTGACCGTCAGCTCAAATCCGATTAACCCGAAAATGTGGGCAGCCACAACAAGCGCAGTAGCAAATGGTACAATATTATCTTCAATTTTTACCATAATCCACTTCAATAGCGACCCCGGAGGGATTTGAACCCCCGACCTTCGGGTCCGAAGCCCGACACTCTATCCAGACTAAGCTACGGGGCCAACCGTTGCTATCTTTCAAAAACAGCCCCCTAAACCCTCTTAAATAAGGCCCGTAAACCCCCTATTAGGGGCACTTGAGCCAGGTTGAGAGTTTCGTTTATATTCATTTGCCACTCGTTTTCCTTCTATGAAGGTCTGTACATCCTGCAATAAGCACGTGGTCCACGATTTTGTGGAATTCCCGAGCCCCGGTAACACCAAGATTAAGGTGGTCCGCTGCTCCCACTGCCGAGAGTCGGCCAAACCCTATCAAACGCCCACGGAAGACGGTAAAGTCTATTCCGGGCCGTAAACCCTGGTGATTTTCCATGGGTAAGACGTTCATCATTTTCAAGGTCAACGTCAAGGACATGGAGAACCTCGAACAGGCCGAAAAGGAACTTCGCTCCTGCCAGAATGGGGAATGCAAGGATATCCAGCGCGCCCCCATTGGATTTGGAATCATCGTTTTGAAAGCCGGTTTTGTCATCCCTGAGAAGAAGGATGATGCCCTGGACTTGCTCACCAAAGAAATCGAGACCCTTCCCTCCATTGAGAGTGTGGAAGTCGAAGGAATGACGCTCGTATAGTGCCATTCCCCAACGTTCTATTTTTTCCCTCGGCGTTTTCCTTTCCTCGTGACTTATATTTCTCCCCGCCGTAGTCCTCCTTGGGATTAGAATTGATTGAGTCCATTACCCTCGAGAATTGGAAGACCCACAAGCTGTCCACGTTGAAGTTCCGCAAGGGAACCAATGTGTTAGTGGGGGTCATTGGTTCGGGTAAGTCCAGCGTGATGGATGGGCTATGCTACGGCCTCTTTGGAACCTTTCCCGCCCTTCAAAATCGACGAGTTTCCACGACGGATTTGCTCATGCGGAAGCCCTTTCCCGCGGATCAGGCGCGTGTCGAGGTGTGTTTTGCCATTGGGGAGACCAAATACCGAGTCGAGCGTATCCTGAAGCGCTCCGGTACGAACGAGGGGCGCCTATACATCGGTGGATCTCTCATCGCCGGGCCTAAACCCAGTCAAGTCACAGAGAGAGTGGAAAAAGAATTACAAGTCTCGTATGAGCTATTCGCTCGAGCCGTATATTCGGAGCAGAACCAGGTGGATTATTTCCTCAAGCTGAATCCGGGGGAAAGAAAGAAGAAATTTGATGAACTGTTAGACCTACAAAAGTACGAAGTGGTGCGCGGGAACGCCAATCAGTTGTTGAATCACTTCCGCAAGTCGAAAGAATCCGTCAAGCAATCCCTCATACAATTCGATGCCGTGTTACAGTCTCAGGATTTGAACGAGCTGCGTTTCAAACTTGAAGGGCAGAAGCAGAAGCGCACGCAGGTGGAATCCAACCTCGCAGGGAAGAAGCAGGAGAAGGAACGATTAGGCAAGGAACGCATGACCATTCAAGACCAAGTAGCTAAAGCCGAGAAGTTGAAGCAGTCGGTCCAATCGTTGAAGGGGCAATTACAAACGATCCAATCTCGCCTCGATGCTTTCTCCAAGCAGCATCCCAATTGGGATGCCATGGGAGTGGATTTTGCAGTTACGGAGAAAAAATCCATCGCGGAAAAGATTCGGCTTCTCCAATCCAAGCAGGAACAGCACCGCCTGTTAGATGTGCAGCGACAGAAGGCCGTGCAGCGACTGGATTTGATTGAAAAGAGGAAGAAAGACTGGGACTCCAAGACGGAAGGCGTGTCGATTGACAGTATTGACTCTCGTATCAGTGAGATGAAGAAGCAAAAGGCGCACTTGCAGGAAAAGTTGAACGCATTGAGTGGGGATTACACGGAATGCGTCTCCCTTGTACGCCTATCTGATGCGCAATTGCTTGAAGTGGAGAATGAAGTGCGTTCCCTTCACTCCCTGCACGCCAACTGCCCCACGTGTAAGCAGGAGATTCATTCCTCGCATAAGGAAAACCTCCTCTCTTCCATCGCGACCAAACGTCAAACAATTGAATCCCAGCGCGCGGCGGCCGAATCGCGCCGTTCCTCGATCAATTCGGAGCGGATGGGGATTGAGTTAGTGCTGAAGGGATTGGATCCTGTGTTATTGGAGCAGGAATCGTTGCGCGTGCGAATCCAAGAGGGTTCTTCCCTCCTTGCGGAGGTGGATCGGGCCAAATTAGAATTAGAGCATGCCGAGAAAGCAGTAACCGTGTTGGGCCAGCCTGTTTCGGAAGGGGATTTGGATGCGTTGCGCACGCAGGGGGTGCACGTAGACAAATGTATCGAGATGTTTACCGTCAAAAAGGAATTTGATCGCCTCTGCGTACAAGTTGAGAGTGGAGAAAAGGACCTCGCCCACGTAGGGGATGTGCGAGGAAAGTTGGATGCGATTAACGCCGAATGGTCGCGCTTTGAGTCGGAATGGAACGCCCTTGAACGAGAAAGGGATTTGTTGATTCAGGTGGAAGGGGAGTTAATTGAGCGTGTGAAGTCGGTGGAATCCTTGGTGGCGCAGAAGGACACTCTTTCGACCAAACTCACCCAGTATTCAGACATTGAGGAAGGACTGGGTGTGTTTGCCAATGCACTCATTGAGACGCAACAGCAATTACGAGAGGGTGTGGTGGAGGCCATCAATGCCGCTCTTATGGAATTGTGGCCGGCCTTGTATCCATATCAGGATTTCACCCTCGCAAAGTTACAAGTCCAGGATAATGATTACGTGCTTTCGGTGCGTGAGATACGCGGAGGCTGGGTCGAAGCCGAGTCTTCTCTTTCCGGGGGAGAACGTAGTGCAGCTGCTCTGGCCTTGCGTATGGCCGTGGCGTTCGTGCTTACACGTCAGCTAAGCTGGATTATTCTCGATGAGCCGACGCACAACCTGGACATCAAATCGGTGAATTCACTTTCGTCGATGTTGCGTGAACGATTGCCCGGTTTGGTTGATCAGGTTTTCGTGATTACGCACGCTCCGGAAATAGAAAAAGCAGCCACGGGTTCGTTGTATGTATTAGAGCGTAACAAGAATGAAGACGGCGCCACCACTCCGGTGAGTAAGATGGTGGATTTGGGAACGCGGGTGGAGTAAAGGAAAAATTTCCCTTACTGAACGGTAGGGGCTTCTTCTGCCGCGGGTGCGTCTTCAGCTTTTTCTTTCATGACGCGGGGCTTTCGTTCGCGCTTGGCGATCGGGGCCATGTCGGGGGCGTCTTTCATGACGGCCTCTTTCTTCTGCTTGGCCTCTTCTTCCTTCAACTTAGCCTTGATAATCTTCTTCTGGTGTCGCGTGATGAATCCAGCCATCACGTTGGTGGTCCACTTGGAGAAGGGCAATTTGAGTTCGACGATGCTTTTCTTGTTCGTGTCAAACTTTTCAGAAAAGGATTCAGGCATTTCCTTCATGATGATGGTGGCCTTGCTTTTGATTCCCTTAGGGACGGACTTACCCATGTTTAATTCACCTCAATTCGAATGTGCTGCCCATTCGGCAGGTTTCGGATAACGGACAAAGGGATGACTTTTTCGTCGAATTCTTTTCGAGCCAAATCGTACGGAGAGATCATTTTCTTGCTGTCCGTAAGAGCGGGGGCGCCAAAGGCCAATTGCAATGCGCGGGCTCCCACAATGCGGGTCTTCTCGAATCGGGTCATCATGGTCGTCATACTCAAAAGTCCCGAAGAAAGCTATAAAAAGGCGCCTCTGAGGGGGGCCTATTCCCCTAGGGAAGGGGTCCTAAACCCCTATTCGAGGGAGGCTTTCCACTGGGGGATCATGTGGGCGTCCCTCCAGGAGGTTTCCCCGGTTTGGAGGTGGAGGGGTAGCTTATCCCCCCATTCCCGGTAAAGTTTTCCCCCGATGGAGTGGATGTTCACCAGGGGTTCTTTCGGAGTATGCAGGGTGTAGGCTAGCTGGTACTGGTTCAAGTAGGGTTGAATCAGTGCATTTTGTTGAGCGGAATGAAAATGTTCACGCTGGGTAAGTTGAGCCTGCAGCTGGGATAATGCTAGCCCTGTTTTTCGGCAGCTCCATCGCATTTTTTCCGCGGAGAAGTTCATGCGCACTAATCCTTGTTCGTGCGCCTGCTTGGCTTCGTTCAATGCAAGAGTGATTTTCTCTCCTCTCCATAATGGGCCGATGGGAATGATGTGGAGTCCCCATTCTCGGGCGCGAGCAAATCGCTTTTCTTTTTGTGGGTGTGTATCGTGAAATGCTTGGCTTCGTTTCTCATCCAACGTATGAATGTACACGCCGTCTTGCTCCACGACACATTCAATTTCGCTTCCTCCTTGCACGTGGGCCTCGGCGAGTGAGGTGGGGACGCAACATGCACATCTACCTTCTCCTTCCGTGGACATGCTCCACGTGTGCATGGTTGAACGTGTGCGCTGCTCCACGTTCCAATTCCCTCGATCCAGCTTTTCTCCTCGGTGAAGAGGGGCCGCAAGGTGAAGGGTGAAGAAATGGTTCTCCAAAAGTGTCTCCATTTGCATCTCGGGGGTCAATTCATCCACATCCGAGAGGGGAATCCCTAATTCGTGAGACAAGACCATTCGCTTGGCGAGTTGGTTTTCCAGAGAGGGGTTGTGCACATGGACCTGCTTGAGTGTTTTCAACACCCCTTCGGCCATCCCTTCTACTTTCGTTTCACGGAATGCCTCTTGTAGAGGGGAAAGGTGCACATCAAAGGATTGGAAGTACTTCCATTTTTGCGTAAGCAAGAATTGTCTCTCTGGTTCGATGAGGGAAGGGAAATAGTTCGTGAGTTGATGAATTTGATGGGCAATTTTCTTGAGATCCTCCCACGTTCCAGCAATCACTTGCACGCTTTTGGAGTGAGATACGAGTTGGTGGCGTTCCTCAATGTGCTCATTGAGGAGTTTCTCAAACGCATTAGTGGAAGTGTGGGGGAGGTAGAAGGATGGAAAGAATGGATAGAATTTCAGCTGCTTCCGCTGTTCGTTGGAAAAGGTGACATCCACCCCGCGCTTTTCCTCGCGTGTGGAAACTGACACTAGACTGAAGGTATTGGGAGTCATACCTGGTCTTGTTGGGTTTGCCCACGCTATATCCCATCTCCTGCCCCATTCCGCCGTTGGTTCCGATTATATATTTCTTCTTCGAGTGGAAAGAATGGTCAAGCCTCGCCCGATCAAGGACGTCTCGCGCACGCTCGTGCACAAGGAGCCTCGAAAATCCTATCAATGGACGGGGGATCATTTCGCCCATTTCACCCCGCTGTATCACGGCCGGGTATTCAAGTGGAAGCGCCGCCGGTTTTTCAATTCCCTCACGTCGGATTCACGGGTATTGGAAGTAGGCGCATCCGATGGTCGTCTCGCTCATTATATTATGAGTCACTCTCCCGTCAAGCCCAAGAATTATGTCCTCATGGACCTGGCCTATGGGGGGAAATGGGAAGTCCCGCGCTACCCACGCATCCCCAAAAAAGAATACGATCAATATCGTCGCGTCAATGGGAATCTATTTTTCCCTCCTTTTCGAGGAGTGGCGATCTTCGATAAGATCATTATTCCTGAATCTTTTTTCACGGAAATCTCCTCCTCAAATAGGGAAACCCAACGCTATATCATGCGTAATCTTTCTCGCCAGGAGAGGGAAATAGCCCGGGGTCAATTTCCCACCGATGCGGTGTTTCTCCACATCCTCTTGAAGAAATATCTCCCTTTTCTTCGTCAAGGAGGGGAACTATATGTGAGTAATATTCATTTTTCAGGAAAGTGGGACACTCCCCTCAATCAGATGTTTTTGGACTCATTAACGAGGGCACGGGCTCGAGGACTCATCGATTTTGATTTTACCAACGGGTCACTCGTCGTCCGGAAGCTAACCAAGTGATTCTTTTTTCAAGGGCGAAGGGGTGAAACTAAAATGCGTGTTCAATCAACCCTCCTTCGTCGTCGTAGACGATTAGAATTGGCCTCCTTGCGGATGCAGCACGTAATGGCTCGCAGGGCCAATACGTTCGCCCCCTCGTTCCACTCTTTCGTGCGCACCGTGGGATCCCCTGTCTCTTTCGGTGGGAATTTTAGGCGGGGCGAAAAAGTCATTGAGTTGCATTTTTTCCCTAAGTCTGCCCGTGAGATGGATGCTGCCTTGCGGCAGGTTCAAGGGTTGATTCCCAAATGGAAAGCCCAGGGTGTCGTAGGCGTTTTTGGAGACACTCCTACCGAAGTATTATGGAAGTGGTGGCAGAAGCGCGGGGCGAGCATTACGGTTCCGTCCCTCCGAGATCAGGCCATTGCTCGCGAGCATTATCGTCGGGCCGTGAAACAGTTGCAGTTTCCCGAGAAGTATCTTTCTTCTCCCATCAAGCGCATTGCGATGCGCATCTAGAGCAAATCTTCCGTCTCTTTCCTATTCCTTTCCGAGTCATTTTCGAAGGCAATCGAGGCCATTTCCAGGCTTCCTTCGTGTCGAGAGGGTTGAGACTTCCGCTGGCGGACTTTGAAGAATGTGGGGGCGTGCACGGCTTCTCCAATCATCAATCCTTCTCCTACTTTCAACGAGGTGAGCATCCCAAGGGATTCCGTGGAGAGTCCTTCGGCGCTCTCCCCAATGTGCTTGATGTCATACGGATTAGTGATTCGCAATAGGAGTTGCGTGTTGCACTGCGACAGGGTGGTGGTGTCGAGTTGAATCGGTCGGGGGGAGATTAAGCACAAGCTCACGCCAAACTTTCTTCCTTCACGAGCGATGGTTCGCATGATTCCTTTGGCCGAGGTTTCATTCTTGGAAGACTGTTGAGGGATAAAGTTGTGCGCTTCTTCCAACACAATCACGGTGGGAGGAATCTGTTTGTTTCTGCGCTCGTTGAAAATGCGCTGCGTGAGATACCCCACAATGACTTGCTTCTTGTGCTGCTGAATCACATCACTCAAGTCAATAACGGTGAGGATGCCAGGCTGAATCAAGTCCATGAGTGCAGGATTGTCGGCCTTTCCAAAAAGGCGCAGATTATCCAGCTCGTGGATCCATCCGATTAACGCAGTAATCACGCTGTCCTTGGCCTCTTTGGAGGAG
>CAYRUV010000002.1:0-291 GCA_964427715.1 uncultured archaeon | reverse complement strand
CCTTTCATTTTTTGCTGCAAAGACTGAATCGCTTTAGCCAATTCTCTCTTTTGCGCCGGGGACGCATTGGGTATGAGTCCGTTGAACATTCCCGCACTAATCTTAGGAACCCCAATCTTGAGGTCGCGTGCGCGAATAAGTCTTGTGCGTCCGGAATAATCGGTGAATTTTCCATCGGTGATGGGTTCCGCGAAGTTGGTGTACTCTCCGTGAACGTCAAACACCACAATCGCCATTCGTCCATTCTCTTTTTTTCGCTCCAGCATCTCCCCACGTAACCAGCACACGGTG
>CAYRUV010000001.1:0-287911 GCA_964427715.1 uncultured archaeon | reverse complement strand
AGAGCGCCCGGCTGTTAACCGGTAGGTCGAAGGTTCAAATCCTTCCCAGGGCGTAATTAGAGAATGGTTGGTCCTATTTTTTCTTCTTCTGAATCCCTTTACGCTTCTCTTTCACGGGTTCAGATTTGTTTTCCCCATCAAACACATTCATGCGCTGCGCGATAATGACTCCACCCACAATGAGCAGGGCATAGAGTCCAATTCCAATCCACGAAAGACCCGAATCGAATGTCAAGCCGGCTCCGACCAACACAATGGAGATGGTTCCCGGAAGAATACCCAATAAGGTGGCGAGGGCAAACGTTCGATAGGACATGCTCGTGAGACCCGCGCCGTAGGACACCATATCAAAAGAAATCGACGGGATGATGCGCAGGATGAAAATAGTAAAGAACGCATTCTCTTTGAAAAAATCATGAATCATATGCGTGTGGGGGATGTATTTCTCCACAAAACTGGAGCCGAACTTCTTACTCAAATAAAACGCCAGCATGGCCGCGAGAAACGCACCCACAATCGCGATGACGGAACCCCATAACGGACCATACGTCGCACCAATTGCCAACGTGATGAGTGAATTGGGGATGGGGGAAAAAATAGTAGCGAGCACCATCAACCCCACCAGGGCAATCGGACCCCACGCCCCAAAACGATGAACATTCTCCTGGATCCACAACGCGACCGGGGTTGAAATCTCAGGGAAAATAATCGGAATAAGCGTGATACTTCCGATGAGCGCAAGAAAAACAATTGGTGCCCATGAACCCTTGTTGGCCATGCGGGAAGAAGAGATTAGAGGTTTAAGAAGGAAGCAGGAAAAAACAACCCCAAAAAAAGTCAGCGGAAGGGGAGGCGCAGGTCCTAGCTCCTGCGCGTTCCCGGTCCAGCGTAATAGTGTCAACCCGCGGATGGTACAGCGCGGATCGACTGAGCCAATTCACACACCATTCTTTTGAGGGGTCCTCCTCTCAAGGAACGTTTTCCCATCCCATGAGCCTATCCCAGTGCATTCAATACTTGGACCCCGATATAAATACATTTCTTCCAGAAAGAGGCAAAATTAGTGAAAAAAGACAACATTATAAACAAAACGTTGGAAAATTTCCAATATGGAATTGGATTCGGTCGATAAGGGCATTTTGAACGCCATATTGTGGGAGGCGAAAGTGCCTCTCCAGAACATCGCCAAGAAGCTCCACATCCCCCTCTCAACCTTGCACCACCGCCTTAAGAGATTTGAAGAATTAAAAGTCATCACTCGATACGAGGCCAAAATCGATTATGTAAAGATTGGGAGGCCCATCGAATCATTCATCCTGGTGGAAGCCATGAACGTTTTACCGAGCGGAAAGAAAGTCTACCAGCAAGAAATACTGGAAGAGCTGAAAAAATTCGATGCGGTGGAAGAAGCATACATCATCACGGGAACCGCGGATTTAATGGCCCGCGTGCGCGTGAAAGATTTAGATGAATTGAACGACCTCATCACCGTCCGTTTACGTAAGATTGATGGAATCGGCGCGACGCAAACCATGATGGTCCTGAAAGAAAGCGGCCACAAGCCCACCATCTAATATAAAGGAAAACACGCCGGGTTCTCCATGGCACCCAAAAAACGATGGAAGCGATGGCAAAAAATTACGGCAGGAATACTCGCAGCCAGCGCCATTGGAATAGGCGCCATCACAGCTGGCCCCCGCGCGATTCAAAAATATCGCGAATACCAGGTCAACCGAAATTACCAAGCAGTGGTTCATTCCATTAAGCAAAAAAAAGGAATTCCACCCGGAGTCCAACGCACACCAACCCAGCCTGAACATTTTTCACCCAGAGAAATCCCCGAAAAGGGAGACTATTGCTCGCTCTACGCACGATTAGTGGCCGAACGCATATTTTGGAAAGCCTATGTCCCGGGCAATGCGTGGGAGCTTTCACAGCGAAACCGAAGCATATGGAAGAGAGACCCGCAGTCTCCACAAACCAGAATGCCCAGCCCTTCCGTAGGACACATGGTTGGAATATTCAATCCAGGATCCTCCCATAATGAGCAAGGGATTCCCTACACCCATGTAGGGATAGTCGTGGGATATCAGGGAGGAGAACCCCTCATTATGCACCGAGTAGGACCCACCGATCGAATGGAGACCCTTAATGATGCACTCCATTTATTTTCCAAACCCAACAAGTTCAATCCAAAAGGAAAACCCGCTCAGGTGATGGAAATCATCGCGCCCAGGAGCGAATGAACATGCAAATCACCAAATCGATTCGAAAACACGTGGGAAAAGCCAAAGTATTAGGAGGATTCCTCCGCAACTCACTCGTGTTCAAGCTCAAACGACAAGCCCTGCGACCGCGATATTGGTTCAACAAAGTTTCATTGGTTGTGGTGGACATGGATGGAACGCTCTTCGACGGGGACGCGGGACACATGGGACTACGATACGCGTACCCGGACAAAATCGACCACTCCACGATAGGGGATGTTCTGTATGAGGGAATACTTCACAAACTCTCCGCCGGCACTACCACCGTGGAAGAAACTATTTTGGATGGAAATCGCCTCTTACAATACAGGGGACTCACCAAGAAAGACATCCAGAAGGTCATGCACACCATGTGGCCCTCCCTGCGAGTGGAACTCATTCACGCCCTGGCTGACTTGAAAAAACAACACAACCTCAAAATCGTACTCGCCACGTTGTCCTCCGCAGAGTTTGCACGCATGGCCAATGAAAAAATACGCAATGATTATGGATTTGCCTTTGATGCGGTGATCGGGACCCAACTTTCCTTTGATACGAAAGGAAAAATGACCGGCGTGAAAAAAATCCTCGGACTCAAGAATGGAACTATCCGCGGAACCAAATGCCAAACCAAACTCTCAGCCATCAAAGAATTATGCAAGGAGAAAAAGTGGCCCTTCACGATGAACCAGACCGTACTCATTACCGACTCATACGGAGACATTGACATGGCCAAGCATGTGAAAACCATTTTATTGGTTCCAGAAAAGCCCACCACCGTGCAAGCGGTGGCGTCCAAATACAAACTCGCCGATAAATTAGTCCCGACCAATCACCAATTGAAGAAAAATCTCCTCGCATTGTTCACGGAGAAAAAATAAATCAAACTAAAAAGTGAAAAGAACCGACACAAACTCTTTCACGCGCCCCCCTTGAATTTGAATCCCTTCTTTTTTCAACAAAGCAATCTTTTTCGCGGGACCATGCGCATATCCCCCCAACTTTCCATCCGAAGAAACATTACGATGACAGGGAACATCGGGCGCGAATGGATTCTGATTACACGCAAACCCTACGGCCCGCACCGCCTTAGGATTCCCAATCGCACGCGCCACTAACCCATACGTGGAGATCTTCCCTCGAGGAATACGAGCCATGGCCCTCCACACTTTCTTCTGGAAGGGAGTTCCGTCTGAACCATTAATGCGTGCGCTCCAATCCGTCATACTAGCCCCTACGAAAACCTCCCCTAAAAATGCACCCTTTTTTATTGTCGGAAAAACTGAAAGAAGAATGGACCCATGCAACATCGGACCCAAAGCCCAGCAGAGGAGACGGTGGATTGGATACATCCTCGTGATAATGGCCGGGCTCCTCACGGGATACTTCATGGCCAACCACACCCCCCTGATTTATCGCATCATCGTGTTCCCCTTCTTCGCGGGAGGATTCATCTCCCTATTGCAAGCCGAACGAAAAGTATGCGTGTGGAATGCGCATCAAAAAATAGTCGAGGTGGATTAGAATGAAAAAAAACACTCAAGTTACGCCTCACCATTCCAGGGAAGTTGAAAAAGTAGCAAGTGAAATACTGTATTGGGGAATCGGCGCCGCACTCGTGTGCACAATCATCGTGATGGTCCTCCCATGAAACACAAACCGTATCCCATCCTTATCTCGGGAGAAATAGGAAGTGGAAAAAGCACGCTCGCGCACCACCTCGCCAAGCACTTCAAACGAACCTACATGTCGGGATCCCAAATCCACAAGCAGTTAGTGGAAGAAAAACTCAAACTTCACTCAACCAGGAAAATAGAAGATGGTTTTTGGGAAACCAAGGAAGGGAAAAAAGGAATGGCCCTGCGTGCCCACCAACACACAATTGATAAGGAAGTAGATAGGCGATTACTGAAATTTCTACGCGAACACCCGCACGCCATCACGGACGCACGACTCATGCCCTGGATGTACAAAGGAAAGGCCATCCGAATATGGCTCGGCGCCAGCGAGCCGGAACGAATGAGGCGCGTGGCCGAACGGGGAAAATTATCCCTGAAAGAAGTGAGAAAGCAAGCCCAGATTCGCTCAAACACAGAACGAAAAATATGGAAGGAATTGTATGGGATTCAATTCGGCACGGATCTGCATCCGTTCGATTTGGTGCTGCACAACGACGGGATGTCTCCCAAACAAACCTACCAGTTAGTCAAGCTATTCCTGGATGCGCGATTTTCCTCGGAAAAATAATCCCCCTTAAAAACGGATGGGCGTTTTGAAGTAGCATGAACCGCCTGATTTTGGGACTCGGACTCATTCTCATCCTCGCACTCGCAGGGTGCACGGAACTTCCCTCCAAAGCCCAGGCGGATTCCAGCAACCTATTGGGGGACACCATCGTGGGAGATTCAATTGCACCCGGAAACTACGTTACGCTTTACTACAAGGGAACCCTCGACGATGGAACCATCTTCGACCAAACCTCGGAAGGAAACCCCGCGACATTCCAAGTCGGAGTCGGCGGACTCATTCCTGGATTTGATCAGGGACTAATTGGAATGAAAGTCGGAGAGAAGAAGACCATTGATATTTCACCCGAAATGGCGTATGGAATCTACAAAGAAGACAGTGTGATTGAAGTCCCCAAGCAGCAGCTCATCGACGCCAACATCCCCGTCGTGCCGGGAATCACCGTGAACTCCTCTGCCGGACAAGGAAAAATCATCGCAGTGAACGCTGACACGCTAACCGTGAAGATCGACTTCAACCACCCGCTCGCAGGAAAGACCCTGCACTTTGATGTGGAAATTGTCAAATTTTCAGCGAAGCCGTGAAATAACCAAGTCCCATTGAGCATTTCATTAAATATTCCAGATGGATTCTAAGGTCATGAAGAAAATAATTATTGGAATTTTAGCCATTATCTTTGTTGCGCTTATCTGGAATTTTTTTGTCAATGCACCAACCCCCCTATCAGATGGAACTGGGGCATATGGAATTATCGAATATAGAGAAGGAGATTGTTTCCCATCAGGAGGAATTCAATTTTTTAGTTATTCAACATTTACTGGAAATGTTGTTTTTGTGAAAGAGATTGACCTCACTAAAATTGATCCCTCGCCTTCGAATAGCGACAAAAGGAAACAGTTTATGGAAGAAAGTGATAAAATAAGCGTTAAAGATGGAAAATATCAAGCCCGCCTGGAACCGGGCCAATATTACCTAATCAAAGCCGACACAGATGGTCGGGAAGTATATGGAAGCGGATTCCAGTCTACTGGAGTATTAGTCCCGCAGGGCCCCGCAATTCGAAAAGACTTCAAACTCAATATCTGCACATCACTGTAATGGAAAAATAAGTCGTTATTTCTTAATCGCCAATCGAATGTCCGCACCCGTGATGGTTTTGCGGTTGGCGTGCTTGGCAAATACTGAGGCTTCTCGTGAGAGGGTCAATCCAATCTCTTCCAAGTGATCCGCTAGTACCTTCGCCGCCTCTTCCGAGACGCGAATACCGGTGGCCTTTCGAATGATGCGGTCAACGGCCGCTAGGGGCAATTCAGCCATACTGTTTCCCAACCTCTTTTACCTAATTCCCAACCCCCACGTTATGTGGGATAGTACTATTGGGTGTGGGTGGAAAATATAAACCTGATTGAAGCCCCGTTTTCCGAAAAGAAACCAAAAATAGACTAAAATGGCGAATAGAGCCCATATCACTCATTTTTTCCGGCGGAGAGGTATTGATGGATTTAAAATACAGGGAAGGGCGCCTATTCTCCTATGACCGAGTATATCTCGCACAAACTACTCAAGCCGAATACGGTGGAGCGACGATTATACCAAGAGGTCATCGTGGCCCAAATCGAAGAGAAGGGCAACACCCTCGTTGTAGCCCCTACTGCATTAGGTAAAACCGTCATCGCTGCCCTCCTCTCCGCGCGCATGCTCGAGAAGCACCCGGAGAAGAAGATCCTATTTCTCGCCCCCACCAAACCTCTAGCCGTTCAACACCAAACCCGCATGAGGGAGTTTTTGAAAATCCTCCCGGAAAGCGTGGCCGTGCTGACCGGAGCATTATCCCCCGAGACGCGCGCCGAGATATGGAACGAATCCACCATCATTGCGGCGACTCCCCAAACCATCGAGAATGACATCCTCACGGGAAAAATGAACCTCAACGATGTTCAACTCGTCATCTTCGACGAAGCGCACCGCGCCGTGAAAGAATACGCCTACGTGTTCCTCGCCCAAAAATACACGCAGGCTGCCACCGCCACCAAGCGAATCCTCGCACTCACAGCTTCCCCGGGATCCACGGAGGAAGAAGTCCAGGATATTTGTAAAAATTTGTACATCCAACACATCGTGGTCAAAACATTAGACGATGCGGACGTTAAACCCTACCTGAATGACATCCAAGTGGAGTGGAGAAAGGTCAAACTTCCCAATGAATTTCACGACATCAAACAACAATTTCTCCTTTTCTTACATGATCAACTGAATTACTTCAAGAAAATAGGATACGCACGCAACATGCACGCGACTTATTTGCGAAGACAAGACTTATTGGAGTTGCAAGTGCGTCTGAGACAGGATATGATGCAGTACGGCCCGACCAAACCCCAACTATACCAAGCCGTATCCAAAGCCGCGGCCGTGTTAAAGGTCTCGCATGCGATTACACTCTTGGAAAGTCAAGGAATCCATGCCTTGCATACGTACTTGGACAAAATGAATGCCTCCAGCAAGCAGGCGGGAAGTCCAAAAGCCGCCAAGCTCATTGCGGAACACCCAGCCATCATCGAAGCACTCAAACTAACGGCTAAGATGACCGCCAATGAGACGGAACATCCAAAGATGAAGGAAATCGTGAGCATCCTCACGGAACAATTTGCTAACAACCCTGAATCCCGCGTGCTTGTATTCAACCACTACCGCGATTCGGTATCGCGCGTCACGGACACGCTGAACAAACATGAAGGAATCCACGCCGCACGATTCATTGGACAGGCAACCAAATCCGATACGGACAAGGGACTCTCCCAAAAAGAACAGATCGGCCTCCTGGAAGAGTTTCGAGAAGGGAAATACAACGTGTTGGTAGCCTCCTCGGTTGCGGAGGAAGGACTAGACATTCCTTCCGTGGATTTGGTCGTGTTCTACGAACCCGTCCCGAGTGAAATCCGACTCATCCAACGCAGGGGACGAACCGGACGAAAGAACGCTGGAAAGGTCATCATTCTCATGGCCGAGAAGACCATGGATGAAGCCATGTATTGGTCCTCGAAACGAAAAGAAAAGAACATGCACGACACGCTTCGAAGATTGTCTTCTATTCCCACCGCCGTGCACACGAATCCCTCCTCGCCTATTTCCTCTAATGCCCACGACACGGATGGAAAGCAATCCACCCTGGGAGTATTCGGCGCCGCTCCAGAGAAAATCTATGTGTTCGCCGACACACGCGAACAAGCCTCGGCGGTAATGCGCGAGCTTTCATTTTACCATGATGTGAACGTGCAGGCAAAAGTATTGGAAGTCGGAGACTTCGTCGTGGGCCCGGACGTGGTCATCGAACGAAAAACCGTGGAAGACTTCTTGCAAAGCTTAATTGACGGACGACTGATGGGACAACTGCTCAATATGAGCAACGCCTACGCACGACCTGTAATGTTATTGGAAGGAAACCCGGCGGATTTGTTCACACTCCGCAATGTGCACGAGAATGCCATCATCGGAATGATGTCCACGATCGCCGTCACCTACCGCATCCCTATTCTATTCACCAAAGATGCCAAAGAAAGTGCGAAGTTCGTGTATAGCATTGCCAAGAAAGAACAACTTGGGAAAAACTCCGAGATACGACTACGCATGGGACGAAAAGGACTCTCTTTGCATGAACAACAACGATTCTTGGTGGAAGGATTGCCTAACATTGGCCCCGGCGCCGCGCTGGAACTCCTCAAGCACTTTGGAACAATTCAGAACATCATGAATGCGGATGAAAAAGAACTCCAAGAGGTCGCCAACATCGGACCCAAGAAAGCCCAGGCCTTGCACAAGGTGATACGAAGCAAATACGACCCTCAAACCAAACACGTCCAGATGGACGCTCATGATTTAGTGGAAGCGCTTGAGGATCCTGCGCTCAACGAAGAAAAAACAAGCACAGATTCCAAAAAGAATGAAGATGCCGAAGATGTGGCGTTTGATTAATTGCTCTTTGAAAACGAAACACCCGGCACGCGCTCATAGATGCGCGCATCATCCGAGGAAAAGAGAATTCTCATCGGAGGACATGACTCCAAACCTAGGAAACCATACTTCGTGTATTCCGCATGCAACTCTCCATGCGAGATGTAATAGTAGCGCGCGTTGAATTCATCCATGGAATCCACAAAGTCCTCACACGAGGTGGATTGGAGAAACTGCTTCGATACCCGCACCCGTTCATCCAGCTCATGCGCGAACTCAAAGTACCCATCCACGACCTGAGGAAGACCCGTATAGTACGCGAGGACGTGTCCCTGATCCCAAATCGCCAACACGGAGGAGCCGGGAATGGCATTCTGTCCCAAGTGATCAATCGTTACACGCTCCGCAGGGC
This sequence comes from uncultured archaeon, assembly GCA_964427715.1. Lineage (GTDB taxonomy): Archaea > Iainarchaeota > Iainarchaeia > Iainarchaeales > VGJJ01 > VGJJ01. The sequence continues at coordinate 279,058 of CAYRUV010000001.1, read as the reverse complement.
TGTAATAGGGATTCACCCCATTCATCGACAAATACACCGTCGCCAAGCCGAGAATAATCACAAACACGCTCAATGCGGGAAGGAATATCTTCTGCGCGCGGAATGTTTGGATGAGGTGTGTGATTCCGTACGCACCTAGAATTCCCAAAAACGGAATCATGTAAATCGCCAAGCGCATTCCTAGTGAACCAATTCCTAACGTGAGAGCGACCCACACGATTAACACCGTTGGAAGCTTCGCCTTCCACGCCCCAACAAAATTGAACGCCCAGGAGAGGGGGAAGAACAAAATCAAACCCAATAGCCAGAACTTCGTCAGCTCGCTTGCCTCCAATGAGACGTGCGAGGCATAGTTGGAGAGCGGGAGACCTATTGAGAAGACCCACAGGAAGAATGTGATAAGCATTCCCACAAGTGCAATGGGAATCCAAAATGATACGCGTTTGCGTTCCACCAGCGAAACGAGAAAATACACGCCCAATGTGGCGGCATACACCACTGCAGAGAGGGGATGAAGCAACACCATTCCAATGCTCAACACCGTGGCAAGCTTGGAACGCTGGGTGATCCATAAATACAGTAAGAACGGAATCAGCATCAACGCCAACCCATCTGGACGCGTGAATCCGGACGTGCGCCAGATACCCATAATAGAAAGCGAAGCGAAGAAACCCGCCCAGGATGCCAAAGAGACCGAACGAGAAAGAGAAAATGCGAGCAAGAAAACGGAAATCACCATTAACGCCCCAATGAGTATCCCGAGGAACTTCAACACGATCAAGGAGTCCTGTCCAGTCACCAGGGAAAGGATTCCGGTGAGAACATGCAACACGGGGGGATACGAATATACTCGCCCCTGCAACGAAAGGGAATCCCACGTGGGTATTTCATGCGTACGCGCGATGTCATTGCTCAGGCGCGCGTGAAAGTGAGAGTCCGGATCAAATGATCCATCAAATTGCAATGGAATCGAACGCACCACCACGGCGAGCAAGAAGAGTAACAGAATGACGAGTATAGGATGGGCGAACAATTGGAAGCGAGAATGAGTATTCATGATATTCAACGTCCGTGAATTATTCCACCAGCGCACTCTTCTCAATCGCGAAGTTTTCTTTCCCCAGCGACCAACTCGAAGGAGGGTAGATGGATTCGCCTAATTTTAGGTGCTTGGGCTTCAATCCCCACTTCTTCAATTCTTTTTCAAATGTGGAGGATTTCATCTTTCCCGCAGGACCGGCCCAAATCACCACTACTTCCTCCGTGGAGGGAGTAACTCCTACTATGGGGAGGGCTTTTTCGACCTGCGAAACACCCGCCAATCGTACGAGAAATTCCAACTCGGGCTTGGAATAGTGCGCTTTACCCGTTTCAAGGGAGAGAAAGGTCGAATAGGCCGTCCAGGCCAAATGAGCCTGGGATCCGATGCTCGAGGGGGAAAGGACCTGGAAGAACCCCCCCGAGGGGGATATCTTTTTAAGCGTGTCCAAGGCGCTTTTCCTATCCCGCGTTCCGGAGAGGAAAAGGATTTCCCACCTGGAAACGCGTACCAGCGGCAATTCAAATGAGCCCAACCAGGGTTTCATTTGAACCAACAGCGCGATGGTCAATAATAACCGATAGGATGGAATGAACAATGACCCTTTGGCACGAAAAGAGCTTCCGTCGAGCCTCCGGAGGAATCCGGAACAGCCGCAACCGAGCCAGCAAGTACCTCAACTCTAAAGGAGGAGAATTTGCCGAGACCACGCTCAACGAAGCACGAGAGGCAAAGATCGTCAAGGGACGCGGATCCACGCAGAAAACCAAGCTGCGAAAGGCCGACATGGCCAATGTCACCAACCCTTCCACGAAGAAAACCGAAAAGATGAAGATCATCTGGGTGCACGAAAACCAAGCCAACCGATTGTATGTACGACGAAACATCATCACGAAGGGAACATTGCTCGAAGTTGAGAAGAACGGAAGCAAGATGTTCGCTCGCGTAACCAACCGACCCGGACAAGCCGGAGCTGTCTCTGCGATTTTGGCCGAGAAGCCCGTCGAGAAAGAAAAGAAGACCAAGGCCGTTTCTAAGGCAAAACCTGCCCCTAAGAAAAAAGAAGCCAAGGCCCAGTAAATAATTTTTAGTTACCCCCTCGAAAGGGGGCCATTTCATCCTTCCCTACCCATCCGGCTGAAGAAGGGGTGGGCTGTGGAATTTCTTCTCAAACAGGCTCAAATTAAAGGGAATCATTGCCTTATTTATAAATAAAACAATCGTCCTTATATATAACTTCGACAGGAATTAGGTATAACGATTCGTGGTTGGGTCGCGCAACACACTATTTAGGGTCAATCCTATCCCCGTTGTGCCTCGCTCCCAATGGGTCATTCGAGGAGAAGGTGGTACATCCATGGCTGGTAATGTCTGTCCTGAATGCGGAAGCACCAAGCTGCGCAAAGATTCGGAGAAAGGAGAAATCGTCTGCCAGCAGTGCGGACTCATCGTCTCTGAAGATGAAATGGATTTTGGGAAAGAATGGAGAAGCTTCGACTCCGACGGATTCGAAGATGTCGCCCGCACAGGGAGTCCCATGAAGTATGTCAAGCTCAACAAAGGACTTGTCACCGTTATTGATCGACGCGGAGCCGATGCTCGCGGAAACAAACTTTCCTCGAAAAGCAAAGCCCAGATGTATCGCTTAATCAAATGGCACAAGCGAGCCTCGATTTCAAGCTCCATGCAGCGCAATCTCTCGATTGCCTTGACGGAACTTCGCCGAGTCGCCTCGTACTTGAACATCCCCGAGCAGTTGGTTGAAGCCGCCGCTCTCTTGTATCGTAAAACCGTCAAGAAGGGATTGATCCGCGGACGATTGATCGAAGCCGTGGTGGCTGCTGTCTTGTACACCGTCTGCCGAACCTACCAGGTTCCTCGAACCCTGAACGAGATGGCCGAAGCCTCGGGATTAACGAAGAAGGAAATTGGTCGAACGTATCGATTCCTTGTTCGCGAATTGAAACTCGAAGTGCCTTTGACGAATCCGATCCACTACATTCCGCGATTCGCCTCAGAGTTAAATCTCTCCGGTGAAGTGCAGGAAGAGGGACGAAAGATCCTCGAGGATGCCATCGGAAAGGGACTCATCTCCGGACGAGGACCCACGGGAGTCGCCGCCGCAGCTGTTTACATTGCTGGACTGTTGAAAGGCGAACGCCGAACCCAGAAAGAGGTTGCGAACGTGGCCGGAGTGACCGAAGTCACCATCCGAAACCGCTACCGCGAGCTCAAGAAACGATTAGATATTGAAGTGTCGGCCTAAAAACCGGCATTTCAATTACTTTTTTCTCTTTTTCCGTACACAATGATGGTATCATTCCCTGTTCCTGGCGCATTCCAGGCACGAATGAACAATTTTTTTGATACCCGACAATGAGGAGTGGGATCTTTGGGCCCAGATTCATGATACGTGACCGAGTCTTTGGTAAATCCAGTAACAATAACTGAATGCCCGCGATACCCAACCTTGGACTTCCGTAGCACGGAATGGTCGATAAGCAAAATAGGAATGTGTCCTTGCTTCAAGTGCTTTTCAATTTCAGAAAAAGACAAGATTCGTTGCTCAAACAAGTGATACTTCGCTAATTTTTTGGAAAAAGCAATCGTAACCGGGAAATCCGAAAACTTGAATACTATTTTAGCTTGATTTGGGTATGTTTTCTTGATGTATTTTTTCAACGTAGTCACATCATGCAAGTACGGTTCGAGTGGATCTGACGAATAACATTTAACATTCAATCCCAAATCCCACAGCGCCCCAACAATTTGGGTGGTGTACGTCCAGTATCCGACTTTTCTTCCTGTTAGACGATCAAGTTCATTTACATCCATCTTTTTCTTCAAGAAGTAATCTAGAACACCCTGCATTGAAACCTGCATGCACTGATTTCCATCATTCGTGTTCGTATAGAATGGAACATCTAATTTCATGAAAAGATAGAACTCGAGACCCTATAAGAGGTTTCTCACGCCGTGTGTGACTTCGCGTTCTTCGTAGGCTTTGGCTTTGAGCTTGATCATGTTGGGCGTTTCCAAGAGTCTTCCTTTCTCGAGGTAATGCTCGAGATGTTCGAAGAAGACGAATCCACCAATTATTTCCGTGAGCACGACATAGTCGACCCCGGCCTTATACAAATGTAAGGCATCCTCGTAATAGTTTGCCTTGGCGAAAATCTTCAATTTAGGGAAGTGCTTCTTGACGAAACTCGTAACGTATAAAGTTTCATCCATATCCGGAAGGGCGCACACCAGCATCTTGGCTCGCTCCGCGTGCAACTTTTCGAGGATCTCCGGATTGTGCGCATTCCCAAATACGGCCGGAACCCCTTTGGCGCGGAAATAGGCAATCATATTGGGATCGTGATCCACGACAATAATGGGATACTTGCGTGCAAGTTCACGCGCCACATACTTTCCAGAGCGGCCGCCCCCCAATACAATCACGTGGTTGTTCAATCCCTTGTTGGGAATCTCCTGCATCGCATCAATTCTTCGCGAGAATGAATCGAACAAGGAAAACACGCGGATGTTGAATTTTTTCTTCAACCACTCATGGAAGCGGGGACCCATCTCCATGAGATAGGGACTAATCACCATGGATCCAGCCACGGCGAGGAGCATGAATGAATAGATGTTTCCCGGAATCACACCGGCCACTTTTCCCTGCAACAATAGGATGAGCGAAAACTCCGACATCTGCGTTAATCCAAACGCCACGCGGGAGGAAATGCCCGAACCGTACCCGGCGAGCTGGGTCACGGAATACATGACGAGGGGCTTGAAGACCAACACCATGAGGATGAAGCTCACCATGAAGATAACGGGAACATCCCCAATGGAAAATGATAATTGAGTTCCTAGCGAGACGAAAAAAAGCATCACGAAGAAATCACGCAAACCCCGAATGGAGGAGACGGCTTCCAAATTGTAAGGGAGCTTGGCAATAGCCAACCCCGCGAGGAAGGCCCCTATCGCGAGGGAGATATTCAACGCATAAGCGAGGGCAATGAAACCAAAACACGTGGCTAAGGCAGTAAGGTAGAGCAGCTCGGGATTCTGCGCCGACATTCGGAATACGGTCGGAAAGAACTTCTTGGAGAGCAGGGCCACAACGGCAATCAAAAGCAAGGCCTTGAGCACGAGGAATTGGAGGAAGTCCACGTTGAGGTTGGAGGAGGCAGCCAACAGGGGCAAGGCCACCACGACCACAATGTCCTGAACCAAGAGGATACCCAGCATGAGCTGGCCGTGTAAGGAGGAGAGGATCTTCTTGTCTTGGAGAATTTTGACGACCAGGATGGTTGAGGAAAGAGCCAGCGCGAGACCCACATACAAGGAGGCCTCAAACGACAACCCAGGCAGCACGAAGAAGGCAATGATGATCGTCAAGAGCACTTGAGCCAGTCCACCCAGCAGAATCGTGGGACCGGCCTTCATGAACTTCAAAAAGTCGGTTTCCGCCCCTACGGTGAACAAGAGAAAGATAATCCCCAGCTCGGAGAGGATGGCAATTTCCCCAGGCTCCGACAAAAGATTGAGACCAAAGGGACCAATGATGACTCCGGCGAGCAAATACCCCAACAACGCGGGCTGATTCAGGGCACGGGCGATGAACAATGAGAAGGCGGCCGCGATGACCATGAACCCTAAGTTGAAAAGAAGCGTAAACTCGGCCATGGTGAGTTGGAGAAAATGAACGAACTTATAAACGAACCCTCGTGGTGCGTGCGACACAATACGCAAGGGGAAAAGTAATGTTGAAATCCTACCCTAAGGGATTGATCTCGAACCCATCTGAAGTGTCCACGACCGTATACCCTTCCTTGGTGAGGGCCGAACGCAACGCATCAGCTTTCTTCCAATCCTTGGCCTTGCGTGCCTCGTCTCGCTCTTGGGCGAGCTTCAGCACGTGCGCAGGAATGGAGTGGGTTTTCTGCTCGAAGTCGAACACGTCGAGAACCTCATTTATGTCCTTCAAGTATTCCAAAATCTTCCGCGTGTCGGCCTTGGAAAATTCCTTCCGCTCCATGTACCCATTGGCAGCCTTTTGTATTTCGAATAGTTGGGCCAGAACCATAGGAGTATTCAAATCATCATTCAAGAATCCCTCAATACGATCGATGTTATCCTTTTGGAATTCATTCACCATGAAATTCTTCGCATCCGCGGAAGTCTTTTGACCATCGTATTTTTGCAGTCGCTGAATGAATGCATTCCAACCCTTCCGAGTTTTCTGCGCCGCCTCTAAACTATCCCACGTGAAATTAATCTCCGAACGATAGTGCGCGGTGAGGAGGAGGTAACGATAATCCAACGCATCGAATCCTTTCTTGGACAAATCACTCAGCAAGTAGGTGTTCTTGAGCGACTTCGACATCTTCTGCCCATCCACCCGCATGAACGCATTGTGCATCCACACATCCACGAAGGGTTTTCCTGTCGCGGCCTCGGATTGAGCAATCTCATTGGGATGATGGATGGAAATGTGATCGTTTCCCCCCGTGTGAATATCAAAGTGCTCCCCCAAATACTTCATGGACATCGCACTACACTCGATGTGCCAACCCGGATATCCTCGACCCCAGGGGGAATCCCACTGCTGGATGTGACCCGGTTGATTAATCTGCCACAAACGGAAATCCGCGGGGTGCTTCTTGGAATCGTCTCGCTCTACGTTCTTTCGAACCGCCTTCAATTCATCCAGATTCAAACGCGCGAGCTTTCCATACCCCTTGAACTTCTGCGTGTCGAAATAAACTCCCGAGGGAGTGAGATAGGTGAAGCCTTTCTTCTCGAGCTTTTGGATGAGCTTAATCATCTCGGGAACGTGTTCGCGTGCCTTACAAATAATCCCCGGCCGTTCCACGTGCATGGCGTCCAAATCCCTAAGGAAGGCGTGCGCGAAATGATCGGCGATTTCCCCCGGGGTTTTCTTTTCTTCTCGCGCCGTTTTTTCGATCTTGTCTTCCCCCACATCATCGTCCCCAACCAGGTGACCGACATCCGTGATGTTCATGACATGTATGACCGTGTACTTTTTCCGCACCAACACCCGATGTAGAATATCCCAGGAGACGTAGGGTCGGAGGTTTCCAATGTGCGCATACTGATAAACGGTAGGACCGCACGCGTACAGGCCAATCTTACTCTTCGCGGGAGAAAAGTCCTGCTTCTGGCGAATCATGGTGTTGTATAATCGCAGGGACATAGAGGGGATTAACCCCTCAAGGAATTTAAAGGAGGATTGGAGAGGTCATTGTATGATACCTCGAAAACCAGGACGACCCTCTCGAAGAAAACCCTTTTTTGAACCCAAACCAGGAACACCGCGACAAGGGTTGTTGTTTCCAATTGGAGGTGAACCCGTCAAAGGAACACCCCGACCAAACTATCGGAGAGAATTTGTGAACGCCGATACGGCAGGAGCCCATAGCATGCGCTTCACTCTCGACGGGAAAAAAATAGCTGAGATTACGTTTGGAAGAGAAATGCTAAAGGTCAGAGGAACCAGTACTCTCCGTTGGAATCTAGGGTTCATGCATACAACCGATATTAATGTGCGCGTCTACAACATCCTCATACGTTCCCTCATTCGACAAGCCAAAATGAATAAGGTGGGAGAACTCCGATTCACGATGGACGAAGATGATTATCGCCAACAATATAATCTCGTGAATATTCTCAAAAAGAATAATTTTGATGCCACAACCGATAACCGAGGGGGACACACGCGAGAAGATATCATGCACGTCTTCACGCGCAAAATAAACTAGCTAGAGAATCGTGAACAACAAGAAGCTCTGAATGAGCACCAAAATAATCATCACCAACACGGACTTGAGCACGGTGGTTTTGAGGTATTGGTTTACCGCGAGATACATCCCATAAATCGCATATAGCAAGAAAAGTAAACTCAAGAGAAAGAAAATAATCGATAAGGGATTCACCAGATTAGTGGAAAGACCCATCAACAAAACCTCATTCAATTCCTCCGGACCAATAATTCCCGCGTTGGCCTGCTGCATGGCCTCCAAGGCATTGGGTATCGTGACAACCGGAAGCAAGAGGGTGCCAATCACGAACATGAAGAAACCATAGAAATTCACGTGGGAAAGCATCGCCAACCCCTTCATGAATGAACCACCATTCAAAGGAATTTTGGCGAAGATCATCCCCAACAGGAGAAGAACAACCCCTCCCAAAATCCAGCGAATCGCATCAATGACCAAAAATTCCAACGCCGTGTCCCAAAAAACAGCCCCCACAAACACGAGTGAGGCGACAATCCCCACGAGAGTGGATGATAAAACAAAGAGAATCGCACGGAACAAGGACGGATGATCCCCCATCTCTTGCATGGCCTGCTTGGGACGCATCAATAAGTCGGAATAGTAGCCCATGGTCGGAAGAACAACCCCGAGTATAAAAACCTGAACGAAAAACTACCGAGTCACTTTGAGCTTTTCAAACTCTTTCTTGTTGGATTGAACCTTATCCGAGGAAAGGTATTTGCGCGCGGGAGCCAATACATCCGTCAAGGCCGAGGCGAGGCCGGATTTGAGATCCATGGGATGAAGCTTTCCTTCCGCGAAGTCCTGCTCCAACTCCTTGTAGGTTTTGTAGGAAACGTTTCCCCCAAACTTAGCGGGTCGTTCAATCTTGAATTCTTTGACGAAGGGGAATACTAAATAATCGGCCCAATCCAACACCGGATTGTACGTCAAATCTTTTTCCACGCAAAAGGCCCCGCCGATCTTCTTCTTGATTTCTTCGGGAGAGTCATCCAAGAACACGGCGCTCCCCACGACGGACTTGGACATTTTCAAACTGGCACGCAACTCAGAGACCTTTCCCTCCGGAATCGGCCACATGGGGGGCTTCTGCAATCCCATCACTAAATGGTGGTGCACTGCGATAGGAGAAAAAGGCTTCCCGTGGTGTTCTATTTTGTGATACTGCAACTTGTTGGCCACCTCACGCATTACTGCATGCGCTTTGCGCTGATCCATTCCTGCGTGGGCTAAAGTGATGCGTTGAAAGTAGATGTCGGCCACCTGCATCGCAGGATAGATTAACTTCGCGAAATCCAGGTTGTCCCCTTCCTTACGACCTAATACGGTAATGGACCGCTGCATCCGCGCAAGAGTGGTGTGCTTTGCTACATCGATGACGGTTTCCCAATAGTCATCGTGATGGTGATACAATTCACTCCCCATCACCCAATCGATTTTTTTCGCATCGGTGCCGGTGACCTTGGCCCCGGCCATGAAGCAATCCGTAAAGTATCCTTTAGCCACTTCCTGAATCGCGGTTTTGTCCCCACCCAACTTATCATTGATCCACGTATGCCAGTCCGCCAGGAAGATCGAACACTTAGCGCCGCCTTCCTGGAAATTTTGGATGTGACGCATGGATTGGATGACCGAGCCAATATGAGGCTGTCCGGAGATCTCAAACCCAATGTAATGCTTGAGGGGAATCTTGCTTTCCACCGCATGCACCAAGTCCTCGCGCGTGAGGGTCTCTTCGAGTCCCTGCGTGAGCGTAGATACTATCTTCTCGGTGGTCATAGAGAAAAGGAAAGAATCAGGTCGTTAAAAACGTGCTGTGTGAAGGGCCCTCCCCAATAAGGGAGAGGGGACGAATAGGATTTATTCGTCGTCCCCGTAATCGGATTCCCCGTCTCCGTCGTCGTCCCCGTCTTCTTCTTCATCTTCCCATTCGGGGTCTTCGTCGGATTCTTCATCGGAGTCGCTATCCTCATCTCCGCCTTCGAACTCACCGTCGTCGTCGAGGTGGATGATGGGCACTTCGTTCAATATCATATGTTTTTCTCCCTCCCAAATAGGAAAGTATTACGGGTATTTTCCCCAATCTTTTATAAACATCACTAAATCCCCTCGCCGATTATGTAGTCGGTCGGGGGTGGTGGACCTTACAAAATGTGCAAGGTGCCAAACTTTCCCGTGGAAAGCTGCAATTGACCCTTGTACTCGGAGACCCACCCGTTCTCAATACGGATTTTCGTCCCTTCGTTTACTTGGTCAATCTGTTCATTCCACAAGGAGACCTGAACTTCCCCGGTTTCGTCCTTTCCAGCCACATTGCAGACCTTTCCTTGTCCCTTGGCGGAAGCGAATTCTCGCGGTTCTCCCTTAGAAACCACTTCCAACTCAATGAAAACATTCCCCATGCGCGGGCGCAATTGTTTAACCTTCATTAATTCTGCCATAGGATTATCGATCTCCCAACCATTTGCTTACCCGAATGGACACCCAAACCCCTTAAAAAAGATGGGCGAAAAACCCCCAATTCCTATTTTAAGCAAGTTGGAACTCACATGCGTCATATACTAATAAGGAAAAAACAGAGGTGTTGGAAAAATGACCATCGTTGGACAAAAAGCACCCGATTTCATGACCCAAGCGTACGTGAACGGGGACTTCAAGAAAGTAGGATTGAAAGATTTCAAGGGAAAGTGGGTCGTATTATTCTTCTACCCCCTCGACTTCACCTTCGTCTGCCCCACGGAAATTAGGGGATTTGCGAAGATGGAAGGGGACTTCAAGAAATTAAACGCCGCCATTGTTGGGGCGAGCACGGACTCGGAACACTCCCATAAAGCCTGGTTGCAGCGCGATTTGCCTGAGGTCAAGTTCCCTATTTTAGCGGACACCAACCACCACGTCTCCCGCGCGTATGGTGTGCTGAAGGAAGACCAAGGAATCGCGTATCGCGGCACCTTCATCATCGACCCGGAAGGATTTATCCGATTTGAAGCCGTAACGGATTTAGATGTGGGACGCTCCGTGAAGGAAACCCTCCGCGTCTTACAAGCCTTCCAAACCGGCGGACTCTGCGAAGTGGATTGGGCCCCAGGCATGGATAATTTGAACAAGAAGAAGAAGTAGGAAACCCCTACTTTTTCGCTCTTTTTTTCTTCTTTTTTCACTCCTTCTCGTTTTTATAGTCCCTTTTTCTCGATGACATCTCCCATGTACTGGTACAAGCCCCTCCTCCATCCATTCGTTTCACGATTCATCGCAGGGGAGACACTCAACGAGGCGCTGAAGTATGGAAAGCGGATCCAACAGCGCGGAATCAAACCCATTTTTGATATTCTAGGAGAGGGAGCTACGACCAAAGAGGACACCGTAAGGGTGAGCAACCAATACATAGAACTCATCGACCAAATGGACCACCTCCACATACGCGGGGGAGTGTCTCTCAAACTCACGGCATTCGCACTGGACTTAGATGAAGAAACCTGTCTGCGCGCCGTGGGACGAATCGTCCGCCACGCCCACGAGAAAAGCATCATGGTGTGGATCGATATGGAAGGGAGCGGATACACAACGGAAACCCTGAAGATCTACCGCAAACTCAATGACCACTTTGACAACGTGGGAGTGTGCATTCAAGTTTATTTGAAACGCGCCAAGCGAGACATCTTATCTCTCCTGCCGGACAACGCAAAGATACGATTGGTGAAGGGAATCTACCCCCAGAAGAGTGACCAAGTGTTCACGTCTCACCAAAAAATCAACCAAAACTTCAAAGAACTCATCACCTTGATGTCTCAGAAGGACGCATGGGTGGCCATTGGGACGCATGATATGGATATCATCGCCCACGCGCTCAGCTTACCATTCCCCAATCACATGGAATTTCAAATGCTCAAAGGAATCCGCGACGATGAAAAGAAAATGCTCGCGGAGCACAGCTACCACGTCTGTGAATATGTCCCCTATGGACCTCACTGGGAAAAATATGTGTTGCGAAGATTTGGAGAGCGACTCCGAAACGTCAAGTGGATCCTCGCATCCTTGTTGCATCTTGATCAATGATTCTTCCGCACGCGAATGACAATCCTTTTCACTCCTGCAAGAGGATAGAGAATAACCCTCGTCTTTTCGGCCCATTTCCTCTTGAGCCGACCCGAGGCAAAGAGTCGTGGGGACTGTTGCATCTTGTAACCCAAATCAATCATATCAGTGGATTGGGCATTGCGAACAATGGTGGAAACACCCTCGTGCCGAGCTAGCCCGGATAATGAGAGAATCAGACGATGCGCAATACCTTGACGACGACGCATGAGTGAAACGTACGTCTCCACCGTGGAAAACACCTTTCGTCCGCGTGAACGAGAAGCCGTCTCGAAGAGCGTGTATCCAACCACGTGACCTCCCTCCGAGGCCACCACGAATCGCATCCCTCGATCCATAAGCCCAGCGAGATGGACCGATAATTCACTCGCCTTGGCCCCATCCCTCTCACGAACGAGACGAACCAGCGAAGTGAAGAGAGGATCTGTTGATGAGGAAAGAACCCGATAATTCACCATGAAACCGATGAGCAACTCTGGAATAAAAAGAGAAGAGGGGCTTTCGCCCCCCTGAAATAATAACCTTAGATTGAATCCAATGACCATTCCTTTCCACCGATGGAGGAGGAAGAGGAAGAACCACCGCGGCCGGACATCGATCCGACTCCGCGAGCATTTGTTTTGGTGGAAACAAACGGAGACTTCACTCCTGTGAAGACGGTAATCACTTCAATTTTGTTCTCAAAGGCCGGATTGATACGCGCACCCCAGATGACCACCGCGTTGGGATCCATCTGCTCGGTGAGCATCGTACCGATTTGGTTCGCTTCACCCAAGGTCAATTCGTGACCCCCGGTGATGTGAATCAAGGCACCTTTTGCACCCGCAATGTCCACATCCAACAAGGTGTTGTTCAAGCAATCTGCCACGGCTTCATCCACTCGATTCACCGACTTGGATTCTCCAACCGCAATCATCGAGAGACCGTGTCCGGTCATGATGGATCGAACATCCGCGAAGTCCAGGTTGATCAAGGAAGGCTGAGTAATGGTTTCCGTGATTCCACTCACAACGCGCGCAACCAATTCGTCCGCCACGCGGAACGCATCCTGGATGGGCAGGTTAGGAACCAATTCGGCCAAGCGGTTGTTGTCAATCACAATAACGGTGTCGCAGACCTGCGAGAGCTTCTGAATTCCCTCTTCGGCCTTAATCGTTCGAGCGCGTTCCAAGGTGAACGGGTACGTGACCATGGCAATGACAATGGCTCCCTGTTCCTTGGCGATTCCTGCAATAACAGGCGCTGAACCCGTTCCGGTTCCTCCACCCATTCCGGCACAGATGAAGAGCATGTCGACGCCCTTCAAGATGGCGTCCAGGTCTCCCTTGGAGACTTCGGCGGCTTTTTCTCCGACCTCAGGGTATCCACCGGCACCGAGTCCGCGCGTGACCGACTTTCCGATCAAAATCTTGGTGATATTGTCATCAATAATCGACAAGTGCTGCTTATCCGTGTTGACCGCGGCCAACTGGGCCCCGGCGATATTCATGTGAGCCAATCGGTTGACGGCGTTACATCCGGCACCCCCGGCTCCAATAACCATAATCTTAGGCACGGAGAATTCGGCGATATCGTTATTCTCTTGTGCGCGTGCTTTGCCGGTCTTGACGGCGTCATCAATCATTGATTTCATGTGTGGAACACCCCTGTCTCCCCTGGTTTTTTCCGAACTCACATAGAGTGGAATTGCCACTATACCGTTTTAGGCATTAATAAATCTATAGCGACGATTGACGCAAAAAGAAATGACAATTAACGCAGGAAAAATTATGTAAAATAGAACGAGTATGTTGAAGTGAGCGGTTTATTCCGTCACCACAAAATTGCCCGTACCCTTCAACACGGAAGGGCCGGGCCAATATACCCCAAAATCAAAGGATTCTTGAGCCACAAACTCAACGGTTTTGGATTCACCCGGAAGAATGTGACCAGCGTAGAACACGTATTGATCCTGAGGCAATCCCTTCTGCGCGGGACCGAAGACTTCCTCACCGTTGAATGAAACATCCGTGACATCCACCATGATGGTGAGCTTCACCATGTCTCCTTTCTTCACATTGAATGATTTCGTGCCCACTATCCCACTTTCATTCACCACAATGGAAAATTCCTTCACGGAAGGGACTGGAGTCGTAACCACGGGAGGAGCGGATGAACCCGGGGAGGGCGTGGAATTCTGCACGATGGCATCGACGTAAGTACCCGTACACGTGGAGGGACCAATCAAATAGGAATCGAAGTAAGGAGAAGCATGCCCCTCTCCGGCCGGAGATTGGGCAATCGAACAATTAGCCGATTGACCAAAGAATGCACTCGCGTCATCCACGACATTCACACGCACCAAACAATCCCCCGTCACGGCGTCCAATCCCTGAGACTCAATCAGCAAGGGAGAACCATCCGTGGTTTCCCAGAATAACCCCATGGAACGCTGGCAGGTCTCAAATGCATCCTCGAAACACTCGGCGTTCTCCTCATTGCTCCCCGCATCACAAAAAACAACCATTGGACCGGGAGCCGAGACTACTGGATCCGGAACGAAAGGAAGGACATCCTCGACGACAGAAACGGGAGTCGTCGTAGTGGTATCCACTGGTGCGACCGGAGGGGAAGACACACACCCGAAAAGGAATAGGAGCAGAAGACCCCCTGCCGCCCATGTGAATGATTTCATGAGGTAATTCCCCCCTTTTCCCCATATAAACCCTCGTCAGAACGTGTACCGTTCCTCCTTGAAGGGATCGGCGGTGTTACTATACCCCCGCACCTCCCAATACCCCGGTTCGTCCCTTTCGACGAATTTAAGCCTCCGCACCCACTTGGCCGATTTGTAGAAATACTTGTGGGGAACCAGCATGCGCACGGGACCCCCGTGCTTGGCCTCGATAGGCTTCCCATCATACGAATCCGCGACCATCACGTCGGGCTGTAACATCTCGCGCAAAGGAAGGGAGGTCGTATGACCCTCCTCGCATTCCATAATCACAAACTTGGCCTTAGGAGTGGGCTTGACTATTTTGCACAACTCGGTGAACAGGACCCCATTCCACTTAGTATCAAACTTCGACCACGTGGTCACGCAGTGAATGTCCACACTCACATCCGCATGAGGCCAGGCCTTGAGTTGGGAGAAGGATAATTTTTGCGGAAAAGAAACCTCCCCATAAATCTCTAACGAATAATTCGACTCATTCAAGGAATCAATCACTCTTCCGGATTGAAGCACGGGAAAGGCCTTGGTTTCAAATTGTCCAGGAGGAAGACGACCACTCATACCCATTACGCGGGAAGAGTGAAATAAATAGGTTCTCCCGATTCTCACCAATGCGACCGTGGCATTATTAAAGAGCGAGAGAGGGGACTTTCTTCATGGCCTGGAAATGGTTGGACAAACTAATCGGGAAAAAACACTCCCACGCGATGAAAGAGAATGCGTCCTTGCATACGATGGGACCTGAAGAATTATTAGATGACGCCAAACCCGAACCCTACTCGCAGGACGAAGAAGGAAACTATTCTCCCATCGAGGGAGTGGGACACCATACCCATTCCAAACACGACGAAATAGAAGACGATTCCCGAGAGGAATTGGAGCCCGTGTTGGAAATAGAAGAACCCTCCGCAAATAAGACAGAGATTATCCACCACATTGAAGCCGCCTTATTCATGAGCAGCAAGGGAATGAATGTGGAAGACCTGGCGAAAATTGCCAATGCTCCATTGTTGAAAGTACGCGCCTATATTCCCGAGGCCATCGAATCATTCAACAAGCGAAACAAAGCACTTGAAATTGTAGAGGATGCGGGCGGTTTTAGAATGAAAGTACGTTCCCCGTACGATGAGAAAGTATCCCACCTCGCAGGAGCCAGCGAATTATCCCCGGCAGAATTGAAGACATTGGCGTTCATCGCCTACAAGCAACCCCTCTTACAATCCCAACTCGTTCAAGTGCGAAGCAACACGGCCTATGACCACTTGCAAATATTGGTGGACAAAGGGTTTGTCGCACGCGAACCCAAAGGAAGAAGCTACATCCTCCGCACCACGAAGAAATTCTCCGAGTACTTCGGCACGCATGCACTCAAACTAAAGCCCATGCCCAAGAACGAAGAAACGCCCGTCGAAAACCAATAAGCGTATTTGTATGCCTGATGATGTCCAAGCATTCTACGAGACGTATCCCTATCCCCACGTCCAACGATTTGAAAAGAAGCGAATGGAAACATACGCCCAACCCCTCCTAACCGCCGCCGGAATGACACTCACTGAATTGAGAGGAAAATACATCCTCGATGTGGGATGCGGAACCGGAGAAATCGCGTGCAGTATGGCCACCCACGCGAAGAAAGTAGTAGGAATCGACTTCTCCAAGAATTCCATCCGCCACGCCACCACCACTTCAAAAAAATTCAAACTCACCAACACACATTTCGAACACGCAGACTTATTCACGTATTCCCCTGAACAAAAATTCGATATTGTCACGAGCTTTGGAGTGTTACACCACACGCCCGATTTCAAAAAAGGATTCCAACGCATTGCAGAATGGGTCAAGCCCCATGGAATGTTAATTGTGGGATTCTACCACCCCTGGGGAGGAATGGAGCAACGCGTGGAGAAATGGATTGCTGAAATTCTTGATGGAAAAGACCCAGCTAAACGATTAGATCGCGTGGAGAAAAGACAGGGGGTGAAAATGAATGAACACTCCAAAGCATTCTGGGCTGATCGTATCGCCCACCCGCGAGAAAATTACTTTCGCGTCGGGGATGTGCAGGAATTATTCGAAGAAAATGGATTCAATATCATCGGAATTCAATCCCACAAGCCTAATTGGAAAGTAAGCAATCTAAAAAGTGCGTTGGACATCCTGCGATTCGAGATTGAAATACTCCTCCGGAGAAAACGATTCGTGATTATGGCCGGACGAAAAGAATCAGAATAACTTTGTCTGATATTTGGAATTCATCAACCGAACATTCGTGGCCCATTTTTGTCGCGCACAACTGGGAAGATTTCCGTGAAGTTTCAAATAGCTCTTCAAAAAATCAATCGTCCGCTCATCGTGTGAATATCCAGAGCCAATGTCCCCAAACATGGAAAATGCTTGCTGGAGTTCCTTGATGACCGCATCCCGCTGCACTTTAGCGAGAATGGAGGCCGCCGAGACGATGGGATAATTCACATCCGCCTTGTGCTCCGCCACAATCTTGGGCTTGAATGAAAGGTAATTCTGGATGCGTCGACCAAAATTATCCGCAATAGGATCGGGAGAATCCACGAACACCACTTTAGGCTTGAGAGGCAACTGATTGAGAAGAGAACCAATCTTCATCGCCTCGATTTCATTCAAAGAAACCCGATCCATCAACTCATCCATCTCGGGGGCCGTGATGTGCACGGTGGAGTGTGCGGCAAGGGTGTTTTGGAGAATGGGATACATCCTCTCCCTTTCGTCCACGGGAACTACCTTGGAGTCCTTGGCACCCAGTTCCCGCAAGGAAGCCTCGTTATCCGAGTCTATCACGGCGACCGCCAAGACCATTGGACCGATGGCCGGACCCCGGCCGGCCTCGTCTACCCCTGCAATGAGCATATCCTCGAAATACTCCCTTCGGGCATTAAAGGGCACCCATTCACGCAGGGGGAGGCTCCCTTTGGAAGGAGAGGGGGGCTGGTCGGGGATGCCTTTAAAAGCCTGTTTCCGGGATTTTTCCTCTATGATGCACGGAATTTTGAAGAACTACCGACGCGGAAAGAACACGCAACACCCGACCCAATATGTGGTCGAGGTCGACGGAATCGACACCCGCGTGAAGGCCTACCCCCTCGCTGGGAAGAAGGTCACGTGGAAGAGCACCGCCAACAAGATTATCACCGGAAAAGTCATGGGTGCTCACGGTAACACCGGAGCGGTTCGAGTTAAATTCGACAAGGGACTCCCCGGACAAGCCATCGGCGCCCGCGTCTCGGTTAGCGCGTAGATACTCCCAAAAAGAGTAGTGGATCCATTCTCTCTCATGACACTCCCCCGCATCCTCCTGGGATGCCCCACGGCCGTCGCGAAGGCGGACTCGCTGGTATCCTATTTTCGAGGACTCAACGCCCTCACGTACCCCAACATTGACATCGTCATCGAGGACAACTCCCCCACCCCCGAGTATGCGCAGCATATCCTCGCACTCGGCAAAGAATGGGAAGCCAAACACCCCGGACACACGTTTCGAGTCATCCACTCCGGACACACCTCCCCGCGCGTGAGAGAACGAATTGTTCAAGGGAGAAATAAGCTGAGGCAGATTGTGCTGAAGGAGAAATACGATTACTTCTTCTCCCTCGAACAAGACATCATTCCCCCTAAGGATGTGATTGAGAAACTCTTAGCCCACCAAAAAGAAGTAGTGGGAGGCGTGTTTTACAACAAGGTTAATCTGGGAGGAAAACTCCAGAAGACCCCCGTGCTCATGGTCTACCCCAATGAAGAAAGCAAAAAACTCCGCAGGGCCGAGTGGGTGGGATTCACGTTCCTATTCCCCTCCCGATTAGTTGAAGTGGCCGGAATTGGATTAGGATGCATCCTCATCTCCCGCGCCGCACTCGAAAAAGTTTCATTTAGAATTGTGGAGAACGACCCAGCCTTTGACGACATGCATTTCTCCATCGACCTCGCCAAAGAAAACATCCCCATGTACGCCGACACGGGAATACTCTGTGCGCACGCCTACAATGAGGCATTCAAGAATATCCCCGATGAACAATTCTAATGATGAGTCATTGACTCAAATAACACTCAAACACGACCACCGGGAATGAGACACCCAAACGATCCAACACCCGAGGGTGCATTTCCCCAATGAATCCGTTTAAGTTTCCAATCTTCACGTGTGCCGTACGGCCCTCAATGAAACCCGCCAAGGAAACCGGGGAATAATTTGCAGTGGTTCCCGCGAAACGAGACAATGCATCCACGTTCCCCTTCATCTCATCGAAGGTAGCCGAGGCGTGGCCGAGGATCATGCAGAGCTTGTAATGGGTAATCGTTCCTGTTTCTTCCTTCTCATGAATATCCACTATTTGATCCAACTCGAACAAGCGGAAGGGCTGCTGCGCACTACGGTTGGCTAGCAATGCACGCATGGTCTCGGGATAGAGCATGTTCCGCACCATCGTGAGACCCTGTTCCTTCACCACGCCCAACTTCACATGCGGAGAAGGCTCTCGCTCAAACGCATCGAAGTGATGCTCATGCGAAGTGAGATGCCACGTCATGACCTCTTGGAAGCCCAACCCTACCACACAATCCCGAATATCCTCATTCAGCTGCGTCTGAGGCAGCAAACCCCCGATGGTACTCACACGCACCGGTTCCGGCTTGAGATTATCAAACCCATACGCGCGCGCCACGTCATCCACCACATCTAAGGGATGTAGCAAGTCCACACGGAAAGCAGGGGTTTCCACGACCAACTGACGGGGATTCGACTTGACCGTGGTGTACATCATCCGGCTCAACAATTCGGAGACTTGCTCGGCCGTGAAACCCGTTCCAAGGGTGCGATTGACCAAATCCACATCCACCACGAAGGATTGAACCCCCAACTCGGGAGTGACACGAGGCTTGGTCTCGTTGTGGAAGTGAAGGTTCACCCCGTAAATGTCTCCTTTCATGTCGTGGAAGACATGGGCGAGAATGTCCAAGATTATGCTCACGGTGTTCCACGCGTGACCGGACACCTCAACGAATAATTCTGAATCTGTCGTCGTCACGAGACCCACATCGTTGGAGTTGATGATGGGCGTGAGGGAGAGGACCTTTCCTTTCTTGTCCCTGAACACCGGATACACGGGGAGTTCCTTCAACAAGTGACCATACTTCTGTCCCTTCGGATGTTGCTTTAGGATCTCATCCGCAAACAAAGGCGAATCCATCCCCAGAGGAGGGAATTTGATGGAGGAGGGTTTCTCCCCCACGAAGGAAATGGGCCATTCTATTTTCTTCAAGGGATAAATGCCAATCGCGGCCTTTTTCCGTTCTCGCGCAAACGTGGCGTGAATCTTTTCCTGGACCCAAATCAACTCTTTCAACTTCTCCTCATTCAAATGCAAACCCTTCACAACCATCGCAGCGGTGTAGGGTCGTACGGCATGGACGGACTTGTCGATGAACAGTTCATACGTCGAAGGTTTCACTTGAATGGTGGGAACGCCCTTCGAATAGCCTAAGTAGGCGTTTAGCACCCGCGCGATTCCCGCGGTGGAAACCATGTCGGGACGATCCGCGGTGATGTCTACCTTCAACGCATCCGGAGAGGGATCGTCTAGTTCAAATCCCATCTGCGCAAGAGTAGAGGCTAACGTATCTACCGTAATGGGCTTTTTCAGGTAGTGATTGAGATTGGAAAGAGAGGATTCAACGTTGACCATGCGACCCACCTCCCTTCTTCAATGGAATACCGTGAGAGATTCCAGGATAATTGCGAATGAAATCCAACGAAACATCCGGACCGAGGATTTCCTTGAGGGTTTGCTTCTCGTGAATGAACAACGCCAATCGCTCTAGACCGAATCCCCATGAAATAACCGGGACATCGATTCCTAATGGTTTGAGTGTTTCGGGGCGGAACATTCCGGAGTTGATGATCTCCACCCAGCGCTCTAGTTTAGGATGATACGCCAACGCCTCCATGGAGGGTTCCGTGTAGGGATTGTAGGTGGGCTTGAATTTGATTTCAGTCAAACCTAAACGTGCATAGAATTCTTTGATGGTCCCCAT
The DNA here is from genome assembly GCA_964427715.1 of uncultured archaeon. GTDB lineage: Archaea > Iainarchaeota > Iainarchaeia > Iainarchaeales > VGJJ01 > VGJJ01. Next base: position 258,357 of record CAYRUV010000001.1, on the reverse strand, counting down.
GAGGTGACGCAACGTCAATCCTTCCCCCATCACCAGACCATCCACCTGGTAGAACTCGGCCAAGTGCGTGGCATCAATGGCTTCGTTTCGAAACACCCTTCCAATCGAAAACGTCTTGGCAGGCAACGCGGGCTTTTTGGCGAGCGTACGGAAGGTAGTCGCACTTCCGTGGGTGCGCAGGAGCAGCTGCATAGCAATCTTAGGATCCCACTCATATCCAAAACCTTTCGAACCCGTCTTACCTCCATGCTCATGCGTGGCTTTCACACGCTTAACCAAATCCGCGTCGCCCAGCACGGCTTTCCCAGGGACGTAAAACGTATCTTGAATTTCACGCGCCGGATGGTCCTGGGGAATGAACATCACGTCCATGTTCCAAAAGGCACTCTCAACTAAAGGGGATTCCTCCTCGCGAAAACCTAACTCCACCATTATTTTTCGCACGTCGCGAATCACGTGGCGCAAGGGATGAATTCTTCCCGCGTATCGAGCCTCAACGCCGGCCGTGACATCATAGGATTTGAATGAAGCGTTTTTCCATTCCCCGCTCGCGAGGATTTTAGGAGATAGGGGACCCAATACTTTTCCGGATTGTTTTTCGGATTTTTCAGACTTCAACCAGACTAATCCTTTCGGGGTAATCTGCACTAATTCGGAAGCAGATTGCTTCTGCGCAATCAAACCGCGGGCGGAAAGCTCGGAGAGGAAGGGAGAGGGAGAGGGTGGGATCTCATCGCGCGAGATCGCCTGTAGCATCATCCACAATGGGGAGTTATTGAATGATTTTTTCCCCACGTGGGTGAGGTGAACCATGGTTTCCCCATTTTCATTCTTGACCTCAATCCAATTCGAACGCTTCGCCAATCCGAAGGCCGCTGCAAATTCCTGTGGGGACCCATCGAAGGACGATTGGAGGCCCTTCATGGAAACAGCATGAGACTCAAGACCGGCACACAATCGTTGTTCCGGAAGACTTCCCTTAGAGAGGACCTCGCTTCCCATCTTGGAGAGCACCCACGAAGAGATTTTCTCCCGCTTGACGTGAACCAGACCCTGCTCCTCTAATCCCGAAAGAATACGACGAATAGAATCCGCCGTAAGACCGGTGGGCTCCACCAGCGCATGCAGGGAGAATTCCCCCCCGTCACGGAGGGCCAATAATACAGTAAATTCGGGATTCGACATGGGAAAACCCTACCATGCATAGCCAAATGAACGTTTTAAACACCCCCTGCGACGCCCAACCTATAGGAAAGGAGCAGGGGAATAGGAAACCGTTAAATGGGCCCGTTTCGAAAGAATGACTTATGCGATTAGGATTCAAGATTATACTCGGAATGATTGGAATCATCGCCCTCCTAGTCGGAGGAGCCCTCCTATTCCTCACCCCCGTGACGGTGGTGACGGACTACCCAGGGGGACCCGTGGAGGAATATCAAGGAACACCCAAAATCGCCGCGTGGGCCTCCTGTGTGACCAACGATCAATGTGTGTATGCCCTCAACGCACAACCCAAACTCAAGTGCATCTCCGAGAATTGCCCCCCGGAGGAAAACCCCCAACCCACGCAGGGAGACCCTGCCTACGAGTGGATGGAGGGATATGACCCTGCCTGCGTGAATGCGAGTGCCATCAACAATCAGAATGGAAACGGAGAAGAACTTCTTTTGGATGCGCGCGCTGCAAGTTGTGCGTGCCAGCCCATCCAATCCCTGAATGGGGGAATTACGAGTCTCACGGGACAATCAATTTGTGTAATCGTTGAAACCGAATCACTCGAGACCGAGTAGCAGAACCATCACTGCGATTCCCAAAACAAAACAAATCAGCTGCACAACGGACTTCTTCCACTCCACTTCCTTATGAAGCTCCGGAATCAAATCACTACCCGCAATGTAAATGAAGTTACCCGCGGCAAAAGGAACCAACCATAATGAAATCCCCTGGAACATTTCACCCAGAGCGAAAACCAACGCCACCCCCAACACGGACGTGAGGGCGGTGATGAGATTGAGGGCCAGGGCTTGTTTGTGCTCGAATCCACCATGAATGAGCACCGCATAATCTCCAATTTCTTGCGGGATTTCGTGGAAGATAACTGCGAGGGTGGTGGCCAAACCCACTGGAACACTAATGATGAAGGCGGCGCCAATGATGATTCCGTCCAAGAAATTATGCACGGAATCTCCAACCAGATTCACGATGGCAAATGGATGCGCGTGCGTGTGACCAGGGACGTTCTCCTCCGGATAGTGGCAGTGTCTCCAATGAATGATCTTTTCCACGATGAACATCACGATGACGCCCGCAATTACAGCTAATGAAACATCCAGCGTGAAGCCCAATTCCTCTACGGCCTCCGGAAGAAGATGAATGAGTGCATCTCCGAGCAACGCTCCCGCCGCAAACGCCACCAAAAAAACCAGTGATTGTTTCAATCGCTTCTGGTTCAACGAAAGGGTGAATATTCCCACGAGCGAAACAAGACTTACTAAAACCACCGAGCCGAGCGCGAAAAGGAGTGCGGAATCCATGGACTATCCTATAGCTCGAATCGGGCAACCTTTATAATAGGAATGAAGCCGAAGACCTATAGCAGGCTGCATTGGAAGAGTTTTTTACTTAGCTAAGCGCAGCCCGCTAGACGCGTTGTTCGTCGATGCGGAGTTGGCAGAGTGGTCTATAGCGGCAGCCTGCTAAGCTGTTCTGGGAAACCAGGCGAGGGTTCGAATCCCTCACTCCGCGTATTTTATTCTAGAATCACCCCATCGGACCATGCGCGCCATTGTGTGGATCCTACTCCTTTTTCTCCTCGGATGCGTGCAGCCAACGATGGAAACACCAAGCGTTGACACTCCAACAACCCCTATTGAGACCACTCCACCCATTATTGTGGAGGAAGAACCCGCCATCCCAACCGATGTGGACGTGACCATTCTTGCCGGAGTGAAGGGACCCATCCTCGCCAATCCAACGGAAGCATTTGACGACATGAACGCGGAATGTGCATTCGGCGTCTGCACGCTCACGTTTGCCTACTACCCTGAATTGGACGAAGGACAAACCCTGCACTTTTCTTCCACCGACTATAATTTCCTGAATGACGCGAGCGTGTATTTGGACGTTCCCCAATACTACATCCTCGCCCTCACAACGGATCCAGTGATGAAGAATGGAGTTTTTTCATACGCCAAAAACGACCACACGTACGTGAGCAATTACTGGGCCACATTCAAAAAAGTCAATAACGCCCTACCACTGCTCGAAGAACTGAGCGGGTTGGAATTGGAAGATAATTATGCCGTGATGTGGAACTCCCAATACTCCACCGCGGGGGAATACGTGGGATCCAAAATCATCTTCTTGTCGCAGGAAAACCCATACTTGTTGAGTGCCACGATGATGCACGAGCTTACTCACAGCTTAACCAACACCATGCACCTTCCCACGTGGTTGAATGAGGGAGTGGCCGAGTACTATGCCTACCGCACCATGGACATCTTCCACCCAAAAAGCGGATACAAGGAAGGATTGGAGAAGTGGGGCAATCCAGTGAAGAGTGAAAAATATGACCTCAGCGAATTCCACCAGGAATTCTACGACCCCGCCCACACCCTCATACAAAACTACGCCGAGAAATATGGAGAGGATAAATTGCGCGAAGTGCTGAAGTACTTCCAGGAGAACCCGCTGAAGTATCCCTCGAACATGACGGAATTCAACACGAACAACACAATCATTTTTGAAAAAATGAGGGAGTTGAGCGGGGATGAAAAGTTGGTGAGCGCGGAATACGTGGCCAATTTACACGTGAAAAAATAAACAACCCTTATGCGACTCGCCTACGCTTGGGTCGCACGCGAACAAAATAGTCCCGATACACCCCAGTCTTGGACCCCCCTCGAAACGAGACGGCCGGCTTGAGATTGGGGAATTTTTCACGAAGATCTTCCCGACGACGCTGCATACGAATGGCCCTCCGAATCATGAGCCGAGAATGCGTCATCTGGTGAATCATGGTGATTCCTTTTCGACGTGCTAAGATAGCCAAGAAAGCCTTCATGCGGGGCAGAAGATACTGACCCCGGTGGGATGGAGTAATATAAAATTCCAGCGTCCCCAACCACACTCGACCTCTTTTCCGGGGGACGTAGGTGAACCACGTGTATCCGATGGGAGATCCGCCGCGATACATAAGAACGAATCCATCCCCGCCCTTCACCATATCAAATACCGACGCTCTCGTGACAGGAAGAGTGGCGTTATTTTCCCGAAAGAGAGCGACGGCATCATCTATACGCGACAAAGAATGCGCATCCACCACCCCAAATGTGACGCGAGGAGCCGCTTTGATTTTTTCAGCCATTATTATTCCTCCAACAAAGAAGGAGCGACCCTCTTGAGTACGCGAACCTTTTCCTCATCCGAGAGACGAGACCAATTCACCACCTCATCGAGGGTGCGGCCGCACCCGGTGCAGATGACTCCATCAAGAACACACACATTCGTGCAGGGAGATGGAACAGGCATGAATGGAATAATGATGCGGGGACTATTTTAGGGCTTCCACGCGACCTTCCCTCCATTCAGGAAGAGAAAGAGGAGGTGCACCCAAGAAAGGAGTAAAGGCACGATTAGAATAGAGAAGGTGGGGCCCACCAGCACGGATTGATTATCCAGCACAATGTTCGCCGGGACCACCAACGCAGAAGAATACCCCTCAATGCTGGCCGGCTGGGCGATATGCGCCGCGGAGAGCAATCCCACAATGGGGAAAATAGGAGAAAACGTCGAAAACACCACCAGGATGCTCAAGACTAAAATAGAAATGGAAAACGGCGTCTTGTCCACGTAGACATTTCCCAATCCTGGAACGAGAACATTCGAAAGAAGGGCGATTAGTACTGAGCGGGGTTTCTTTTCCTCAGGAACCTTAATCTCCCCCTTGAGCATGCGGATATCCTTTCGAATCTTCACAAGCTTCTCATTCTTACCCAACGGCCACACCCGTGAACGGATGGACCTGCTGGAGGCATGAATGTCAAATGATTCCGGATCAAACGTTTGGGTTTCCGTTGAGCGCTTCTTGGCCATGTTCAGCCGAATGAGTCGGGCTATATAAAAGTAGTGAGAATGAGGAATGAATCCTAAAAAGAGTGAAATAATGCAAACGCTGGCGGGAAAACAACTTGCGTCCCGCAAAAGGCGTCCATCTTAACCCGAAAATGTTACTCTTCGAATTACTGCATCATGTTGTTGTTTTTCTGCTCCATGTAGCAGTCTCGGCAATAGACCGGTCGTCCTTGTCGGGGCTGGAACGGAACCTTGGTTTGGGCTCCGCACTTACTACATACGGCATCGAACATTTGTCGGGGACCCTGATCGAATCCACCGCGTCCTTGGAACGCCATTTGTTGTTTTCTCCTTGTTTACTATATACTGGTAGATCTGGTTTCCCAACCCTACCAATGAGGTACATTGGCATCAGACCCATTATAAACCCGACCATGGGAAACAGCCGAAAAGAACCCCAAATTAGCCTCCGTTTAACCTATCCATGGAATAAACGTCCAAAATGAACTCCCCATTGGGAGTCTTAAACATCTGGACAAACGCCATACGTTTCCCATCATCCGAAAAAGAGGGCTCGGCCACGGCCAGGTTGGAGGAGAGAAACACCTCGGGTTCCGACCACTCATTCTCATTCAAACGAGTCGAGCGGTAAATCTGGAGCAAATGGTAACCTTTTCCATCGTGACCCCGACTCGAGGCAAAATACATGGTTTGACAATCCGGTGTCAACCAGGGCTGCATATCTCCTTTTCCTGAGTTGATTGGAGAAGGAAGTTTTTGTTTAGACCCGTCCTTGTAAACGAAAATAGTATTGACCCCTTCTGAAGTAATCCAATAATACAGTTCATCGAGAGGGGCGCAATAGTAGGGATCGCCCTCCTCCTCAAGATCATTCCAAGGAAGGCGTTCTCCATTCTTGTAAATATCCGAATCCCCCTTCCCGTCTTCGAAATAATACTGGTTGGAGTGGTAATACATGTCATTTCCTGAGATGTTGACTCCTCCCGCCGCAAAGGGTTCTGGAACTAAATTAGAGCGAGTGGCGGAGTTGAACGGATACTCACTCACGTAATCGAATATCCGACCTGAAAATTGTCCTTTCGTAAAGTCGCCGATTAAATCCAACCCCGTGTATTGGGAAAAATACAACTTTGTTCCGTCCGGGGAAATGTTCGCACTATCCTCCCAACAATCCGTGTTGAATCCCAACCTCTTAGGCGTGCCCCACCCTTCTGGAACAACGGGCAAATCCTCCGCGCGCAGGGAGGCATAACTATCCACGGAGGGATCCAAACTACAATTGGCCACGGGAGGGTTGGGAGCCGGAGATGTGCACCCGAGGAAAAAAACAACCAGTAAAACAACAAGTAGAAATTTCATATGATTCCAACCTTTTGGTGGAATAAAAGAAGAGTGCATGGAACAGGATATGCACCGGCCTTTAGGAAAGCCCGCGGAAAAAGAGTAATAGTGCACGGGACAGGATTTGAACCTGCGAAGGCACTAAGCCACCAGATCTTGAGTCTGGCCCCTTTGACCGCTTGGGTACCCGTGCGTACTATTAAGGAAAAGCCTAGGGAGGGCATAAAAAGGATTGGTGCAGGAAACCCCAATCCCAGAGGGGGGGCTAGTGCATCAGCACAGGAATATGGGAGGGCGCCACCATGTTGTATCCGACCATTCCCCCCGAGAAATTACACGCGTTCACGTAGCCCATCTCCAGTAACGCATGAACCACTCGACCGCTTCTCCCACCCGTCCGGCACACAATCATGAGTTTTTGGTCTTTGGAAAACGAAGCAAATGATTCCGGAGTTAACGAAGACATGGGGAGGTGTTTGATTCCGGGAATGTGACCATACTCAAACTCATCCTCCTCCCGAACGTCAATCCAAACCCAGGAGGGGTCATTCAACAAGAGTAAAGCATCTTTAGGAAGCATCTGAGGCAGAGGCATACTAATCCTCCCCCAGATGAGAATGTTTAAAGGTAACGATTATAGGGGCGAAAAATGCCCATGAGATATGAATGCGAACGAACGATGGAAGAAAATTCGACTCATCCTCATCAAGCTCTATCCTGCCCCCAAAATAGGATTGGAGGGGTGGAAAAACCCCGTAGAGCTGGCCATCTCCACCATTCTCTCCGCCCAATGCACCGATGTTCGAGTGAACATGGTGACGAAATCATTATTCAAGAAATACAAGAAGCCCGAGGACTATTTAAAAGTCAAAGAAACCGAACTACAACAAGACATTCGGAGCACGGGATTCTACAAAAACAAAACCAAAAACATCCGCGGATTCTGCGAACACATTTTACGCGACCACCAGGGAAAAGTTCCCAACACCATGGAGGAGTTGATCAAGCTCCCAGGGATTGGGAGAAAGACCGCCAACATCGTATTAGCGAATGCCTTTGGAAAAAATGAAGGAATTGCCGTGGATACGCACGTGTTTCGCGTGTCACGAAGACTAGGATTAGCCAAGGGAAATAATCCCGTGAAAGTCGAACAAGAACTAATGAAGACCGTGGATCCGAAGGAGTGGGCCACATTCACCAACTACTTGATCTGGCATGGAAGAAAAGTCTGCGTGTCGCAAAAACCCCGCTGCTCTACGTGCCCCTTGCTCAAACACTGCCCGCAAATCGGAGTCGTGAAAAAAGCATGAAGAACGCCGAGATTGCATCCCTGTTCTACGAGATGGCCGACATTCTCGATATTTTAGGAGTGGAATGGAAACCCATCGCATTCCGCAAGGCCGCCCGCACCCTTGAAACATACCCGGAACCTATCGAGGATGTGGTGAGAAAGAAAGGAATCAAGGGAGTCACGGAACTCCCTGGAATCGGAGAAGGAATCGGGAAAAAAATAGTCGAGTATGTGGAAACCGGAAAAATGAAAGAATATACCGACCTCAAGAAAGAAATCCCGCGAGGAGTCGAAGAAATGCTCCGCGTTCCAGGGCTTGGACCCAAGAAAGTCGCGCGATTGTATAAGGAAATGAAAATTGACTCGCTTGAAAAACTAGAAAAGAACGCCCAAGCGGGAAAACTTAGAACCATGAGCGGGTTTGGGGAGAAAAGTGAAGAGGACATCCTCATGGGACTCTCACTCGTGAAAAAAGGAACCGAGAGGAGACTCATGGGAGTGGTGATGCCCTATGCGCGAGGCATTGTGGAGGAGATCAAACGCCTCCCAGGGGTGAGTAATGCGGAATTGGCCGGAAGTTTGAGACGAAGGAGAGAAACCGTCAAGGACATGGACATGGTGGTGTTCACGAAAACGCCGGAGAAGGTTGCTAAGCTTCTAACCAAACTCACGGAAGTGGAGAGTGTCATCAAGATGGGCGAAAAGATGACCTCGGTGCGATTCAAGAATGGACTGCAGTCCGACATGCGACTCTTACCCCCTGAACTATACGGAAGCGGACTCGTGCACTTCACGGGGAGCAAGGAACATGGAATCGCATTGCGAAATCGGGCCATTTCCATGGGAATGAAGTTTTCCGAGTATGGATTGGTGAAAGGAACCAAAGTAATGGCCTCCAAGAACGAAGAAGACGTGTACAAGGCACTCAAACTAGCCTATGTCCCCCCCGAACTGAGAGAGAATAATGGAGAAATAGAAGCCGCCGAGAAAGGAAAACTCCCTGAGCTCATCCCATATGGATCCACGAAGGGAGACTTGCACGTCCACACCAACTGGGACCACGGAGCCAACACCACCGAGCAAATGGTCCAAAAGGCAATTGCGTTGGGGTACGAGTACGTGGCCCTCTCGGACCACACGAAAAGTGATATTGTAGCGAATGGGTTGGATGAGAAACGCATGCGAGCGCATTGGAAGGAGATCGATACGATTCAAAAGAAGTATCCCCAGATTCAAATCCTCAAGGCCGCCGAGGTCGCCATCCTATCCGATGGAAAATTAGACTTGCCGGACAAAGTATTGAAGGAATTGAACGTCGTGGGGGTATCCATCCACTCCGGATTCAAGAGTGATGAGAAGAAAATGACCGCGCGCATCGTGAAAGCGCTTGAAAACGAGTATGTTCATTTCATGGGACATCCGACGGGAAGGCTCATCAACCAGCGCAACCCCTACGCATTCAACCTCGACGCAGTATTAGAGGCCGCGAAGACGAATGGAAAGGCCATGGAGATCAATTCATTCCCCTCCCGCATGGACTTTGACCCGCCTCACATACGGGAATGCTTGAAAAGAGGAATTTCATTGGTCATCAACACCGATTCTCACTCCACCAGCAACATGGACTTCATGGAATTAGGAATTGGACAAGCACGAAGAGGATGGGTGGAGGAGAAAAATGTACTAAATACTCTTCCGTGGAAAAAATTCCAGAAAATTATCCGATACTAAAACGAGTTTTATCCAACAAACCATAACGAATCGGAAAAATAATTTCTCCACCCTTCTTTCGTGCATGGAAAATATCCAACCATTCAATATGTAGCACGCGTTAAACTCAACGTTTATAATTGAAACGAATGGGTCTCATGCCACACGAAAAAACTCCCAGTTTTTCCCAATACGAGGCCAGAAAAATGATTTCCCATCCCGCGATCCAGACATTCCATGATAATCTCGAAACGCTCTCAACGGAATTGCAAGAATTGCTCCAGAAGAGCGGACACCCCGCAGTAGAAAAGCAAGTGGAATTGGCCACGCACGCGCTAGAACACCTCATATTCACCCATCGATTCACCCCCGTGCAGGAGAAAACACTCTTGAAGATGGACCACATCGCAAACACGGCCTACTTGACGAGACAAGCCTATGCGTATTACGAAAAAGACGTGGAAAAGACCCATATTCAATCCCTTTTATCCCAAGACAAACCCGAATGGAGCATGAACCACTCCCTCCTGAGAAGAAAATACAACCTCTCCCTGCGCGAAGGGCACCTGGCCCACATTAAACCCATGGAACGAATGGTCATGATTGGCAGCGGACACTACCCCGTGAGCGCCCTCGTATTCGCCAAGAAGTTTGGCGCTCGCGTATTCATGCACGAGAATGAGGAAGAGGCACGCGTGAATGTACAAATGGCCCTCGAGAAGACCCGCATGGATACGCGCATTTCCTTCATCGAAACCAAGAAGGTCACCGAGAGCATTCGCAACGCCGACGTGATCTGGCTGGCTGGACACGTGGAGAATAAACGTAAATGGATGGAAGAGCTAAGCGAACACGCCCAACCGGGAACTCGAGTATTGTGCCGTACGGCCCATGGACTTCGTGCATTGCTGCATGAGCATGTCACTCTCAATCGCTTGCCCGCATTCACTAAGATTGGAATGATTCATCCGCGAAAGATGGAAATTGAAAGCAGCGTCTTAATGATTCGCTGAAAGACTTTTCTTCTCACGAAAAATCAAACAAACGCTTCTGCTTGGGTGCTGAAGAGAAACCACTCACACGAATGCCCACCCGACGCAGGGGAAGATCGGCTGAATCAAAGAGCTGGGGAAACAACTCATCCAGTTCCTTCCCAAACTGCTCCCGCGACGCGCAGGGAAGCACGAGAGTCTTGGATTTGGAGGATTGGTTCATGCGCGAAGACACGCCCAACACCCCTATTTGAGTAAAATACTGCCCCTTCCCCGCGGTTTCTTCCCACAACTCATCCGCGTTGGGAGAAACCTCCATCGTGGTTGCGTCAAATGACTGGGCATCCTTCTTGAGCGTCCATATTTTGGAATGCTGCTTCCTTTCCCGATCCGACTCAAGCAAGGACTCGTCCATTCCGCGTGAGGAGAAAAACAAATACTGCCCCTTTGCGGCGCCGAACCAGGAAACCAACTCACTCAAACCCGTAATGCGCAGATCGGATACGGTGCGGATGGAATGAGACGAGAGAATATCCTCCGTCTTGGGACCCACCCCCAATAGTTTCTTCACGGGAAGAGGATCCAGGAACGCAGACACTCCCTCAGGACGAACAATCGTGAAACCGTTTGGTTTTTGAAAATCAGAAGCAATCTTTGCTACCAATTTGTTTGGACCTATTCCCACCGAACACGACAGGGAGAATTCTCGCTTGATCATGGATTGGAAATCCCGCATGGACTGCTCGGCCTTCTCCCAGGAACCATTCACCCGCGAAGATAGGTCCACGTAGGCCTCATCAATCGAAGCTACCTCCACAATCGAACCCACGCTCCAGAGCTTAGAGAAGATGGACTCGGAAACGGATGAATACCGGGCATGATTCACTGGAACAAAATGACCCGAGGGACACTTCTGCTTTGCGGTAACAATCGGCATCCCAGCCTTCACCCCTAATTGACGCGCATCATACGACGCCGAGGAAACCACCCCACTCTCTTCGGTGCGACCTGAAAAGACACAAACCACGATGGGTTGGCCCGCCCACTCGGGATGGTCCAATGCTTCCATAGAGGCGAAAAAGGCATCCATATCGATATGGGCAATGAGACGGGGAGGGGAAGGCATGGAGGAATCCTTCATCCTTTTAAGCCAAAAACCTATCATTGATAGTGGATTGAAAGGAGTGGAATCGTATGGTCATGGAATTGTCCTCCGGAACGTTTGATAGCGAAGTATTGAAGCATAAGACCCCCGTCATTGTCGACTTTTGGGCCGCGTGGTGCGCCCCCTGTAAGATGCTGGCCCCGCGATTCGCCGAGCTTGAACCTGAATACAAAGGAAAGTTGAAGTTTGCCAAGATTAATGTCGACGAGAACCCGGACATCGCCCAAGCCAACGACATCACCGGAATCCCCTGCCTCATTGTCTTTTCCCACGGAAAAGAAATTGGCCGAATCACCGGACTCATGCCGAAAGCTGAGCTCAAGCGATTGATTGATGAAGAACTCAAGAAGTGAAAGGGAAAATTAGTTCCCTTTCCGCTTCGACTTTTTCTTAGCTGTTTTCTTTGAAGAAACGTTCACCTTAGACGTCGGATAGGGCGAAGGCTTCGGGTGAGACGAGTTCAAGCGATGGTGAATCCGACCCGGAACCGATTTCACACGGTGCGTGATGATTTCAGGGAACGTGCGCAGAGAAACCAGCATAGTCTGACCAATCAACCGCAAAGAAGGAACCGTGTGGAAGCGATTGAACCAATACAACACCACCGATAAGAATAGCAAAACGAAGAAGAGAAACAGGAATAGCAAAAACGTGGAGAGAAAATCCCCCGATCCAAGAGAATAGGCGCCCAGCATCCTCAATCCCTCACGCCACCGGCACGCTCAAGAGCGAGCCAATCACATATCCAATTAATGCCGCCCCAATACCGATGATGGCCAATTCCAACCCCGAGCGCCACCACTCCACCTTGGTGAAGCGCCCCTTGAATGCGCCGGCGATGAAGAGAATCACTAAGGAAAAAGGAACCGTCACCCATACAGCATCCGCCACCGGCATGAAGAAGAATGGAAGAATGGGAAACAAGGCCCCAATCAAAGCGGCAATCGTCACAATGATAGCGGATTGGAGAGGGGTTTCTTTGGGATTCTGGAGCTTCAATTCCTCCTCCATCATGACATTCAACCACTGACTTCGGTTGGCCGTGAGCTTCTGCACGACCATCTCCAATTGCTTTCCGCGAAAACCCTTATCGTAGTAGATGCGACGCACCTCTTCGCGTTCCTCTTCGGGAACCTCCTCAATCTCTTTGAGCTCGCGCGTCTTTTCTTTTTGATAAAATTCAAGTGTGGCTTTGGTCGACGTGTATGCGACCGCCCCCATGGAGATTCCCTCCGCAAACATCGCCGCTAACCCGGCCACAATCACAATACGAGTATCGCTCGTGGCGGTGGCCACCCCTAAAACTAATCCTAGGACATTCACTAATCCATCCTGCCCACCCAATATCAAATCCCTCAACCATTCTCCATCCATGGAGTTGTGATGGTATCCCTTCATTTGGTGATGCGGCAACTGACCATGTGCAGCGGGAACCTTACGGGTATGGGAACGCTTGGCCATGCGCAAGGAAACCCAAACCGGGTATTTAATTGAACTGGTGAAGATAAAAACGACCCAAGCAAATAATCCTCGATGCCCCGCCGACGAATCGTGGTGATCTCCGGACTCCCAGGGAGTGGAAAGACTACCCTCGCCCACGCGTTGGCCACTGAAATGAATGGTGTCCGCGCAGGATTCACCAAAACAGTAGCCAAACGCCACGGACGAACCACCTCCATACTTGGCGCCATCCGAGGGATCATGAAGCACGGGAGAAGGGAAGCCGTGCGGATGGCCATGGAGAAATCATACCACCAGTTTCAGCGCACCGGACGAAATACATTCATCGTGGATGGAGCGGTTCACCCCCAGGACGTTGAAGTATTACGCGAACTCGCACCCGGAGTCGATATTCACCAAATTCACATCATCACCCCACGAAACCGACGCATCAGCCTCATCCAGCTCCGAAAGTCCAACAAGGGAGGAGGAATCCGAGCGTACGCACGCCTCTGGCTCAAAATCATGACCCTGTTTCACCTACCCAAACTTGGATTCGCAGACCTTACCGCACTCGCCAAAGAAAGCAGCCTCCAAATCAACAATAATGGATCCATCCAACAGATGGTCAAAAAAGCCAAACATCACATTTTGGAACGCGGATGAGACGAAAAACCGTCGGATGCGAACCCATTCCTTTTATTTCGAACAACACGTGAAAGAACCATGTGGCAACCAACTCGGAAAGAAATCCTCGCCCTCGCGGTGGTGGGAATTGTCCTCCTCACGAGTTTGTTCGTCCGACTCGACGGGATGGACACTACATTCCCGGTGGATGATGAAATAATTGTCATGGTAGCCGCCACCAAACTCAACACCCCCCACCCTGGATACGACCCGAGAGAATACAACTATGAACACCCCCCGCTTGGTAAACTACTCCTGGGATGGGCCTTAGATAAGACGAAAAAATATCCCAACACCGCCGGCATCCAAATCAACCTCTACGCGTACTCCTATCTCGCCTCCCCCGAGCTGCGCGACCAACTCTTTTCTTTTCGCGCGTGGACCGCCATCATCGGGATATTGTTCCTCGTGGCCCTTTTCTTTCTGGGAAAAGAACTCTTTGATACACGCACAGGAATACTCGCGGTATTGTTTGCAGGAATCTCAATCGGATTCATCAATGTCTCGCGGATCGTATTCCAGGATGTATTCCTCCCGCTATTCATCACCCTCGCGCTCCTATTCGCGATACGCTATGCAAAAGGAGACCTCAAACACACATGGAATGGAATTCCCACCCCCTATTTCGATTTGCTCCTCACCCTAATCTTCATGGGGGCAAGCCTCCTGACTCGAATCGGACAGCCACCCTTTGTTCTCGCAGGGATTATCCTTGGACTCTGGGGCGTGAAAAAGAAATGGCTTCCCTTCGTGATAGGAACGGCCCTCATGGGAGCGGTGATTCTGTACATTTACCCCCTCCAGCTCATCCTTACACTGGCCAGCCAAACATACGCGGGAACATTCCTGCAGCGCGTGAACCTCTCCATTGTCACCGACACGCTGAACATGACCTCCTACTCCTTCGTTGGGGGAATCATCCTCACCCTGGCAGGAGGAGCGTGGTATCATCGGAATAAAATTCCGGATGTTAAGAAACACATCCACGCACTCCAACCTATCCATCGAATTACACTCGCAGTGATGGGCATCACGATTCTCGCCGCAGTGTTCACGCAGCTCGGACTATTGTCTCGCTATTACATCGTCTTCCTCATCCTCCCCCTCATCTATTTCTCCCACGCCCTACGAAAATATGTTCCACGTCAGGGAAAAGTTTTCCTCGTGGTGCTGCTTCTCCTCGACTGCATACTCTTGGTGGGCGCCTCCCCTAATTTGCGAGAATACACCCTCGTCCCAGGCGCCAGCCCATACATCCAAGATAAGGGAGATGAATTCCACGCATTCACGTCATTGCTCGCCCAGCAGGGAGTGAGTGAGTACTTCTCCAACGATGCCCGAATCATCCTCATGGACCCCCGCGCGAGACCCGTTCCGCCTTACCACCAAAAATTCATCCTTGAGGCGATGTGTAATCAAAAATTTTTCACCGAACAAAAAGGAAAACTCCTCATCTACAATCCATCCTATCAGCCCATTGGAAAAAACACCTTCCTGTGCCCCCTCCTCACCAATCAAACACTTGAACGAGTAGAAGGAATCCACGACCCATTCGGATTCGAGTGGTACCGAATAATGGGAAAAAACTAATTCGTATCCTTCACGGACCCTACAAAAATCTCACCGAACAATGTTTCCTGCCACGCATTCAATTTTCGTTCATTCACCAAAAACAACAAGGAGAGGAAGCACTCCACCACGTCATTCACATCTCTTCCTTCCATCATCCGGGAGAAACGAGAAAGACCCGTCTCGTCGGCACAACGCGAGGCCAGCTCGAAGACTTCCTTCATCTTACTCTCTAGGTTCATCGATGCAAATGGAAGATTGAAAACGGGCCTGTCACGGCCATCCCGCTCGCGCTGCACTTTTGATTTGGTTTTTTCCAAAATGGACTCAATACTCTCAACCAATTGATCCAACGTGACCTTCCCCTCACGTGAGAGACCGGGGGGAAGCAACTCCGGCATCATTCCGCCCAGCAATTGTTCCTCGGTCAGCAAGGCCTTCCACTCCACCTCATCCGCTTCCTCCAAGGAAGGAAGACGCAGCGCACGGGCTTTGAATTTCAACAAAATAGCACTTGCGAGTATTGCATTCGCAGGCAAGCGCAGGTCGGTGGATTGGAGGGAGCGAATCTTGTCCAAGTATTTGAGCGCCAGCTCCTTAATGTCGATGTTCCAGGGGTCCATTTTCTCACTTTTAACGAGGGAAATGAGAATCGTCTTCCAGGCCGGCTGCTCAATCAATCCTACCAGGTCATCCGAGGACTGGACGGTGATGTTGGTTTCCACGGTCTCCAAGTCCCCATACTCATCCTCTCCTCCGTCTTCGGAAAAAGATACCTTGTGCCGGCGTGCCATGAGAGAAAGAGACCCAATACAGTCCTAATAAGGCTTGCCACGGCAAACTATATTAATCCCAAAAATATTCATTTTTCATGGGATTATTCGACGCCATTGATAAGATTTCTAAGACCGTCAACAAGGCCAACCAGGTCATGAATACGGCCGACAACACCGTTCGAACGGCCAACCGAGCTAAAGGATACGCCGACAAGGCAGGAAAATTATTAGAGAAAAAGTGCAAAATCTGCAAAGTGAACCCTCTGAAAAGCGACATTGAGAAACAGAAGGGCGTCTGCGTGACTTGCGCGATGGCACGCATGTGAGTGCGTATAGTTTTAGGGAGGAAACAAACATGCTGAAGATAGTTGGGCTTGGGCTACTATTAGCGCTAGTGGCAGGGTGCGTGGGATCAACGAACACGCAGGTTAACACCATCATTTGTGAAAACATCGACCAAAACGCCTCATGCATCCCCGCCGATATTAATCGCGAAGCGTGCGGAATTGACGCAAACATTCCCACCTGTACAAGCGGGAATGATTTTGGAGGCAGCGTGAATATTCCCCCCATTCCCGGAGTGGAAACTACAACTCCCTCTATTCCAACCATTCCGACCACTGAAGATACCACATCAGCCAATGGCGAAGTTACCGACAGCGTATGCTCAAAGGTACAATTCGGAGTTGGATTCGCGGGCGTATTCGCCCAATCCTACGGCGTCCAATTCACCTACAAAGGAGTGGCCGGCTACAAGGAAAAACTCTGGTGCTCATACAGCGGATCCAATGGAGATGGAACCGTCACCGTGTACCAAAACCCGTTTGTAGACGACGTGTGGTTTGTGTCCCAAGAGGATGGAAAAACAGGATCCACCCACATCCAGAATGGCAGCATGGTAGAAGTGTGCGATGAAGAAAAGTGCACTGCCACTCAGGGCTTCGGATAGCAGTGGACCCGAAGCCGCCACTCATTTAAACCCCGGAAGGGTGGGGTTGTCGGTGAAAAAGGAATGAAACGCGTCCCCACAGGCATCCCCGGATTTGACGAACTGATCGAGGGAGGATTTCCGGAGGGCGCATCCATCCTATTGGGTGGAGGACCCGGGGCTGGAAAGACCATTTTTGCCATGCAATACATCTACGAAGGGGCGCGATCCTTCAATGAACCCGGATTGTATGTTACCCTCGAAACAGGATTGAAGGACATCACGTGGAACATGCAATCATTCTCCTGGGACATCAAATCCATGCAGGACAAGAACCTCATGAAGATTTACCGATTAAACCTCACACGATCCCACTCTCAAGAAGAAATTGAACAGCAGATTGAGAAAGAATTGTCTATCATCACTAAAATGGTCGATTCCATCGACGCCAAACGACTCGTCATTGATTCTGTCACTTCCTTTGGAGTGTGGATTGCCGAGCACGGAGCCTTGCGTAATATTATCTTTGAATTCGTCAACCGCCTCAAGGAGACGGGATGCACCACTTTATTGACGAGTGAAATTCCAGGAGAAGACCGGAACACGATTGGATACAAATTCTCCGCGTATGGTGTGGAAGAATTTGTCGTGGATGGAGTGGTGGGATTGTATTTCACTCCCCCTAACCGAAGCATCTTCGTGCGTAAACTCCGCGGAACGAATCACTCTAAATCCGTCCACTCATTTGATGTGGTCGACACGGGAATCGAAGTCCGTCCCAAAGATGAAATCCTCTGGGGCGCGCTGCGACAATAGAAAAAAAGGGAATTTAGTCCCGTTTACTCACTTCAACCACTGCTCAATCAACGGCTTCACCGCTTTGGTCACGTCTGCATGAACGGCCTCGATGGACTGATTGGCGTTAATTACGAGAATCTTCTCATTCGGCAATAGTTGAGGCAGTTTGAGGTATTGTGCCTTTACCTTCTCGAGGAATTCCTTCTTCTCAAACACATCCACCGGCTTCCCTGCTTTCTTCATTCGCTCAACCGTTGTCTCAGGGTTCACGTTGAAGAACAGCGTCAAATCCGGAATGGGAAACCCAGCATTCTCGGAAATGGCATGGGAAGTGAGAATTCCCTGCGCGGATTGATACGCAATCGTAGAATACTTGTACCGATCGCAAATCACAAACATCCCCTTCGCAAGGGAAGGAGCGAGAATATCATTCACGTGCTCCTCGCGATCCAATACGTATAATTCGAGCATCCGATCCTTGGGTGTTTGGTTGGGATCCCCTGAGTGCAGGCGTTCGTAAATCTCTTTCGTGTATTTCGTATTGGAAGGCTCGTGCGTCAAGACAATCGTGTTGACTTTCTTATAGTGACCAAAAATCCACTGGGCCAATAGGGAGGCTTGTGTGGTCTTCCCACTACCATCAATCCCTTCCGTGACAATGAATAATCCTTTCTGGGTCATCTCAATATCATGCTCCCTTATTCCTTCAATAAAGGAAATAGGCGCACGAGACGTTTAAAGACCACCCCTGGTTTCCCGTGCCCGTCGATGTAAAACACGGGATATCGAGACGAGGCCCAATCAATCACGGGAACGGTCTCCTTTTGATAAATTTTGAATCGATCATGAATCACCGAGGGCTTGTCGTCGTTCCGAACCATCAAGGACCCCCCGCACCGGTCGCAAATTCCCTTTTTCTTGGGCTGGAGAGGCTTCCCATAAACCTTCCCGCACTTGGAACACTGCCTCCGCTTCTTCAGGCGATCCTTTACCTCATCTTCGTGCGCATCGATGTAGAAATAAGCATCCACAGGATGAAGAGGTTTGAGGGATTTCTCTACGGCATTCGCCTGATCCATCGTCCGAGGCATCCCGTCTAGAATAATATTCTTGTGCGCATTTTTCTTGATGAAACCCGAAAAGACCGACATGAGTATCTCGCTCGGCACCAACCGCCCGGAGGCCTGAATGGCCTTTATTTTTTCTGCATATTTTCCCCCGCGCTGCGCCTCCTCTCTCAACGCTTGGCCCATGGAGAAGTGAATCCACCCCTTCTTGGCCAGCATCTGCGCATACGTCCCCTTTCCAGAACCTGGGGGACCAATCAACACAATGATCATGCTGAACTTTTTTTCTTGGACTTCTTAAATCCGCTCTTGAGTTTGGACAAAACCTGAATCCCCACACACCACTGCTGCTTCGAGGGAGAAAAATCACTCACTTTGCGAGAAAAAGCAATCTTCCATTTTACCCCCTCCGGCATGTGCGAGTTTAGAAGTGCTTTCAATTGCGCTGGAACATTTGTGGACGAGACGAAGGTGTAGAAGTGAATCAAACCCTTTACTTTACACCACTTCACCGCCGCACCCAAATGAGAGGAAGCCGTTTCAGGAGCTGGCATCACGACGTGCGCACATTCTTCTAACACAGGAACCGCGTTCACGTCCCCCCAAATGGGAACCACGCGACCAATGACCTTGTTCAATACAATATTTTCTTCCGCGTACTTCTTGGCCTCCGGATTCCACTCGATTCCATACACCCTATTCAAGAGGGTGTGCTTGGCTAAGGTCACCGTGTAGGGACCCACCCCTGAGAAGAACACGCAAACGGACTGCCCCTTTTTCACATACGCAGCCACCCTTTGTCGCTCGGTGCTTAAGCGAGGATTGAAGAATACTTTTCCCGGGTGAACCGCAAGCTTACACCCCCATTCCGTGTAAATCACCACCGGATCTTTCACCCCGGCCAACCATTTGGTCTTCTCGACGCGGTATTTTCCCGAATGGGTGCCTACCTTTTCATATACGCGCTTCAGCGAGGGAGAAGTGTCCAACAATGTGCGTGCGATGCGGGAGGATTTTTTCCGCAGCGCATTGGGAATCTCAATGAGGGCCATATCGCCCAGCACGTCGAATGAGTAAATCATCTGCTTCCGCTCCGCAGGGGAGAGAATCGCATCCACGGCCTCTCGAAAGGAGGGCTTTGGGTCTCGCATGAACGGGAGGGGGAGTGAATCCCTTATAATTCTCTCCACGCACAACAAGGGAATGGATTTCGACATTGGGGGGTTTGTCCACGAACACTTCATCCGACCCATGATTGATCCGACGGTGTCCGGATACAACCTCGTGAATACCCTCACGTATGGACTGATTCTCCTCGCGACCGCATTCTATGTGATTTATCCTTTTCTTCGAAAGAAAGGGTTCACGTTTGATTTTGCCTTCCTGCGTTCACTTCTCCCCTACATCCTGTTTGGGATCTCCTTGCGTGTGTTGGAAGACCAGAATGTTCTCGCGCGAAGTACCAATCCACTCGAATTGGGATTCTATGTTTTTACACCCGGAATATGGATCCTCACCTTTGCTCTTGTGATAGTGGGACTTGTTTTAGGAAAGCTCGCCGGGAAACGATTCAATCACCCCGACTTGCGCATCACGTTTGGATTTGGATTGCTAGTGGCCGCTACCCCTTTTGTGTTGACCATCTTGCACGCCAAGGAATGGATGGGTGCGATTTCCATTCTGGTTTTGGTTGGAGTGTTGTTCTTCCTCACGCAGTTATTGGCGAAACGAATGAAATGGACGTTCTTTGATCACTCTCTTGCCAAGACCGCCTACATTGGACAACTCTTAGACGCAAGTGCGACATTCGTGGCGCTGGAGTTTTTCTCATGCGGAGAACAACATGTGATTCCTCGCTTGCTGTTTGGAGCATTTGGAAATGTCTCGTTCTTCTTCGTTAAAATTCCCCTTATCCTGTTGGTGCTGTATTATCTCGACAAGGAATACCAGAAGGAGGACCCCCACTTGCTTGGATTCATCCTCCTGTTCATCAGTATCCTCGGGTTGGCTACGGGCGGGAGAAACACCCTCACGGTATTGGCCGGCACGTGCTCCATCTGAGGAGAACGCATAATAACATGTCCATTCTGGAAAGAAACTATGCTCTATCTCATTGGACTGGGACTCAACCCCAAGCAGCTCACTTTAGAGGGATTACACGCGGCGCAGCAGTGTGATACGCTTTACCTGGAAACCTACACCAGCAAGTACAGCGAAGGATCCCTCTCTCAACTCGAAACCATTCTCCACACCAAAATAATCCCACGAAACAGGGAGCAGATGGAGGATCAGATGGAGGAGTTGGTGAAGGACTCCGAGCACAAACACATTGGAATCCTCGTCTTCGGAAACCCGCTCTCCGCGACCACGCATGTTTCACTGCTCATGGAGTGCACCACTCAAAAAATACCCTTTCGAGTCATCCCGGGAATTTCTATTTTTTCGTATCGCGGAATGAAAGGATTGGACGAGTATCGTTTTGGCCGCACCACCACATTCGTTTTCCCCCAGGAGGGATTCGAACCCTTGTCCACGTTTGATGTGATTGTAGAAAACAAAAAGGCAGGATTACATACTCACTGCCTCTTCGATTTGCATCCCGAGAAGCAGCGATTCATGACGATCACAGAAGCTATCACCTTCATCGAAAGAGCCTCTCATGCAAGAGAAATAACCACCCATTCGTGGATTGGGGTAGGAATCGCTGGAGCCGGGCATGCGAATGAACAATGGTACGCGGGAAAATTAGGGGAATTAAAAAAGAAAGAATGGACGGCATTCCCCCAATCCCTCATTATCTGTGGAGAATTGACCCCCTACGAAAGGGAGGCTTTACAAACCTTGACAGGGAACAAATGGGTATGACGCCGCACAAAGAGAAGGATTGGAAGCACGAGCTTGAAACACGGGTTAATCGCTACCGAAACGTCACCCAATCCGCCCTACAAAAAGTGAGCATCTCGGCGAAGCCCAATACGAAGGAGCATACCATCGCGATGGACTATCTCACCATGGCCAACAATTACTTCAATGATGCCCTTCACTTCCAGGAGCAGGGAGAATTAACCCTCGCACTCGCGGCTTTCTCCTACGCCCATGCGTGGATGGATGCCGGGGTGCGTGCGGGAATCCTGGATGGGAAAGAAGACGACAAGTTGTTCACCCTGCCCTAAAGCATTAAAAGACGCACAACGTGTGGGTTGTGCATGAAAATATACTCGAACAACGCGCTAGGGGACATCCCCTTCGACAAGATTATCCTGGGAGTCCTTATTCTCGTGGTGCTTGGATTCATTGTCTTAGCTCTCCAAACCAGCGTCAACACGACTCTCTCGGCCACCCTCACCAAAAATCCCATTTCATTGAGCAAGGAAGAATCGAGTGTGTTGCACGTGGTTCTTACGAATCCTTCATCGAATCCACAATCGAACGTGAAAGTGACCATGCAGACATTGGGAACGACGCAATTAGGTGTGTACCCTTCTCAACAAACCATTCCCACGCTGGGACCCCAAGAAACGCGCGAATTGGATTTCCTGATTGTTCCCATCGATGCGAAAAGTAATCCATTCATCCCTGGAAACTACCGCTTGGATGTGGAAGCGAGTGTGGAAGGTAAAAAATATCCCGTTAGTGTGTTCGTGACCGTCACGAAGTGAAATACTCCCTTACTCTTTTCGCTTTAGTTCATTCCCCAACAATCGTTTCACGTTCGTGAGAAACTGCTCTTCATCTTCTTTACGAATAGATGCGGCGGCTGCCGGAATGTGCCCTCCGCCGGTTGCATCGACTAATCCCTCGATGGCTTTCTCCATGAGATCATTCATGGGAACCTTGAAGTCTTGTCGTCGTGCCGAAATCAACACGCGAACGTCCCCTAAGTCTTGCATTAGCAAGAGGGATTTATCTGGATACTTATCTCGCGAGAGGCGATTAATCAAAAGAGATTTGATTCCGTGCTTCGGACGAACTTTGGCAATCACTAATTCAATTTCGGGTTCGATGATGATTTCACTCTCTAGGCGTTTCATCCAATACTCGACCTCATCGTCCAAAATGGAAGAGAGGGCCTTGAATCCGGATTCTAATACCATTTGGGGCTTATCCGCTTCAACCAGTAATTCCAATAACTCAGGGAGTTGGTGAGAGGACAAAACTTGCGTCGCGTAGACCATTCCACTCATGATTCCGAAGGAACCGTTGAAGGGATTTTCAGGAATGGGAGGCAAACCCCACTTGGCATTCACCGTATCGACCCATTCCTTCCAGCGAGGATAGGCCGAGTCGGAGGTAATGCCAATGCACGGAATCCAATCCTTCGAGGAAAGGCCACAAACACCGCTTACCAAGGTGTAGGCCAGAATCGCGGTGGGAAACGATGAGGGTTCGGTCTCCCATACGATTTGAGGCTTGACTAAAACAAAGCGATCCGACTGGTAAGGGACTATGAGCTTGTGGTGATCAATGACAAGCGTAGGGGCGACGGATTCCAACTCCTGCATGAAGGCTAATCCCTTTTGGTCGATGGACTTATCCACGGTAATAATCTTCGTAATCCGCTCGCGCTTCAATTGCCCCGGCAACGAATCCGAAATGTAGGCGTTGGACTTCTCAAACGAGGAGATGATATCAGGCAACTTACCCGTAATGGCTTCTACCCCCAAAATCACACTCGCGGCGGCGGAGATTCCATCGCCATCATCGTCATACAATACCGCTACCTTGTCCTGAGGGGTGAGTTCACGTAAGAATGCAAGGGCGCGGTTCCAAACGGATGCGTCCTTGACGGGGATGGTAGAAACCCATGTAGGAAATACGGATTCGGGCATCTACCTTTCATGCACGGGCACTCTTTTAAGCGGAAACTCCATTTCAACCAAAATGAAGCCCAATCCCCTCCCCAAGGAGTGGTTCGCCCAGAATAAGGTGGATGTCGTGTTCACACGCACCTCTGAACAGCTCGCCGATCCCCTCCTGACCAAATTCACGGGAATCGCGGAAACATCCTTCACTTTTTTCTTTCTCCAAAATGCCCAAAAAAACCTCTTGATGTGCGGCACTCTCGAATCAGGCACGGTGAAACAGCGATACGAAGGAGCCATTCACACGTTCCGTTCACGCAAAGACATTGTGAAGCCCCTTCGCGCATTTTTTGGTTCACGAAAAGTGGGAATTAATGAATCTTATCTTACGGCTCAGCAAGTCAAGAACCTCAAGAAGATGTTTCCGCGCACCAAATTCGTGGATGTGAGTGAGGCGCTATACAAGAGTCGAGAGATTAAAACGAATGAGGAGTTGAAGAAAATTCGCGAGGCGGTGAAGATTACGCAGGGAGTGGTGCACAAGATTCCAAGTATGATCACCCCCCGCACCACCGAAATTTCCCTCGCCGCGGAAATTGAATATCATTTCGCCAAGGAGGGATGCGCGCCCGCATTTCCCACCATTGTGGCCTTCGGAAAAAACTCCACCAACATTCACCATTTCAACACGCACAAAAAAGTAGGGAAGGGAGAAAACGTATTGGTGGATTGTGGGGCCAAATATGAAGGATATTGTGCGGACCTCTCCCGTACATTTGTGCACGGAAAACCCTCTTCGGCACAAGAAGAGATGTACACCAAAGTATGGAACGCTCAGAAAGAAGCATTTTCCACCATCAAGAATGGCAATCATGCCTTTCATTCCATGGAAGTCGCCGAGAAAGTATTGGGACACAAAATCCCCCACGCATTAGGACATGGAATCGGACTCGAAACCCACGATACAGGGGTTATTCACCTGCGCGATACCAAGTTTACATACCTCACCAACATGGCCATAGCCGTAGAGCCCGGATACTATGGGAAACACTGGGGCATTCGCATCGAGGATGATGGAATCGTCACTCAAACAGGGTGCGAACGGCTCAGCACGGCGCCCAAAAGACTCGTAGAAATATAACCCTATTTTGCGTATTCTTGGGATGCAACTCTCGCAGGCAAAGGAACGACTGGACCAAGCCCTCGCACGAAAGGACTTGATTATGCTTGTGGGGGACTGCGAAGTAAAGTACCAAGGACGAGCGGCTTCGAATCTACCATTAGGATCCCGCCTACTTTTGATTAAGGGAGATGGATCCTTCGCCATCCACCAAAACAGGCTTCTCAGACCGACGAATTATTTGAT
Organism: uncultured archaeon; assembly: GCA_964427715.1. Classification (GTDB taxonomy): domain Archaea; phylum Iainarchaeota; class Iainarchaeia; order Iainarchaeales; family VGJJ01; genus VGJJ01. Next base: position 233,331 of record CAYRUV010000001.1, on the reverse strand, counting down.
GAGCAACTCCTGGTCCACGGTCCTCAACGCAGACGAAAGTGAGTTGGTGGTGTCCGCGACCAAACGAAGTCCCAAGGAAACCCTCACCGTTTTTTTGAAGAGCGTGGAGATGCTCAACGTGCACATGATGGAAGACCGGGAATCCGATTTCAAATTAGTGGGAACCGAAAAAGAACTCAACGACCAATTGATGGGCGATTTAGAAGTATTAGAGAAAGGACTCAAGCCCTTGAAGCAGGAAGATGTCTTGAGAAAAGGATTTGTGGACATTCTCGCCGAAGACAAGGATGGAAACTTGGTCATTATTGAATTGAAACGCAAGCAGGCCGATTACAACGCAGTCATGCAGTTGCAGCGATACGTGAATGAGCTTCGCAAGATCAAAAATAAGAAGGTGAGAGGAATTATTGTCGCTCCCTCCATCGGAAGACCTGCGTTAGAATTGCTGAAGAACAATGGGAACGAATACTATCCGTTTGAGTTCGACGTCACGCAACCACGCGCAACTATCAAGGGAATTGATACGAAACAGCGCACGATATTCGAAGCACTAAACGGAAACAAGAAGGAAAAAAAGAAAGTGAATTGAAAGGGAATTTTTAGTTCCCTTTCAATCCGTCATAGATCAACGGGAGTCCCGTGATGATGGCCAACAGGGCGGATCCATAGAACCCCACGACATTCGTGAAGTACAACAGGAGGAACGCCACAAAGTGGAGGGCCGCGACCCCGTAGTAGAACGTGGGGTTGGGCTTCCAGAATTTCGCCGTGAGGGCGAAACCCACCGCTTGAACCAAGGCCCAAAAGGCCCACGGCGAGGCAGCCAGGACGGGAACCAAGGACGCAGGAATGACTTTCATGAGGAACAACCAATGGATGGCCATCCCCAGAATTCCAACCGCCAACCAGACCCAGACCACTTTGTTCTTCTTCCATGCGGGAACCCAGGCAATCATCGCCGCGATTCCAATGACGGTCAAGATTGACCACAAGGGCAAGGGTTGCATGACGTCCATTCCGAACGTGGGGATTTGATATACACCATATCCGATGAGGCAGATAACACCCCACAAGAAAATTGCTTTAGAAACACCATTCATAACTCCAACCTCTCCTTATAGGAAATTAATGGCATAAAAGTGGAAGGACTTTAAGAACCAAAATGGTCCCGATCTGAAGACGCGCACCCATATTCCCCATCCGAGGGGTTGTTCCATTGCACATTTAAAAAAGGGAGAAGGGTTCTTGGGACTATGAACCGCTACTTGATCCCCCTAACCATCCTATTGATTCTCATTGCCTCCCCCGCGTGGGGATTGGCTCAGGATCCTCCCTCCGGGTTGGATGATACGCTCAACGACATGGTCACGGGAGCCTATGACCTCACGTACGGAAGCAGGGGATGGTCCAGCGCGTATCAGCTTCCCCAATCCGAATTCTCCGTGGATGATATTGACTTCTTCGACAATTCCTCCGACTTTGCAGAGGTGGGATTGTATGCCCTTGGTTTGAGTCACCTGCTCAACCCCCAATATGATGCATTGGACTTGAACACGAACATTGAAAGTGCACTCATGACCGCCGCCCAGAACACCAAGCCGTGGGTGTGGACTCCGATGAGTGAAGCATTTGGAACACACCATTTGGGGACGCTCCCCAATAATGGAATAGCGAACGTGGTCGAAGAGGTCATGGGAATCAACGGCACATCCAACGTGTGCAAGACCGACGTGAGCATCCCCTACAACGTGTGGGGAACGCCCAAGGACACCATCAACAAGCAGACCAGTTCGACCCTCTCATCATTGGCGGGAGCGGGTCACCTCTTCCTGTTGGCCGCGGAATCGGACAAGAGCCAGAAAGAAAATTACATGAAGATCGCCCGGGGAATCGGGGACATGCTCATTAGCTCCACCGTCACGCCCGAAGGAACCCCCTATGGTGTTCACGCGAACCAGCTCATTGACACGTATGAGAATACCCTCCCCGAGGGAATGATGCCCGCGCAGTTCATCATCATGTCCAATTCCCCCGACACCACCTTGTGCTCGGACGGAGGAACCATCAAGATGCACGAGAACAGGAAAACCTGGATGGCCCAGGCCGTATATTTCCTGACCGCTCTCTCCAATGAAACAGGAGAATCAAAGTACGCGGATGTGGCCGAGCTGGTGACGGAAAATATTCTACAGCTCCAAGAGTGCGATGGAAGCTACAAGGACTACATGCGCTGGGAAGGACCTGGAAGCAAGAAACTCTCCTGCAGCCCGGATGACGGAAGTGAATCGTACTTGCCGTATCCTCAAAACGTCACGGTGGCCGAAACAAAGGGATTCATTATCGATACCAGTCTGATTCTCTACCTCCTCCAGAAGGCCGACCCGGAGATTTATGCCAAGAGTGCGCGATACCGAAACGCCGTATTGTATTTGCTTGAATTGGAAGAGAACGATGTGGGATCCGGATACAACAAGAATGGAAACCCCATCCGCTATGCCAGTTATTCATTGGACGTGACGGTGCGACCCTATGCGCAAATCCTCTTGTCCAATGTCCTATTGCGCGCCTCCTGTCAAGTGGAGAGCGACGATTTGGAGAAGCGGCTTCAGGTCCAGGCCTATGATTTGATTCAGCAGGCCGATACCCTCATTCCGAGTGAATTGGACAGCAAGATCGCTAATGCCATTTCTGGAGACGTGGGAACCAATGTCCTCGCGGCATCCATGGCGGCGGATAGCTGGAAGATTATCACGGAAGGGTGTACGGATTGTTCGGATGGAGACGGGGACGGATACATCGACGGAGTGTGCGCCAATGACACGGTGAAATACGACTGTAATGATTCCGATGCCTCCATCCATCCCGGGGCCACCGAAACCTGCGATATGGTCGACCAGGATTGTGATGGAAAGATTGACGAAGACTTCGACGGAGACAACGACGGAGTCACACTCTGCGCGGAGGTCGTGGATTGTAATGACGACAATGATGAGATATATCCCGGCGCCGACGAGCAGAGCGACGACCAGGATAATGATTGTAATGGAAAAATAGACGACGCGGGCTTCTTCGTGAGTGTTCAGACAGACCAAAACACACCCTTGTCGGGAATTGATGTGCTGGTGGTGGAATACGGAAATGCGTGCGCCAACTCCTTCGTGTCCCCTGCCGATAGCATTGCGGATATCAAACTCCAATGCAGCACGGTGGGAGAATGCATCACCGGAGAGGATGGAACGTGCTTAGTTCCCCTCAAGAAGGGAGGAAAGTTCCAAGCCCTGGCCGGAGTACCCGAGCAAGGACTGACGGGAAACCCCGTGCAGTATCAAGTGGGGAAGCGCGTCGACGTGCTCCTATTCGCCGACTCCAACCAGTTGGCCGCCACGAGTGAAAATACGGCCCCCTCCGGAGACGGAAACCCATTCACGAATAATCCCTACATGATGTGGGGCATTGTGTTGGGCATCCTCATCTTCATCGGAATCGGAGCCGCTTACCTGTTCAAGACAGGGAAGATAGCCCCCATCAAACTCCCCAGCGGACCCAAGCCATCTCCGAAAGAGAGTGGAAGTACCATTCTCGCGAGTGCGAAGATGAGTAAGCCCGCAGGGTCGAGCATGAAGCTGCCCAAAATCTCCGCCTCGGGGTTGGCGAACAAGCTCGTCACGGGAAAATTGCCCGGAAGCACCAAGGCAGGAAACTTCCCTCCCAAAAAGAATGATGGATGGGGAAATCAGGCGAAGCCGAAGAAGATATGGAAAGACGTGTGAGTAGAAAGTAGAAATAAAACATCGAAATGGGAGAAACGCCGATTATCGTACGAGAACGGCCTTCTTCCCCAATTCTTCTTCAATCTTCAACAAGCGATTATACTTTGAGACGCGTTCCATTCGAGAGAGGGAACCGGCTTTCAAGTACTGTGCATTGGCCCCTACGGCGAGGTCCGTGATGAACGTGTCTTCGGTTTCCCCGGCGCGATCACTCACCACTAATGTCCACTTGGCGTCGCGGGCGATGGACATCGCTTCGAGCGTTTCGGTAACGGTTCCCACCTGGTTGGGTTTCACATTCAACCCGTTGCAGGCCTTCAAGTCTAATACTCGTTTGATTCGCGTAGGATTTGAAACGAGCAAGTCATCTCCCACAATGGGGTGGGTGGCCCCGATGCGGGACATGAGTCCTTGGAATCCTTGAATCTCGTCTTCTGCAAAGGGATCTTCAAGCAAGGAGATAGGGTAATCGGCAACCAAGTTGGCGTAATAGTTCACCATCTGCCGGTGCGTCAAGGGTTTGTCTTCGACGTGATATAAGCCTTTCTTTCGAATGTGAGAGGCGGCCACGACAATTCCAAACTTAATCTGCTTCTCGTATCCTAATTCCTTCGCGGATTCGAGAATGGTGTCCAACACGACGCGAACATCCTTGGTCGGAAGAGCAAATCCTCCACTTTCCCCTACGTTCGTCGCGCGTATATCAAATTTCTTCCCAATGTGCGTGCGCAATCCTTGGTAAATCTCACTGGTGATTTGCAAGGCTTGATCAATGGTTTTGGCTTTAGGCGTTTCAAGCGAAAATTCCTGGAATGGCAAATCGGATCCCGCATGCTTTCCACCGTTGACCAAATTGACTAAGGGGAAGGGAAGGGTGACGCCCTTGGAGGCTTTGCCCGTGTAGGCTAACTCGTGGATGTGCTGATACAAGGGCTTGTCCTGCATCATACTACCCAATCGTGCCACGGCCATCGACGTGGCAATCATGGCATTTGCACCCAGTTTTGTTTTGGTGGGAGTGCCATCGAGTTCAATCAGTGCCTTGTCGACTTCCGCCTGGGAAATCGCATTCATCTCTTTCAATTCAGAATGAATCGCCCCATTCACGGCACGGATGGCCTTTTGCACACCCATCCCGTGGAAGGCCTTCTCTTCGTCTCTCAAATCGTGGGCTTCAAAACGACCCTTGCTAACTCCTGCAGGGGCGCAGGCCCTGGCGATGAAGGAACCCGATACGGCCTCGACTTCAATCGTGGGAATGCCGCGCGAATCATAGATGGATCGGGCGCGGACCTTTTCAATGGCAAATGGACTTTTCATGGAAAAAAACCCCTAAAATGGGCTATGCAATCGTAATACACGACAAGATTTAATAGCGAGTGTTTGGGGAGGAGAAATTAATCCCCAATCCGAACAATATCCCCCGATTCTCCATCCTTTTTCCGTTGAATGACGACCCTTTTGAGCTGAGGGAGGCCTTTTCCACCGAATAGCTGTTCCGAGAGTGTTATGTTGATGAATGTGTCGAGGAAGTTGTAATTGGGTGCCGGGGCTTTCCCTTCGATGATTTTTTTCAAGTCCTCAAACGAACGAGAGATATACCACAACCCCTGGAGTTTCTCCGGAACAGGTTTACCCTGCGAGGATAATGCACCCTCCACGAAAGCAATGTCTACCTTGGAAAAACGGCGCGTGTAGAACCCATCAAACCAATAGTCATGGCCCACTAGCAATACTTGGGAGGCGGAAAGCCCTTTCGCTTTCATCATCTCGGCCATTTTGACCTGGCGAAAATACTCATCGCGGTGCATGGGATCCGCCTTGCATCGCTCCTCATAGCGTTCTCGATCAATAGGATCACGCGACTTGAGATAGGATTCATTGACCGCCCACACGTGAGAGGGTGGAAAAAACGCATCTAATCCAGTACCCTCCATTAATGTGTGACAATGGGCCTCCGTGTGGCCCGTCACCAGGTAGGTTTCCAACTCCGAGTGCTTCTTTTGATAGTCCTTCAATGCAGAAAGCCACTCCTTGATGGTGTCCGCGGAATCCTTCTCGTTTCGGTCTAACAACAATACGCCTTCGAGGAGAAATACAACGGCCTTCTTGGCTAACTTCACCGAGAACTTTGGTTTCTTAGGCATGACGAAAGGAACGCCCATGAGGCTTTAAAATATACGAATACGCCAGAAAAAAACGACCCGTTTAAAACACCTTTTCACGCTAATTAGTGATATGGCTACGCTGGGAAAAACAATCACCAAGTCAATGGCCAAGTGCTCATTTTGCGGAAAAAAGGCCACCGGTGAAAACTCTCTCAAGCTACCCTCATGTGAGACCCACATGGTGGTTCCAACCAAAACCCCTGAGTGCCCCAACTGCGACCATCAAATGAAACTCATCCAAGGAAAAAATGGTGGATTCTGGCGCTGCGCCCAATTCCCCACGTGCTTCGGAACCCGAAACATTTTCACACCGGACGAAGCCCCGGACATGCTCTAAAAATACGGGATTATTTCTCTTCTTTCTCAACCAATTTTTTTTCATCCATTTCGGTGGGCTTGACTTCTTTGGCGCGCAAGGGATTCTGAATACGTTCCAATGGATTTGGTATTTTCTCCAACGCCTGACGCAAACGCTGCCCGCGCGAGAGCTTCTTCTCGGTGTCAGCCTCGACTTTCAATTGTAACAAGCGATTCTCTAAAACCGAATGCCAATGATAGAACTTCGAGACGTGGGAGGAATCCATATAGAACGCGTGGATGTCCGTTACTTGACCCGCAAATTTTTCTTTGAAGTCCTGAATAAACTCTTGGTATTGGGAAAAGTCCGCGTGGATGGACTCCACTAACACGGAATGCATTCGGGGACCCTCCCCTTCCCCAGCCATCAAGACTTGAGGAGAGTCGTGCGCCCACTGCAATATTTTTTTCCCCGCACTGGAAGAAGAAGGTTTCATGGTGGTGACGGACCAGAACTTCAAACCTAACTTGGAAAGGTTAGGCAGAATCACAAACCGGTCGATGTACTTATCCTCCATCATCTTACTTCGCAAACGCGTAATGGTGGGTTGAGAGGTTTTGAGTTTGGCCGCCAAATCTCGATCCGAGAGGCGAGCATTCTTGGCGAGCTCAAGCAAAATGGACCTTTCTCGGGAAGTAAAGCCAGTTTTCATTCCACTCAAGAGGGGATTTGTCTCCTTTAAGGCTTTTCATACACGCATCAAAGGACCATAAAGTCCGAGTATTCAAACAATAATCCTCTAATACATGCATCAACGAAACAAAAAAACACCATTAGTGTATTTTTGATTCACTAGAGCGGCGGAATGGTTTTGACAACCTTTTATACGTGCAAAACGAAGAAAGACACTAGAGGTGGTTGCAAAGATCGGAACACGATGAACCCAATCGGAAGGTTGGGGGTAGGCTCACCCGCTGTATCGGAACCATTCCGAAACCTCCCAACCACCCACACTTCTCTCCAAAGAAAGTATCGTCTCCTCGGCAATTTGGGGGTTGGTCTGAAAGGACCAATCTCCCATTTGCACTCCTCTCATTTTTTCTCCCCTATGCTTTTGAGATACTCCCTACGGAGCTCTCCGACTCGATTAAGAAACTCGTTCAGCTCTCTTTCATTCGAAAATTCTTTCCGCAACTCATCGATGGCAACTTGGATTAGTCCCCTACATTGTCTACGAACGACTTCTGATTTGGTATCTTTTAATTGACGATCTGCAAAATAGAGTTTACCCTCCCATAGTGCGACTCTTCGACGAAGAGCCATATTAGAATAGCCCATCTCACTTAGCGCATGGCTCACCATCCGACTAGCCGCCTGCACATTGGTTAATGACCGAAGCCGAGTGATAAAGGGTTGATCCATCCTAAGGTTGGCCCGAACAATCAAATGCTCCCTCCGCTGACGAGAATTACCGCGAGGAGGGCGACGCGAAGGAGGGATTGTCATGCGAATGGGGAGACTTCTGGTGGATAAATAGGAATATGGCGTCGCCCTTTCGCAGCCATTAAAACCCTTTCCCAGGACGTATGGTCCGCACTATCGCATATCCAATACGTATGATTACGAGAATTACCCAAAAATACCCCGAAAAAGAGGTCTACGCCTCCCTCCACCCACTCTTGGGAGGATACTTCAAGCATCACTTCAAGGGATTCACGGAACCCCAACTGTATTCCATTGTCAACATCCACCAGCGACAAAATATCCTCATTTCTGCCCCCACGGGAACAGGAAAAACCCTCTCGGCGTTTGCCGCAGTGCTCAGCGAACTCATGCACCTCTCGGATGCCAAGCAGCTAGAGGACAAAGTCTATTGTGTATACGTCTCCCCCTTGCGTGCATTATCCAACGACATCGAAAAAAACCTCAATACTCCCTTGGAGGAAGTCCAAAAGGCCGCAAAGAAACTAGGGAAGGAATTTGACATCCGGGTGGGCGTGCGAACCGGAGACACTCCGCAAAGCGAACGCGCAGCCATGCTCAAGAAGCCCCCGCACATCCTCATCACCACCCCGGAAACATTAGCCATCATGCTCACAGCCCCCAAGTTTTCCCTCGCTATGAAGGAAGCTCGATGGGTTATCATCGATGAGATACACGCACTTGCAAGCGGGAAAAGAGGAACGCAACTCTCACTCAACATGGAGACCCTCCAACGATTAGCCCCTGAAGTGACGCGCGTTGGATTGAGTGCAACGGTTGCTCCATTGGATGAAATTGCCCACTATCTTGTTGGGAATATCGAAACCGGAAAATCCCGGCCATGCAAAGTCGTGGACGTTTCACACATCAAGCAGATGGACATGAAAGTATTGTCGCCCCTCCCGGACTTGATCAACACGACCCAGAAGAAAATGGACGAGGCCGTGTACAACCTCCTCGATGATCTCATTTCTTCGCATCGCAGCACATTGATCTTCACCAACACCCGCGCCGCCACGGAAAGGGTAGTGCATCACATGAAGGAACGATACCCGGGAAAATATGAAGGATTCATCGGTGCCCACCACTCCTCTTTATCACGTGAACACCGACTGCAGGTGGAAGATAATCTCAAGACGGGAAAATACAAAGTATGCGTATCGTCTACCTCCCTCGAGTTGGGAATTGACATTGGATACATTGACTTAGTTATTCTCCTCGGAAGCCCGAAGGGAGTGGCACGTGCCCTTCAACGTATTGGGCGAGCCGGACACAAGATCCACGATACGGTGAAGGGACGCATTGTGGTGTTGGACCGCGACGACTTGGTCGAGTGTGGAGTCCTGCTCAAGAATGCCATCGAAAAGAACATCGACCGCGTGTATGTACCCAAGAACGCACTCGATGTGTTAGCCCAGCACATCTTCGGAACGGTCGTGAACGAACCCCGGCAGGTGGAGGACGTGTATGAAGAAATACGAAGGGCCTATCCGTACTCAACCTTATCCCGCTCGGATTTCCAAAGCGTATTGGATTACCTCTCGGGAGTATACGCAGGACTCGAGGTTCGACACGTGTATGCCAAAGTCTGGATCGATGAGAAAACTGGACTCATGGGCAAGCGCGGGAAGATGGCCCGAATGCTGTACATGACGAATGTGGGCACCATTCCTGATGAGGCTAAAATCAAAGTAAAGATTGGCGAACATGTCGTGGGAACGTTTGACGAAGCCTTCATGGATCGCCTAAAGAAAGGAGACACGTTTGTTTTAGGAGGAAACACCCTCGAGTTCCAATTCGCCCGCGGAATGACCGCCCAAGCCAAAGGAGCGGTTGGAAAAATACCCACGGTTCCTTCATGGGTATCGGAAATGCTCCCTCTTTCGTATGATTTAGCGTTAGAAATCCAAAAATTCCGGAGACACATGCATGATAAGTTCACGGCGAAGAAATCCAAGAATGAGATCAAGAAATTCATCGATGAATACTTGTATGTGGACTCGAATGCGAGCAACGCGATCTACGAATACTTCTACCAGCAGTTCAAATTCGCTGAAATACCCCGACAAGGACACATCTTGGTGGAGCAGGTGAAGGAAGAAGGAATGACCAACCTCGTATTCCACACCCTCTTCGGAAGGAGAGTAAACGATTCCCTCTCACGTGCCTATGCATACGCCCTCGGACGAATGATTCACCAGGACGTGGACATCTTGCTGGGAGACAATGGATTCGTGTTGCGATTTGGAACCAAAGCCTCCGCGGAGAAGCTCATTTCCCTCGTCCATTCGTGGGAATTAGAGAAGATTATGGAAGTGGCCCTGCGCAGCTCCGAAGTGTTGCGAAGACGATTCCGTCATTGCGCAACGCGAGCACTGATGATTCTCCGCACCTACATGGGTCGTACCAAAACCGTGGGACGACAACAAATGTCCTCGCGATTACTCCTCTCCGCGGTGCAGCGCATTGATGAAAACTTCCCCATCTTGAGAGAAGCACGAAGAGAAGTCATGGAAGATCTGATGGACGTGCCCCACGCGAAAGAAATCATCACGGCCATCGAGCAAGGAATGATTGGAATCAAGGTCATGCCCCTCGATACATTTTCCCCCTTCTCATTCAACCTCGTCGCACAGGGACACTATGACGTGATCCGATTGGAAGACCGGCTCAGCTTTATCAAGCGCATGCACGAGAAGGTCATGCAGCATGTCGAGACCAATGCCTGAGGCGCAAAGCAAACCCAGCATCGTGGAGATGGTTCCGGGACACCAGTCCATCGACTTGGCATTATACATCCCCTCGGACGACACCCTCATTCTATCCGATCTACAACTCGGACTCGAAGAACACTACAACAATCAAGGCGTGTTCGTCCCGCGATTCAATTACAAGGAAGTGAAGCAGCACCTCACCAAAATATTCACGCTCAAGGAGCACTTCACACGCATCGTTCTGAATGGTGACATCAAGCACGGGTTTGGTAAAGCATCCAATCAAGAATGGAGGGAAGTCATTGACTTGCTCGAGTTTATTTCCCCCCACACGGAAAAGATTTCACTCGTGAAAGGAAACCATGATATCGCACTCGATCCTATTGCACGATTTGCCAAGATTGAACTATTGAAGAATGGCCTGTTTTTGGAACACTCCAACACATACATCTGCCACGGACACGAAATACCCAAGGATGAAAACTTCACGCGAGCCAAAACGGTCGTCATCGGACACGACCATCCCGCCGTGGAACTCTCTGAGGGTGCCACACGACAAAAATTCAAATGTTTCCTCGTGGGAAACTGGAAAGGCAAACGATTGATCGTATTGCCCTCCTTCAATTTTGCCGCGCCAGGAAGCGACCCGCGCAAGGGAGCGCTGTCTCCATTCTTAGACCAACCATTAGGGAGCTTCCGCGCGTGGCTGGTGGAAGACACCGCCTACGATTTTGGGACCCTGGACCAGCTCCCATGAGGAAAAGGGTTATTTATTCCAGCCAACACTCGAATGCTTATGCGTAGAATTAATCCTCGAATGCGTAAAGAAGTGGAACGCGGTCGATCTCGCGCCCCATTCCTCATCGCCCAAAAACCAACACCCAAAAGTATTCAGGACCCGACGGTCCGAAGGATGGTGGAAAGAATAGTAGAACGACTCAACCAACGAGTCTTACGACCCAAGCAAGTATACAACCTTATCGCGAATGCGGCAAGAAAATGGATTCGTGTCCGAAATGTGGAAGAATTAGCCCACTTGAATGGAAAGAATAATTACCTCTCCATCTGCCTCGAGAAGGAAAAACGATTGGCACCCCTAATCCGAAAGGGAAACCCCTCCCTTGAAGTGCAAAGGGAGTGGGACCGCGTCCAAGGTGTTCTCGGATTATTCCGCAATCCAGCCACTGTGTACCTGGGTCCTACGTTACGCAATAACAAGATGGGCATTGTAATCCTGATTGGTCCTCAAGCATTGCCCAAAAAAATATTCCAGGCACTAGCCCAGCGCATGCTCGAATCCGAAGAAGACTATTTCAATCGCCTGGCTAAAAGTCGCAGCATGCGAGACATGATTCCGCAGGCTGATCAGCGGGAAAAAGCAGCCGCCAAAAAACCCGGCCAGTACAAGATCCACTTCCACGCCCTCGATGCGCGCACCAAAAAATTCAGACCCATTTACGGACCCAAGAATGAATACCCTGAATACGATTCTCCCTAATCAATAAAGAGACCGACCCAACAACAATCGCGAAAAGCAATCTGCGGTCAGTTTGGCATCCATCAATGCATTGTGGGGGGAGCGAGGATCCCGTTTGGGGATCCCACAATACTCGGCGATCGTATCCAACCCCAAATCGGTTAGCCCATTCTTTTGGGGAGGATTTTTCCCGGCCGCGAAGTGATGCGCGACACACACGGAATGCAAGTCCACAAATCGATGGCCAAACGGCCAATCAAACGAATACCTCTCCACGGCTTTCGAGAAAAACTCCACATCCTTCCAGGGAGATTGACCCATCCAGACTTTGGAAGGAGACTGGGACACCCACGCGAGGAATTGCAACACTAATTGCTGCTCCGAGAGGGGTTGCTTTTCCAAATAATCCTTAGAGAGGCCGTGCACCAAATACGCTTCCTCATCAAACTCCGCACCCGGACGTAAACGGCATTCTAAGTACAACGTTCGAGCAGGGTTGAAAAAATCCACGGCGCCGAGAGAAATAATAGAATGCTTCTCGGGTTCGAGTCCGGAGAATTCGAGATCAATTACAAACACGCACGCTCAACTCCCATTATCCCTTGAGCATGTTGGGGACCCCATTCTCAATGGGATACACTTTTCCGCAGACGCGACACGTGAGTTTAGGTTCGAGTGGAGAGTATTCCAAGTCCCCATGATCATGCGGACACACCAACACGTGCAATAGTTCCTTCGAGAGGGGAGAATGGTCAGCCATATTCCTTTTTTCCCCTGAACGGGTTTAAAACCCATTGATTCCAAGCATAGACATGACCCTTTTCCGAACCAAGATAGGAGAGAAAGAAATCATCCTCTTGGGAACGGCCCACATATCCCGCGCGAGCGTGGATTTAGTCAAGAAAACCATCCTCGAAGAATCCCCGGACGTGGTGGGGGTGGAACTCGATGAACTTCGCCTACAACAATTATTGCACGGAAAGAAGTGGGAAAACACAAACGTGTTAGAGTTGATTCAATCCGGACAGGCCGGGCTGGTGTTGCTCAATCTATTCCTCGCTAACATGCAGAAACAACTCGGCGAGCAAGTCGGAGTAGCACCCGGCGAAGAAATGAAGGTTGCGGTGGAGCATGCCCGTGAGAAGAAAGTTCCGGTTTTGCTCATGGACCGATCATTGCAGATCACCATGAAGCGAGCCCTCCATTCTATTTCATTGTGGGAAAAGCTCAAGCTCGGCGGAAGTCTCGCCTCCGGACTATTTGGGGGAAACGAAACCACTACGCTGGATGCCAAGAAGATTGAAGAGCTGAAAGAAACGGACTTGGTCACCAAGCTCATGGAAGAATTGTCCAAACAATACCCCAAGCTCAAAAAAACACTCGTGGATGAACGCGACGCGTACATCGCCCACTCACTCATTCAGTGTCCTGGGAAAAAGGTCATTGGGGTCGTGGGAATGGGACACGTGAAGGGAATCCTCGCGCACATTGAAAACCACAAAGCCGGAACCAAGGACGCCATGCCTTCCTTGCAGGAACTAAACCTCCTCCCTCCCAAAAAGTCCAACAAGCTCATGGAATGGGGAATTCCCGTCGTATTCGTGGGAATTCTCATCTACCTTCTTCTCACGCAGGGGGCGGAACTCTCCTTGCAGTTTGTGGGATTCTGGATCATCGGACACGGAATCCTTGCCGGATTGGGCGCGTTGATTGGAGGCGCTCATTGGAAGACCGTGTTAGGAGTAGTAGCCACCGCGTGGCTCGCCGCCCTACACCCATTAGTCGCCGCGGGATGGATTGCCGCCGCGATGGAGACGAAAGTTCGCTCTCCCTCAATGAAGGACTTCACCTCGCTGGATCAACTTCACTCGGTGCGAGACTTCCGCAAGAATAGAGTGACGCAGATTTTGCTCATCACCGTCCTCACCAACGTCGGAAGCATGGCCGCCACCCTCATGGTGATTCCGTACTTGATTGCCATCCTCGGATAGGGTTGGCGGAATCCTAGAGGAAGATTAATTAGAAAGGAAACTCGACTCCTCGTATGAAAAAGGACGAGCTTGCCGAACTGGAAACCATCCCAGGGGTGGGAAAATCAATCGCGAAGGATTTGCATCAGATTGGCATACGTAAAGTATCCAATCTCAAAGGAAAAAATCCCAAGAAACTATACGAGCAATCCAACCACCAAAAAGGGATGACGCAGGATCCGTGTTTGTTGTACACGTTCCGCTGCGCCGTGTACTACGCCTCCACTCCTCACCCGCAACAAAAACTATTGAAGTGGTGGAACTGGAAAGACAAGAAAGGAAAGAACGAGTAGTTTAGTCTCCGCGATACGCGAATGAGAGTTTGTTGTACTCATCCGTGGGATAGAATGTGATCCCATTCTCGTGCCACAATACAAATTCTTTGATCCCCACATCCAGTGCCATCTTCGAGCAAATCGTACAGCGGGGTTTTCCGGCGAAGATCATCTTGTCTTCCTTTTTTCGAACGTAATAAAGAGTCGATCCGCGCAGCTTGGAGGGATTCCTCGCCAGGGCGTCCATGATGGCCCTCTCCTCCGCGTGTAAGCAGCAGGTTTCATCCGAACGAAAATCGGATGGCAACTCGTCCTTGACACATTTCTCTATCTTCACACCCAGCGGGGGAGAGTTGGTTCCTTTTCCGATGATCTGATGGTCCATCACAATCACGCAGCCGGAATGGGACGAGAGACACGAGGAACGAGCACATTCCTTCAGGGCCTCCCGCATGAAATACTCGGCGTATTTCTTCTTCTCGTCCGCGGACACGGGCATTATCGCACTTCCGCTCCACTCTTCACGGGCTTCTCGGCGACGAGAAGGGAAAACTGTCCCTCATCATCCAGCGCGGCCAACAACATTCCCTGGCTCATGACCCCGCCGAGCTTTTTGGCTTCTAGATTATACAAAATGGGAACCATCTTCCCCACCAGCTCTTCGGGGTTGGGATAAAATCCCCGAATCCCCGAGACAATCGTGCGCCTCTCATTTCCGACTTCCAGTTCAATCTGGTAGAGTCGATCCTTGTTAGGAACCGCCACTGCTGAGATGATCTTGGCGGTCTTGAGTTGGATCGTGTTTAGGAACTGGTCGATGGTAATGGTAGTAGGGGGCTGAACCACGTGACTCGGATTATTCGGTTTGGGAAGATTCGCTTGTTGATCCATACACGTAAAGGAGAGGGAATCACTTTTAGTTTTACCGGAGAAATCAGCGTTCCTTTCCCTGTTTGAGGTACGGAAGGACATTTCCTTTCTTCTGCGCCTCGGCGATCAACTTCTTAGCATACTCCATGCGCTGAATCGTTCCAACGGCGGAAACGGCTGCGATCAACCACAGCGTGTAGGTGAGTGTGTGGATGGCGTTGCCGGGATCCAAGAATGCCCACAGCGAACCCAACCACAGCAGGGCCATTTTGTCCGCATGCTCCCCAATCGCCGGCCAGTCTCGGTTGTCAGTGATGATAACCAATCCCACGCGAGGTTTAGCGTAGGAGGACCACAGGCCAAAACCCAGGGCTGCGATGGAAGCAATCGGGGAGACGAAGGCCAATCCAATGAACGTGAGGATTTCGACCAGCTTGTCGATCATCGTCTCGAAGTAGTTCCCCCAGAGGGATTGTTTCTTTTGAGCGCGCGCAACGGCCCCATCGATGGCATCCCAGAGACCTGAAAGGGGCAATAGGACCAGAGCCCACTCCCAATGATGCGTGGCATAGGCATATGCCGTTGCGAGGGAGAAGGGAATAGCAATAAGCGACACGTGGTTGGGGTTTACCCGCAGGGCAATGAAGGGCTTGGCGAGGAGATGGAATAAGGGTTTGAGTCCCGAACGGAGGGAAGAAAGCATACCATGGAGAGTTAACCGGGGTATTTGAAACCCACCCGTAAACACCCTCGCCAGGGCCAATAACTGCTAAAACTACGACGCGAGACGTGAAATTATACTCCGTCCGTTTCCATTCTATCTCCCCAAAATAGGCGTTTTTTCCAAAAAAGGAGTAGTTCTCCCTCCGTTTCGTGAATGAGGGAGTGGCAACGGAGGAAAAAGAATATAAAGTCCAAAGTAAAGAACTCGAAGTCTTGAAAGGGGAAATGGTTTGGTTTTGCCTACCAGAACCTAAATGAATCCCCATTGAGAGAAAAAAACGGATTTCCATTAACGGATGGGGTGAAGAAAAAATGAGTCTAGTGAGCTTAACTTTCGGCAATAGCCGTAATAAAATGACAGTCCCTTCGGCTGTCCAGGTAATTAGTCGACCCGAGGACCACATCAAGGTGACGCCGGGATCCGAACCCAAGCTCGAGGTCCAGAAGGTCTCCACCTTCCTAGGATTCGACGGAGTATATATCATCGGAAAGGTCACAAGCGGGATGATTGCCCCCTCGATGATGGGAATCAGTCCCAACGGTAAAAAGTTCAAGGTCACCGAGATCGAGAGCAAGTACCCCAACTGCGCCGTGGCCAAGCAAGGCATGACGGTCGGACTATCGGTTGAGGGAATCCAGAAAGAAGACGTGAACGATGTGAAAGAGCTCCGATTCAATAATAACTGAAAACGTACTCTAAGCTAAACCACCATCCTTTTGGTCGGACCGGGATTTTTTCCCGGCCCTATTTCTTTTTTTTCACGTAAACATCCTTTTAATCTCGGAAAGAAACCAATCCCTCCATGATTCCATCCAAGGATCGTGAGAAGATGGAATGGGAATCCCGGCCCCCAAGGTCTGAAATCAAGGACCCCGAATTGGCCGCCCATTATGTTACCGAGCGATTTCCTGTCGTGGATGAGAAAGATACCGTTGGACAGGCTATCACCTACATTCGCGCCCGCAGCGCGGATTTCCAGGTGATTGACTATATTTATGTCGTCAATCACGCCAAACAACTCGTTGGCACCCTTTCGGTGCGTGCGCTCTTCATCCACCCCGACAAAACGATTGTTTCTCACATCATGAAGCGAGAAATCGTCTCGGTTTCCCCTGAAACACGCATCGATGCGGTGGCGAAGCTCGCCCTGCAACACCACTTGAGGGGAATTCCAGTGTTGAAAAGGAAAAAACTAGAAGGAGTCATTCTCACGCACGAGATATTGCACATCATCAACCGCTCCCTGCATGAAAAACTACTCCGATTCTCGGGAATCCACGCCTCTCATTTGGATTATGACGACTGGATGAAGGTCCCTTTGCTGGAAAGCATCGTCCACCGTGTCCCATGGCTGCTCATCGGACTCTTTGGCGTGTTGGTCGCCGCTGGAGTCATCAATCACTTCGAGGAGTTGCTGCGCAGCAACCTCATCCTCACGTTCTTCATCCCAGCCATTCTATACATGAGCAACGCATTGGGAATCCAGAACCAAACCCTCCTCATCCGCGACCTGGCGACACAGGGAAAGGAGCTGAATATTTTGAAGTATGCCACGAAGACCATTTTGATTGGAGGCATCATCAGTGCGATCATCGGAACATCAGTGTATGGAATAATCCTCCTCCTCTGGAAACTTCCATCCGCCGCCTTCGTTATTGGACTCGCCATGGCAGCCACGATTCTCATCACGAGCATCACCTCCATCACCATCACCCTGCTCTTCCACACCCTCAAGAAGGACCCCGCGATGGGAAGCGGTCCGCTCGCTACTATTCTATCGGATGTGACCTCGATTCTGGTGTACTTCCTCATCGTTTCCCTCCTCCTATAACCCCCCAACCAGGAGAATGAGGCCGAAAAACGACACCACGCTTATATTCCCCAACAACGTTTTCGCGTAATCTCCCAGTTCGTTAATCAATGAGGGGTTGGAACCAATGGATATGAAAGAAATGTTCAAGCAGGGACCATCGGACGTCGAACGATGGACGCAGGGGCTCCATATGGGAGTTAAGCGATGGAAGGGCGTCGAGCAGCAACGCCACGGACTCGGAGACGCCTTCGTGAACCGAGGAGAGATATTCGCCGAGATGAGCTATTCCATGCGCGAAGTCAAAGTACGCGTGAAGCTTGGAAAGACCCAACAGCAACGCGCCGTCCAACTCGGAAGCGCCGTTCCCGCACGCGATGCCAACGCGGCCAAGGAAGGATGGGTCGACGTGATTGTGAATGCGGATGATCGCATGCAGGATGCCATCAACCTTGCCCGGCAAGCCTACATGGAAACCAACCGATAGTTCGGCGAAAAGCCACCCGAGTGTTTAATTACGCCAAAACCAACGTTCGAGGATGAACCCCACCCGCGTGAGCAAGTGCCCGGCCTGCCAGTCGAAGAAAATAGTCCACCCCTCAACTGGAAAAATAGCCCTGCACTGCTACACCTGCGGATTTGAACGATGGAAAGCGATTCCTCAAGGGTTACCACACGCAACATAGGGAGAATTCGCCTTTCACATCTCATATTCAACATAGGACTTATCGGAAAGGAAAAGAGATTCCAACCACGTGGAAGTCATGGGACCGATTCCCCGAAACACACGAAACACTTCTCTTAACTCAGGGGCCAATAAGGGGGATTTTTTGTATTCCTTTTTCGCCTTCTCAATCCACTTCAACACACTCCCGTGTTCTTTCTGAATTTGCGCACAAATTTTCGCGTTACGAATCACCGCACTCATCTTCCACTTATTTTTGATCATACCCTCTGCCTTGAGAAATTCATCCAGATCATTCTCATCTAACTTCGAAAGCTTCTTTATGTCGAAGTTATGGAAGGCTTTGGTGATAAGCGGCCACTTCTTCTCGACCACCCGATAGTTGAAACGCACCACGAAAACAATGAAAGAAACATCATACAGGAACGCATTGTCCGACTTGGGCTTATCCCAGCGCTTCGTAACCATACGTGAAAATGGAAAACGACCCCATAAAAACCACGCCCCACAAGGTCGCCAAATGCAGAGGCTGATTTTTAACCTCTACAATCCAAATCCACCTCATGCCCAGCCAACACATTGATCCGTGGGGAGAAGTCCTGATTGAGGATTACCAGAAGGTCGTCACGCACTTTGGCTTAGAAACATTCGATCCCAAATTATTTCCCGAGCCGAATCGATTGATGAGAAGGGGCATTGTTTTCGCCGGACGAGACCTGAAACGCATAGGGGAAGCAATCAAAAACAAGAAACCCTACTACTGCCTCACCGGAATCATGCCGAGCGCGGAACGAATCCACTTGGGAACGAAAGCAGTCATTGATAATGTAAAATATTTCCAAGAACACGGAGCCGAAACCTTTGTATTAGTGGCAGATTTGGAAAGTGCCGCGGCGCGAGGAGTAAGTGTAGAAGAAGCCCGCAAGCGCGCACTGCATTTCCACATCCCTGCCTACTTGGCCATGGGATTAGATATCAAAAAAACCAAATTCTACTTCCAAAGCGAAAACCGAACAGTCACTAAGTTGGCGTTCGAAGCGGCGCAACGAATCACCCTCAACGAGTTCAAGGGAGTATACGGTAGCGCGGACCCGGGGCGAATCATGTCCGCCGTGACCCAAATCGGGGACATGATTTATCCCCAAGAACACCACGGGAAGCCCATCCCTGGAATCATTCCCGTAGGAATCGACCAAGAGCCCCATGTGCGATTGTGTCGAGACTATTTGCATAAGGTAGAATCCCAAAAGCGATTCATGCCCATTTCATCCATCTACAACAAGTTCATGCCCTCGCTGGACGGGGCGATTAAGATGTCGAAGTCCAACCCCAAGGGAAGTATCTCATTACCTGAAGACAAGAAGATCGTTGAGAAGGCCATCAAGTCCGCCTTCACCGGAGGACGCGCCACCCTCGAGGAGCAACGACGATTAGGAGCGGAAGTGGAAAAGGACATGGTGTTCGAACTATTGAAACAATTCCTCGTGGAAGACGACAAAGAATTAGAGAAAATCCGCAAGGAATACGCCGGAGGAAAGATGCTCTCTGGGGAAATCAAACAAATCGCCGTGGAAAAGATGAATCACTTCCTGGACAAATTTGATGCAGATGTGGACAAGTACCGCAAGCAGATCAAAGATGTGCAATTTTTGCAATTCTGATGGGATATGAAACCTGTACGAGAACCTTTCCAGCCATTTGGACCCGGAACCCGCGTGTTCAGGGACCCCATGCACTTCATCACGGAATACTCGCGATTTCTAACGGACGGCCCCTTTTCAACCGTCGCCCAGCGATTTGCCAAGCATTGCGGAACCACTCCTGAAATTTTAGTCAAATACATGGAGGCTACTCGCAAACGACTTAATGCGCACCTGGCCCGGAGAACCCAACGAAAACAACCTCGAGGGATTCGAAAGAAACCCACCCCGCGAAGACGACCCAAATCCTAACCCTTTGCAAAAGGAATTACTTCCACGGGAATCTTCGTGAGCTTACGAATATCCTCGGCAGTGTTCTCGAAATACGGATTCCCATCCCCATTGTGCAAGACAATCTTATCCACCTGTTTCATCTCGGCAATCTGAGCAATTTTCTCGATCTGGGGACCCCACTCCAAAATATCATTGCATAATCTTTTTTGCCGCCTGACTTCTTCCTTGACTTTCTCCACGACATCACGACCCTTCATAATTTCGGTAGTCTTGAATCCAAATTGGGAAGAAATGGACTTCGCATCCAATACTAACAACACGTAAATCACACTCGCGTCTGCAATCGCCCGCTCAACAAACATGGGGTTCGCATCGCGCGGGGAGAGAATGGGAATGAGTACACGCGACATACCACGATCAACCTATTATCCCACGTACGCGAACAAATTCTTCTGCTTCTCGATGATGGAACCTTCTTCTTTTGCAAACTCTAAAACAATCCGCGCCAAAATGAGAGGAATGGTGAGTTGCGTGGAGAGCGTGGAAAGATCGGCCTTTTTTTGGGAGGAAATAAAACCAATGATTCGACCCATGTGTTTTTGCAATAACTCGTTCTCAATCAAATAATAAAATCCATCAAAGGACTTGATGCCCTTCACTTCCCCGCCGCGAATACGCTCGGCCAAATCGAATGAGGCGGCTTTGGCCGCTCCTTCTGTGCGCAGGACTTGAAAACCATCCCCCAACAAGGTGTATTCATCCATGGGCCTTTCCGTAATGGAAACAGGAGGAATGGATCCCACACTCGGAGAAGGAGTGGAGGATTTCGCCCCTTGCACGATGCGATAAATCCCCTTATCGAAACGAGGATTGGACTTGAACACGACTACTTTTCCCATCCCTTTCAATTCTTCAAAGGCCTTCAATTCCTCGGAGGATAGTAATTGCTCAAAGCGACCCTCGATCAACTCATGCGTTTGATGCGACTGAATGAGACGCAGCACTTTCGCATGCAAGGGTGGCATGGAAACGGTCGGAAGGGAAAGAACCCATTCATTCCCCTGCCTACGCACCTCCACGTCCCCCTCCGAAGGAAGACCTAAGAGGGTTCGCTGTTCGGGAGAAATAGAGGAAAAGAGCGTAGAAATGGGAATCCGGAGAGGAGACATGAATACGAATACGAGCGAGAGGGATTTAAGGGTAGTGTGAAAAAACCGCCGTGAAACCCCTACAGCTCAGTGGTCTTACGCACAACGAGGCCTTGCTTGGTGAAGTTCATTTCCGCCACTCCATTGTAGTGGTCGGTTCCACGCATTTTCAATATCTCCAACTGATGACGACGCACCTTCTGCCCCGTGTCATTTTCAACCTGCGAATATGAAAACTCGATAATCCCATCCGTCAAGAAACCAATCTCCCCGGAACGTGCATCGTTAACCCCCGTCAGTTGCTCGGCAGTAATCAAGCTCGTACAGCCCCACTTCACGAGCATCTCAAAAAACAACAATAAGGCTTCGCGCTGCTTGTAGTCATCGCGGAACAACAACCCATAGGCAGTAATCGAATCAATCACCAAACGCTTGGCTCCAATCTCCGAAATGGCATCCCGTACGGTTCCGCCGCCTTCTTCTAACAACTTATTCACTTGATGGGCTTTGTAAAATAAGTGACGCGCCAATCCTTTCTGTTCCAACCCATAAAAGTCCCACCCAAAGTTGGAACAATGACGATAAATCGACTCTTTGGACTCGGCAAAACTCAAATAGACCCCGGGTTCATTCCACTGTACTGCCCCATTGTACAAGAATTGCATCCCAAAGGTTGTTTTTCCAGTTCCGGCATACCCGGCGATGAGAATGTTGGTTTTCTCCTCAAACCCACCCTCAATGAGAGAATCAAATCCGGGAATTCCGGTTGGAACACGTCGCACAGGCTTTCCCATCGACGCCTCATTGACATCCATAAAAGTCGGCATGACGGAGGAAGGAGAGCCCCCTATATAAAATTCCCCCGCTCAACCAACCAAAAGGCCGGCGTTCCCGTGAGAGTGGGATTATATCCGTTCTGGAAGTGAGTGTTTCCATGCTGCCCCCGCACATCCCCTTTCGATATGAAAATCCACGCGAGGGGCAGGAAGCCCTCATCCTAGATGCGGAGAACGCATTCAAGGAACACAAAATATTCCTCGCACATGCCGAAACCGGACTTGGAAAAACCGATGCGAGCTTGAGTGCTGCGTTGGCCGTGGCATTAAAATCAGACCCCCCGAAAACCATTATCTTCCTCACCCCCAAGAATGCCCAGCATGCCATCGCGTTGGAGGCATTGAAAGAAATCAACCAAAAATTCAACCTCAAACTACGAGCCGTGGATTTGGTGGGAAAAAAACACGTGTGCTTGGATGAACAAGTCATGCACAAGGAAGGAAGAACCTTCTATGAGTGGTGCAAGAAAAAAAGAGAAGGGGAAGCATGTACCTTCTATGGGAACGCACGAGGATACACCCCCCTACAACGAGAAAAGGCCAAAATATTCCGCACCGCATTTGTGGAACAAATGAGCAGCATCCACTCCGCGATGGAAATCAAACAGCACGCCAATGATTTCGCCGCCGGAGGAATCCCTGCGGGAATGTGTCCCTATGAGGTGTCCATGGAGCTCGCCAAAAAAGCCAATGTGATCATCGCTGACTACTACCACATCTTCTCCCCCTCCGTGTCTGAATTGGTATTACCAAAGTTGGGGAAGAAACCCGAGAATTGTATTCTCATCGTGGACGAGGCCCACAACCTCCCTGAACGAGTGCGCGGACTCATGACGGCCTCCCTCACCACCAAACAATTACAAAAAGCCCAAGATGAGGCGCAGTTTTTGCGCAACGAAGAAATGCAAAAAACGCTCTTGACGATTGAAGAAAATTTGAGAAAAAGAGGAAACGCCTTGCAAAAAAACGAACAGCTCATTCCAGAACCCGAATGGAGGACGATGCTCCTCAACAAAAAAGAGAATTGGGAAGACTTTGGATTGTGGTGCCAGACCGAAGGGTTGAATTACTTGGAAAAATCAGGAAAAGAATCCTCGGTCTTGTTGAGCGTGGGAGAATTCTTCGAAAAGTGGGGAAACGAAGGGAATGGATTCGCACGCATACTCAAAAAATGGGAATACGGAGGAGACTATTCTCTTACTTTGCGTGCACTCGACCCCGAATCTCTCACGAAACCCGTACTGGAAAAGATGCACGCGTGCATGCTCATGTCCGGGACCCTCCACCCCACTTCCATGTATGGAGATGTGTTAGGCATTCCTAAGGAAAAAATCCAGGAAGGATTCTACGCCTCTCCATTCCCCAAAGAAAACAGGCTCAACCTCATCGACGTTCAACATTCAACCAAATTCACCGAGCGAAGCGAGACCAATTATTTGCGCATGGCCGAAGATGTAGGAAAAATTGTGAATCAGATTCCTGGAAACTCCGTGGTATTTTTTCCCTCCTTCCAACTCTTGGACAACATTGGAAGGAAAATGAAAGACCACACGATGCGACAATTATTATTCCAGAAAGAAAACATGAAAATGAGCGACACCGAAAAACTCCTTGCGGAATTCAAACAACACTCCACGGGATTTGGCGCAGTATTGCTCGCATGTACGAGTGGGAGTTTTGGAGAAGGATTGGATTTTCCAGGAAACTTACTGCTGGGCGTGGTCGTCGTGGGCGTTCCCCTCGCGGAGATGAACGTGGAGACGCAAGCACTGGTGGATTATTACGAGGCCCGATTCAAGAAAGGATGGCACTACGGGTACATTTATCCCGCCATGGGAAAAGCCATCCAGGCCGCAGGAAGAGTTATTCGAACCCCCACGGACGTGGGAACGATTGTCTTCCTGGACAAACGCTACACGTGGGATAACTACAAGGATTGCCTCCCCCCCACGCAAAAATTCCTCGCCACCCAACGCAGTGCGGAGCACGTGAAGGGGTTTTGGCAGGAATACGAACGAAGGAATAGTGAAAAGCCCGAGAAGCCGGCCCAAAGTATATAAAGGGGCGAAATGACAATTCGTGGCATGAACAAACCCCTCGTGCTCGCATTCTTGGTCATCCTCGGAATCAGTTTTTTCATTGGAAATAGCGTCACCGCCCAGACGGTGACAAATGATAAACTCACAAAATCAGGAAACTATTACCTATTCCCGGAGACCGCTAACCTCAAACCCGTTCTGGACCGGATGTCAAACAATATCGCCGCTGCCGAGGCTATTCTAGTGAATTACACAGGGGCAAACCCAAAATTCGCTAACTACGCCAACCATGAATACGTGATAGGTCAAACGAGCACGAGCAATGGAACTAATTTCTCCCACTTCATCACCCTTTATCTTCGCAGTGGGACGGGTGACCAAAGCATATACACCCCAATCGATTGTGACGGGAGTCTCCTCGGCGGAGTCTATCGCATTCCCATCCCCACACAGGCCACCGTCACTTTCTCAGATATCCTCAATAACTGCGACGCAACTCTACCCGACGACTTGGAATTCGGCGATAGTATGACGCATAAAATAATGGAAACCTATCTCAATCCAGGAACAACCATGGTGAACGAATCCATCACGCTTGGAAATTACACCACTGACAGCGACACCATTACGTCTGCAAAGACGCCCGTTGTGCAGCAGACATCATCCTTGCTCCAAGGAGACTATACACAATGCACTCCTGGAACGAACCCTACTATCATACAATTGCAGGCAGGAAACAAATACAACATTCTCTCCACCAATCTGCCGAACAATCAAGGAATGGGAGCAAGCTTCTCGCCCAACAGCAATTATCCCATCAACATCATCTTCACAGCGGGAGGAGTGCAACGATACCTACTCCAAGTATTTTCGTACGGCACGACTGGCGACAAGGCAACCATCCGCACCAACCTATGCTTCAATGAAGGGGGAGCGTTCAAGAACTATTGGACCAATGTAAACTATATCTCGTACAGTGACGAGAAATTCACTAAGAAGGACCAAACAGTAGTCTCGAATATCACGGCCGCCACATTGACCGTAAAAGAATCTTTGTCGAATCCAGAGATACAGGCCCGATTCCTCAAGGACTACCGAAATGAGATTAGTGCGTACTTCTATATTGTAGAAAGCAAAGGAATCATGGAAGTGCAAGGTATCGCGTTCGACGCTTCCCGAGACGTCGACAATACAACCCTCCGCGCCAAACTCACCGATTCATCCATCGAAGCCCTCCGAGCGAAGGTTCCCGCATTCAAAGATTTGACCCCGAATGATATCCAAAAGAGAGTCCAAGTCACCCTGCAAGGAAAACAAAATACGACTGGGAAAATTGGAGACTTGATCTTCCAAGACGTTGCAGAGGGACAAATCGCCACCCCCAACAGCTATAATGAGAAATACTACAAGAGCAACAACCCTTTGAGCGCAGGCCCTTATATCGCAAAGATTACGATTGACCCTGTCGCAGCTGGAACGGCCACCACCACGGAGTGGGAAATTATAGAAAAAGACATTGTTTTGTCTCCTGCCGATTTCTCTCCAGCCGACAGCAAGATCATCAACTACAACCATGTGTATCGAATCGCATTTGATGTGACAGATATCATCAAGGACATCTGCTCCAAGTGTGATGACCTCGTGTCCTGCCTCGCGTGCGTGGACAACCGCATCACCACCAGCTACGAACGATAAGATTCGAACTCGTGAGTGGGAGAAAAAGAACTATCCTTTCTTTTCAGGAGCCGGAGCTTTGGGCAAATAGGAAATGACTCGAGCACGGAAACCCTTAGAGACTAGCAACAAAAGTGCAATCACAATTACAATCCCGCCCAGAATAGAAGATCCTGTTCCCGTGGCCAAACCAATGGGAGAACCCAATCCGTTGAAGGAACCGTTCGAATCCATTTCATCCGATTCAATTGATTTAATCGAAAAGTCCACCCTGTCCGTGAAAGAAGGATGCACGATGTAAATCGCACCCATCTCCACCGAAGGGACATCGTCTCCGAAAATGGTCACATTGACATCCAACGTGGACTGGGCCGGAACTTTCACGATGCGCGAGGCAAACACAATCGAGGAGAGGTTGGACTCCAAAATGACCTCAGTGTCATTGTATTCCGTATTCTTAAGCGAGAGAAATGTAGAAACCGATTCTCCAACCGGAACTTCGAATGAGTGAGAGGCAAGTGAGGATAGAACGTTCGTGGTTTCCTTCACATCCACATACACGGATCCCAAAAATGTCTTCTGCCCCGTGGCTAAGTCATAGGCTTCCACGCGCAAGGGAAGAATCCCGAAAGGAGTATACGGGGTCGTAGAGACTTCCATGAACGAATTCACAACGTCCCCATCCTCAACAAAACGATGCGTGGCGTTGGCGAAAGAGACTTTAGCGCTCAACACGGGCTCCGCGAGACGAACCAAATAATCCGTGGTGGAACCGAAGTGAGTGAAAGAGACCTCGAATGATCCCGTGTCCACGCGCGTGAGGGTGATTTGGGAGGGAGAAATATTCACGTTTCCAATCGTGGGAGACAATGTCGAATAGTCGGTGGTTTGGTACAAAAAATGGGTTTTAGGGCCGATTTGGATGGTAATAGGTAGGGGGATAGTTTGAGAGGAATTGTCCAAGATTGTGCGCACGTACAACGTGGCAAAATAGGTTCCCTGAGGAATCGTATTCGAGGCGCGCACCACGAATGAGCGGCTGATGGAAATGGGAGTTACAATCGGATTCAATTGCCCATCCATCGTAATCCCAGAAGGGGTTTGAACGTCAAACTCAATCTGAGCGTTGGAGGCATTCTCCCACTGCAGGGGAATGTACACCGACACCGTATTCGAGATTTCGGATCCCGGCTGCAAGAACACTTCCGACTGAGACAGGCTCGCGGAGGTGGGAGAGTAGGCGTGGGCCTGCATCGAGGCCATGAACAAAACGATTCCCAACACCACCAACAAAGAGCGGGCCGGATTGCACAGCACGGGATGGATGATAGACTTCTTCACGAAAGCAGCAGCTCGCTCTTTTCGCACGGGCCATTTCGCAGTCATGTGTATCATCCTCCTTCGTGTTAAACTGAAACTTACTTGACCCACTTGCTCGCCCACGCAGGGGTCTTGCGGGTAACCTTACCAATGACCCACAAGGCGACCAGGATGAGAATGAGAATCAAACCCAGCATGCTCGCGTTGCTCCCCAACAGGATGAAGAATCCTGTAATCCCACTCAAGAGACCGGACTCATTCACGATGACCGTGAAGGGGACCGTCTGCACGGCGTCCGCGGACTCCATGACCAAAATGGGAGAGTAGGCTCCGGCTTTCGTCTTCTCAGAGGCCTTCAGCGTGAAGACAAAAGTCTTCGTCTGGTGCGGCGCCAAGACTTCAGAGCTATCCTTGGGGATCAAAATCAATCCGGATCCCTTGACTCCAACCAACTTGAAGACAATCCCTTGAATGGATTCATCCGTGGGGTTCTCCACGACAATCTCAAACTCCTTGGATTCTCCCTGGTTTAGATTCAACACGTCCGGGGCCGACAACACATCGATCTCGAGCACAGATGCATCGTCCGATTCCAGGAGTTCGAACACCAAGGGAATGGACTGCGAAGGCTTTCCATTGACAATGATGGCGTTGTTCACGCTGTCAATGTTCACGCTTTCGCTCGCACTCACGCTCAACAAGACAACCTGCGACTTTCCGCTGGCAATCGTAAACGTACTCGGAGTGAACGTGTAGGTGATTCCGGGAGAGGCATACTGCATGTTCGCAGTAACGGTCTGGGAGACATCCCCAAGGTTGTTCACCACAAACTGCATCGTTTTCGTCTGACCCGCGGCTAACTCATAGATGGTGCTCACGCCTTCCGCTTGAATGTAGGAGAGAGGAAGCACTTTCATGTTGACCGTCTGCGTCACTGAATAACCAGACGCGTACGCGGTAATCTTCACCGGGTATGTTCCAGCCTTCACCGACAAGTCGGGCTTGACCAGCAAATCTACCGTGAGGGTTTCCTTCGAGGTCAAGTGGACCGTGAGGGAGTCCACCGGGATGACCGACTCCACCGAGACCGACACTTCCTGCGTCTGCGAGGTAAGGTTCTTCAGCGTAATAGGGAAGAACGTGGTTTGGAGCTTCGTCAAGTCCTTCGGCTTCTTAGGCAATGTCATCGAGATGACCTTCTCAGTAGGAGTCGGGCAGTCGTTGACCTTCACACTGAAAGAGCGCGCAACGAGGACTTTGTCGTTCTGCGCCGTGACAACCCCTTCGTATTCTCCCACATTCTGAGGGGACACGTTCAGCTCCAAGTCGATGATTTGCGTTTCTCCATTCTCCAAGGAAAGAGTTTCCTCATCGAACGTAGGGAAGAGGATCGGATGCTCGGCTTTCACCAAGACTTCCGTATCCTCATTGGAGTTGTTCTTGAGCGAGAAGGAGATATCATCCACCCACTCGTTTCCGCACACCGTCTTGGAGAACGAACCCAAGGTGAGGTAGGGATTGCTTCCCACATACACTACAATGGGAACTTCTGTCTTCTGTCCGTCGGCGTCCACCTTCACCAACACTTCATAGGTGTCGTGATCCGCGTCGTCTTCGGCGTGAATATCAATACCGAGTTGCGTAGATTCGTATCCATTCAGAGTGAGCTTCTTCAAAATGGGCTTAGCCTCGATGAACCCCGAGTCGGTTTTCACTGTAACCGTGATGGCGTGCTTTTCGAAGTCCACGTTGTGGAGGTTCAATGGAACCGTAACGGTCATTCCTTCAAGCATGCTGATCGCCGGAGGCCCTTCAATTCCCGCAGTAAAGGGAAATGCGGACGAGAGTCCAGCCAATGCAACCATGGCCAACAGAATACCCAGTTTTTTCATCATGCTTGGTTCACCCCACCACTCGATTCTTGATGCGCGCCAGCAAGGCGATCACCAAGACAATAATTACCAGAATCAATCCCGCATTCACGAGATTCTCAGAGACATTCGGAAATGAGATCAATCCGGTACCTGGAGTAGAGTTCCCGTTGTCGTTGGCGTTCCCCACTCCAAAGATGGGGCTTGAAATCATGGTCATCTTGACTATGACACTTTCAACTTCAGTGGGACTCTTCACGCGAATCTGCGCGTCAAACACATCTCCCGTTTCAAGAGTTTCATCGGCCGTAATGTAGAGGGTCACCGTCTTGTAGGCGTGCGGGGGAATAATCGCCGAATCGGGGGCGCCGGCCACTTCGATGGAGAAGGGGCCCAAGGCTTCAAACGTGTAGGCAGTCTCATCATTGGAGGGGTTTGTAATCGTCAGGGCATACGGGACCTTGACGCCGGGAATCAGTTCCAAGGAGTGCGTGGGCACATCCACGGTGAATCCGCGGACAAAAGTGAGGGCTAAGAAGAAGGCGAGGACAATCAGGATGAGTTTGTGTGAGTTGGACATCATGAAGCATTCACTCATTCATGTGAATAATATAAATGCTGCAGAGGTTGTATTTAAGGACACTGCCCCCCTTAATATACTCTAGATTGCCATGCTCGAGGATTTTATCCAAACCAATGGGATAAACGCCCAAATACTGACATTTGACGAAGAAGTGGCCACTTCCCGCCAAGCCCGGGAAATGGAGCAAAACCTCCCTATTGTGAAGACGATTCTCCTGGCCCACGAAAAAGGGTTCGTTTTGGCCATCCTCAACTCGAGGGACAAGATATCATTCCCCAAAATAGAGACGATTCTCTCCACCAAGAATATCCGCCTGGCCACCCCCACGGAAGTAGAAGAGGTCACTGGGTATGTGGTGGGAGGAGTCCCTCCCATCAGCATCTACGGGAGCCCCACTCTAATCGATGAAAAAGTACTCACTCACACGTGGGCAATGGCAGGAGGAGGAACACCGTTTGCGTTGCTCAAAATTTCTACGAAAGACATACTGACTCACGCCTATGAGCCCGTGGTGGAAAAAATAACGCAGTGAATCAAACGACTCACTGCTACTCTGATTCTAGAAATCACTAACACGAATAGATCGTGCAGCCGAAGGAGAAATTGCCGCTCTTGTAATAGAAGTCAACCGTCGTGTGAACGGGAGCCCCATACGCAGGATGGCCATAATTGTATCCGTGCGAGGGGTACGTGGAATAGACTCCGTAGGATCCACCCAAGTATCCAGGAGGATAGATTCGTCCGCCTCCCATCACAGGATAACCGGAGTTAGGATAGTACGCGTAATAGTTCCACCCTTGGATTTGAGTGGAGGGTTTGTAGAATGATCCCGCATAGACTTGATTCGACTGATAGGTCTCAGGAACGTATGCGCCCCAGGCGAAGACCATGGATGAAAGACTCAAAGCAATAAGTGCCACCAAAAAAAAACGAATCGCAGACATTCACTTTCCTCCGTTAATTATGTACCCTTTGGACTATTTAAGTCCGGGGGATAGAAAGGAAGGTTGTTTCGGGGGTGGACGAAGTTTTGGATGAACCGTTTTCTGAAAGGGCCTAGCAGAACCAGTGGTCGTCGCAGTAATCATCCACGTCGTCCCACACGTCCTCAGCCTTGTCCCCAAATTTGTGCCCAAACTTCTTGGCGGCCTTGAAGGGCTTCTTGGCGTACTTCTCGAGCTTGTCCCAAGGATCATTCGTCACCTTCACGTGAACAGTAGTTGACTTCATCTTGTATTTCTGAGGTTTTTCCTTAGGAATGGAAATTCCCGTGGCAATCGTTTGAGTAGGATACACATTCACCACATTAGGAACATACGAAGGATACGACGGATACGCGTACACGGGTGGTGCGGGAGGCGCATACGTTTGCGTGGTCACCACCGGAACATACCCATAGGCATTTCCCGCCATGAGAGGGTGAACATACGCGCTCGTCTGAAGGTATTGAGGATAGAGATTTTGATAATACGAAGGAGATTCAGCCACAGGAGTGCCGTACGCATTCGCAGGGTTAGAGAAACCAACTAATGCCACGAGTGTCAAAAAGGCCAGCGTGGCGATGAATCGGGAAGGAAGTGATGCGTGCATACACTCCTTCCATTATGTAAAGAAATATTAACCGGACAGAAAAGGAAACACAACAAGAGAAAAAAAAAGAGAGAATGGGAGAAACAAGTCCTCCCCCTCTATACGCCCTAGAAGTCGAAAGGCTTCAAGGTCTTGCGTCCACCCTGATTGCATCGCTCGACGGCGCGCTTCATGAGGGCTTCCACTTGTTCGTTCAATGCATCATAGGCATCAGACGACATCATCATGTTCTTCCCGCGAATGTAATCCGCGACTTTCGACTTGACAATATAGGTCTCGTTCGACATAGATTATTCCTCCCAATCGTACCCCAACCCAGTACTATTCCCAGGGGGCCGTTAGGGAGGTACCCCCTCCCGGACTATTTAATCCTAGCCTCGTAAAACCCCTCAAAACAGCCAAAATAAGGCTTCTAACGAAAGGGAAAAGAAAAAGTGCCGTCGGTTCGCCCATCACTCATCATGAATCAGGAGAATGCATATCGTCATTCGGCAATACGTTGAACGTGCAAAATCCCTAATAATCCATCCCCTTACTGCGCGGGGCCAATGGGCTTGAAGCCAAATGTATCATAGTATTGGAGAATCTTGAACAAATACGCCGAGGCAATGAACAACACGACTTCCAACACCGCAAAGATGAACCCCACGGCCAAACCAAACTGGAATCCCACCGCTAAGGGAAGCACAAAGAAGACTAATCCTAAGGCCATGCGCAACACCCGTTGACGCTGACGCTCCATTTCTCCTGCAAGCTTTGCAAACACGCGACGGAAAACAATATCAGATGCAATCCCGGCGAGGGTGCACAATCCTAAAAATATCGCATTCGCGGAAGGACCGGTGACTTCCACCAAATCGGACGCGGTAAGTATCACACGATCCGAAAAACGATTGAATGAATCCACAATCTGTCCAGGGATCACAATCCCCGTACCATTAATGACCAATCCCCCATCCTCCGTGGGAGTAACCAAATCATCCAACGAAGGAATCACACTCGGACCACCGCCACCACCACCCCCACCACCGCCACCACCACCGCCACCACCACCGCCGCCCGTTCCAGTGGGGGTGGATTGTCCCACCGTGAATCCAAAGGACGTGCTTCCTTCATTCCCCAACCCATCCGTGGAGGAAACTGTCACATCCAACGAGGTGGATCCTCCTTGGAGGGAGAGCAGACTGATGTCAAAAGGAATCGAGCAGGTCACGGACGAAACAACTCCCGAGGAAGGAGAACAGGAAGGAGTTCCAGGAAGATTAATCCCATTCACGCTCACGGACATGGGAGTTCCCGCATTGACTCCCGAAAAGTCACTCAGTGTAAATGAAATCGTCTTGGGAAAACTCCCCACGTTCCCCGAAGGAGAGGAAGATGTCGAGTGGGGGCCCTGAAAGTCAAGTGTCATGTCAGGAACCGTTTGGCTGGCCGTGAGAATCCCGTCTTCCTTGACGTAGAGGACCAAATCATACACCCCCTCTGGAAGGTTCGAAGGAATCCCTATGGGCGTGTCGCAGGAATAATCCGCCGTACTCTTGACGCAGGAAGGGGCCGTTGTGTTGTAGGTGGCCAGTCCCACCACCCCGAAGTCCTCCGAATCCCCTGAGTTATTTTTAGCCAGAATATGTAGACCCAATGATTGCGCAAACGTCGCATCCTCCGCGATGAAATCCACCACGTGTTGGGAGGGATTTTTCTGGAACCACTTCTCATTGGCTATCGGCTTGCTCACTATCAATTGGGACGCGGATGCTTTAACGGTAATTTGACCAGACGACGTCAAATCCATTCCACCGGACGTGTCCTGCACCTTCACAACCACGTAGTAATCACCTGCCGGCACGGCCAATCCGATTTGGGGAGAAAATAGAGAAAGAGAAATCGTACAAGGAGAAGGCACCATGAATGGGGGAGTTGAAGAGGAGGTGCATGATGAGGAGATGACCCCACCCGCGGATTTGATGTTCAGCCACTTCACGAGAGGATAATCCTCTCCGCCCGGTGACGCGGCGAGAAAGACACTCACATAGAGGGCATCATCCGCATCCATATCCTGGACGTTGAACGACACGCTCTTGGAGAAGGAAGTCATGGATGGATTTCCTGCCGGGCTATTAATCCAGGGCCCCGGACTTGGAATGAGATTGGAGACCACGGGGGAATTGTTGGAAAAATCCAACACGTTCGAAGAAAGACCATACGTGTTCGTCCCGGAAACGACCCACACGTCAAGCATGCTCGAGGATTCCGAGGAAGCATTGAACAACCCCACCACGTCCGAGACACCCGCCAACTGCACATCGGTTAGCGATGAGGTCAAGACGCGAGAGCCTGTAGAGAACGAAGACGCATCATCCCAAAACAACCCCACCACCTGACGAACATTCTGCACGACAGCCGTGGAGAGAAATGCAATCTTGGTTCCATCCGAGGGGGATGCCAATCCGATGACTGAAGAAAGCCCGCTCAGCGAGGACCATGGAGAAAAATCAACCGACACTAAATCAAATTTCGGCGACGAAGTAGAATTCAAACAATCATTCGAGGAGCAGCGCATCGAGCGAATGGTGGAACCCGATTTAGACGTGATGAGAATCGAATCCCCGCCCCATGAAAGGGAGGGAGGAGCCAAGGGGAGTTCAGATAACACCCCCACCGGATGCAACCACGAAGAGGGATTCGACGAGAGAAGATGGGTGTAGAAAATTCCCTGCCCATCCAAGAACGACACATGAATCCCGCCATCGCCATCCTCCACTAACATAGGGGAGCGAGGGTATCCACCAAAGGATTCCGCATTCAGAATATCCGGCGACGGACCGGCCGAGACGAAGTCAGAAAATGAATCACACCCGGTGGAATAGTCACAGGTCTTGTAAAATATCCCATCAAAACGCGACGGGCTCTCCGCCTGCGTGTCATCAAAAACAATGTGCACGGACTGAGAGTCCGCGACCATCTTGGGATTACCAAAGGCATACTTCCATTTCCCCGAAACCGCATCCACATCCAACTGGGGGTCGATGAGAAGCGAAGCCGTCTGCCAGCCCGACACTACTCCACAATTAGAGGAGGCCGAACACCGCGAATAATACACGGTTCCTTTTCCATTTGATGAGTCACGACCCATGAAAACCAAATGAATCGATCCATCCGGCGCAACTGCCAACGAAGGCTGATCGGCCACCATATCACTGCCAGAGACGCTTGAAGGAATACTGGAGGCCGGGATGAGCGAGGAAACCTGGAACGAAGAAACCCAAGACGAACCGCCCGTCACTGTCCGATGAATCCGCAAACGCGCGTTCACCATCGCCGCGACAATCCATTCCGTAGAGGAACGACGCGCAACCAATGATGAGCGTGCATCCCACGATGAAGGGAGAGACGAAAAAGCGATGACACTGGAAGGAGATGCTCCCACATTCCACGCAGGACCCGAGCCCAAAGGCAAGCAATTTCCTCCCGCGGTGCAACACGCACCCACTATCCCTGAGGTGGAACCCCAGCGTGTTACCGGAGAGGGAGATACACACGACTTGGATGTGGCGAGGGAGAAAGACGATGAACAAACTACTTGATTCACGGACGCATCGCAAGGAAATGATTCACACACCCGGAGCTGCTGGATGGTATTGGCCAAGAAACACTGGGAAGTGAAAAGAGTAAACCCGTTAATGGGAGTGGGGCTGTCATTCGATACCGAACCAAACCCACTCGTGGACCCACCGCCGCCAGGGGCCGAAATTTGGGCAGTGGCATTCCCGGCCAGGAGTAATCCCATCATCACCAACAATACCCAGCCGCGCATCCCCGAACCACTCAAGGGGGGCTAAAAAGGTTTCCGTTCGAGGCCAAATCGAGATGGATTTATAACCGGTTTTCCGTCTAATATGAGTACCCAAAACGCGCCGGAGGAGACGCAATGGCTGATGAAAATGTGAACGAAGAAGTGCCCCAAGTCCAAGGGGATGAAGAAGGGACCATGGAAGAGAGCAAGCTCCCGTTCCCCCGCGCCACCGTCACCAACATGATGCGACAATACCTGGACGATGGGAAGCAAATCAAGGGACAAGTCAAGGATGAAATGAACATTTGGTTGGGAAAAATGGTTGAGCGAATCGCACTCAAGATGAACGCCCACCCCTACACGTACATTGATTACGGCATGTTCAAGGAAGCCGTGGAACCGTATGAAAAAATCCAAGATGTGGAAATGGAAAAAGAACACATCATCAAACAACTAGAAGCCGTCAAGTCCCAATGCGACGTGCTCATTCGCGAAGTGGACCGAAAGTTCACTTTGTAAAAAAAAAATCTCTTTCGAACACCCTATTCCAAATAGGGGATTTTTATTTTCCTCAACCTGGGGACAAAATAAATTAATGTCACGAAGGCAAGAAAAAATCCCCCGAGCGTGACGTAGTCCACCAAGAAGTCCCTGGCAGAGTATGCCAACGACGGATGCGAGAATGTGAGCCAATACCCCACGTTGTGCAGCACCACCGCGACCAAAAATAAGGTGGCCATCTCGAAAAATTTTATTTTCTGCACGTGCTTCGCCAGCAGGAAGGCCCATAGTGCGATTCCCACATGCATGAGCTGGTGAAACAACCACTCCCACACCTGAAACGTGTTCTGGAACACTGGGACATAGGTGAAAGGTAAATGGATCAAGACCGGCTGAGCCATATAGGCTATCCCGTGGCCAAAAAAAAGAAAGGTGATGAAAACCTTAATCCAAATCACCACTTGAATGGACACATACCACGCGAAGTTGCGCGAGAAAATAGAATGAGGCGTGCCAAACGTCAATTTCATCCTTCAAAAAATGAATCCGACGTTAAAAATGCAACTCTTCTTTCGCGGTGGGCCAGATGAGAAGGATTTTCTTGGCGTGGACCGTACGACCACCCAGCAGAATATCCTTTAGGGTGTTCACGTTGTGCACGCCTCGAACATAGGATGCTTTTTCAAAATCAATAATGGTGGGCTGGTCCCCCTCGCCCATCAACACGTTGTGTAATTTCCCCGCGAGCTGACCGTGATCGATTCCCGCCTTGTCGAGTTTTCTTACTTGTGAAAATAAGCGCGTCAATCCTCGCTCCATCTGCACCCGACTTTCACATTTCTCAATCCATTCCGCGAGGGGAATTCCGTTGACGAAGTCCATGACGATGATCCCCTGCTCGATATCCACATCCGCGACTTTTGGACCCACATTTAATTGGTTGGCCATGCGCAACAACTGGGCTTCTTTCTCAATCATCCGCGTACGCGTAGAGTGTTCGTGTTCCACTTTCGCGGCGAAATGCTTACCATTCTTCTCCACCTTCCACACGGAGCCGCTTTGTCCTTTGGCGAGGAAGGAGGGAGAGGTGTACTGGTGAGCCGAGAGCCACTGCTTGACCACTAGAGAAAGAGTAGGCTTGAATTCCATGAATAGATACGCTAGGAGGCTTTTTTGGGAGTATGCATTGGAACCCCCCCAATTATGTTTCAACAGCCACATCCAGCGAAAAAGATTCAGTTTTAAACAGTTATATCCATCTAAAGTACTCATTCGGGCACGAATACGGGACAAAATCCCTATTTTGCCCTGAAGAACAAACAACATTACGTCTAATGACGATTAATAGGTCTTTTTCGGAGGTATTACGAATGGCCGACAATAAATCAATGAACCAACCCATGATGTTCCTTCCTGAGGGAAGCCGACGCGTACTCGGACGAGACGCGCAACGGATTAACATCCTCATCGCCAAAGCCGTGGCCAACGCGGTAAAGTCCACCTTGGGACCCAAGGGAATGGACAAGATGCTCGTGGATGACATGGGAGACGTCACTATTTCCAACGACGGAGCCACCATTCTCAGCGAAATGCAAATCGATCATCCGGCTGGAAAGATGATTGTAGAGGTTGCCAAAACTCAAGACAGTGAAGTCGGAGACGGAACCACCAGCGCCGTGGTGCTCGCCGGCGGACTCTTGGGGAATGCGGAGCGATTGCTCGACGATGACATTCACCCCAGCATTATCATCAACGGATATCGACAGGCCGAAAAGAAGGCCAAAGAAATCGCCATCGAAATCTCCGACCCCCTCTCCTTCGACGACACGAAAACGTTGAAGAAGATTGCGTTGACCTCGATGACCGGCAAATCCGCCGAAGCCGAAGCACGACTTGCCGACCTGGTGGTCGACGCCGTGCAGACGGTCGCGGAGAAAGATGACGGAAAATACAAAATCGAATTGGAACACGTCAAAATTGAGAAAAAAACCGGTGCCTCCTTGCATGAGTCGGAACTCATCAAGGGAATCGTGCTGGACAAAGAAATTGTCCACTCCGGAATGCCCCGATCCATCGACAACGCCAAAATTGCATTGATCGACGCCGCGATGGAAATCAAGGAAACCGAAACCGACGCCAAAATTGAAATTACGTCCCCCGACCAGCTCCAAGCATTCTTGGACCAGGAAGAAGGAATGCTCCGCAAGATGGTGGAATCCATCCAGAAGAGCGGCGCTACCGTTGTTGTCTGCCAGAAGGGCATCGACGACCTCGCCCAGCACTTCCTCGCTAAGGCCGGAATCCTCGCCGTGCGCCGAGTCAAGCAATCCGATTTGCAGAAGCTCGCCAAGTCGACAGGCGGAAAGATTGTGTCGCGAATCCAGGACATCACGAAAGAAGACCTGGGTCACGCCAAATTGGTTTCCGAGAAGAAAATCGCCGGAGACAACATGGTGTTTGTTGAGGGATGCAAGAATCCCAAGGCCGTCACCATCCTCGTGCGAGGGGGAACCAACCACGTGATTGACGAGGCCGAGCGCGCATTGAACGATGCGTTGGGTGCCGTCTCATCCGCCATCAAGGACGGAAAGGTCGTGACCGGAGGAGGAAGCACGGAGATTGAAATCGCCATGCAGCTCCGAGAGCACGCCAAGAACGTCGGTGGACGCGAACAGTTGGCCATCAACGCCTTCGCGGATGCATTGGAGATCATACCCAAGACCCTTGCCGAGACAGCCGGAATGGACCCCATTGACACGCTCGTGGGACTCCGCGCCCGACACAAGGGAAAGGAAGGAAAGTACTTGGGAGTGAACGTCTACGAAGCCAAGATCGACGACATGCGAAAATTGAATGTCGTGGAACCCCTGCGCATCAAGACGCAAGCCATCACCTCCGCGTCAGAAGTTACGCAGATGATCCTGCGAATTGACGACATCATCGCCGCATCCTCGTCCAGCAAGGGCGGGAGAGGAATGCCGGATATGGGCGGAATGGGAGACATGGAATAATTACATCCCAATCCTGAGGCGGGCGGAAAACGCCCCCTCTACCTTTTCTTTTTCTTCGTGAACCCTTCCATTGCAAGTATTTTGTCAGCGGTTTTTCGACCCAACCATTCTGCCACCTCTCGGTCCACAGCCAAGTCGCGCATGATGTCCTCAATCTTAACCGATTGGCCTCCACGAAATCGTTCCAGAATACGATTAACCCTAATATCAGTCTGTACGTGAAATGCGTGACGGACCGACGCAGCCGTTTTGGGAGAAACTCCCAGTGCACGGGCTAAATCATTCGTGGATACATGAGGATTTTTGCGCAGCAGAGGAGAAACCAAACCCACCTGCGCGCTCAATGCGCGACGAGCCTCGTGTCGGGCGGCACTTTCGGCGGTGGTGGGAGTAGGAGGAAGTCTTTTCTTCGAAGGAGGACGACCCAGGAATGGAGAACGCCGACGAGATGGGATCATTCCGCGAAAAGGCCCCCTGAAAATATAACCCCTACCCTCCAGGAAAATGGTGGGAAACAAACCCCACAGTAGGAGAAAAGTAGCATCGGACTCGTAGCTCAGCCTGGTAGAGCAGCGTTCTTATACAGCGATGGTCGGAGGTTCAAATCCTCCCGGGTCCACTAGGGATTAAATAAGACAGCAAACCATTTCCCAGGAAGGAAAAGCCGCGCGATTTTTCCGACGACTAATTGGAAGATGGGCATTGATCATTATGCGGGACCGCAGCCCCGTAATTGCCGAGCTCCCGCCCTCATAAAATGATATAAACACATAGAACAACATCGGGAGGCCCGCAGGATTTGCCCATTGTTGGAATGAAAATAGGACCAGGAACAGGAGTAATAACCCCCCCACTATACACGCTCATGGGAAAGGATACCTTTTCGTTTCCCACCATTACTGGCGGATATGCAGTAACCGACAAGGCAAGAATCAAGAATACTAACACAATCAACAACATCCGCATGGGAACTCCTCCAACTATGGATAGTATTCACAGTCCAACCCTTAAAAACGTCTCTCCCTCCTATTCCTAGCATGTATTCCCCCCAGTCAGAGCAGAAGTGGATGGAATTCTGGAAGCAAAACAAGACCTTTGAAAAAAGCGTTGAGTCGCGTTCCAAAAGCAAACCCTACATCTTCTACGACGGACCGCCCTTCGCGACGGGAACCCCGCACTACGGACACATTTTGGGATTGACCATCAAGGATTTGTTTCCGCGCTACTACACCATGAAAGGGTATCGCGTAGAGAGAAAATGGGGCTGGGATTGCCACGGTCTCCCAATCGAAAACATTGTTGAAAAAAAACTCGCGTTCAAGGGAAAAAAACAAATCGAAGAGATGGGAATCGGAAAATTCAACGAGACGTGCCGGGCGCAAGTATTGGAATACGCCCATGAATGGGGAAAAACCGTTCAACGCATGGGAAAGTGGATTGAGTTTGATAACGCATACAAGACGATGGATAATTCCTACATGGAAACCGTGTGGTGGATCTTTCAAAAAATGTATAATGATGGATTAATTTACGAGGGGAAAAAAATCCTCATGTATTGCCCCCATTGCCAAACGCCTCTCGCGAAAGCCGAAATCCAAATGGACAATTCGTACAAGAATGTTACCGAGCCCGCGGTGTTTGTAAAGTTCAAATCCAAGATTAGGGAGAACACGTATTTCCTCGCATGGACCACTACCCCCTGGACGCTCATCGGGAATGCTGCGCTGGCTATAAATGAAAAATTAGACTATGTGAAAATCAAGCAGGGAGACGAGTACTACATCCTCGCCCACGCACGATTACCAGTCATCAAAGAAAAATACGAAATCGTGGACACATTCAAGGGAGAAAAACTCCTCAAGGAAGAATATTCCCCGTTGTATCACGTGGATTCTCCCAAGAAAGGAAACTACGTCGTGGCCGGCGGAGACGGTGTGAGCTCGGAAGAGGGAACGGGAATCGTTCACATCGCCTCGTATGGTGAATTCGATTATGAATTAATCAAGAAGTACGACTTGCCCCTCCACACGCATGTCAAGGGAGACGGGCTCATCCAGGATGGACACCACGATTGGAAAGGAACCTGGTTCAAGAAGGCCGACCCGCTCATCACCCAAGACTTGCTTGACCGCGGCCTCTTGTATCGACAGGAGAGCCACACGCACTCGTATCCATTCTGTTATCGTTGCGACACACCCTTGTTTTACAATCCGGTCAATTCGTGGTTTGTGCGCATCCAATCCATCAAAGAAAAACTCCTCGCGAAAAATTCTGAAATCAATTGGGTGCCAGACGCGGAAGGAAAGGCCCGCTTCGTGAACATTCTTGAAACGGCGCCCGATTGGACGATTTCACGTAACCGATACTGGGCCACGGCCTTGCCCGTGTGGAAGTGCACGAAATGTACTGAGATGAAAATCATTGGCAGCGTGAAGGAGCTCCAAACCCATGCCATCGAAAAAGACAAGGTCCCCAATCACGTGGACTTGCACAAGCATATCGTGGATGAGATCCACTTGAAATGCACCTGTGGGGGAAGCATGAATCGTATTCCCGAAGTCATCGACTGTTGGTTCGAATCCGGGGCCATGCCCTACGCGGCGAAGCATTATCCGTTTGAAAATGAAAAGGATTTTTCTAAGATGTTCCCCGCCGATTTCGTCTCCGAATACGTGGGACAGGTTCGCGCGTGGTTCTATTACATGCACGTGCTTGGAGTAGCCCTCTTTGGTCATGCACCCTTCAAGCATGTTGTGGTTTCGGGAAACATCCTCGCGGCAGATGGGAGCAAGATGTCCAAGTCCAAGAAGAACTTTACAGATCCCAATTTGATCTTCGATAAGTATGGTGCGGACGCCCTGCGATTCTACTTGATGCAGTCCCCGGTGACGCAAGCGCAGGACATCAACTTCAAAGATGATGGTGTGCAGGAGATCTATCGAAAAGTCATCCTACTCCTGGCCAATACCCTTTCGTTCTATGAGATGTACGCGAACGGAAACCCACACGTGAGTGACCCTCACTCCAAGAATGTATTGGACGAATGGATTATTACGCGACTCCATCAGACGATTTCTGACGTCACAAAATCACTCGATGCCTACGATACGATTAACGCGTGCAAGCCCATCATTTCATTCGTGGATGACCTTTCAACCTGGTACTTGCGCCGCTCCCGCGATCGATTCAAGGGAGACAATGAACAGGATAAGCAGGATGCCACGCGCACGCTCGCGCATGTCTTGCATGAACTTTCCAAGGTCATGGCACCCATTACCCCCTTCATCGGGGAAGAAGTCCACCAAACACTGCGCAAGAATGTTCCCACGCTCAAGGAATCCGTTCATTTAG
Source organism: uncultured archaeon (assembly GCA_964427715.1). Taxonomy (GTDB): domain Archaea; phylum Iainarchaeota; class Iainarchaeia; order Iainarchaeales; family VGJJ01; genus VGJJ01. The sequence goes on along the minus strand of CAYRUV010000001.1, from coordinate 191,377 downwards.
AAGAATGGCCTTCCTTTGATGCGAAAAAAGCCCAGGATATGCAACCGGTACAGAACATGGTCTTCTTACGCGACGCCGTGCGACTGGGAATGGAACAGCGCGACAAGCTCAAACTCCCCGTGCGACAACCCTTGGCCAAGGCCACGCTGTATGGTCGCATTCTCGATACGCGATACGTGGGTATTTTCCAGGACGAAGTAAACGTGAAAGAGGTTTTGATGAAAGAAATCATGAAAGACGGACAGCCCTCCGTGGAACTGGACACAAATATCACGAAGGAGCTTCTCGGAGAAGGAATGGCCCGCGAGCTCATGCGCGTTATCCAGGATTTACGCAAACAGGCCAAACTGAATCCGGACAATCCCATCACGGCCTATGTGGATACGGACGCGCAGACCAGAGAAATGCTTCAGCCCCATGGAAAAGAAATAACTGAGAAAGTCCGCGCCCGAACGCTTGTGTTCGGCCCCGTTCCTGCGAACGCCTTGCTTCAAATTGAAACCACGATTAAGGAAATTCCTGTCCGCGTCGGAATCGCTACGATTTAGTCCAACACCTCCCAACCAAACGATTATAACACGCAAACGAGTGGCGTGACTCCATGAACACGCGCATACTCGTTGGAGGAATACTGTTGCTGCTGGCGATGGGAACACTCTTTTATTCCTCAAACACGAATGGAACCTTGGATGCGACCATGACCAAAACAGATGAAAAAATCAACACCGCGCTCCTCAGCAACCCCACCAACATCATCCTCCAACTTGGCATCCCTAAAGTCTTTCAGGAATATGGAATGAATCTCCAATGGAAAACAATCGAAGAAATAACCCTCACGCACGTGGATTGTCCAAATGAAAAAATCACCCTCCAATTCAAATCCAGCGGGAAAAAAGTCACTCTTACTCGGAATGAACCTGCCTACACTTGGCGCAATGGGATGTATTACATGATCTACCGCTCCTGCACCGAAAAAACAGCCACGCTTGAAGTGGGATTAGAAATACTGGCTCGCGCAGGGAATTAGTCCGACAAAAAAAAACTAACCGAAGACGTTCAACGCCTGCAATGCGATGAAAACCACGCACACAAAAATGGCAAAACCAAAGACCATTTCAGGGGTCAATTTGGGACCGCCCTCATCGGTGTCGAAAAATCGCTGGACTCCAATTGCAGAGGAAGGGCCCTGGGCCTGCGGTTTAGATTGCGTGAACTTAACCATACATCAACCTATTCTGCCTCAATCTTATAAATCCGCTCTCCGCTCTTCCAGCGTATGGCCTCCATGAACATGCGCTCCACCGCTAAGGACCTCTATCACGTGGGAGTGGCCATCGTGATGGTATTGCTCATCCTCGGATTGGCCACGTGGTCCGGCATCCTCACGTGCAGGGATATCCCCGGGTGGTGCGACGTGTATTACGGAATCAAGGGACCCCCCAAAACACTCATTGTGTTTGGCGCGGAGGGACTTGGTGACCCTGACTTGTTGGCTACGGCCTTGCGCAATCCCGATTACGCGGCCGCCACCAATATTTCGCGACAGGAATTAGATTACGTTTCCGCAGGAAATCTCAAGCAGTATGATCTAGTCATTGTTACGCGTGCCCGACAGATGAGCACGGACCAACTCAAATCATTCATGGAATTTGTCGATAGTGGGGGACGATTAGTTTGGACAGGAGACGCAGGGACACAGCTCACGCAGGATGATCAGTTTCTCTATTTGGATGATGTAGATGAGAATGAATCCCACACCATCATGTCTCCCTGGGCACGCAAGGATGTGGAAGAAGACGAGCAGGTGCGCTTCGATCAATATCTTTCCGTAGAATACAAAGGAAATTGGTGCGCGATACGTTCGAAGGACACGGGAGGGTGTGAAATATCCCAGCAAGTGGGAACCCTCGTCCCCGAATCGGGAGCCGACCATCGCTTGATTTATGGAATGAGCACGGGTCTGCGATTGTATGGAGACTTTGCATTGGTGGATGACATTGGAATCGGCTCCACGCGCGTGTTGAGTGTGGACACGCAAACACTGGTGAAGGATTTGAACAACGCGGAATTGGGACGAGTATTCCCCATCATCGTCACAAGTGGAATTGGAGAAAAAGTCGTGTATTACGCGGTGCCCCCTGAGCTCTTTACGCAGGAGCCCATGCAGTATTGGCTCTTCATTGAAAACTTGTACAATGGGACCTTACGATGAGGTGATGATATGCCCCGCCCCCCTACACACTCTCCCGCATTCAAAAAAGAAATAGAGGCCATGCGCATACGGTTATACAACCAATACTACCGCGCAGCCATCAAAAAGGGATACGAAGTCAAGAAAGCCCAGGAGATTGCTCACGAAAATGCGAGCCGGGACATTTTCCACAGCATTGATCCTCGCGATGGTGAAGAGCGCAATCGCAAAGCACTACAATCACTTCCCCGCAAACTAAAGGGCCACTTTGAAATTCACAAACCCATCATCGAAGAAGCCCAAGTCCGAGCCGCACGAGCCGACGCCTTGCGCGATATGAAGATTCGAGCCCAAAAAATAGGCCACCGCGTCAGCCTCGGACGAAAGGCCCGTGAACTCGTTGCTCTCCGTCAGCAGGCCCAACAGTTAGGCGCACGTGTCGTCCGAATTCGCCAACCCAAGGCCCGTCGACCGGGAAAATAGGTTTCCCGCCAAACCTTCGCCATATCTATTATAAACCCCGGAAAACCTTTCAATGGAATCAGACAACCTCTCGAGGGTTGGGGGACGATCGATTATGGCGTATCCAGAAAGCGGTGGAGGAGCGGACTTGCCGCCCTTAAACGAATCATATGGCGGAGGGGGAATGCACTTCAACATGGAGGCATTGATTCCCATCATCCTGATTGTAATCATCGGATTCTTACTCTTGGCCCGATTGGGAGTGGTTGATTCTTCGACTGCGGTCGTTGGACCCATCGTGAGCTTAATCTCACCTAATTCCACCGCTCGACTATTGATTATAGGAGCCCCTTCCGTGGAAATGATCGCTGTGCTGAACGCGAACAAGGACTTAGTGGGAAATCCAATCGTGAAAGCGGCAGAAGCATTCTCACGTAATCCCGAAAGTCAATTAGCGCAGTACGATATTGTAATTTTAGACCAGACCGGACAGATCAGCAAAGAAATCCCCCGACAATTAGGGGACGCCTTGCAGAGCTGGGTCAAGACGGGAGGAAAACTCGTCATTATTCAAGACTCGGGAATCGAACGACCCGGTGCATTGGATGTATTGGGATGGAAGGCTAACTTCGGATCCATTGTCCCCGTGAATTGTGATATTATCCTCGACGGACAGCCCACGTGCAAGCGACCCATTGTCGTGTTGGGAGTGATTTGGCAGCAAGACTACAAACACCCCATTATGCAGGGAATCGAACGCGTTCCTGCGCAGGCCGAAGTCGGATACTTGGGATTAACGGTATTTGATGTCGGAGTCACCGGCAACGAGATCGCCTACATCGAAGACGCACGAACGGGAAAGAACTTCCCGGCCATCGTGGAACAGGCCCAGTTGGGTGGTGGAAAAGTCATCTACTTCAACTATAACCCGGGCATCACCGCGGGAATCATGGAAAATACCATCAAATACTTGAAGTAAAAATTATTCGGGACCGGCGAAAAGCCGGCCCTTCTCTCTTTTTTCCCAAAACCTTTTTTATCGCCCGAAACATTACTCACACCATGCCCGCGCACTCAAGTCGCAGCCGCTCTCCACGAAAACAAATCTACACTGCCTCGCTCCGACGATTGGGAACCGCTTTGAATAATCCTAATCTTGGATTAGCCCTGCGCGGTACATCCTTGGAAGAAGCGCGCAACCACCGACGGGGACTTTCATCAAGCAAATCCTCAACGGATGGACACATCTATGTTTATCAGCCATCCATCACTCCCGAAAGCAACAGAACAACTCTCACTGAGCTGCACGGATCCATCGCCGCAACCATCAACCACGCTTTTCAGAATCGCACCCTCACCCATTGGAGAAAATGGAAGACGCCCGCCGACTATCCAGCCATTATGGTCTTGAAAAATAAATGGAAGCCAGGAAAAAACAGATACCGCGAAGGCGCCTATGTGATTGGCACGACCGACTATCGGAGACGCCTCTTCGGAGAAGGAGACGCACCGGACCTGCCCCTCTTCAGGAAGGACACTCATCGCCGCATCCCACCCACCGACATTACCGCCGTGGTTCGCCTGACCAAGAAGGAATTACTCACACTCGAAACAGCCGTGAAGAAAAAATACGGCCAAGTGGACCCCCATTGGTTATTCTTCGAATGCAGGCGATTACTCATCAACAAGACCGCCCTGGCCATCGCCAAGGCATACCGGAAAGAATTGTCTCACCCACCAAAACCATAATCCTACCCTCCAGAGGCCTACCAAAGGTCATTTTATAGGAGAAAGGAAATAGGGTAGTGAAACCCAACGAACCCGAAAAGTATATATAGTCATGATGATATCATGACGATGCATGACGCATCATGAGGATTCTCAACGGAAGATTCAGGCCTTATTGAGCCAGGTCTCGCCCGAATTCACCCAGTTGACCGCCGACCTGAACGACGTTATGTCCCACGCCGACAATCCCATGTTGGTCGCGGCATTGTTGTATAAGCTCGCCCAAGAGCGACAGCAAACCAATGAGTTGCTGGCGAAGATGGAGAGCAAGTACGACGAATTATCCTTCCAATTGAAGACGAATGGAGTGGGTCCCACCCTAACTCCCAACCCAACCCAAGGGGCTCATTCCATTTCTCTTCTCCCTGAGCAGGATCAAAAGATCATGAAACTAGTTGAGAGTCACCAGAAAGTCGATGCGATGCTCGTTCAATCCAAATTGGGATACAAGAATCCCAACGCGGCCTCGCAACGATTGAATATGCTGGTGAAAGCCGGACACTTAGGAAAAATCCAATCCGGAAAAAAGGTGGTGTTCGTTCAAGCGAACGCATGATACTTCCCAACAATACTGTTCAACTCGGACGCGGGACCCCTCCTTAACTCCCAACCCAACCAAGTAAGGGCCCCGCGGACGATTTGAGCACTAACCAACCCAATTTGCCTACCCAAGAAATAACATACCAACCCAACCCGGTGGGGGAGCCCAACTCCCCCATCACTCTTTTTCTCTCGCCGTTTTCTCCCGGCGGAAACGATAAACGGGGATTCGAAGAATCCCCCTAGTACGTCTTCTTGATCCACATTCCCACGCTAATACCAAAGACCACTAAACAAATCACTAACACGGCTAGCTCCGCAGAGGGAAGGACTGGGGCAACCTGCATCACCACTTGTGCAGACGTATCCATGGCCGCCGGGGCGGACGCACTCATCGTCTTCGCAGCGGCATCCGATACTCCCATGGCAAGGGTGGGAGCCGAATCGACCGCGGCCATCATCGTGGACTCCGCCGCCATAAATGGACCGGGGGGGTGGGCAGGCAGTTGAGAAAAATATCGTGAGTAGGCCAAGTATCCCGTGGCCGCTACACCTAACAAGCTGGTTCCCAGCAACACCAAAATACGACTATCCTGCGGCTGCAATAATGCTTTGCCTTTCACCGTGAGTTCGATATACTTCCACTTGTGTCCATCGTCCACTTCACGAACCAACCCTGCGTGTGCGAGGATGTCCACATGGTCCTTGATGGTGGGGGCCGCCAGGCTCATTTCCTTGGCCAATTCACTCTGCGTCTTTCGACGCTCCATTAATGCCTTCAGCACGCTCACACGGGTTTCTCCGGCGAGCGCTTTGAATACTTCCTTGTCTAACGTGATATCTCCAGCCATATACTCTTTTCGCGCCGAGGGTGTTTATAATTGAACGGGAATGCGTAGGAAAAACCCTAGTCCTCATCCCCAATCTCATGGATTTGTCCGCGAAGGGATTCTAGTCGCTTCTTGCTTTCCAACAATTCCCCATACGCGGAATCGGCGTCCTTATCCAACACTTGCAATTCGATTCCGCCCTTGGTGCTGCGCTTGAATTGGACATTCTTCCCATACTCGCTCTGCAGGTGATCCAAGAGCTCTTCTTCCTGCAACAATCGTTTGAGTTTCATCCCCACCAAATTCTTGAGCTTGTTGAGCTCGAGGATATGTACTTCCAACTCATTCAGCACGTCCATTTTTCCCTGAGCAGGGATGAACGAAATAGGCACGGGTTCCAACCCCGAATCATCCACTACATCCGACAAATCGTCGTGTTTCTTTTGTAGTTTTTCCATGCGCCGTGTGAAGAGGTCGATGTCCGCGTCAATCTTTTTGAGTAAGGTTTGAAGGACCTCTTCTCGCTCTTTCAACTCTCGGCCGGGCATTTCGGAATAACTTTACTCGGGTTTAAATAGATGGGGTCTTTCCTCGAGAGCATGACCGATAACTCCGTGAACGTGGACTTCGCGGCCAAGAATACCATCGTTGGGCGTACGCAGGGGGACATCCAGAAATATGGAGAGGAAGGAACCGCCTACATTGGGAAAGTCGTCATGTCCTCGGGGGAAAACCCAGTGCTGGGACGAAAAGTATTGATGGACGCAGCCAAACCCCACGTGGTGTTGATTTGCGGAAAGCGCGGCGGGGGAAAATCCTACTCCATGGGAGTCATGATTGAAGAATTCGCCAAGTTAAAGCCCGAGATGAAACGACGAATCTCCGTGATTGTGATTGACATGGTGGGGATATTTTGGACGTTAAAGGTGCCCACGCGGGGAAATGAAAAGGAACTCGCGGAATGGGGATTAACCCCCGAAGCCACGCCGGTGCGCATCCTGGTTCCCAAAGGTAAGATGGACTTCTACACCGAGAAGCAAATCCCCGTAGACGCACCCCTCACGCTTCGTTGTAGTGAGTTGGACATCACGGAATGGATGGCCCTGTTTAGGTACACGTGGCACGACCCCGAGGCCATTCTGCTAGGAAGGGTGTTGGAGCAGTTGAAGGAACAATTGGGAACTCGATTCGGAATGGACGATATCATCCAAGCGATTACCCGCGACCCGGAATCGGACAAGCTCACGCAACAGGCGCTCAAGAATCGAATCGAAATGGCCAAGGGGTGGGGTTTGCTAGAGAAAGAAGGAACGAAAATGATGGACATCGCCCAAGCCGGCACCATCACCGTCATCGATGTATCGGCGTATCGCCAAGCAATTGGGATGGAAGGGACGAAGGACATTATTGTGGGATTATTGGGAAAGAAATTGTTCGAAGAACGAATGCTCTACCGCAAAGAGGAAGAAATTCGATTGATGAAGGGTCTAGGACGAGAATCTTCGATGCCTATTGTCTGGTTGATGATTGATGAAGCCCACATGTTCATGCCCAAAGACGAACCCAACATCGCATTGAACATTTTGTTAGAGTGGGTCCGTGTCGGAAGACAGCCTGGATTAAGTCTGGTGTTAGCGACGCAACGACCCAACAAGCTTCACCCGGATGCCATTTCCCAGTGTGATTTGTTCATCTCCCACCGCATGACCGCGCAGGATGACATCATGGCCGTGTCACAATTGAGACCCTCCTACATGCACGGGGACTTCGACAAGCTGTATGCTGAAATGCCCAGGGGGAAAGGATACGCCCTCCTACTGGATGATAACGCTGAATCCATCTACACCATCAAAATGAGACCCCGTACGACGTGGGATGGCGGGGTTACAGCCAGCGCATTCACGAAGTGAATAGACTCGCAAATAGGCCCATTTTTCGACGCTCAACCCAAAACCCATTAAAACACCCCTTCGCAGGTCTTGGTATGAAGGAATTCAAGACCGAATTCTCCAAATGGCAGGCCGCCGCACTCACCCTATACTTTGCTTTCGCCCTCGTGGTAACATGGGTTGTGTTTACCCTCCCCTTGTTTCCCATCATGATTACGTTCTCCGTATTGTTCCTCTACATGGGATGCTTCTTCTTCCTCGCATATATGGAGCGAGACAAGAAAGCGATTCCCACAATCAAGGAGTGGCCCACCGTCTCCATCATCATTCCAGCCTTCAACCGAGGAGAGAGTTTGCGCCGCTGCTTGGAGTGCGTGACCAAATTGGAGTATCCCAAAAAAATGCAAATCATGGTTGTAGATGATGCCAGTACCGACCAAACCCCCGAGATTGTAAAAGACTTCAAGGGAAAAGGAATCGATTTCATTCGGTTTGAAAAGAACCAAGGAAAAGCCCGCGCGATTAATACCGCCCTCCAGAAAGCCAAGGGGGAAATCGTCGTGGCGATGGACGGAGACTCGTATCCGTCCCCGGATGCCATCATGAAACTTATCCCCAACTTCTATGCATTTGAAAATGTGGGTGCGGTCACCACGATTGTACGCGTGAAGAACAACCATGGGTTGCTTCAAAAAATACAGGAAGTGGAATACTTCCTCGAATTTGGACTGAAGAATTCCGCCCTCAACACGATGGATTCATTATACGTGACGCCGGGACCCCTATCCGCCTACACGAAAGAGGCATTAGTGAGAATGGGAGGGTATGACGAGCACAACATCACGGAGGATATGGAAATCACCTTCCACTTACACAAACTAGGATATCGTGTCGTACTGGAGCCACACGCCCAAGTATTCACGGAAGTCCCGGACACGATCAACAAATTATTCCGCCAGCGCAAGCGATGGGCCTATGGGGGGTGGCAGACGATCTACAAGTACCGCAGCGAGATGTTCTCCACGAAAAAACTATTCTTCCGATTCTTCTTCCCCCTGCGCGTGGTGCTAGACTTGTCTGCGATTCTCTTCCTCATGCTCGCCGTGAGAATGGGATTGGAATACTGGCACACAGCGTGGGGAACGGTATCCTCGTATTCCACCATCGCATTCGAAACCCTGGTAGTGCCCACGCTCTACCTGAACAGTCACCTTTTCCTTTACTTGATGATTGTGGGAATTACGCTCTTGTTAGCCTACATGGGCACCCGCGCCGCGGGGGCAAAGGTCCAGAACATTTCCCTCGCAGGGGTATTGCTCTTCCTCAGCGTGTATTGGGCCTTTATCGTATTCATCCAAGTGTATAGTTTAGTGAATGCCATTCGAGGAGGGGTGCAAAAATGGTAAACCTATTTGTACGTGCAGGGATTCTCACCCTCCTCATCCTCACGGCGTGGTTCCTTCTATCTACCGCATTGGAAGGGGAGCGCAACAACACCCTCTTGGGGAAAATTGATACCGTGATTGCGGAAGAGGGGGCCGTGGATGCCTACTTAGAATACATCGAGTCCACCGGCGACACGCAGCGGTATTGTGAAGTGCTCACGGAGCACATCCAGAAGCAGAATGAACGACTATTTCCCCTATTGAGTTTACTGGACCAGGCGAGACAGAATGGACTGCAGAACGATTACTCCACCGTGCGCCAGCGATTCCAAGCTGCCAATGCAAAGTTGTATTTCTCTTTGAAAAAATTCGAATACAAGTGTCCGGAATCCAATGCCCTCAAGCAGCCTATTTTGTATTTCTTCCCGGACGGGGCGAACTGCAACGAGTGTTTGATTCAGGCGCAAATACTCAATGAGATACGCGACTCGTGCCATCAACAAATCCAAATATTCGCATTCCCCGTGGAAGGGGGCATTGAGCCGGTGGACTTGTTGGTGAAGGATTACTCCATTGAGAAAACCCCCTCGCTAGTGATTGGGGAAAAGGTCTACGAGGGCGTGCAGAGCAAGAGCACCCTCAATCAATTGCTGGCCTGCTGATTATTTCCTCCTTCGATTCTTAAGCCAACCCCTGAATCGCTCACCCAAGGAGGGGCGAGATAAACGTGCCTCAATTTTCCGAATACTCACATCCATCTCTCGGGGCTCAGAAACCCGATAGCTGCGCGTGAAAACCTCTTGCACGTGCAAACGACCCAACCGCTCACGGATCTCGGCCGCACGCCCACTAGGGGCGGAAGCATATTCCTTGTTCAAGCGCGCCAACTCCTCCGCAATATGCTTGAGTCGCCGATCATACAAACGGACTACGCGTTCCCGCTTCAACTTAAGGGAACGGAGTTTTCTCTCCAGGAGCTTGCGAAAGACCATCACGCAGGAAGGAAAAAAGACTATTAAAAGCAGGCCAGAAATCGCAAAATCAAAAATAGGCCCGGGCAGAATCGGAACCGACCCTTTTAGAGAAAAGGCTCGACCGAAAAAAAAGCTAAATGGATTTGCTCATTCCACAATAGGCCCGGGCAGAGTTGAACTGCCGTCTGGGCAGTGTGAATGCCCCGTGATAGCCGTTACACTACGGGCCTGGCTATTACTCAAAAACCACCAAAATAGCCTTAAAAACGGGCATTATGAACTCCGCTCTGCTTCTTATGTAGCGCACGAACCGCCCTTCCTTAAATATGCAAAAAGGAATAATGACGACCATGAAGACCCTCAACAAACTCCTCATTCTCATCACATTGGCATTATTTTCCACGCACGCATTCGCGCTCGAGATACAGTCTCCGGAGAAGATGCAAACATTCGCCCCCTTCACATTCCGCGCCACCCTTCCTGCGACGGATGCGTTCAACACCGCGACGATTCACTTCGATAACATCCTCGTGGCCACCGTATACCCTACGGGGACATGCGCAGTACAACCCGAGTGGATTCCCTTCATCATCCACTGCGCCACATGGGATGCGGATCCCAAAACGAATGAGGGATTAACCGCCATTGTCACACATACAGGGTTCGCCAAGGGACCCCACCTCATTGAAGTGCAGACGCAAGGACCCAAGTCGGAAAAACAAACCGTCACCCTCAACGTGATGGATGCATTAGACGCGAGTGAGAAGGAATCCCTCGACGCGAGCATGACCACCCTCTCGACGCGCGTGGAGGAGTTGGAGACATTTACTACCACCACCGAGCAAAAAGTCTACGAGACCCAATCCGAGTTATCCTCCGTAAAAGAAACCACACAAACGGCACTGAATGACGTGACCAATCGCTTGGATATTATTGAGAAGCCCGAACCCTCGATGTTAACGCAAACCGACCAACAGGGATTCAACATCCCCTTCCTGAATGGGACTGGTCTCGTTAGCGGGGGAAATCTTCCCTTGTTAGGAGTGGGCGCATTGATCGTAGTGGGGTTGCTTTTCTTTTTCTTCCGCGGACAATCCAATTCCTCTTTCGGTTCTTCTCCCGGAAACAGCACGCCCTTTTTTGAGGGAACACTGGATTCACTCTTCAAGGGTGTTCCGTCCAACTCCAAATTATCCGGGCGGCCGGAACCCCAACCCAGAAAGTGGTCAGCAGACAGCGACGGAGAAAAGGGATTGCGGGAAGACATTGAAGAAAATCCACCCGAACGCATTAACTTCGGCGACCTAATCAAGCAAGAACGAGACTAGTAGTTTTCAATTCTGATAACTACCCGTGTCGATCCCCCGGATTGGCTTTTTTGTGAGAATGATAATGTGCCCACGGAACCGGTCGGGATTTCTTTTCCGCCTTTTCTTCAAGGAATAATAAAATACCACATCCAACCAGGGAAAGGAAACCTACACTGATGAAGGTCCATTGATACCCCACGCTTTCCGCGAGAACCGCCCCTAGCGTTGCGGTGATGGCCATCATGATTCCCACGGACGTTGAATAGAGACTCCACTCATACCCTTCATGTTTTTTGTCCAGGTGCGTGGACCATAAGGATAACCACGTGGGATACGCGAGTCCGGCACCGATTCCATATAGGATTTGCGCCAAGAACCAATGCATCACATCCGTGGCGTAGATGTAGAGGAATGGGACTAATGAAATGATGAATGTCCCGACTAACAACCACTTAATTTTGTGATCATGCGCATCCACGTAGCGAGAAAAGGGCAACTGGACGGCCGACTTGGTGATGAGGAATAACGTACTCGCCAGTCCCGCCGCCACCAATGATCCACCGGTAAGAGTACCATTGATGTAGATAGCGAGAATGGGCTCGATGAGACCAAAACCCGTAGTGGTGAAGACGTCGGCGATAAGCAATAGCTTGATGGTGCGATTCACCCATGGAAAAGAAAAGCCGGGTTTTTATGGGCATCCGCGCACGCATACTAGCACGCAGGAATACCCAAGCGGTCTAAGGGGATAGGTTTAGGCCCTATTGGCTTAGTGCCTTCGGAGGTTCGAATCCTCCTTCCTGCATTTCTAAAAAAAAGTCAGCCGGTGTGGTGTAGCCTGGATAGCATTAGAGCTTCCGAAGCTCTCGACCGGGGTTCAAATCCCCGCACCGGCGTAATATTACTATTATCGAGAACGAAACTTCGAAGGAGGTCGACGGCGACCCCCGTTGGGCGCCCTCGATCCATTTATCCTGAAACCAACCCTCCACTTATCCACCTGCATCGCCCCCCTCTGTGCACGCTTGTCGAGGACGCGATATACCGCTGCCCTCAAAACGGGATCCTGCAGCACCTCCCGATATGAGTCTACACGACCACGCATATCTGCCGGAAGAATCGTCCCATCGCGAATACCACGCACGATTTGAATCACGACCCTCATACTACTCGTGACTTTAGGAGGATCGCGGGAAAGCATCTCAAGATACTGGCGGGCTACTGCAGGAGTAGTTTTGCGTATGGGAGAGGGCATTCACGCATAGCGCCATTTTGACTATTTTAAGATATTCTTAATCAACGAACCGCACGCAGGGGTTGAACCACACGGATGGTATCTTTTGTGAACTTCACCACCAATCGAGAAAGACCCATGGTCCCATTCACAAGGAATGTGAACAACGACAAGATCAAAATAATGGATTGAATCGCCAAGACGACGAAAAATGAAATCCCCACTGCGGCCCAAACGTGATTTTGGAGCAGGGGAATCTTTTCTTGGATGGAGGCTCTCACGAGTCCAACATACACGGATAATCCCACTTGGATTCCGTATATCTTCTCTTCAATCCGAGCGGAGGCTGTGTGAAATAAGGCACTAACATTCATCGAGGTACACCTATTGGGAGGTTTTTGCGTCGATTATTTTCATTTTCTGGAACGCACCCTGAGTGAAAATGAATTCATTTAAATGCGTTGATTTACGCCACTATAACATAATGAAGTTGGAAACAATCCGATTCAAGAAGCCCGACGAAGGGTATGCGCCGAGTGATGACTCCTGGCTATTGGCCCATGCCATCGAAAACGAAAACGTGCGCGGGAAGAAATGCCTAGACATGGGATGCGGAAGCGGCATCCAGACCGCTGCATTATTGTTGGGCGGCGCCGAGAGCGTGCATGCCATCGATCTTAACCCCGCGGCGATACGCACTACCCAAAAAATGATTGAGACCTATTTTGCTCATGCCCACACGCAATGCACCCTTGGAAACTTATTCGAGGGAATCAAGGGAAAATTTGACGTGATGGTGTTCAACCCCCCCTACGTTCCTTCCGATGAACTCAAATGGATGGAGGTGGATGGAGGAGAGGAAGGCAGGGAAGTCATCAACCGATTCATGTCGCAATTCCCCAAACACTTGGGGGAGAAGGGCATGTGTCTCTTGCTCGTGTCTTCCCTGAATGGAATTGAGAATATCCAAACGGCCCTCCACAAACGACACTTCAAAACGAAGGTGGTTTCTTACCTCAAACTATCCTTTGAAGCACTCCATGTGATCAAAATCGAGTGGGCCTGAACACCCTTTATATGACTTGTTTCCCACTAATCCCTTCACGCACGGGTACCCAAGCGGTCTAAGGGGCCAGGTTCAGGTCCTGGTGGCTTAGTGCCTTCGTAGGTTCAAATCCTGCCCCGTGCATGGAATTCCTTTTCCAGGGGCTTTTGACAAAAGGCCGGTACCTATCCTGCCCCGCGCATTCATTTTTTTGAATTGGAATGGAACACTTTTTTATAGGTCGATTCGCTGGATGAAAAGATGAACCCCCTTCCCTTCGCGGAATTATTGGTATTGCTCTTCGCGGTGCTAGGGTATATCCCGGCTATCCTGGATTATCGAGCCTCCCGCTCATCCAAAATATTCTTTTTCGGATTCACCGCCATTGTGATAGGAATCATTTCCCAAAACATCTGGCTGATGACCTGGAACGAGTCCTTTCACATTCTCTATCACCTCGTCGGAATTCTAGGAGGAGGAGTCCTCTTCCTGTATTGGACCCAGCGCAACTATGAAGGACAACAGTTCATGCGCAAGAAAATGGAACGATTATCGAGGGAGAAATAATGATGTATGACCTCATCCCTATCATGGATGCCATTGGAGCCGTGGCATTCCTCTTCGCGTTCCGATTCGCATGGAAATCGATTCCCCACGCGGGAGAGAGCCGTGCCTATTGGATTATCCTCTCGTTTGGAATGCTCCAGGCCTTCGCATACTGCCTATCCACCATGCTCGAGACGCTCCAATACAACGCTCAAGCCTTCAGCGAGTTCAAACCCATCCTCGCCGCCGCATTGATTGTGAACCTCTCCCTGGCCGCCATCCTATCCTATGTTTCGGTCACGCGCCCATTTGATTAGCTTTTAGAAGTCTCCCTCCCCCTACTAGGTGGGAATGATGACGTAAACCCCGACTGACGCAAGGATGATGAATTAACTCACGTCTGACCCGAACTTTTTCTTCTCGCAACGGAAGACCATTAAATACTCAGGAGGGGTCGTCCCTCCCATGGTCGTGACCCTATCCTTCACCCCCCAAGAAACCAAGACCGTACTCAAGGAGCTGGACAAATATCCCTCCCTACCAACCCCCTCACAGTACGAAAAAGCCCGACACAAAGTGGGGGATAGCGTGGTGACGGTGTACACCTCCGGAAAAATCGTCATTGCCGCCAAACACGCGGAAGTGGAGAAAGCCGTCAAGGAAAAACTCCTCTCCTGGATGGAAAAAGAAAACGACGAACGGGTGTTTGGGATTGATGAAGTGGGACGCGGAGAGAAGACAGGACCCTTAGTGGTGGGAGGAGTGTTAGGACCGCGAAACGCGTTGCGCGGACTACGCGACTCAAAAAAAACGAGCAACATTGCCAAGCACTACCAAGAAGCCACGCAACATGCACTGATTGATATGCGCGTATCCGTGAGCGCACGCATGATAGATGAGCTGCGAAAAAAAGGACTCACGATGAATGACATCCAAGCGGAAATCGCACTGGCTTTCCACTCACTCAAAGAAAAACTCTCACCCGAAAGCATGACATTGATGGACGGAAAACCATTGAGAAAAGGAATGAAGGGAATTGTATTCCAAGAAAAAGCCGACGATATCGAGCCCAGCGTGAGCGCGGCCAGCATCATCGCCAAACACACGCGAAATGAGAGTGGAGACACGAATGAGCGAAAGACGTGGAAATCAAAGAATGATTAGGCCGGCCAATCAAATCAAATTAAGGCTGGCAGCCAAGGCGCCCGAGAAAGTGGACGCACGAGCCATGCCATTATTTCGCTTCATGCGAATATCCCCCCCTGTGATAATGACTCGAGCGCACAAGCTCGCATGGTATGCCAAGCGCACCATGGAGTACGAACATGCATTGGAAAATATAGCCAACGAACAAGACACACGACAGATGTTATTCTCTCGGCAAGCCAGAGAAAGCAAGTTCGTCGATGACGCGATGGTGCGCCACATGATTCCTGTCGCCAAAGAAATATTCCAGATGGAACTCAAACTACACCGGATGGAGATGTACAAGAGCATGCTCCGCCACCACATGAGTGTGGAGAAGACGCCCCTGACGGTCGCTGAAGAACGGAAGAGAATCACCCCTCTAGAAAGGGTCATCCGAAGCTACAAACAGGTCGAAGAGGAGATGATTCGCGTACTCAACGATCCGAAAGAATTGGAAGAAAGGACCCGCTCCATGATTAATGTATCCCGGAAAAAAAAGAAGTGAGATAGAAATACTAGCCCAGACTAACTCCTTTCTTCAAGCTCTTTGCCTCTTCGTCCTTCAAGGATTGACGCGTCACACCATGGCCAATCAGCGCGCTTCCACCGAAGGGATCCTTCACGATAATGGTAAAGGGCATCTTTCCCGAGCGACACTTTTCCAACTCTTCAATACGAGACTGGGCGGCCTTTTTTTGTTCAGGAGTCCCCCCATTCACGAAGACGCGCAGCACACCCTCTACACGTTCCAAAAAACCCTCAATGTTGGTGAAGAATCCCTCCGCAAAGGGACCGGGTTCCAACAACACCCCCAATTCTGGAATCTCAATCGTCCCCGAGGAGTTCCTTACAATCTTGATGTGCATGTCCTTCTCACTTCGAATGTGAGCCTCATACGCACAGGGTTCACGGAACTCTAAACTCATCGCATCGGACCACTTGAATCCGCAGTGAGAGCACGAGAGGGTTTGCATCAACAGTTTTCCAAACAAGGGAATGGTTTCCGTGACCTGAACCAGGGACGCCTGCTTGTGGCACTGGTGACACTGCATGGGAGAAATGGAATACGGATTCTCTTCATCCATCATGGGGGGATTATTCTCAGCCATACGTGACACAACCGGGTTTACTTTCTCTTCCGCACGGGAACGGTCTCAATCCACTCGGACTCGTTCATGGAGGGAGACTCCATGCTCTGCATGCGGAGTTCCAACTCCTCCACGCGGGAGAATAATTGGGCAATCTTCGTGTTGATGGCGGCCAATGCCCCCTCGTTCCGCGCAGGCATCTCGGGACTATTCACGGGGACCGCGGAGGGAGGAATAAAGGTCACCTGGACTTTTTGCTTCCGAGGAAGAATCGACGCCAAGAGGTTTAACCCCACGAGGAGGACAACTCCAACCGTGAGAATGATGGTGAGGGTCGACATACTATTCTTTTCCCCCAAAAGGGTTTATAGGAAAACCGGGAAAGAAGCGGGAAAAGATAGAGGATTGGGCCTCGTTGACCTCACGCAGGGAAACCCCTTTGATTTCCGCCACCCGACGCGCAACTTTTGGAATCCACGCAGGGGATGAAGGGGTTCCATCGAAGGGAATGGGAGAGTCCGTTTCAAGTCCTAACAACTCCAAGGGCTGCCGCTCGATAAAGTGATTCATGTGGGGAGAATTTAAGATGGTGGGGCCCACCGTCACCACCCACTTGCGTGAAATAATCAGCTTCTGTTGCTTTTGATTGCC
Organism: uncultured archaeon; assembly: GCA_964427715.1. Classification (GTDB taxonomy): domain Archaea; phylum Iainarchaeota; class Iainarchaeia; order Iainarchaeales; family VGJJ01; genus VGJJ01. The sequence goes on along the minus strand of CAYRUV010000001.1, from coordinate 174,256 downwards.
TGAGAACCAGTGAAGGATTACGCGCTCCGCATTCTTGTCCGCGAGCAAATCCAACGATTCTTGCTTGGCATGGCGCGTGTGAACCTCAATGAGTTTCTCGTACTCACTCGCCCAATCCACGAATTGAGCAAATACTTTCTTTTGGGCGGTTTGATGTTCAGGTGTCTTCCCATACAAAAAATCCAACCCGGTTTCTCCCAAGTAAGGGGCCTTCTTCACGAGCGGTTCAAACTTTTTCAGGATGGAAGGAATGCGACTCTCAACGACCTCAATCACCTGCTCCGGGTGCCACCCCACCCCCACGATGGCCGAGGGGAAAGAGGGGGGGTTTTTAGAAAGGAGGGCGTGGTTCTCCAAATCCACGCTGTTCACTAGCCACGCATTGACGTTTTGGGCCTTGCTATCCCGCTCAATCGAGGAGAGGTCTGGGGAATCCAGGATGTGCGTGTGAAAATCCACCCAGTAGGCCATAGGAAGCCGATAGGCTACTGCCGTAATGCCCATTTTAAAGCCATTCGATGCCCTAAAACGCTATGGAAACCCACACTCACGCCGACGGACACACACACGCAAACGCGCACCCCGACCACGCCCCAGAAGCCCACGCGAACCACCCGACCCCTCACACTCATCCTCAAACCCCCCCGGCGTCCAACCGAAAGGCCCTGGCCATCGGACTCATCCTTGTAGCCGTTGTATTGATTGTGGGCATACTAGTCTTCACCAAGCTCACCCACGTAGACCAGCCCACCCCCATCGTTCAACCGGTCCAGATCAAACTCATCGTGGATCAATCCTGTATCTTCTGCCCGAAGACCAATACGATTCTCGCCAAACTCGATGAGAGCAACGTCGTGTATGACCTGAACACGATTGACCTCCACTCGGAAGAGGGGCAAGCCCTAGTGAAGGAATTCAACCTAGTCTACGTTCCCACCGCCCTAGTGAGCGTGGCTGGATTGGACCAAAACTCCACGATTCAGGGGGCACTCCAAGGACAATTCATCAATGAGCCCTTGACCACCAAGAAGGGATGGGTCATCATCCCGGAGAAATTCCTAGACAAACAACCCAAACTATTGACCTACGTCCAGAAGCCCAGCACGTGCGAAGTGCCCGAAGGAAAGATTCTCCTCACGGCCCAGCTCGACTATGGAGACTGCAAGCCCTGCATTGAGGCCCAAAAAATCATCAACGGACTCACGCAGCAATACTCCGAATTGTCCATCGAGTATCGGCCCATCATGTATAACCGACTCACCCTCAAGGATATCCAAGAGGCCTTCACCACCAACAAGGGAGCGGTGTGCGCCGACAAGCTCGGATTCCTCAATGCCTACACGGAGTGCAACTACTTCAGCGCGCAGTTCCACGGAAACATTGACATTAATTACATGAAGGCCTGCATCAAGGAGGCCGGAGCCAACAGCAAGGCCACCCAAGAAGAATTCGTCACGTGCGTTCAGGATGAAAACTCAGGGGCCGACCAAATCCTAATCCAGAATACCAAAGAGGGATTGGCATGGAACCCCCTCAAGTATACGCCCTCCTTCATCATCGACTGCACGTATGCATTCGTCGGACAGAAGAGCATCCCCCTCTACCTCTGCGCGGCGCACCCTGAACTCAAGGGATGCGAGGCCCTCATTGAGAGCACGCTCAACCCGCCCATCGTCGAAGTGCCGGTTGATAGTAATGCCAACGACACCAACACGACCCCCGGGGACTTCTCCCTCGTGGTGGGGGACGCGAACGCGGACTCGAATGCGCTCATCTAGAGAGGCATTAAATAATCCCCCCAAGGAGTAATCATTCCGCATGACCACCAACGTCTCGATCGAATACGCCAATGCCCTGGCCAAGTACGAGCAGGCCAAGACAAACGCAGAGAAGCTGGCCGCACTCGAAGAGATGAAATCCCAGTGCCCCACCCACAAGGGCGCCGAGAACATGAAGAATGAGATCACGAAAAAGATCGTTCGGATCAAACTCGAAATCGAAAAGGAAAAGACTCAAGCTTCCAAAAAAGGAGGAGGACCCTCCATTGCCGTCAAGAAGGATGGCGCCGGACAAATCGTATTGGTGGGAGTGCCCAACTCGGGAAAGACCACCTTCTTCAACGCCATGACCGGATTGAATGGATTGGTAGGGGATTACGAATTCACCACTACTCTTCCAGATGTGGGTATGATCGATTTCAAGGGTGCGAAGATCCAACTCGTGGATTTGCCCCCCATTACCGAAGGAAGCGCCGAAGGGAAAATGAACGGACGAGAAATACTCGCCGTGGTGCGCAACGCCGATGCCATTGTCTTCGTGGTGAGTGCACAGAACGCGGCGAACGAATATTTGCTCCTCAAGAACGAACTCGAACTCTCCGGGATACTTCTCAATCGAAAAAAGCCCAACATCAGCGTCACCCCCTCCTCATTCCCGGGGTTCTCTCTCACGGGAAAAGAATTTTTGAAGATTCCTCAAGAGCAGCTGGTCGAGCACCTAAAAGCCAAGGGGATGCACAACGTCCAAGTCATCCTGCGCGAACCCACGACCCTCGAAACCATCGAAGAAGTCATGGACGAAACCCTCGAGTATAAGCGCTGCATGATTGTACTGATGAAAAGCACCAAGCACGCGGAAGTGAAGCGAGAAAAGGGAATGGTCATGTACACGTGGGAGAATACCCCCGAGCAGAAGAAGGTCGCGCTGGACTTGCTGTTTGAAGTATTGGACAAAGTGTACGTGTACACCAAGAAGCCCGGACAAGAAGCCGCAACGATCCCATTGATTGTGAATAAGGGATCCAATGTGTTAGATGTGGCCGCACTCGTCCACAAGGACATCGTGCAGAATTTCAAATACGCCAAAATATGGGGCAGTGCCAAGTTCGATGGGCAACGCGTCGCCAAGGACTACCTCGTCCAAGACGGGGATATCATCGAGTTCAATTGGTGAAAAAAAAAAGCGAAAATAGATCTATTTACTCGTTCTCATCCGTCTGCTTTACTTTCGTCATCTCCATTAATTTACGTCCCCCCACAATGATGGCGACTCCCACCAGAACATACGCGAGTCCGGTGATGAGCGTATCGGTGGCCTGCGCGTTGGGATCCACACTCTCTTCGATACCCGCGCCCTTGATGGTCTTCACTAATCCTTTCCCTTTCGAGGATAATTCCAGCGCTGCAGCATACTGCTTCTTCGCATACGCATTCTCTGCATTCTCCCACGCACCACTCAAATTCTGAATATTTACTTGGTCGTTCCAGCGGTAGATGTTTTCTTCCGCCAGCAAAGTTAATGCTCCTTGGGAGAGAGAATCAAATCCCGTGGATTTCTGAAAAGAAACATCCAAACCATACAATCCCGCATAGGCCGCCGAACGTAACACCCGCGCATCGGCTTCGGCTTCCAACGCACTTACTTTCGTAGGAATCCCCGCAATCTCCACGGATACGCGCTGCTCATTCTCCGCGGCGGAATCCGCATACGGGGAAAGGGCGCTCGTAAGGGTTTGATTCGGACCCAAAGGGGATAACAATCCCAACAACTGCGACTTGGTCTGGGTATCCAGCGAGGTGTCCGAGGCAATCTGATTCTTCACTTTTGAGATTTGCTGATCATACTCTGCCGCTTCATCCTTTTGGGCGTCAATCGCATCGAATATGTCAGCGTAGGAGGAGCCAATCCCATTCACCACACTCGTGTCAATGGAAACATTCAGGAAGGCGGTTTCTTGTTCACTCAACGTCTTGATGTCCTCGGCAATCCCTCGTAAGTCGTTCGCCATCGTCTCCAATTTTCCCTTCAACACGCCCACGTCTCCCTTCAAGGAAGTTTTGGTAACCGTCTGCGAGACGATGTCCACGTCAAACTTTTCATTCTCCACCGCATTGGCCAACTCCTCGAGTTTGTTGACGGTGGGAAGAGACACGAGCCAGTTTGTTTGGGTCTTCAGCAAGGATAATCGCTGCACCAAGAGGTTGGCCGAAATAAGGTTCGTGCGCAGGGAACCCTTCTCTATCAATTTTCCATCCTTATCTGAAATAGGAATGATGGTCTTGAGGGAGTCGTTCTGGAGAATCGAAACGGACCAATATGTGGATGTGCCGCTCTTTTGTGGGAGGGATTTGAACACGGCGGCCTTCTCATTGGGCTCCAAATAGTTCCCCTGCACAAGCGTGCTTTCCGCATCAAACGCCTGGAGACCCCACGCGGGAATCAACAGCAGGACGAGGGCCAAAACCACCCATACGTATCGCATATGAGCCGAAAAAACCCATTATAGGTTATAATCCCTCCGATGTACGTTTTAGTACGTCCTGGGTTGGGGTCATGGTGCAACCTGGTAACACAAAAGCCTCCAGAGCTTTAGATCAGGGTTCAAATCCCTGTGACCCCACTCTTACTTCATTTTATTCTACAACCGAATCCATTTCTCCATGCCTATTCTCCGCGCGAGCGAATACGATATCCCGGACATCCTCCCGCTCATCCTGGAATATTTTCCGTATACCCAAATGCAATTCGACCGAATCGAACAGCGCATCAAGCGGAAGGACTTCTATTTCTTGAAGAGTGAAGATCGGGGCGTATTTACCGGGTTCGCCGAATACCAAATCGCGGACCCCAAAAAGAAAGCCGTACGATTAAATGGAATTGTGGTGAAGCCCTCCCATCGAGGAAAAGGAACCGCCCAAGCCCTCATGAAGGAAGGAGAGAAATGGGCGCGCCAGAAGAAGATGAAAACCATCTTCCTACTCGTACAAGCAACTAACACCCGTGCCAAGAGGGTGTACGCCGAAGATGGATTCACATTCAAGAAGATCCACCCCCGAAGAGTCGATGGGAAGAAAGCCGAAATGTGGGAGAAAGTCCTCGACTAGTAGGACTTCGAGAACAACGTATGCCATTCCGCGTGCTTCCCGCACTGCACGCACAGACCGCCCTTCACGGGTTTCTCACTCAAGGGAATACAACGGGTTCCAGCTGTGGTCTTATCCTTGATTTCCTTTTCACATTCTTTCGTGCCGCAAAACAACATCCGGATGATCTTGCGCTGCTCCAACGCGTGGTCAAATTCCCGCATGGTCTTCACATCGACGATGTTGGAGTCCAACCACGCCTTTGCTTTATTGAACATGGCATGATGCATGGCCTCTAGTTCATGCTCGATGGCTTTCTCAATCCCGTGCAACGGGAGAATCTTCTTCTCCCCCGTGTCGCGTCGAACCAGAACGCATTGGTTCTGTCCCAAGTCGCGCGGGCCGATTTCGATACGCAGAGGAATTCCCTTCAATTCCCACTCGTTAAACTTCCACCCGGCCGAGTATTGCTCACGTTCATCCACCACCACGCCAAACTTCTCTAACTCCTTGGCGAGCTTGCGCGAACCATCCAGCACAACCTGTTTGGTCTGCTCGAAAAGAATTGGCACGATAACCACTTTGTTTCGTGCCAAGCGCGGAGGCAAGACCAATCCCTTGTCGTCTCCGTGGACCATGATGATCGCCCCAATCGTGCGCGTGGACATTCCCCACGAATTCTGATACGGAAAGTGAGGCTTCTCATCTTCTCCTGAAAAAGAAATATTGAATGCCTTGGCGAAATTCTGTCCTAAGTCATGGGAGGTGGCACTCTGTAGGGCTTTTCCATCCGGCATCCACGCTTCTACGGTAAGAGTCGTGTTAGCCCCGGCGAACTTCTCGGCTTCAGTTTTTTTTCCTGGAATCACCGGAATCGCGAGCAAATCCTGCATGACCTTTTGGTATTCTTCCAAGAAGTACAGGGTGTCCTGCCACTCCTCTTGGTGGGACGCATACAGGCAGTGTCCTTCTTGCCACAAAAACTCACGTGTACGCAAGAAGGGTTTCGTCATCTTGATTTCCCACCGCACAACGTTACACCACTGGTTCACTTTCAACGGAAGGTCGCGGTGCGAGCGGACCCACTTGGAAAAGGAATCACAAATCATGGTTTCACTGGTGGGGCGAATCGCGAGGCGCTCTTCATTCCCTTCTTCCTGCTCAATCCACGCCACTTCGGGAGCGAATCCTTCGGCGTGTTCGGCTTCTTTACGGAAGAAAGACTCCGGAATCAACAAGGGAAAATACGCATTCTGCACGCCGCGCTTCTTGACATTGGTGTCCAAAAAATGTTGAATCCCTTCCCACATCATCATGCCGTGTGGGCGGATAATCATGAATCCGTGCACAGGTGCATAATCGGCCAGCTCGGCCTTCTGCACAACCTGCGTGTACCACTCCGACAAGTCCTCGGACTTCTTGACAGTAATCCCCACCAGCTTGGGAACCTTTTCAGCAGCCATACCAGGCAAATAGTCCCACGTTTACCTTAAATATCAGGCCTTGCGACCCCCCAAAAAAATGGTCCGCGGAATAGAAAAAAAAGAAACGGGAGAGCCCGGATTTGAACCGGGGTCGCCACCACCCCAAGGTGGTATACTACCAGGCTATACTACTCCCCCAAAAATACCCCGAACATGTGTCCGAAGATATAGGAAAAACCAGGGAATGTGTTTTTAAACCCCAAAATTTTGCAACCAATATGAGTTCCAAACGTGAATCCAAAACCAAGAAAAGAGCCGCCAAACGAGGAGCCCGAGCCAAGACTCGAACCCACACCCAACCAAAAGCCCACACGCTCCACCACCCTGAACATAGGGAACGATTCTACCGCGCCAAGCGAGCATTACGCGCACTCAAGCATGCGGTGTTGATCCCCAAAGCCGTCATCCACACGCACTCCGCCCACATCCCTGAAAAATTGTTGCAAGAGGTCCCGGAACAGGCCTTGATTGAACACTGGGAAGCATTAGGAGAATTGAAAAGCAAAGGAATCGAAATACGCCCGACCAGCGCCCGAACGGCCAAACCCCACATGCTGAGAGAAGTGGAATTAGACGCCCCTGTGTCCTGGCACGCCCGACACTTTGCCTCCAAACACGGACTCGTGATTCGAGAGAGAAAACACCCCTTCCGCTCGGCACTCGAACGAATGTTCGGCTAGTTCCCCCAATCAACCATTAAAAGCCCGTTTCGCGTCCCTTAGCCTATGCGATTCGAACCCGTGGCCGAGGCCTTCGATCAAATCGAGAAAACAACCAAGCGACTGGACATGACTATTCAGCTCGCCGCACTCTTTGATAAGACTCCAGCCGAGGACATGCGGAATGTTATTTACTTATTACAAGGACGACTCGCCCCCGCGTATGAGAATTTAGAAACGGGACTCGGAGAAAAGTTTGTTATTCAAGCCATCGGAAAAGCCACCGGATATTCCAAAGAAGATGTGGAGAAAAAATTCAAGAAGACCGGAGACCTCGGACAAACGGCCGCTGAATTCCTGGAGAAAAAAACCCAACAAGCACTCGTGAAGCAAACCCTCTCGGTGAAGAAAGTGCATGAAAACTTCATGAAGCTCGCCACGCAAACAGGAGAAGGAACCCAGGAAACCAAAATCCGCCTTCTCGCCGAGCTCCTCAACGCATCTACACCTAATGAGGGAAAATTCGTCACGCGATTCGCACTCGGTGCATTGCGATTGGGGGTGGGAGACCCGACCCTCATGGATGCTCTGGCCCAAGTTCACCTAAAAGAATTCACCAAACAAAACCCCAAACTTATCCAGGAGATTGAAGATAAAATCACTAAGAAGAGCGACGAAGAGAAGGAAAGAAAACTTCGAACCAAACTCCGCGAACAAATCGAAGCCAAATACAATATCCATTCCGACCTGGGATACGTGGCTACCCTCCTAACGGAACATGGACTCAAAGGATTGGATAAAATCGACCTCGAACCGGGTGTGCCCATACGCCCAACATTAGCGGAAAGGCTTCCGTTCTCCAAAGACATCATCGAAAAGCTGGGAAAGTGTATGGTGGAAGCCAAATATGATGGGTTCCGCGTCCAAGTCCACAAGAAAGGAAACACCATCACGATATTCTCCCGGAACCTCGAAAGCATGACCGATATGTTCCCCGAAATTGTAGAGGCCGCGAGGAAGGAACTCAAATCCAAGGAATGCATTGTGGAGGGAGAAGCCCTGGCTGTCAATGAAGAAACCAACGAATTCTTCCCCTTCCAAATCACCATCCAGCGAAAACGAAAATATGACATCGAGGAGAAAGCAAAAGAATTGCCCCTCAAACTATTCCTGTTTGACGTCATGTACATGGACGGAAAAAACGTCATGGGAAAACCCTTCCACGAACGAAGGAAAATACTCTCCTCCTTGGTCCAAGGAAAGGGACTCATCGAGTCGACTAAGAGCATCATCACGGATCAACCCAAGGATATTGACCGATTCTTCAACGAAAACGTATCCGCAGGATTGGAAGGAATTGTGTGCAAGGACTTGAACGCCCCCTACATTGCCGGGGCGAGAAAATTCGCGTGGATTAAGCTCAAGCGCTCGTACAAGGGAGAGCTGCAAGACTCCGTAGATTTGGTCATATTAGGATTCTACAAAGGAAAAGGAAAACGAACCGAATTCGGATTGGGAGGATTACTGGCTGGAGTATATGATGAAGAACGAGATGAGTTCAAATCCATCACCCGGATTGGAACAGGATTCTCGGAGCAAATGCTCCAGGAACTATATGATTTACTCATGAAACACCGCGTCTCCCACAAGCCCGCACGGGTGGACAGCGAAGTAACCCCCCATGAGTGGGTCACCCCAAAGTTTGTGGTCGAAGTTCGTGCCGATGAAATCACCCAATCACCCATGCACACCGCCGGAAGGGAAACGGGCACGGGATACGCCTTACGCTTCCCCCGTATCCTTAAATTGCGCAACGATAAGACTCCGGAGCAGGCCACGAGTGTGAAAGAGATATTGGACATGTACAACGAGCAGAAGCGCGTCAAGGTGGAGGGAAGGGAATGAAGAATACCCTCATCCGCATACTGAGCCAATTCATGCGCATCGGATTATTCATCCTGGCGTTTGGACTGGTGGTCATTTTTCTTTTGGCCATCGATGAGTTTGTCATCAAGCAACGACTCTACTTCCTGCGCACGGGAGATTGGGAAGACTTGATCGTGGTCACGGCGTTCGGCCTCATTATTGCCTTCGTACTCAAGAAACTTCTCATGCTCCAATACAAATGGGGATTCAAACGATGAACGTGTTCAATCTTCTCCTCGTGGCCATTGTGGCCATCGCCCTGATAGGGGTTTTTTTCTTTAACTTCGCCTCATTTTTCACCCCCCAAACGGCCCTTGCGAAGCACGCCCCCGCATTATTGTTGGAGGCCCAAGCATCCCTAGGAAAAACCTCGTCGGTCACTCTTACTTTGAAAGAAGGCGACACGATTTACGCTCGTAACCTCGATGCGACCACGCGCAACGTATCCTTCGCCTGCTCAGGAGAGAACTGCTGCCCCTCTCTTGAATCATGCCCCTATTCCCTCTCCGTCACAGGGGATCGCATCCGAATTAACCAGGGAATCAAAACCACCCTCTCCGCAAGGTGCGAGACGCTCAACGAGCTGCACGCGTGTATACTTTACATCGGAAAAGAACCCGCGCAATTGGAAATGGAAAACACCCTCGCAACGAGTCCATTCGCCCTGCAAGGAACCACCGAATACCCCATCCAGACCACCATCCACAACATCGGAGGAGTGGAGGCGGAGAATGTTATCTTCACCGCAACACTCCTACAAAACCAAATCGTCGCGGGGAAGAATAAACCCATTGAGATCCAAAAAATAGAAACCACCATCCCTTCCCTCGAATCGGGAGATTCCCAGAACGTGAACGTGTCTCTTTCCCTCACCACCATTGGAACATTCCAGCTCATCCTGAAGGCCCACTCTGAAGGAGGAGGGTTTGATGAGGAGACACACGAATTGGTCCTCACAGGAATCAACGCCCAGCTCTGCCAGAGAGATTTAATCACGAAAGAAAGCGCCCAATTCGATGGCATCGATAAAGTGTGCCGGAAAAAGTCATTCTGCACAGGGTGTGGATTTGCATTCAACTGCCGAGAAATATGGGAGAAAGAATCCCCTCTTACGGGCGGCGGATATTATGACCCTGAGAGTGGAACTCCTCAATTCGCCTACCAAGTCTGGCCCTCTAGCGGAACGTGCTAGTTCTTTTTCTCGGCCCAGTAAATGAATGATTGAATGAACTTTCCGTGGATGTATTCGGGATGGAATTGGAACCCCACCACTTTCAACTCGGGATGAATCATTATCTCATTCTTCACCCGCGTGGATTGACCCACCCCCATGAATCCCTTCGGGAGAGACACGGCATTTCCATTCAAGTGATACGCGGAGAACACTCCTTCCTCCAAATGCAACCCATGGGCTTTCCTCCCATCCACCTTCACGGTTTCCATCCCAATCACGGGGACCTTCAATCGTTCCAGTTTTCCACCAAAAACAATCCCCAGCAACTCATGACCTGCACAAATACCCAGCAGGGGAATTCCAGCTTCCTTTAACCACCCGAGATTTTTCGCATGCGAAACAAAGGCATTATCCTTGAGGGTGCAGCCGGAGAAAATCACTGCGTCGAATCCCTTCAAGGAAGACTTGGAGAATTTGGAGAGATGAATCGAGGAGGACAATCCATGAATGTTTCGCTGAATCGGCCACACAAACTGGCGACGCGTCAATAAATCATCACGATCCGAGCAATCCACCACTAACACATGGGAATGGAGGTTCATTTCAATCCCTTCCCCGCTGATTTATCGACCAGCTTGGCTTTCAGGATGTGCCTCGTACCCTGCATTCCTTTCCATTCATCCTTGTATTTCTCGATAACTATTTTTTTCTTGAACAGAGGAGCATCGCAGACGAAGGATTCGAATTCTCCCCCTTCCCCAATCGAACTCACTCCATGATGGTGCATATTTTGCAATGCAAGAATGGAAGGAATGTCCATTGTTCGGCCCAACCACTTCTTGTCGAGTCCCTGCGCGGCGACCCGCACTAAAACGATCTCCATACCATTCAATAGCAACTCATGCCAATGCGCCTCGGGCTTGGATAGCCAGAGAGGGTTGAAACAGTACAAATCTAGCTCGTGACAGATGCGCTCAATCCGAGAGGCTTGATACACGGAGGAAACCGCCCCCGTGATAACCCCTTCAATCTTCGCAGATTTTTTCAATTCACGCAGGGCATCCTTGAGCTCCACTAATTCTTTCTCTTTTTCTCCCTTCGTGTACACCCTCACGAGTGGAATGCCCATCGCCTCGGCCTGCAATGCAGTCGCATCAATGTTGGGCGTGTGGAACATGTAGGAGTCGGCATCCACGGGTTTCATGGATAGCAAACACACAATCTCGTGGCCGGACCATTTCGCCAAGTGTGTGGCATACGTGGAGTCCTTTCCACCTGAAAACAAGGAGACGAGACGCATGGATGCAATCAACTTCCGACGGAATAATAATGTATCTAGTGACGGGAGACTTTGCCCTTCAACCAGCTCTCATCGGAACTGATACGAACCGTTCGAGGCATGTTGTCTTTTCCTAGCGGTATTGTCACACGGTTTCTCCCTTTTTTGGATAGAATCTCCCGCGCATCGGCAATCTTCATTACATCCTCAAACTTTTTCCCTTCCGTGCCGAAGGCGACCCCCGCACTGAAGGTTGGAAGCTTACCTTGCAGCATAGTCCGCGTGGTTTCCTCGCGCGCGAACTGGGTCTGCATGCGTTTGCTCAGAGTGCGAATAAACCCAATCATGTGGATAGCTCCACCCGGAATAGCCACGGCAAACTCCTCCCCATCCCCTATTCGCCCCGCGAATCCCCGCATACCTCGTGAGACCCGATTGATTTGATTTCCAAAAAAAGCCAGAGCGGCATCCCCCGCATCGTGGCCGATGGTGTCATTCACGGACTTGAAGAAGTCAATATCCAAAATGGCCACTGTGAAATCCTTCGACTGGGCCATCAATGCACGGCCGCGCTCCTTGAATGAGCGATCATTGAAGAGCATCCCGGATTTGTGGTGGCGCTCTGACACCCGCTTCACTTGAGCCATTCTCATTCGAGTAAGGGCCACGAACTTTTTTTCGAGAGCATGGCGATACACCTCATAGTCAACGGTTGAAATTCTCCGATTTCGATATTGCATCTCCAATCGTTTCAACTGGCGCAAAAATCCCTCAACTGACTTGACCTGAGCGGAAGTCATGACAGAAATGTTCCGCGTCGTCATGTAGGTGCGACCCCTCTTTGGCAAGGGGCGAATAATAGAAGCGTGGACCACTTTTCCAGTAGAGGGAATTGTCATCCGGACACGACGGGCAGCGTTTCGGGCCATGAAAAAGAGGGAGGCGTCCCCCTATATAAATTCCAAACGCTCAACAGGGGAATGAAACCCCTCATTGTGGCGTTTGGCGGGAATGCCCTCATACGAGAACATGAAATCGGGAACTACTCCCAGCAGATGAAAAACGTCCGACAGGCCGTGAAGGATATCATCCCCCTCGTACGCAAGGGAATTCCCATCGTCATCGTTCACGGAAACGGACCCCAAGTGGGGAACTTAGAAATCCAAATGCACGCCGCCAAGAAAATACCCCCGATGCCATTAGATGTGGAAGTGGGAATGACGCAGGGGCAGATTGGACACTTTCTCACCATGGGACTAAAACACTGGAAACCCACCATTGAAACCGCCGCGATCCTTACGCATGTGGAAGTGGACAAGAACGATCCTAAATTCAAGAAACCCTCCAAACCCATTGGACCGTGGGGAGGACTTTCTCAGGTCAAGGAGTGGAACAAACAAGGCGTATCCTTCATGCACGACCCCAAGAAAGGATACCGCAAACTGGTTGCATCCCCCACACCCAAAAAAATCATTGAGCTTGAAACGATTGAAAAATTATTAGAGGCCCATGAGGTGGTCATTGCATGCGGGGGAGGAGGAATCCCTGTATTCAAAACCACGTACGGATACCAGGGCATTGAAGCGGTCATCGATAAGGATCGCGCCGCGCAGGTGTTAGGCAACTCTCTCAAGAGTGACACGTTGGCTATCCTCACGAATGAGGAGCACGCGTACAAGGACTATTACTCGAAAAAACCCATTCCTCTCAAACATATGAACCTGAAGACCGCCCAATCCTATTGGAAGAAGGGAGAATTTGGACAGGGAAGCATGGCCCCTAAAGTCGAGGCCAGCATCCGATTTGTCCAAAAGGGAGGAAAGACCTCGTACATTGGAAAAATGGGAAAACTGCAAGGAGTGTTAGACCATGAAAACGGAACCCGCATTACGAAATGAGATCAAGCGAATACTCGCCACGAAGGAATTGAGATCCCTCAGGGGGAAGGATTTCCTGAACATCGAAGACACGCACCTGCACCAAGCCTACATGCTCTACCACCTCGCCGAGCGACTCAAACTCATGCACGCTCAAGGTATGGAGATGCCCAAACTTCTCCACCAAAAGAACGTCGCGCTTCTCTTCGAAAAGCCCTCCACGCGCACACGCGTTTCATTCGATAATGGAATCGCACTCTTGGGGGGACACTCTACTTTTATCGACAAGGCCAACACCCAAATGGGACGAGGAGAGGACTGGCGCGACACGGCCAGCACTCTTGCAGGATACTGCGATGCCATCATGGCCCGCGTATTTCCCCACGCGGAAGTGGATGCGTTTGCCAAGTACGTAAACATTCCCATCATCAATGGATTAACCGATGAAGATCACCCGTGTCAAATCCTTTCTGATTATTTCACCATCCGTGAGCATTTTGGAAAGCTCACCGGTCTTACGTTATTGTACGTGGGGAACGCCGACAACATCACGGATTCTCTCCTTGTGGGAGGAGCCATGTTAGGCGTGAATGTGTGGGTGGCCACTCCCAAACAATTCCCCGTATCCAAGCACTTCCTCGCGACCGCACACAAGCTCGCCAAGAAAACAGGCGCAGAGATCAAGGTCTTCCACGAAATTCCTTCCAAGGAAGAATTGAAGCACGTGAATGTGGTGTACACCGACGAATGGGAGAGCATGCATATGCATTTGGACAAGGAAAAGATTCGCCCAATGTTCCTCCCCTTCCAATTGAATGACAAGCTATTGGACAAGTGCGCCAAGAATGTGCGAGCCATGCACTGCCTCCCGGCCATCAAGGGAGAAGAAATTACCGACAAGGTCATGTACAGCAAGCGATCCCTCGTCTGGCCGCAAGCCAAGAACAGGATGTACGTGCAGATGGCCCTGTTGAGTGCGATCCTCCAATGAACATCGGCGAAACACTCTACGTTACCGACGCTCCCGCGTGGAGAAAGTGGTTAGAGAAGAATCACGAGAAGAAGAAAGAGATTTGGCTCATCTACTACAAGAAAAATTCGGGCAAGCCTCGAATTCCTTACGTGGACGCGGTGAAAGAAGCCCTTTGTTTTGGGTGGATTGACTCCACCGCGAAAGGAATCGATGAGGAGAAATATGCCCAACGCTTTTCTCCGCGCAGGAAGGGAAGCCCTATTTCTGCATTGAACATGGAACACATTCGTCGATTAATGAAAGAAGGAAAAATGAAACCCGAAGGACTGGCACATGTGGGAGGGAATGCGCACCTTTCCAGGAAGCATGCCAACAAGGCCTTGAAGGCCCATGGAAAACTAGTCATTCCCGCGTGGATTGAAAAACGCTTGAAGGAAAACCCAGTCGTGTGGAAGAACTTTCAAAAGTTCCCCGCGGCATACAAGAAAATCCGCATTGATTGGATTTCCCTCACCAGCACGGGCCGACAAGAGGTCAAGGAGCAACGCTTGCGTTACTTCATCAAGATGACTGAGAAGAACAAAAAGTATGGAATGATCGAAAAATAGAAAGCGGGGGAGGAGAGATTTGAACTCTCGCCTGCACCTCCCGAAGGTGCAATCCTACCAGGCTAGACGACCCCCCCAACCGGTACAGAAAAGACGCCCTCGTATGGCTTTTAAACCGGCCCTTCTTCTCAAAAGAAATGGAGCCCTTTAAGCGCATCACGCTCGTGCACGCGATGTTCGCGTTCGCCGTGGTGTTGGTGGATCCGATCTTCTCCCTCTACTTGAGCGGGAAGGGATACGACCCGGCCACTCTATCATTCCTATTCTCCGCCTTCTCCCTCGCCAGTCTTGTTACCGCGCCCCTCATCGGAGGAATATCGGATAATTGGGGACGACGACCCGTCATCCTGGGGGGAATCCTATTCACGATGATGGCCTACACCATGTATTTTTGGTTCGATAGTGCCTTGCTTATTTTTCTTGCGCGGATACTCGAAGGAATAGGATACAATGCGGTTGTCCTCGTCTGCGTCGCCAAACTCGAAGACTTGGCCACCAAGAATCCATTCGGGACTAAAACACACACCCGCATTGGAACGAGCCTATCGATTGGAAAATTAGGACACGTATTTGGACCCCTCATCGGTGCAGTGATTGCGGCCCAGATGGGATTTTATTCTCCGTTCTTGGTTGCCGTGCTCGCCATGGGCTCTCTTGCGTTGTGGTATTATTTCCAGCGACACAACGTGCACCCCCTTCCACCCTTACAGAAGCTGGTGTGGAACCCTATCCCCCTGTGGAAGGACTATCTCCAGTCCAAACCCTTCCGAGGATTAACCGCACTGGTCATGTCCCATCAGTTCAGCGTCGCCGTGATGTTCGCCTTCTTACCCTTGTATTTAGTGCAACGGCTCAACTTCCCCATTGAGTTAGTGGGAATCATCCTCTTCGTGAGGGAAATCCCCCAGCTCCTCCAACATATCGCAGGGAGAATGACGGACGAATGGGGTAGCAAGAAGGTCAGCATCCTTGGAACATCCCTGGCAGGTATATCCATGATTGGACTGGGATTCTCCACGACATTTGAAACCATTCTTCTCTCCGTCTTCGTGTATGGAGTGGGAACCGCGATGCTGGGAATTGGAAGCATTGCCATGCTCTCCGGGTATGCCGAGAAACAAAAGAAAGAAGGAGCGGTGTTAGGAACCCACGTCTCCATCTCCAAAATAGGCGCCCTCGTCGCATTCTTGGTGGCCGGAATCATTGTGGAGGCCTCGGGCATGCGACTCTTGTTCGCGTTGTCCGGAACCCTCCTCCTATTAGGCGTGATTGTGGCCGAAGAAATGATGGGACTCAAGACGTTCCCCGCACCCAAACCGAGGGAATTAACCCAGCTCCTCTTCCACCACCGTTAGGGACGGCCAAATAAGGATTTAAAGACCCGCAATCCTTGTCTCTCCTATGACTATCAACCAGCCCACGCATCCGCATCCAGTCACGTGCGGACTGGAGGTGCACCAGCAATTGGATACGGGAAAACTATTCTCCCGCATGCCCACTACTTTGCGAGAGGATGCGCCGGAATTTACCTTCACACGCAAACTTCATGCCGTGGCCAGCGAACTCGGTAAAGTGGATGCGGCGGCATTAGAGGCCGCGCACAAGAAACAAGTGTTCATCTACCAAGGACACCACGAAAATGTTTCACTCATCGAGACGGACGAAGAACCCCCGGCCACGCTGGACACGCATGCATTGGACATCGCCCTCGAGGTTTCATTAAAGATTGGGGCTGCCATCGTGGATGAAGCGGTGGTGATGCGAAAGAATGTGGTGGACGGAAGCAACACGTCCGGATTTCAACGCACCACGCAAGTATCATTTGGGGGAAGCATCACCCTCGAGGATGGGACTCCCATCCGCATGCAAGGACTCGCCGTAGAAGAAGACTCCGCGCGACCTATCCAACGAAGCGAGAAAGAAGTCGTCTATCGACTCGACCGATTGGGATTTCCACTCATCGAACTCGCTACGATGCCCGACATTCATACACCGGAGCACGCTAAGATGACCGCGCTGAAAATGGGAGAATTAATGCGCATCACCGGACACGTGAAACGAGGACTCGGAACTATCCGACAAGACATCAATATTTCCGTCCCCGGAGGCGCCCGCGTAGAATTGAAGGGAATCCAAGAGCTGGAACTCATTGACGAATACGTGCGCAGGGAAATGCAGCGACAAAACGCCCTCCTCGCACTCAAACAAGAATTGCTTTCAGTGGGATTGAACAAAAACACCATCGAAAGCCAAAGCGGAATGGATGTGACAGGATTATTCACTAAAAGTGGGGCGAAGATGATCCAAACAGCCCTGCAAAAGGGACACGTCCTTCATGCGATACGATTACCCCACATGCACGGACGCATGGGAAAGGAAGTCCAACCCCAACGTAGAATTGGAACGGAAATCTCTGGCTACGTGAAAGCCAAGACCGGACTTATGGGGTTGTTGCATGGAGACGAACCATTGGACAAGTATGGCCTTTCCAGCGTGGAAGTCCAAACGCTCCGAGAAGCCCTGCACGCACAACCAAATGATAGCTTTGCATTGGTAATGGGAGAACACTCCCGCGCCGAACACGCCATCCGCGTCATCAAGGATCGACTCGCGTACATGCTCGAAGGGGTGCCCGAAGAGACGCGCAACGCAGTGGAAGGAGGAAATTCTGAATACTCTCGTCCTCTTCCCGGAGCGGCACGCATGTACCCAGAAACCGACCTGCAGGCTATTCCCATCATACCAGAAAAGATTGAACGCATGAAAAAGAATCTCCCCCGCTGGGCCGAAGAGAGAAAGAAATCCTACTTGGAGAAAGGACTCTCGGAAAAACTCGCGGATGAAATGAAACTTGACAACAAGGCGCGATTCTATGGAGCCTTGCTTGAGAAGGGATACGATCCCACGACCTCCGCGTCCCTCTTACTTACTACCCTCAACACGGTGCGCAGGGAAAAGCCTGCCGTGGATAAACTCACCCATGTTCAACTCGAAGAATTATTGGCCGCGGAGAAAAGCAAACAAGTGTTGCGCGAGAACTTCCCCCACATCCTCAAGGAGTGGGCCGATCACCCCACCAAGCCCCTTTCTGAAATCACGCAGAAACACCAAGCCAATAGTGCGAACGAGGATGAGATTAGTATTATCATCAAGCAAATCGTGGACAAGAACGAACATTTGGTATTGGCCAAAGGAATGGGCGCCCAATCCGCACTCATGGGAACAGCGATGCAAGCCCTACGCGGAAAGGCCCAGGGATACTTCATCGCCCAAGCATTGGAAAAAGAACTGAAGAAGCGCACGGGAAAATAATTAACCCATTCATTCCGTGAACGGCGTGCTGTCATTCCATACCGCATCAAACTCGCTGGCGAATTTCGTGTTGAGTTCCGGCGAGGCGATGATGACTAAATTCTCATTATTTTCCCCCACTCCATTCCCAGTCCAATTCATACTGCCCGTGATGACCATTGAATTGTCTATCACCGCAAACTTGTGATGCATGAGATTGGGGTTGGTGTCAATGCGCACGGGAATCCCCGCGGCCGCGAGTTCCTGGTGTTGAGAATACTGTCCCCCCGCTTGCTGCTTTTCTACCACCACCCGCACGTCCACTCCGTTATTTTTAGCCTGAATCAAACCCTGGGCCAAATCAGCGTTGGTGAAGGAGTACATGGCCACCCACACTCGGGAGGTAGACCCTTCAACCGTCTGGAGGACTAGCTCCTCACACGCAGGGGAGGGGCAGAAGGCGGATTGGATGCCGGAAAATGAAGAGGGAGGGGCGATACTGGCTTCTAAGGAGGGCAGGTAGTATTGGGAGACCCCGACCCCTGCGCCAAATGCAATGAGTAGGAGACCCGTCAGGATGTGGGTGGAGAGCTTCATAGTGGGAAGACGCCCTTTCGGCTTAAAATGCTAGTTTGAAGGATTCCGTCGATGAATTGGCCGGTCGGGTTCGACAGGCCTTTAAAAACTGTCCCAACCCGAACCTATTCACTAGAATCGTTTGGCACTATGTGTAGAGGGTCTACTAGGGGATGCAGAATCCCACCTTTCCTCCGTTTTCGCTGGACGAATCACGGCTAGCCCCGTCGTCTAGTGGTCAAGGATATCGGACTTTGAATCCGAGGACCGGCGTTCGAATCGCCGCGGGGCTATGATTCGAAAGCAAAGAAAAAAACAAAGGAAAAGGAAAACAGAACCCTATGAACACGCATACCCATGCCGCGCATTCTGCGTCGCACGAAAAGAAAGAACACGCCCACAAAGAGGAGCACCCTAAGAAGGAAGCCCCTGCGAAAGAAGGAGACGAAATTCCATTCGCATTCTCCAACGCCATCCAACAAGCGGTCAAAGAATTAGGCTACACGGAATGGACGCCCATTCAACGCATGAGTATTCCCCTCATACTTGCGGGAAAGGATGTCATCGGACAATCCCACACGGGTAGTGGAAAGACCGCCGCGTTTGGATTGCCCATTATTGAAAACATCCGACCCAGCGGACGACCCCAAGCATTAATCCTCGTACCCACACGTGAGTTGTGCGAACAAGTCATGCAGGAAATGAGAAAGTTCTCCAAGCACAAACGAGTTAGCATTACTGCCGTGTATGGTGGAGTCGGAATGGGCGGACAAATCGCCAACCTGCGACGCACCGATATTGTGGTGGGAACCCCGGGACGAATTCTCGATCACATGTCGAGAGGCACATTCAACGCCTCCACGATTAACATTTTGGTATTGGACGAAGCCGACCGAATGTTGGACATGGGATTCATCCGCGACATGAAAAAAATCATGCAGCAAGTTCCCACGCAGAGACAAACCCTGTTATTCTCGGCCACTCTTTCGGGAGAAGTTCACCAGATTGCTCAAAATTTCATGAAACACCCGCAGGTTGTGAAGGCGGAAGCCTATGTCGACAAGGGAAAATTGGAACAAATCTATTACGATTTGGACAAGCGCGGCGACCAAAAGTTTGGGTTATTGATGCACATCCTCAAGGAAGAAAAGCCCCCCTTGGCGATTATTTTTGCGGGAACGCGACGCATGGTGGATAAGGTGGAACGAAACCTGAACCAGCACAACGTGCACGCCCAATCCATCCACGGAGGATTGTCACAGAATCAACGTAAACGAACGCTGGATGACTTCCACCGCGGACACTTCCACGTATTAGTGGCGAGTGACGTGGCGGCGCGAGGATTGGACATCAAGAACGTGTCCCACATCATCAACTATGATATTCCCCGCACGCCCTCGGAATACATTCATCGCTCCGGACGCACCGCAAGAGCGGGAGAGGAAGGAAAGATTATTTCCTTGCTCGCACCCCAGGACTACGATTATTTCCGCTCCATTTTGCGCGACAAGTCGTTAACCATTACCGAGGCGCCCCTTCCGACGTTTGAACCGATTGAGTTCGCCAACAAGAAAGGAAAGCCCGAGTACTCATCCAACCAGGGACACGGAAACACACACGCGCGACCCATGGGTGGACGACCGTATCACGCACCGCGAAGCGGAGAAGGACACGCTCCTCAAGGGGGAAGACGATTCTTTCCCCGCAAGAGTGAGATCGAAGGAAAGCCGTACGGGAATCGCCGATTTGGAGACTCGAAGCCTTTTGGTTCACGCCCCGCAAGCGGCGGAACTTCCTTCTCACAAGGTGGAAACCGTTCACGCGATGAACGTCCTACACGGGATCCCAATTGGAAGGGAAAAAAGCCTTTCAACAAGGGAAAGCGATACCCTCAGGATGAAAACATCAAAGTGACCAAACACTTTGGGTTGAAGCACGCGCCGAAAGACGATTAAGGGTTGAAAAATCACCCAATTATTTCTTGGAACTCTTCACGAGTTCCCATTTCTCTTCTCTAGGCATCCGCTTGATCGCATACTCGCGCTTCAACGCGTCCGTGCGCAATGCGTAGGATTCGGAATAGACTAGTTTCACCGGCAAACGAGCGCGCGTATACTTACTCGCCTTCCCCGCATTGTGCCACGCGACCCGTTTGACTAAATCCGTGGTAAAGCCGCAATACAGCGTGCGATCCGCACACTCTAATAGATAAACAAAATACATGAGGAAGGAAACAATTCCTCCCTTTTATCGGTATTCATTCTTCAATGATGGTCTTTTTCGGCGTCCAATTTGGTTTTGTGAATGGTCCCATCCTTGTGCTCGGGGGGCGTGTAGATGGTGTAGAGTTTCAATGCGTGTGTAGAGGACGTGTTCCACACGTTGTGCGCATGCCCCGCCGGGATTACCACGGCAACTCCATCTTTCAACACGTGTTCCGAGTCCCCAATCTTGCATTTCCCTTCCCCCGCTTCCACGCGGATGAATTGGTCCGTATCCGAGTGGGTTTCAAGTCCAATTTCCTCGTTTGGAGCGAGGGACATGACCACTAATTGCATGTGCTTGGCGGTGAAAAGCACCCTCCGAAAAAATGTATTATGTTGAGTCAATGATTCGATGTTTCCAGCGTATCCGGCCATATTTCATTCCTCCCGTACGCACGCATTAGGGACGTTGGACTTAATACGGGGCGTAGTTCGCGGGACCCCCATTATCCCATAAAAACCCATCGGACACCCGATAGATACATGAACATGATCCCGGGATGGAAGTTCCTCCGCAACCACAAGAAGACCATTGCGTTAGCGCTCTTTCTCGCAGGAATCAACCAAATATTCTCCCTGATGGACCCCCTCATTTTTCGGTTCATCATCGACGATTACGCCACGAAAGTGGGACAGTTGACCACCGACCAATTCTTGCAGGGAGTTACCCTCTTACTCATCGGAAGCATGGCCGTGGCGTTTGTTTCCCGCACCGCGAAGACGTTCCAAGAATACTTCGTGAATGTGATTACGCAGCGTGTGGGAACGGAAATGTACTCTCGAAGTGTGGAGCACACATTCTCGCTTCCTTACGAAGTGTTCGAGGACCGACGTTCCGGTGAAATCCTCCAAAAGTTGCAGAAGGCCCGCACGGACATGCAGGGATTCATTGAGATCATGATTGGGACGATGTTCTTCTCCCTTGTGGGAATTGTCTTCGTTTTGATTTACGCGTTTACGGTCCACTGGGCCGTTGCTCTGGCGTACTTGCTCATGATGCCCATGATTGGAATCATCACCTACGTGCTAAGCTCCCGAATCAAAGCCGCCCAAAAGGCCATTGTATCAGAGTCCGCCGAGCTCGCGGGAAGCACCACGGAAACCATTCGAAACGTGGAATTGGTAAAAAGCATGGGATTGGAATCCCAAGAAATAGGACGACTCAACCAAGTGAATGAAAAAATCCTGGGACTTGAACTGCGAAAAGTCCGCTTAGTGCGATTACTCGCTTTCGTGCAGGGCACATTAATCAATGCCCTCCGCACCGGATTGTTGGGATTGATGCTCTGGTTAGTTTTCAACTCCGAGATGACCTTAGGATCACTATTCTCCCTGCTATTCTACTCCTTCTTCATATTTGGACCTCTCGCGGAATTGGGAACGGTGGCCCAGCGCTACCAGGAAGCCAAGGCCTCATTGGAATCCTTAGATGAGATTCTCACACTCCCTCCTCAAACAAAACCAAAAAACCCCACTCCCTTGTCGAAGATTAAGACGATCCAATACGAAAACGTGTCATTCCATTATTCATCCAACCAAATCCCCTCCGTGAAAGAGATATCTCTTGAGATTGGGGCCGGGGAAACCGTGGCATTTGCGGGTGCGAGCGGAAGCGGAAAGTCCACCCTCATCAAGCTCCTCACGGGACTCTATCAACCCACGAATGGAAAGATTTTAGTGAATGGAATTGATGTGAAAAAGGTGGACGCGGAAGCCCTGCGTAAGCGCATTGGAATTGTCGCCCAAGAGACGCAATTGTTCGCAGGCACCATTCGTGAAAACCTATTATTCGTAAATCCCCGCGCCACCGAGAAAGAGATGAAGGAAGCCTTGCAACACGCACGAGCGGACCACCTCATCACGAGAGGAGAGAAAGGATTGGACAACAAGATTGGAGAAGGCGGAATCAAACTCTCCGGGGGAGAAAAGCAACGCTTAGCGATTGCCCGCGCGCTCTTACGCAATCCGGATATTTTGATCTTCGATGAGGCCACGAGTGCGTTAGATTCCTTAACGGAAAAATCAATTACAGAAACCATTCAAGAATTGAAAAAGAGCCGACCCGAGGTCATCTTTGTATTGATCGCCCACCGCCTCTCCACCTTAACGCATGCGGACACCATCTACGTGCTGGAAAAGGGACATATTGTAGAGGAAGGATCCCACGCTCAACTCGTGCGGAAGAAAGGATTGTATTATGCCTTCTGGAGAGAACAGCAGGGCAACGGGACGCCCAACTAGCCACCCACACCTATATAACCCGTTTTTCATTCTCTCCAGCGTATGAGTACCTCCCAAAACCTCCCCGAGTGGGATTTGAGACCCATCTATTCCACCGAGAAGGACATCCAGAGGGACGTAAATGCTATTCAGGCTCAAACGAAGAAGTATCTCTCCTACCGAAAAAAACTCGAACACCCTACACGAGAGTTAGTGGAGGAAATCCTGCGCGAAAATGAATGGTTCGCCGAGAAAACACACACCCTCTCAACCTATGCCATGCTCGCGTTCGCCCAAAACACGCAGGATGAAAAAGCCAAAGCATTAGAGTCGCGCCTTGAGAATATCCTCACACGCGAAGGGAATCAGCGACTCTTTTTCGGATTATGGTGGAAGGGACTCGATGAAAAGACCGCCCGAAAACTATTACCCAGGAACAAGGATCACGCGTACGCGTTAATGGAATCGAGAAAGTATTCCAAGCACATGCTCTCGGAGAAAGAAGAACAACTCTCCAACCTCAAATCCTCCACGGGAAACTCGGCCCTCACAAAACTCTATGATATTCTCACGGGCGACTACACATTCGAATGGAAAGCAGGAAAGACCACCCGCACGCTCAACGAGGAAGAACTCCGAGCCAAGGTACAAAGTCCCCATCCGGAGGAGCGAAAACAAGCCTATTCACTCTTATGGGAGCGATTTGGAAAAGATTCAGGGGCATTGGGAGAAATCTACAAAAACATCGCCCAAGACTGGTGGAACGAAGACATTTACTTGAGAAAATACGATTCTCCTCTATCTATTCGAAACCTTGCCAATGATCTTTCCGATGAGACAGTTGATACTTTCCTGCGCGTGTGCGAGCAAAACACGAACGTATTTCAATCCTACTTCGAGTGGAAGGCCAAGGAGTTGGGAAATCCTAACTCACGCTATCACATCTATGCCCCCCTCCACCCGCCCAAGAAAAAATGGGAATTCAAGGAAGGGTATGCGCATGTGATGAACGCCTATGAATCATTCTCCCCCCGCATGAAAGAGGAAGCTCATCGCGTTTTGAAAGATAAACGAATGGACGCACGCTTACGAAAAGGAAAACGAGGAGGTGCTTTTTGCACCATCACGACTCCCAAAGATACCAGCTACGTATTGTTGAACTGGACCGGGGACCTAAAGAGCGTCTCTACGATCGCCCACGAATTAGGACACGCGATTCATAATCATTATTCATCCTCTCACTCCATCTTCACCCAACATGCTGGGCTGCCTCTCGCCGAGACCGCATCTACGTTTGGGGAGATACTATTAGATGCGCACCTCTTGGAAAACGATTCCTCCCCCACGTTCCGAAAACATATGCTCGCCAAGCAGATGGATGAGGCATTCGCCAGCATCCAGCGACAATCCTTTTTCACCCTCTTTGAAAAAGAAGCGTTTGAAATGGTCAAGGAAGGAAAAACCATCCCTGAAATCAACCAGGCCTACCAGCAAAACCTCCGCGTACAGTTTGGAAAAAAGATGCACATCCCAGAAGAATTCCAATACGAATGGTTGGGTATTTCTCACTTTTTTCAAGCACCCTTCTACACATACGCCTACGCATTTGGTCATTTGCTCGTGTTGAATTTCTACGCGCGCTACCAGAAAGAGGGAAAGGACTTCGTGAAGGACTATGAAAAATTCCTCGCATACGGCGGGAGCAAGAATCCTGAAAAAATGCTCAACGAAATGGGATTCGATCCCACGAAGAAAAAAAGCTGGGAAAGCGGATTCAAACTATTGGAGCACCAGCTCAAGGAACTAAAATCCCTCTAATGGTATTTCCGGCGAAATAAATAATTCAGGAAAACATCCCCTTTTCCATATTCGCTGCGCGTGTAGTCCACCACATCAAAATAGGGAGAAAAGTGCCCGCGGATCTCCTCATCGGTGAAAAAATTAAACCAGCGTTTCACGCCGAGCGGGTCAGTATCAAATCCATCTTTCTCTCCCTCTCTCACGGCTAATCCCAACACCCCATTCGGCTTGAGCATCCGGGCCAAGTTGCGCACCACCGCCGGAATGTTCTCATCCTTGATGTGTAAAAGCGAGGAATACATCCAAATTCCATCCACGGTCTTATCGGGCATCCAAAAGTCCTCAATGTCCATCAACAGCGCTTTCACTCCCTTGTTGGCGCAGCGGCGGAGCATTTCCTTGGAATAATCCACGCACATGACGTCTAATCCCCGCTCATAGAAATAGTGTGCATGCGTCCCGGGACCCGCTCCCAAATCAATCACGGTTTTCCCCGGAAGATGCCTAAGAAAATCCTGGGCGAACGGCTTCACGTGCGAGAAGTGCTTCTGATACAATCGCTCAATCGCATCGGCCTTCGAATCATACGCTTTCTTGTTCGTGTCCTTGTATCCCTTCTTTTTCCCGGTGGGGGGCATACCCTATATTAGGATTCTGGAGCGTAAATACCCGTATGTCGGACGAGAAACCCATCAAGCACATCCTCCACCAGCTGGGAAAGCTTCAGGGGATTACCCGCCTCTACGTCCTCACGCCCGACGATCATTCCTTCGTCAAAAGGGAAGAAGACGAAAATAACTTGGGTGTGCACGAAGCGGTGAAGCGAAAATACTGCGTGTGTTTAGTCCACGATTCCTCGTGGAGAGAGCCCACGCAAACGATTGTGAAAAAAGAAAACGGGGAAATAGTTTTTCCTCCAGTGGTTTTCCCCGAAGTGCCGGCCAAGAATGTGGTGTCCTCCTCTCCTGGATTGGCCGTGCACACGTATTTGGCCAAAAAAGTACGCGTCGAGGGAGACGAAGCCACCCTCTTGATTGGATTTGACCTCTAAGAGAAAAACGAACCATTATTCGGCGGTTCCCTTCCATTTACTCGTTACCAGAGGGAATCCTTATACGGAAGGTAGGACGCATACCTATCTATCCTAGCAGGAGAGTCGCATGTACAAAGACGCGTTCATGTGCCACGCCTGCGGATTCCTGTCCAAGTTTCCGGGAGCCCACTGTAACGTACCCATGGTTTCCGTCGTTGTTCTGGAATCGGCCTGGCCCGAAGATAGTCCGGCCCCTCGTCCGAGAGAAATTATTCGCGAGATTATTCGAGAGGTTCCGGCCAAGAAAGAGGAAGGAGGGAAATAATTCCCCCTCTTCAAAAATTACGAAACGCCTTAGGGGCTTCGGGCTTGAGACGGAGCAAATACTTCAAGTATTTTTTCCCGCTTCGATCCGTCTGTTCAAAATGAATTACTTCGAATCGTTTTCCCACTAATTTTCGCACTTCCTCATCCGTGTAGAAAGTCAACCAGCGCTTGCGGTCGGTGTTGGACGCATCCGCGTCAAATCCTTCCCCTTCTCCCTCGCGAAGAGAAAGCCAGAGCAATCCGTCTCGCTTGAGGAGACGCGTCCACGTTTGAAGAAGAGCCGCAACGCGTTCACGTGGAACATGTGGCAACACGGCATGAGCCCACAACCCGTCAAACGAATGAGGATACAACAGGGGATTCTCCATATCCATCTTCCGAACATTCAATCCTTTCTCGTGGCAACGCTCAATGAAAGACTCGGACAAATCGATGCCCATGGCATCCAGCCCCGCTTCGCGCATGGCTTCTAAATACACGCCCGGGCCGCATCCGATATCCACGACCTTTCCCCCCTTTAGATTGGAAATAAACCGTTCAAGGTCCTCGCGACCATACTTCTCAAAATTATCTTGAAACTTTTTTTCAAACCCGGCGACGTTCGAGTCGTACGTGAAAATGGTCTCCTTCTTGTAGGCTTCCACTGGTAATTCCCCCTTTTATTGGTCCGACAACCCTGCTACCACTACCGCTTCCACCTGACTTAAATCTTTGGCCTGATTTAAGGCCACTCTCAGCTTCTTCACGTTGGGTAAACCCGAGAAGATACCCGAAATCTGGGCCTTTACGTCCAATAACTCCGTAATGGGGTACTTGGCGCAGAGTTTGAAGTAGCGCTCCACAATCTCCACCTTAGTTGGAACGTCCTTCCCGGCAATCTCGGAGAAAATCCCAGGATTGTTCCACGCGGAACGACCAATCATGACCAAATCACAATACTTTTGATCCAGCTTATCCTTCACATCCTGCACCGAGGCAATGTCCCCATTTCCAATCAGGGGAATGGAAATTAATTCCTTGATTTGACGAATATACTCCCAATCCGCTTTGCCCGAATACCCTTGTTGGGCGGTGCGCGCATGCAAGGCAATTCCCTTCACTCCCGCATTCTCAATTTTCCTTACAAACTCATGCAATACGGGCTTGTCCCACCCCATTCTCACTTTACACGTAACTGGTTTCTTCGACACCGACACGGCGGCTTCAATTAATGAAATCATCTTCTCCGGATTCTTCAACAAATAGGCGCCGCATCCCCCGCCGGTGATTTTGGGAGAGGGACATCCGAAATTAATGTCCACCAAATCAAAGTTTTTCTCCACAAATTCAATTGCGGTAATCAAATCCTTTTCCTGCGGGGCAAACAGTTGCACACCCACCGGGTGTTCTTCTTTTACCGTTTCGATGCGATTGAATACCTTGTTGTTGGAGGCTCTCCCTTCCAGGTTTCTCGCGATGGCAATTGCCGAGGCAAATTCCGTGTACGTCAACCCCGCCCCCAATTCTTTACATAGGAGACGAAAAGGGAGCGTCGAAACCCCTGACATGGGGGCCAATACGGCCGGGGAGGAGAGTTTCAATCCCGCGTAAGTGGTCTTCATACCATCCCTTTTGACAAAAGCCATTATAGGACCGCCCCCGCAAGGTGCCCTTTAAAAGGATTCGGAGGCCGTTTTCTTGGAAGCAAAAAGGGATTAGGAGAGTCTGAATTCCCGTAGGGGATTCTAACGCTTTTGATCAACCTTTTCGCAAAAGGTTGCACTGGTAGCTTAGCCTGGTAGAGCACCCGACTGATAATCGGGAGGTCAGAGGTTCAAATCCTCTCCGGTGCACTCGTCTATTTTTCTAGGGTTATTTTTCGAGATTTTCCAACCCACTTTTAATATCGTATGTCCGATATATTTATTGTAACATCTAATTCTAGGAGTTGAGAACATGGATTTCCCCTGGGGAAGCGACTATCATCAAAAATTCATTACGAACGTAGGATTAATCACCAGTGATGGGCCGAATGGACCCAACATCATGGCCGCGGAGTGGACCTACCTAGTTTCATACACGCCTGCTCGAATAGCGGTTGCCATCGGACCCCACAAGGCCACGGGAGAAAATATCCTCACGACCAAAAAGTTCGGCGTGAGCATCGCCTCTGAAAAACAAAACTGGGTCTCTTCAATTGCCGGCGGAAGCTCCGGACACCAAATCAACAAGATTGACGCCCTCAAGGAATTGGGTGTTAAATTCACAAAAGGAAAAAAGCTCGACCAACTATTAGTGGAAGGATCCTCCCTCATGGCCGAAGTGAACGTAACTGAAATCATCCCGAAGGGAAGCCACACCCTCTTCATCGGTGACGTGGTGGATGCCCGCACCACGAGTGAAAAACCCTTAGCGTATCACCAAAACAAGTATTGGAAAATGGACACGCAAATTGAGAAGCCCAGCGATGCCAAAAGGGCCGAAATGAATATCATCGTGGAAAAGCACGCAAAAGCGTAATTAGTGTTCCAGGGAAGAAAGGCCGGTCTTCCACTCATCGGCGAGCACTAATTTGTTCGCCTTCCCATACGAGGAAGGGTGGATGATTTTTCGCTCATGCAGTCGTTGGACCATCCGATGCGCCTTCAGGCGAGTCATTCCCGGAAGACGGGAGAGATCTGACTGGAAACATTCCCCGTGATTCTTGACCAAAAATAAGACGCAGTCCTTTTCTAAGGGAGTCAAGAAAGACAACAACAATTGGGATTGATTTTGAATCGTACCTTCCTTCCCCTGAATCTCCCGCTCCAACAAATAGAAGCTAACTCCGCCAATTCCTACCCCCAACAAGCCGATCAGCACCATGGCCTCAAAATGAAAATGAACAAAGAAACCGATTACCCCTTCATAGGTGGGCGAGAGGTAGGAGAGCGTGGTGAGAGTGAGAATCGAAACAAACACTAATACGAGGGCAATCCATATTCCCGTCTTGGCACGGAAGGAGAGTCCGGAGAAGTGCAATTGTTTCATGATATGAAACATTGTTTCACCAGTCCTTATATATCGTTTCACGACCTGAAACTTCCATGAACCACGCGATTATTGTTGGAATCATGGCCGCACTAGTCTTGGGAGGAGTGTTTCTCCTTTTTTCAGCCGGGGCCGCGTCCACCCAGATTGACAAGGAAATTGTCGACCCAGGATCGATTACGTTTCCCCCAATTATAGATGGGAAACAAGAGGTGTTTCTCAAGGCCACTAAGTACGGGACCTATGAACCCTCCATCCTATACGTGAAGAAAGGAATCCCAGTGAGAATCCACTATTCCGCCGATGAATACGCCGGGTGCGGACGAGAGGTCATTTTTCCCGAATACAAGATACGAAAGCTTGCCCCCTCGCAAGGAGAAACATCGATTGAATTCACTCCCTCCAAGGAGGGAACGTTTCCTTTCCATTGTTCCATGAAAATGTTCAACGGGACTATCGAGGTGATGGGATGAAGAAAACCATACAAGTCAAGGGAATGCACTGCCGGAGCTGCGAAATCATGCTCACGGAATCCATTGAGGAAACCGGCACTAAAGTCGTGTCGGCTAACCATGCAAAAGGAGAAATCGTCGTGGACGTCAAGGATGAAAAAAAAGAAATGGGAAACGTGAAGAAAGCCATTGAGAAGGAAGGATACCAGGTCGCCTGAGGAGAAAAAAATGACTCACACGCTCACACTTCCTATTCAAAATGTCTCCTGCGAGGCCTGCGAAAAAGTCATCGGACGAATTCTGCAAAAAATTCCTCAGGCACGAATCGAATCTCTCTCTCAGGATGGAAAGACCCTCACCCTCACGTGCCGAGAGGAGGACGTGCACTTAATCAAGAATCGACTTCGCGAATACGATTACCTGGATGAAGGAAACAGTACAGGCAGCCACCTCACCCACACCCTCACACGCATTCTCTCGAATGCCAAAGGGTTTGAGGCCGAGCATCAACTCGTCCAATACACGATTGGGTGTCTCGTTTTGGCCTCTCTGGCGATGTATGGTGCCTTTCAGTTTCTGGCCGCAGGAAATGATAGTGTGGCGCGACAATGGCCCATTCTCGCACTCCTTCCAATTGGAACCGCCCTCGTGGGGGGATCCTTGCTGCACATCCACCCCTTACGGGAGCACTTCAACTGCACCCACGGGATGATGGCTGGAATGGGCATCGGAATGATGTCCGGATTCATGAGCGGCGCTCTCATGGGAGCCACGAATGGAATGTTCATTGGAAGCGTGGGAGGAATGATCATTGGGATGGGAATTAGTGCCTATGCGATGCGCAAGAATGGAATCATGAGCATCCTCGAAGGACTCATGGCCGGACTCATGTCGGGGACCATGGGGGCCATGTTGAGTGTGATGATGATTACCGATCACCTCCTCGAATTCCTCTACATTCTGTTTGGGGTTTCCTTCCTCATCCTGGGGGGAATGAGTTATTTCATGCTCCAGGAAGTGGGGCCCATTCAATCCGAGAAAAAAACAATCCGATTCATCCCCTTCGTGGGATTTTGTCTCGTGGCAATGCTCCTCATTCTCACCCTCATCGTGTGGGGACCTAAATCCGCATTCGTGTGGGGGGGATTCGCATGAAAAAAATAGAAATGGCCATTGATGGAATGCACTGCGCGAGCTGTGCCGTGCTCATCACCAAATCATTGCAGAAAGTGCCCGGCGTGAAAGAGGCCAATGTGAATTACGGCACGCAAAAGGCCCGCGTGGAATACGATGAGAAGCAGGCCGGAGAAAAAGACCTCATGGAGGCCGTGAACAAAAGAGGGTACTCGGCGAGCCTGGACATTTCCTCCCAGCGCGAACAGGAAATACGAGCGAAGGAAATCGCGGAGTTGAAGAACCAGCTCATCATTGGAAGTGTGCTTGCATTCCCGGCATTAATCATTGGGATGTTCCTCATGGACTTTCCCCAGCGTGAGTGGGTATTGTTCGCATTAGCCACGCCCGTCCAATTCTACATCGGACGACACTTCTACTTAGGAGCGTGGACGGCCTTGCAAAATAGGACCGCGAGTATGGATACGCTTATCGCACTTGGAACTAGCGCCGCGTACTTCTACAGCGTAGCCACCCTCTTCGGGTTTGGAGACGAACAATACTTTGAGGTGGGGGCCGTGCTCATCACGCTCGTGATTCTAGGGAAATACTTGGAAGCCTTAGCCAAGCGAAAAACCAGCGAGGCCATTCGAAAACTCATGGATTTGTCTCCCAAGATGGCACGTGTCATGCGGGGAAAAAAGGAAATGGAAATTCCCATTTCGGAAGTCATACTCAATGACATGATTGTCGTGCGCCCCGGCGAACGCATTCCGGTGGATGGAATCATCGCGGACGGAATGACCGCCATTGATGAAAGTATGATTACGGGAGAAAGCATCCCAGCCGAAAAGAGAAAAGGAGACACGGTCATCGGGGGAACCATCAACCTGAATGGGAGCATCACATTCAAAGCCACGGGAGTGGGAAAAAATACCGTCTTGGCACGAATTGTTCAATTGGTCGAGGATGCCCAAGGAAGCAAGGCAGACATTCAGCGATTCGCGGACCAAATATCCGCGGTGTTCGTCCCTATTGTGATTGGGATTGCACTCTTGACCTTCATTGGATGGATGACATTCGGGCAGGCCACCCTGGCATTTGCATTAGTTACCAGTGTCTCCGTCCTCGTGATTGCATGCCCCTGCGCATTGGGACTTGCTACTCCCACTGCGATTATGGTGGGCACGGGAGTGGGGGCGGAGAATGGAATACTCATCAAAGGTGCCGAGGCCCTTGAAACCATGCACGCGATTGATACGATTGTGTTCGACAAGACGGGAACCATCACGCAGGGAAAACCTCAGGTCACGGACGTGTGGGTGAAGAATGAGAAAGAAACAAAGGACATTCTGGGAATCCTCCGAGGATTGGAAGAAAAATCGGAGCATCCCCTCGCGCAGGCCGTCGTGCAGTATGTACAATCCAAGAAAATACCCGCCTCTAAAATAGACGGGTTCAAGGCCCACTTCGGGAAGGGAGTGGAGGGAACCCACCAGCGAAAGGCGTATCGATTAGGCAATATTCGCTGGACGGAGGAACAACAAATTCCCCTCGATGAGTATGAGGGTATGAATGAAAAGTGGGAAAATGAAGGAAAGACGGTGGTTGTCCTATCCAGTGGAAAAAAAGTGCTTGCCATTATTGGCATTGCGGACGTACTCAAGGAATCCTCCGCCGCTACCGTGAAGGAGCTTAAGGACCTGCACAAGGACGTGTGGATGATTACCGGAGACAATGCGCGCACCGCCAAAGCGATTGCCGCTCGCGCGGGAATAACCAATGTGTTTGCTCACGTGCTGCCCGAGCAAAAAGCCGAATATGTGAAAAAACTTCAAGCGCAAGGAAAAAAGGTCGCATTCGTGGGAGATGGAATCAATGACGCCCCCGCCCTGGCTCAGGCCGAATTAGGAATTGCCATGGGCAGCGGCACCGACATCGCCATCGAGGCCGGAGACGTGGTGCTCATGAAAGGCAACCCCTATGATGTGGTGAATGCCCTCCACTTGGGAAAGGCCACCATGGGAAAAATCAAGCAAGGGATGTTCTGGGCCCTCGTGTATAACGTGTTAGGCATTCCCATCGCCGCCGGAATCCTCTACCCTTATACGGGGTGGTTGCTCTCTCCCATCATCGCAGGAGGGGCCATGGCCCTGAGCAGTGTGTCCGTGGTCACCAACGCCCTCCTGCTGCGACGCATACGATTCAAAAAAATGGAGGAAAAAAAATGAAGAACGAAAAAACAATGAGACTCAATCCTTTGGCCTTCGCACTCGCCGGGGGAATCCTTGGATTAGTAATGGGATTCTTCATGGGCGGCTCGTACGGAATGATGGGCGCATACTATGGGATGATGGGCCAAACCACCGGAGGAGTAGGAATGGGAATTGCCATGGCCATTGGATTGGGAGTATTTGCGCTCATCTACAACTGGTTGAACGAACGAATGGGGTAAACAAAATCCCTACTCTAAATCTTGCAGGAAATGCAACAATTGGTTGCGGCGCTGCGACACCGTGACGGCCTTCCATCCGTGCAGGGAGGCCGACCACGTGTTGAACCACAAATCATCCGCAAACACAATGTGATCCGAGCGCGCATTCATTCGTTTCTGCAACGCATCAAACGCACTCGGGAAGGGTTTCATCAAACCCGTTTCACACGAAAGGAAAACCTCATCAAACAATGCAAAGTGTTTCTTCTCGCGATGATAGGACGCTTGAGCGGAGTTCATGTCTGAAAGAATCGCCAACTTCCACCCCTTCTTCTTCAGGCGAGCCAATTGGGAAACCACTTTGGGATCGAACACCCCGCGTTGGGCGTAGCGCGACATGATGAGGCGAGAAAATTCTTTCTGAGACAGCTTCCTCCCAAACACACGCTCATAGAATGCCTTTGCCGGGAGCTTACCTACTTGGGTTTGATGCAAATATCGAAACCAGTTGAAGTAAATACCAAGCAATGAGGAGTGAGTGTCCTTGGCCGCTTGACCCAGGATCCATTTCTCGGAACTGGGGATGAGAACGCCGTGAACATCGAGTACCAACCAGTATGGACTCGTTGAGCGGGACGCTGACTTAGTCGTTTTCCTCGGCATGCATCGTGGGGGGAAGGTTGGGAATTAAATGGTTACGGGTCAGGGATGCGGAAC
Source organism: uncultured archaeon (assembly GCA_964427715.1). Taxonomy (GTDB): domain Archaea; phylum Iainarchaeota; class Iainarchaeia; order Iainarchaeales; family VGJJ01; genus VGJJ01. The sequence continues at coordinate 140,178 of CAYRUV010000001.1, read as the reverse complement.
CGATGACTTTTCCCTCGCATGATACGGCCACCCATCCGTCCGAGAGGACTTTTGAAACATCCAAGTATTCTCGCCCTATTTTCTTCCGCTGGAAAAAGGACTCCATCTGGTGCGCGTTGATGGGAACCACATTCTGGGAAATGTGACCCCCCAGGAGGGTGATGAAGTTAGAGGTGGGCTCGAATTGGGTTCCTTCCGAGAAGGCCAATAATCCTAGGGCGAAAATGTTCGCGTTAGAGTCTGCAAGAATTTGCGCGTTCATGTGGACCGCAAACACACTTTCCTTATGTTGAATCCAACGGTATGGTTTGAGAATAGAAAGAGGAATCCCATACCGTGAGACCAGGTAGGAAATATACCGCTTGGCATGTCCGGGGGAACAGAAGGGGATTTTCATCGGGAACCCCCCTTGACCAACTTAGCCACGAAGAAAGACTGCGTGTTCGTATCCTGGGGATATAGACGTTTAACATGGTCCATCCCATGAGAAAAGGTCCGGTTCCTAAACGACGATAAGCCGGGGCGAGTCTTCAATCCGGGAAGGGTGAAAGGAACCAGGCGCATGTCTTTTCGTTCATGCAATAACGTCGTGAGGACCCCCTCACACTCTTCGGGGGAGAGGGTACACACACTATAGACTAGGGTCCCCCCTTCTTTCAATAGGTCGGCGGCCTTGAGGATGAGCTTTGTTTGGAGTTGGGCCTTATGCACCACATATTTCTCGGACCAACTCTTCAGGGTTTGAGGCTTTTTTCTCAACAATCCTTCTCCTGAACACGGAGCATCCAATAGAATCTTATCAAACACGAATGAATTGGGAAGGGTTAAGGCATCCTGCAAGGCAATCCCGGCGTTCATTACGCCGGCCCGACCTAACATGTACCTCAAGGCTTTGGCTCTTTCTTTGTTGGGCTCGCACGCCAACAAGCTTCCTTCGTTTTTCATCAGCCCGGCCAACTGAATGGTCTTATTCCCTGGAGCTGCGGCCATGTCGAGGACCGTTTCTCCTGGGAGTGGATGTAAAACCTGGGCGGGAAGTTGAGAGGCTAACTCCTGCGGATGAAAAAACCCATTCTGGATCTCCCACCATCCTCCAATTAACGAAGACAAGTTTTCCAAAAAATACGTGTGAGGGAAATGCTCGGGCTGGGAAAAAGAAACCCCCCTTGAATGAAGACGAGACTCCACCCACTTGGAATCGGCTTTCAACGGATTCACGTGAATCGTTTTAGGCCAGCGGGTCTTGGAGACTTGTAAGAAGGCCTCGAGGTCTTCTTCTTGGGAGATCAATTCCTTGTACCGCTCCACTAAACGCGGCGAGAATTTCGTCATATGAAAAAAATTCTCCCGCCCCCTTATAATCACGTCGCCGGGGAGGAAAAATTTTCCTTTGAAGAAATTTTTCTAAAAAAACTAGAATCCCTCCATTGGCCCAATGCTTCGGAAATTTGGGGGGATGAAATACGTTTTAATAGTCGGGTAAACTTACAAGAGGAACCCCAATACTCCCCTGGAAAAAAATACTCCAGGCGCATCCCAAAACGCAACATGTAGAGCCGTCAGGCGCGAATAACAAAAAGGTGGTCCCCGCATGAATCCAAGCCAAATCCAAACCCTCATCCCGAATATCAAAAAAAGAAGCGGCGCGATTGCCCCGCTGAACCAGGATAAGATTACGAGCGCGATATCCAAAGCCTTTTTCGCCACGGGAAAGGAGAACATGAGCCTGGCCTTGAAGATTTCCGATAAGGTCATCGAACGACTCATCCAAGAAAGGGAAGCCCACCCGGAAGATAGCATTCCCACGGTGGAGCACATCCAGGATATTGTGGAAGAAGAATTGATGAAAGCAGGGGAAACCAAGGTCGCCAAATCCTACATCCTATACCGACAGAAGAGAACGGAAGAGAGAGAACTCAAGCGAACCATGCTTGGAATGCCGGTTGACACGAAAGTTGGAATCAACCAATTGCGCGTATTGAAGGAACGCTATTTGTTGCGCGACGAAACAGGAAAAGTGAAGGAGACACCTGAGCAATTATGGCGACGCGTAGCCGATAACATCGCCAAGGCCGAATTATTACATGGGGGAAATGAGGAAACCGTCCAAGTGTGGTCGGACAAGTTTGTCACCCTCATGGAAAATATGGAATTCATGCCCAACACTCCCACCTTAATGAACGCGGGAACGCCCATCCAACAATTATCGGCGTGCTTTGTTTTACCCATTGAGGACAACATTGAGGGTATTTACGAAACCATGAAGCACCAGGCCATGATTCACCAATCCGGTGGAGGAACGGGGTTTGACTTTTCACGCCTGCGACCTAAAGGAAGCATGGTCAAGTCCACGAAGGGAGTGGCCACCGGTCCTGTGGGTTTCATGAGCGTCTACAACGCCTCCACGGAAATCATCAAACAAGGAGGAAAACGACGCGGAGCCAACATGGGAATTCTACGCGTGGATCACCCGGACATTCGAGAGTTTATTCACTGTAAGGACGATATTACTAAAATCAACAACTTCAACATCTCGGTTGCATTAACGGAAAAATTCATGGAGGCGGTGGAGAAGGGAGAAGACTTTGATTTGATCGACCCCCACACCAAACAAGTGGTGCGAAGAGAAAACGCAGCAGCATTGTTTGAGGAGTTAGTTACAAGTGCATGGAAGTCCGGCGATCCTGGAATTATCTTTATTGATCGAATCAACCGAGACAATCCCATCCCTCACATCTACACGATTGAGGCCACCAACCCTTGTGGAGAGCAGCCGCTAGGACCCTATGATTCGTGTAACTTGGGAAGCATCAACCTCGCCAAGTATGTTACTCCTCAGGGAGAGGTCATGTGGAACGAGTTGAGAGAAACGATTCGCACCAGCGTGCGATTCCTGGACAACACCATCGACATGAACCGGTATGTCATTCCCCAGATTGAAAAGATGAACAAGGGAAACCGACGAATTGGATTAGGTGTTATGGGATGGTCGGACATGCTATTCAAGCTCAACATCCCCTACAACTCGGAAGAAGGATGCCAGTACGCGGAGAAAATGGTCAAATTCATCCGAGAAGAAGCCGACGCAATGTCTCAAGAATTAGGGAAAGAAAAAGGACCCTTCCCCCACATCAAGGGAAGCATCTACGATGTTCCGAATGGACCCACGTTCCGGAATTGCGCCCGCATCACCATCGCCCCCACGGGAACCATCTCCATGATTGCCGACTGTTCCAGTGGAGTCGAGCCCTTGTTTGCGATTTCCTTCGTTAAGCGTGTGATGGATGGACAGGAATTATTGTACGTGAATGATATCTTCAAGGAAGTCGCCATCAAGCGAGGATTCTATTCCGAAGAATTGATGGAGAAGATCGCCGCAGAAGGAACCTTACAACACTGCGACGAAATCCCGGAGGATGTGCGCAAGACATTTGTGTGCGCCCACGACATTACCCCGTATTGGCACGTCCGCATGCAGGCGGCTTGGCAAAAGTACACGGACAACGCCATCTCGAAGACCGTGAACTTCTCGCACGACGCCCAAGTGGAAGACGTGAAGGAAGTCTACACCCTTGCGTACAAGCAGGGATGCAAAGGCGTTACGATTTACCGCGACGGAAGCAAGGGATTCGAGAACCAAGTGTTGAATCTCAACGTCAAGGGAAAAAGTAACAAGGAAGTCGAGGACCAATACAAGCAGAAAGTCCTCGCAGCCAAGACCCATGACGTGAGCAAGGGAGAAATGAAGACCTGCACGAAATGCAACGGCAACAAGCTCCACATGCAAGAGGGATGCGCCACGTGCATGGATTGCGGGTACTCCTACTGCTCCGTATGAACCGATGAATCACCGCCACGCTCACGCGTGGCTTTCACACTTGCGAGGAGGGTCGAGGGATCGCGGTTTCCCATTGAATTGGGAAGCACCTTCCCTCGATCCTTTCGCCAACCTCTCCGTCTATCTCCATTTTCCCCACCCACACGAATGGATAAAAAGGGGCCCAACATCCGTTTCCCATGGAGAAGCCTCTTTCTCGCGGGCAAGGATCGCTCGAACTCACTCTCCTCATGGGGGGAGCGGTACTGATTGCTTTCATTGTGGTCGCCATGCTCTTAAACTCCACGTCCACCGAATCCGGGCTCGTAAATCAAGCCCTCGACGACCACACCGTCGCCCTCAACCAAGCGGCATTCGGCGACACGTATGGACCGAACATCACCTCATTCTCCGCCGTTCCAATCCCAGGAGGAATTCAGCTCTCCTGGACAGCTATCGATGGACAAAATCCCATCCACTATTATTTGGCCCGGCAAGAAAATGAAAGTGGTAAATTGGTCCAAATGAAAGGAGTTAACACCTTTTTTCTCTACACGGGAAATGGAGTGGATTATGCTCCGCCGCCTGACGATAGCACGGGATTCACAGACAACTATTACCTACTTACAGGAAAGACCTATTACTACAAGCTCCTCGCCTGCGACCACGCAACCCCCGCCAATTGCAGCGTGAGCGGAATTGTATCCGCCACGTATGGAGGAAATCCAAGCGACCCCACTCCACCTACTCCTCCAGCGATGTTCCAAGCCACTCCCCAACACGGACAAGTATCCTTAGCCTGGAACCCTAACACGGAAACCGACTTGCAAGGGTACCGATTGTACCGTGCAATCGTGGAGAATGGAATACCCAAACCATTGGAATACGTGCTGAGCATTCCCCTCAGCACAACCACTCACGTTGACACTCTCCTCCAAAATGGGGTGTCGTATGCATACGCCATCACGGCCATCGACAATTCCGGAAATGAAGGAAGCCCCTCCACTCTCCAAACCAAACCCTCTGCCGTGGTGTTAGGGCCCATGCAAATGGTGTATGATGCCGGATCCCCTCCCTTTAATGCCCCTAACGGATGCGGAACACTAGATGTACCCGACACGGCCGCGGACGCGTTCAAGGACGCTGATGGAAAAATACACTTGTATTCCGTGTTCTATAACTCCCGACGCATGACAGGGAATGATTTCGACTCCCTCACCAGAGACTGCACACCGGATGGATTTCCAACCCCCACTCTGCCAGGGTTCGACATGGACGGAGTCATCCATGCCACGGGATGGGACTCCGATTACACCAAATTCAACGATGAAGAATGGCTATCCACCCCCTACTATTTAGGAAAAGTCGGAAGCGAAGAACACGTGTACATGCTCACGCACAACGAATTCCACCCCGAAGCCCACTCGACACCCACACTCTATCCAGGGTGTATCAACACCTATGTATGCCAACCCTACACCACGGTCACAAGCGCGTATTCCAAGGATGGAGGAAAAACCTACACCCAAAACCCATCCTCCCCCGGATACCGCGTGGCCACGTTGCCCGATTCATTCGTATTCAATCCCACAACTGAGGCCATTGGGTATGGAGGACACTCGAATCTCATTGAGAAAGACGGATACTATTATTCCATGGTCCACGTCATCGACGATCCATATGTAGCAGGAAAACAAATGCTGTGCCTCATCCGTACACCCGCCCCATTAGTTCCGGATTCCGTGTGGAAAGGATATAGCGGAGGCGGACAATTCAACGCCGACCTGCGCGGACCAGACTCCTGCACTCCCATCAATAATCCAAATATTGCCACGATGCACACATCCCTAACCTTTAACACATTCTTCAACAAATACATGCTCGTGGGCACGCATGGAGAATGGGTGGATATGGGAAATCCTGGAGGACCCCAACTCATGACGGGAATCTACTACTCCCTCTCAACGGACCTCATTAACTGGGACGAATCCACCCTCATTGCCTTTGCCAAAATGCCCTGGACGGAAACCACCGCTCCCGGGGTGGAGGTATTATCCCCCTCCAGCGTGGCCTACCCCTCCATCATCGACCACGACTCCACGGATCCTAACTTTAACACGGTGGACCAGACGGCATTCCTCTATGTTTCAATGGGAACCCCAGGCATCGTAACCCATCAATTGGCGAGATATCCGATTACGTTCCTCCCGAAGCCGTGAGGAAAACAAAGGGGTTGCCAAGTACCATTTAAAACACCTCAAGGGTATTCCTTTCTCCATGATACGTACGCATACCTGCGGAGAACTACGCGCCACGGATGCCGGAAAGCAGGTCGTCCTAGAAGGATGGGTCGACGCCCACCGACTCACGGGAAAGATATCCTTTCTCCTCCTGAGAGACCGCACCGGGATTACCCAAGTCTTCGTCAACAAGGACCTTACTGCCGCCCACACCCTCAAGCCTGAGTCCGTGGTACGTGTGTATGGAAAAGTCAACGCGCGACCCCCCAACCAAATCAAAAGAGAAATGAAAACAGGGGAAATCGAGCTCGAGGCGACAAAAATTGAGGTTCTGAACGAATCCGAGCAACCCATCCCCGTGGACTTAATGCCGGAAACCACCACTTCGCTCGATAAACGATTGGACTACCGCTTCCTGGATGTTCGACGTGAGAAAATCAAGGACCAATTCCTCGTGCGAAGTAAGGTTTTCACGAAAACAATTGAATTCTTTGAGAAAAATGGATTCATCAACATCCAAACACCCAAACTCACCGCGTCAGGGGTGGAAAGCGGGGCCGAAGAATTCAAACTCCCGTATTTTGGAAAGACCGCCGCATTGGCGCAAAGTCCTCAAATCTACAAGCAGATGTTTGTGGTTTCAGGAATGGAAAAAGTCTACGCCGTGGAACCTATCTTCCGCGCGGAAAACTCCCACACCACGAGACACTTGACCGAATTCACGGGAATCGACTTTGAGATGGGATTCATTGAGAACGAACATGACGTGATGGATGTGGTCGAAAAATACATCCAATACCTATTGAGCGCCGTGGACGCCGAAGCCAAAGAATCCTTGCAACGATTGGGAATTGAAATTCACGTCCCCACGCAAATTCCCCGATTGTCCTGGAAAGAATTGAGAAAGATGCTTGAGCAGAAAGGAAAAGTCCTCCCTCCTAAAGAAGACCCGGACCCCGAAGCCGAGCGGATGATTGGGCAGTATGTGAAGGAGAAATACAACTCCGACTTCGTGTTCATCCTCGACTACCCCGTGGAGAAGCGCGCATTCTACCACATGCGACCCGACGCAGACAAGACCATCACCAAATCCTTCGACCTCATTTACAAAGGACTCGAAATCGGCACCGGCGCCCAGCGCGAACACCGATTACCCATCCTCATTGCCCAGGCCAAGGAGAAAGGAATCGACTTAGCGCAAATGCCCTTCTACCAAGACATCTTCCGCTACGGCGCCCCTCCCCACGGAGGAGTGGGGTTAGGAATGGACCGCATCGTGAAGCAGATGCTCAACCTGGAAAACGTCAAAGAAGCCATTTTGCTTCCGAGAGACCCGGAACGATTGACTCCGTGAAAGGATTCACTACTTCTTCCGCTTGGGCAGGTGCTTCTTTCCCGAGATGTGAAAGATTCTCCCTTGCAAGGTGGGGTTGGGCTCTTCATCCTTCTTTCCATTCTTCTTAGAAACCGGCTTCTTCATTCAAGCAGGGAGGTTTTATCCCATTTAATACCGGCTTCTGAACGGGTTGCAATTCCCTATTTTAAACCCTAAAGGGCCTAGTTTGGTTAGATGCGTACCTTACTCACTCAAACAGCCGGTGCTTCACCCTCTGCTTTACTTGTACGCATCAACTCCAATCGCCCCCAATAGCCCCCTTTCCCAAGCCCTGGCAGGTTTGGACGCGAAAGGCCTGATTTTTCATCGATAAACAAACCCAGGGAGCGATATACACTATGACACGGAGCATGATTGGAGACATACTCAAGAAAGAAGTCAAAACAGCCGAGGTATGGGGCTGGATCAAACGAAAAAGGGATTTCAAGGGAACCCTCATCTGGCTCCTACGAGACGGAAGCGGAGAAATTCAGGCCGTCCTCTCGAGCGAAGCGATTACGGACAAGAAAGCCTACGAGAGTGCGCGCAAAGCGTTGATGGAAAGCTCTATCAAGGTATGGGGAACCATCAAGAGCGACGAAAGGGCACCCGGCGGAAAAGAAATGCAGGTGGAAAAAGTCGAAGTCTTGCACGCAGGGGAAGAATTCCCCATCGGAAAGGATCTCTCGGAAGAATTCCTACTCGACGTACGACACCTCTGGCTGCGCTCAACTAAAATGCAGCAAGGAATGAAGGCCTCCTCATTGGTGTTTGAGGCGTTCCATGAATATTGCAAAAAGACCGGTTACTTAGAAGTCCAATGCCCCATGTTTGTTTCTGGAGCAGTAGAAGGAGGAAGCGAGTTGTTCGAGGTAGACTATTTCGGCAAAAAAGCATTCCTCACGCAATCATCGCAGTTCTATCTGGAAGTGTACGCGCACGCACTAGAAAAGGTCTACACGCTCGCCCCCTCTTTCCGAGCCGAACCCTCCCGTACACGCAGACACTTGACGGAGTTCTGGCACGCGGAATGGGAAACGGCCTTCACCCACTTGGATGATCTATTAGAGTGGGAAGAAGGGATGATCAAGTTCATCGCCCAGTATGTATTGGACCACGGAAAGGAACAACTCGCCTACTTCGGACGCGACCCGAAGACATTGGAGAAGATCGTCAAGAGCAAATTCCAACGATTCACGTACGATGAAGCGTTCAAAGTGGCCCAGAAGAAGTTCCCCGAATTGAAATGGGGAGACGACCTGCAGGAGATGCATGAAAGGGAAATCACGAAGGATTTTGATGTACCCATCATCGTGCATCACTACCCCACCGTCCTCAAGCCGTTTTACCACCGACCCGACCCTAAGCGACCGGAAACCGTATTGTGCGCCGACATGCTCGCCCCAGAGGGATATGGAGAGATTATCGGAAGCGGAGAACGATGCTGGACATATGAAGAACTCTCAACGAGAATGAAAGAGGCCAAGCTCAAAGAGAAAGACTACCAGTGGTACGTGGACCTGCGAAAGTACGGGAGCGTTCCCCACACGGGTGGAGGGTTAGGATTGTCTCGCCTCACCATGTGGTTATTCAAGATGGACCACATCCGCGACGCCGTCGGGTTCCCACGAACCATGAATAGGATCGTTCCGTAAAGGAAACGGGAAAAAAAAGAAATGAAATAGGAGGGGGGAAAATTCCCCCCTCAAAATATCGTATTCTGTTCCCAAACTGGACTATGCACAATCTGACCCATCAGGCAGGGTGGGAACACACGTCGGGCTAGTGGTAGCAATCACACGGTCGATGTACACATTTGAAGTACAGGTTGGAGTAGTCGACGTACCGTGCCACAGCATCAAATTCGTCGAAGCAGGAACGGATGGAAGTGAAATAGCACTCGACCAAACGAGGTTCGTTCCTGAAGTTGTCGACAGTGATGTAAACGCTTTGCTTGTGCCCAACTGCGCCGTGACACGTTGACCCCCAACACCATTGAGGTTTCCATAACGGAAGAACACACGATAGGTGGGAGCCGAGCTGGCCGGTTGCAAGAAGGTTACTGGAATCGAGTAACTACTCCCAGCAACTCCACAACCAGAACCCGAATACTTCAAGAGATTAAAACCCGGGTAGGTGGTTGTGTCCGAGATGAGCGACGTCACAGTAGCCGCAGGATCCTCGGACTGCTTGTTAACTGACTCTTTGCTGGCCGTATAGGGCCCACCACTCACGACGTAACAATTAGAGATGGACGCCGTGATCGTGTCGGCCTGATCGCAGACCTTGACTCCGACAAAGTTGCCCGCAGAGCTAGGAACCAATCCATTATTGTAATTCAAGATATCAGACCAAGGAGCGCCCGCCGTATTACCATTGACACTCACCTTCTTCTGGGAGGCTGGAATCGCATTGAATGTAGTGAAATCCGTGAAGTCCGAAGCCGTATTAGACCACGCTACCTCATGCTGTTTGGGGTTCGACAAGAGTCCACCTGGTGTGGTGTAGGTCGTTCCAAGATATTGATCGCTGGGGTTGGTAAAACTCAGACTAATCTGCCCCCCATTACCCGCCCCAGTTCCAGACGTCAATGTCACCAAGGAAGGAGCTTCCGTGTCAGGCGGGAACGAACTGGCAGTAGTAGGGAGAAACAATTCCATCTTCCCAGGCAAAGCTACCTGCTCAAAGGCAATACCAAAAAATGCACCCGTTCCACCAAATAACTCTAACAAGGTCTTGATGGCCGTATTGGAAATCTTTCCCGTGCCATTACCGCTCGATACTGTCAACGCGTCCGCTGTCCCTGCAACCGGGTTTCGTGCCGCATAGAAATTGTTCGTGACGGCAGGACCGTCGTCAAAGGTCAACCCGGCAGGCGCTGCAGATGTTAATGGGACAATTCCTGCAATCGGATTTTTGAATGCTGCAGGAAGGGAATCAGTGACTGTCCATGAATAATTATAATTGGCGAAACCCGCCGTGTTGGCTTGTGGAGTAACAGTGAAACCACTCAAATACGCTGGACCCGGACCCGCCGTGGTCGGAACGACCGGACCAAAGGTAGAGGATAACGCACAATTCAATGGAGAGTGGCTATCACATGAGGCGACTCGGAAATAATACCCCGTGCCATCCGTCAACCCGCCCACCATAAGTGGACTGGTTGAAAGCAATTGATAGCTAGGATGCGTATTGAAGGTAGCCAAGGTCAACCCATTAATCGTCGAAAAGGAAGAATCATAGACCAAACCTGACAAAGTAGGTGGAGACACTGAGTCTACTGCGGAGTAAGTCACTTGAATCTGTCCCCCAGCAGTCGTGTCAACAGCAGAGAGTGAAATTGAAGGAGGATTGTTGTCTGCCCCTGAAGTACAATCAGCAGGACAACTAGAACTATCTTCTCCCGAATCACACGTGCCATTCGGAGCGCCACCGGAACAACCCGAAGCAGGAGGACCGCCGCCCCCGCCAAACGCTGTATTGAGTGAAATTTCACCCGTGAAATTGTCAATGTTATCATTGATGATGCCCGTCGTGGAAGACGTGGAGCCTATCGCAATCAGCAGGACAACCGTCCCTACCAGGACGGCCCCTCCAATCAATAGTAAATATTCTAGTGCTCCCTGTCCACGAATCGGCTTAGCATTCATTCCAATCACTCCTCTCATGGAGGAAGGCAATCGTTCCCTCTTTATAAATCTGGGTCGCCCCTCCATTCGAGGGTTGTTTTACTTGTTGAGCGTCGCACCAAAAATGGTATTAAAACCCGTGAACAAGGGAGTGTAGGTTGGGCCTTTTTTCGCCTTTACCGCTCTCCTCACGCAGGGGGATTCTATTTGGATCCCCCTCATTCATTTTTTCCCACGCCCTTAAAAGGAACGAACGGCATCTGGACGTTATCACGAGCGGAGACGATTCCCCTATGCGCAAACCCATTGTATTCCTCATCCTGTTGATGGCCCTCATTCCATCGGTTCACGCCATGGGGTGGGTTGAGGTGATTACCAATCCCCTGCGCGTACTCACCAACGAAGCCGCCCAGTTTGATTTCATCACGCGCGTGATTGTGTTCCTATTCTCCCTCGCGGTGGCCCTCATTGGAATTGTCGCCTGGAGACGCAATCCGAACCCGAAGATTAAATGGATTGCCCTCGCATTCGGACTGTTAGCATTCAAGTGGCTGCTGAAAGTCATGGACCTATTCGTGAGCTCCGGACAATTTTTCCCGGATCACGCCGAGAACGTCATCGAACTTGCATCACTTGCCCTGATTGCCTACGCGATATTCGCGCCGAGAAAGGGGTAAACACGTATGGCGGATGATGAAGGGTTCGCCAAGGCCCTCCAATTGGACGTGCGGAAGCGCATCTACGACACGATTGAGGCTTCCCCCGGTCTTCACTTTCGAGAAATCCAGCGACGCACCGGTTTGGCCGTGGGGAGTTTGCAGTATCATTTAGACTATTTGCAAAAACACCACATTCTCCGCACGCAGACCGAAGGAAAGTTCGTTCGATATTATTCCGTGCGCGGGCAATCCGTGGAGACCCATCCTCAAACTCAAATTGGGCAACAAACCATGGCGTTCCTTCGCCACGCCTCCACGAGAAAAATTATCCTATTTCTCCTCACTGAGAAGAGAGCCAATAATGAGCGCATCGCCGAGGAAATCAACCTGTCCCCCTCCACTACCTCGTGGCACTTGGACAAACTGGTGGAGGCAGGGGTATTGCAGCGTTCTCGTGAAGGGAGAAAGACATTCTTCACGCTCGTGAATCCGGAATCCGCCAAACACCTATTGGTTAACTTCAAACAGAGCTTCTTGGATCAGGCCGTGGACAACTTTGTGGAACTCACCCTCGAATTATCCCCCGAACCTGCACCCAACCCAGAGATGTAAATCACTCGGTAAGAATCCCATACATCGTGACCAATTCCCCGGGACCAATCCCTTTCTTCTCGGCCCAACCCGCATTCACCTCTAACACATACTTTGCGGGCCACGCGGGCGTGTACAAGGGACACGGGTCCTGCGCGCAAGGGGACATGGACTGAACCTCCATCACGTGCAAATTATCCCCAATCCAAATCACATCCAATGGAATAAGGGTGTTTTTCATCCAGAAGGAATGAATCCCCATCTCCTCAAACACGAAAATCATTCCTGCATCCTCGGCTAGTTTGGAACGATTCATTAATCCCCATTGACGCTCTGCCGGAGTGTCAGCTACTTCCACCACCACGCAGGAGTTATCCACGCACACCGAAGGAAGGGCAATTCCCTCCGGCGCCACCGGAGACGATTCAGCCGGAGGAGAGGCGCAACCCACGAGAAAGAGTATAGAAAAAATAAGCAATGCGAGAATTGAACGATTCATTAGACGAATGTACAGAGGCGGAAGAAAAACCTATCCCTATTTGTTCGCCACAATCTCAATCACGTCGCGATTCTTGAGGACGTGGTCCTTTCCCAACAACATACGCGTTTTCACATCAATGGCCTTGATGAAGTGTTTTCCGAAGTCCGTATGCAAGCGGAATGCAAAATCCAACGTCGTCGAGTTACGCGGCATCAAGAAACAATCCGGCATGACCCGCCCTTGCGAATCTGTTAATCCCTTCGTTCCGCCCGGGAAAATCGCCATGTACCCGAGGGAGGAGAATACGGTTTCATCCAACACCTTTTGGACACCCGAACCATGCAAGGGAGTCAGGACTTTTTCCTGAATGTACTTCAAGGCATTCTGCTGCGCCTCATTCAATTGGGTTTTCATTTCAAATTTCTCCGCGCCGGGGGTGTAATCAAGGATGTTATTCTTGGCGGCTTTCTTCAGCGTCAACTCCGCCTCGGCGGAGCAGGGGATAATCATCAAGTGGGGGAATTCCTTCTTCATCTTCTCCACGTTTTGTTGCGCGTGCGGAAGGTCGCACTTGTTAGCGGCAATCACGATGGGTTTTGAGATTAATCGCAAATGATGCACGAACGATCGCTTATCCTCCGGAGACCAATCATTCAATCGTTTCTCCATCAGCTTGGATTTGTTCAGTCCTTGATCCACTTGCGCATCGTTGATTCCGAGCCCGGAGAGACCCTTGGACACCGCATCAATGATTTGCTGCTTCGTCTGGAGAGGCTGGCGGGCAAACTTTCCCCAGTTATTCTCCAAAATGCCCAACATCCATAATTCTAACTCCTCCTCTAAGAAACGAACATCCTTGCAGGGGTCGTGGGAGCCACTCTCAACGGCCTCTCCCTTTTCATTTGTACTTCCGGAGGCGTCCACCACGTGAATCAACACATCCGCTTGGCGTAAATCGTCCAGGAATTTGTTCCCCAATCCTTTTCCCTCATGCGCCCCCGGAACAAGCCCTGCAACGTCTAATAGTTCCACGGGGACGAAGCGCGTGTGATTGATACAATATCCAGAGCGGGGATTGCACTGCACGCTGAAATCCTTATCCGCACACTCAACTCTAACAAACCCAACCCCCTTGTTGGGCTCGATGGTGGTGAACGGATACGGGGCACGCGCCACATCAATCAACGTGGCGGCCGCAAAAAAGGTTGATTTTCCCGCCGAGGGTTTTCCGACGATTCCGATGAGCATGCGATTCCAATCCTTTTCCTTTACAAGATACGCGCCTTGTTGAACTCTTTGACCATCTTCTCCGTGTGAGGGGGGGTCAAACTTTGATCCAACACGGATGGCTTAGCAGTAATGTGACAGCCCAACGCGAATGCCTTCGAAACATCCTGCGGCGTACGCAACGAAGCGGCGAGAACATGCGCATCCAACTCATGAGCCTCAAATGCGGACATCATCTCTTCGATTTCCCCCCAGGGATCCAACTTGGCCTCTTGCATACGCCCAACATAGGGGGCAATGTAGTGTCCCCCGGCAAACGCGGCGAGGATTCCCTGTGCGGCCGAAAAGACGGCCGTAAAGCAGAGTTCAATCTTATCGTGATTCAGAGTGGGAGCAATTGAAAACCCATTCGTGTCCGCAGGAATCTTCACGATGGCATTTGGAAGAACTTCATGGATGGTCCGAGCATCCTCCAGCAACTCATCGGGCGTCTCCCCCACGGCCTGCGCCATGAGGATTTGCTCCTTGTTCAGCAAGTGATTGATTTTCTGCAAATGCTCAAAGCGATCCTTGACCTTCAATTGGGCCAAGAGCAAGGGATTGGTCGTCACGCCCTTCAAAAAAGGCTGCTTGAGCCAACGCTCGGCCTCGAGGATGTTCGCCGTATCCACAAAAATGGTCATTCTAGGAACGGTTCCCCTCAAAGGGTTTTTAACCAAAAGGCCACCCCCCCTGCCAGGCAAGGGGGTAAGGGAAAATAGCCGATTAGCCCCCCTCAGAGGGTATTCGTGCCCGCCACAATCCCATCCAGCACGAACTGAAGGGCTTCCAGATGGAAGGAGGCTGCCTGTTCACTCCGCACACTGAAACGCCACTCGTGGGAATCCTGAATGACGACCACGGACCAAATGGACAAATCATACCCGGAAGAACCATCCTCATTCGGGAGAGAGGACCAGTCTATCTTTTTTAGAGTGTCCTCCAGGAGGCGTGCATTTTTCTCTGAAACCCCGATTGGAGTGTTCATGGAATAATTCCCAAACGTCGCCGCATATTTCTTTCCCTCGCGGCGAATCGTCAAGTACGATACTTTTCCCGAGAGGCCCCCGCGACGCATGGAGGTCAGCACGTAGGGATTGGAAGGGATGAATGTCGACATGGGGAGGACCTAGAACTCAATTCCTTTTCGCGCGAAAATCTGCTTCATGTAGGGATGCCTCTTGAGTCCCATCTCGGTGACATAGTCGGCCACCTTGAGAATTTCCGCCGGAGCATTGCGTCCCGTCAACACCACTTCCGTGTGGGAGGGTTTCTGCTCCAGCATGGAAAGGACTCGCTCCACGGAGAGCAACTTCATGTTCATCGCCACATTCAACTCGTCAAACACCACCAAATCATACATCCCAGAAAGGACGGCATTCTTTCCATCCTCAAACGCTTTATCGGCCATTACTGAATCATACTGATTGGGGACAAAACAATCCCGACAATATCCAGCAAACGTGCCCTTCTCAATTTCCTCATCATGCTGCGCCTGGTTCTTGCAGATTACGTTGTAGCTTTCAAACTTCATCGGCAAACCAAACTTACGCAGCGCAAGAGCTTCCCCTGTGTATCCTATTTTCATGAATTGGACCATATACACGCTTAGGCCGTGGCCCATGGCCCGTAGAGCTAATCCTAAGGAAGCAGTCGTCTTGCCTTTCCCATCACCCGTGTAGACGTGAACCAATCCCTTCTCGAGCCTCATTTTCCCATCCCAAAGGGAGTAGGATTCAATAGTATTTAACGCCACTCTCAGGAGAATGCCGGAAAGAGAAATCGAGCCTTAGGAGTTCGACCAGACCCAGGCATCATTCTTCGTACACACGGACGACTGGAAGGTCGTATTGACCCCACACGTCGCCTTCATGGAACCCGTCCCAGTGGGGCAGTTGGTGGGATCCTCGCGATACTGGATTAAAGAAGACACGGGATCCGACGTGGACATACTTCCCGAAGTCAAGAAGCGCTGAGTTCCGGCCGGATAGGAAATACCGGCTTGACCGTAATAATTGAAGGCTGGCTTCTCGTTCCACAATCCACACAGCGCATTCGCCTGGGCTTGAGTAATCGTACCGAGGGAGGCATCATTCTGATAGGACAACGTGTACGTGCCGCTCGACGAGAAAGGAGTCCCGGAGCTCGTACACGCATTTCCGGAAAAGTCCGTGAAGGCGGATGCATACTGCGACGCGTAGGCATACAACTCATTCGTATTCCAATAGACGCGCGTCTTATTCCCCGCATACGAGAGGCACGACCATCCCTGCGTCGTACCGGGCTGCGACTGCTTTCCGATGAGACCCACCATGTTGGCCATGATGCGCGCCGAAACAAATGTATCCTGGAGAGACTGGTTCCCGTTGATCGCCAGGGCCGTGGACTCCCCTCCATTATCCATCACCTGATTCCCCACCGAAATTTTACCCGAAGGGAAGGTGGATCCCGCACCGCACGCGAGCCAAATATCATAGTTCTGCATCACGCCCGATTGGACATCCGAATAGAGAATCGTGCTCAAGTAGGACTTATTCTCCAATCCCCCACTGGAGTGGAAACCGAATGCCCTCGTCTTGTCCGCCGCAAACGCCGAGGCCAAGGAGCACGATTGTCCCGCGACGGGGTTGGAATCATACACCAAGGAAGACACGAAAGGATGTCCTCCCGCATCTAGGCAAATCGCACACGCGGAAGGATCCGTGCACCCTAAGGAGGTCTGCTTCTCCTTGGACGCAAGAGGCTTCCACTTGGACAGGGGACTTACAACCGTGTTGTGCGCGATGAATTGACTCGATGCCGAGGATTGAATCCCATAATACAGGTCTCCGTTCCCGAACGAATCTGACGACCACTCCGCCAGCAGGGGAGTGGGAACAGAAGGGTTGAACGTGAATGTTTTCGCGAGACGATCAATCTCCAAGGCAACCCCGCGATTGGAGCCTGTATTCAGTCCAATAAAGTCCGGCGAGGCATTAACCTGGAACGTGTTCAACGAAGTCATTCCGGACGCATTCGGATACGTGCGAATACTCACACCCTTATCGGAGACCGCCAGGAGTGCATCCGAATTACCCGTGAAGGTGGTCCCATATCCATTACGTGAATAGGACTCGGAAGGACTGTCATACCCTAATAGTCCATCCAGGGGAATCTCGTAGAAATCCGAGTACCCACCCAGACTCGAGGCGGGAGACAACAGGTCCAATGATACAACAATATTTGCCGAAGGCTCGCTCCCCGAGAAGAAGGACTTGGGAATCGTGGACGTGGTGAAGTCGATGGAGACCCTATACAACCCGGAAGAAGGAAGCAAGGTCTGACTCGCATTCCCATCCATCCCGATGATGAGGTTCTGCGGCGAATCAAAATAATCCTTCCATGCCCCACCGGCAAAAGAGCTCTTGAAATAATCCGGGGCATCCGCGAAGGAGCTGTTCGTTTCATAGTTCACAAAGTCATTTCGAATGGACTGATTGAAATTATCCCGGATCAAATAGGCATCGAACTGGGACAATTGTGGAATCTGCGCCACTAATGCATTGTTGGGATTCGACACGTTACTATCATACGCCTCGCGCAGCGACTGGAGACGCTTCGTCAAGGAGATCAAGAACTGGAACCCGTCGCAATAGAGATAGTCCGAAGGATTACCGGCCTTGCGATCACACATGTCCAGGTCGACCTTGTTCCAGGCCCAATTATACAAGACCTTAGGAAGGGCGTCCACCCCGGTCAGTCCAACCTCTCCATTCTCTCCGACACACGCGTTCTCGGGGTGAGAGATGAGCTTGACCACAACGTCCTGATACCCCACACGGAAGGCATGCTGCGCGAGTCGCTGCACCACCTTGTTGTTTCCCGACTGCTCCCACGCGAGGGAATTATTGTTCAACGCCACGCTCATGAAGGGAGGGAACTCCAGCGCCTCGACTAATCCTAGACCCGGATTCCCACTCACATCCAAGGAGGTCTCGGAGGAGAACAATTCCATCATCTCAATCGCATCATTCTTTTCCGCATCAAATTGATCCATCGACGTGGACTCGAGGGGAGTCACGTATAACACGGCGGAGCGAATCGCCTTGCTCTTGAGGACACTGATGGCCTTATTCACAGCCGCCTCCTGCTCGCTCCCACCCCAGGCACCCCCGAGGGCATTGGATCCATTTCCCAAGGGCTTGGTGTCCGTAATAACTACCATCAAGTGGGCCGTGTCATTCTTCCAGAAGGAATGATTCGCCAATACTTCCGCCCCTCGCGCCCAAAACTCCACATTGCTGTCCGTTGAGGGGTTGAATCCGGGAGGGTGACTGACGGCCAGGGCCTCCATGTCCACTCCCAAACTGGAACAGGGAGACTTGAAGGCGAGGCTCTTGTACTCCGGAGGGGTGTTGATTCCAAACACCTTGAATGAGACATTGGCCCCGCTGTAGTATTCAAGACCGTTCTCCATATTCTTGAGAATGGCACACAACCCATTCTGCTTCCCGACCGCACTCGCACCACTACCGGACGTGAGAGAGAATTCTTTGGCCAGGACGGATGAAGACATGTCCAGCAGCACCCCCACATCCAACTCCTTATTGGACGGAGAAAATGTGGTATAATCCTCGAGGCGCATGATTCCATATGCGGTCCCCACTAAATCCTTGTTCTCGACCACCACAAACTGCTGCTTCTGAGCATTCGACACCGGATCATCATATCCGATGAACTGCGCATACACGTCCAATCCCTTCAAGAAGACCCTCACTTGCGGATCGGAGGAATAGAACCTGGGATAGGCCACCTTCAAGTGCTCCGCCCCGCTGGCATTCGACAAAATATCGGCCACGGGACCGGGCGGAATCGTGCCAATTTTCTTGGGCACCAGATGATAATCAACGGGCGCAATATATCCAATGGCGGGATCGTCAGGGTAAGTAAATAGGCCATTCTCATGAATCCCGGACTCTCCATTGCTGCTCACCGGTAAACCCAACTCGGCATTGGTTGTGAGGCCGGTCATCTTGGGTTTGAACGAGAAGGGCTTGAAGTCCCCTTTCGTCAATACGGAATCCCGATAGGAGGCCCAAATCTTGTAGTTGCCGGCCGCCTTATCCTGGATGAATATCTGCAACGCATGAGGTCCGGGGGCCAACTTCACATTCTTCAACGTGTTGGGAATCGAACTCGACGTGCAGTCGGCATCGGCCCCATCTTGAACCAGCTTTCCATCTAAGAACGCCTTGAAGCCGTTGACTCCGTCCGCATCCAGGCAAATGGCATCCAGGTCCAGGGATGAGCGCACCATCAAGATGGTTTCAAACAGCAAGGACTTGGCATCCTTGGGATTGGAGGGAAGGTGAGGAAATACGGAAGAGTCCTGATTCTCCAGCTGTGCATTACTCCCAATCTCCTTGGAGTCCGGAATCTTCATCACGGATTCGGCCCCGGCAAACTTGTCCTTGGTATCTAAAAATGAGGCCCCATCCTTGATCATATAGCGCGTCCAATTTCCATCCGACAGGGGGGTGGAGGGATAGTCCATGATGTTGAGGTCCGGATTATTCGTGAAATTATAGTCCACCTGGACCTGCCACTTGAACGAGACTTCCACTCCCGGAGACTGCATCTGGGGGGTCAAAATGGGAGGAATGGCATGCGTGTAGACCTCACTCACATCCAACTGTGCCGAGGGATAGAACGCATCCTGCACGAGGGGATTACAATTATTCACAATCACCGAGGTGGCGCTTCCGTTCTGCGTCAAATCAAAAGAATACGAGGACAGGTCCAGGCACTGCTGGCTCGGCTGAACAGGATTAACTTCCAGATCCAACACCTTGATGAGCGACTCCTGGGACTGGCTGGCAAACTTCGCATACACGTTAATGGGATACAATCCAATCGCGGAGGGCGCTTTAGCTTTGAGATCCACTGAATCATCCGTGTCCAACGTGACAGGATTCCCCGCGTTCACGAGTGAACCCCCATTCTTGACCGGCACGACAATCTCCGAGTTGAACCCCGCCGTGTAAATCTCTACTTCCTCGCCACAGTTGGTGGTCTTAATCGACAAGGTTCCTTCCGCATTCTGGACCAACACGAAGGGATTGGACTGCGTCGTGACGGAAATACAGGAGAAGTCCTCGGAAAGATTAATCACCGAAGAAGTGCTCACCGGAATGATTTTCGTCGCGGACAAATACCCGGAGGCCGTCGCGACAATTTCTAAATCACTCCCATCCATCGCGGAAGGAATGGAGGCGATGAAGGCCCCATTCTGGATTTCCGTGAAGGGAATCGCCGAACCAAGGTTAACCCCGGAGGAATCCTTCAATTGACCCACTATCTGCAGCCCTTGAGACGAGGTCAAAGGAGCATCGAAATTATCCAATCCCACGGCCTGCACGATTTGAGCGGGCTGATTGGGAATCAGATAGGATGGGGACACGTTCAGTTTGATCTGCTTCTCGGGCACCGTGAAGAACTGTAAATTATAGGACGTAGGCTGCTTCCCCGTCCCCACTCCATTCAACTGCACGAGCAACGAGGAGCAATACGATTGCGCCGAGGAGCACGTCTGGGCAGACTTCACATTGACGCTGCCCCCCACCGACTTATTGTTGGCAAAACCAGGCAGGGAAACCACGGATGGAACGGAGGAAATGGAACCGCTTGCGATGAGATTAGCCGTGGCCGCCGCATAGTCTTGTCCGGCGACATTCGTGAATTGATATTCAAGCGTGTAGTTCTTGTTCTGCTCCAGCACTGCCGGCTTCGCACTTGAAATCTGAATCTTGTTGGGACTCCCTTCCTGGGTCAAGTAGAACAAATACAAAAAGTCTCCCTGCGGAGGCAACGTCTGACCAATCGTGTATACGGACTCATACAACGCTGAGGTTTGATTTCCACCCTTCGATTGATAATTTATTTTCAGCTTGTCCACGTTCGGAACGGCCAGAGGATTAATCTTGACCAAAACAATGAACTCATACGCGCCCCCATTCACATCGCCCACATCATTCAAGGCAATCTTGGCCGACGTCCCACTGCTCACGGGATTCTTGGGAGAGAATTCATCCGAGGGGGTAAAGGTCGTGTAGAACGAGGGACTGCCCTTTGAAACCTGCGCACCCACCACTTGACCCACGTCCGTGGAAAGCAAGGAAGGAGTGGTTCCATTCAGGCGAACAACCCCCTTCAAACCATTCGCATTCGAAGGAGTCTTGATAGAGAAATGGAGCGTATACGTGCCCCCCGCCGAGATACTCTGCGCAAGGGACTGGCTTCCAGATTCGGAAATCTGGTAAATGGACGTCAACGCCATATCCACACTCGGGGACGCCGATGTCAATGAGACCTCGATGAGAATCTTGTGCGTATTATCCTTGAGAATATCAAACGGCACCGATGAAAATGCAAGGTATCCCGGCTTCTCGACCTTCACATACACAGTCTGGTCCGACAACACCCCCAATTGAGCGACTCCTTGCGCATTCGTGGAGGATTTCGCCTGCACGGCATCGGTGGAGAGCTTGATGATCGACACGTTCGCGTCCGAGATGATTTGATTCTGCTCCGACTTCACGGTGACTTCCACCAGCGCAGAACCCACCTGCAGGGGCACCTGCAGCGTGATGATTTTCCCCTTCGCCCCTTCCACCTTGGCACTGCTCCCATCGAAATCCTTCGTGGAGGCCGAGGCCTGGTAGCTTCCCTCGGGAAGATCCTTGAAGCGTGCAATCCCCAGTGCATTCGTCTTCATGTCCCCGATTAACACCCCGTTCAAATCGGGATAATACAAATACGCAGTGGCATTGTACACGGGGAAATTAATCTCATCTACTACTTTCACATCCGCAATCACCCCATTGGGAATGGACCCATTCGTGTTTGTTGCACCCGTGGCCTCCATGAGAATAGGAAGTGGATTCGATTCGTCACCGGAGAATATCCCCGCGTTGGGTAGGATTTGCGTGATGAAATTAGGGTGCTGCACGACCAACTGGGTGGTTCCATTGAAATCCGCCAATTCCTTATTCACGAACCCATTTCCATCCACGGTGTAGGAGTCATACTCCAGGTACTTTCCGCCCACCGACTGAACAAACAAGGTGACCGTGCCCCCCGCGAGGATGGTCTGATCGGATTGCTTCAACACTTTAACGAACAATTTTTTCTTGGTGCTACTCACGGGCAGGGACAAATTTATCGTGTTGGTCTCCCCCGCGATAACATTGAATTCCGCACTCGTCGTCTGCTTGAACCCCTGCTTCGAGGCGACCACCACATATTTTCCAGGGGAGGCGCTCTCGAACAAGGAGAACCCCGAAGAATCAGACAAGGATTGATCCGCTAAAATATTGGATCCTGCCGGAGGAACCTTGTACAGTTTCACCTGGACCCCGCTCACGCCCGAATTAGACCCATCCTTCGTGTAGACCTCCACGGTTCCCGTGGAGGGAGTGGGATTCACCGTTTCATCATCGACCAATTCCGCCGAGGACTGCATGTTAATCACGGTGGTGTCGCCCAGGATAACTTGTGTTTTGGTGATGTACCCATTCACGGAGACCGTGACACTCATTCCTAAGCATCCGGCAGGCTGCTGAATGGAAACATTTCCGCTGTACACCTTCTGCGAAAGAGGAGGGGCCCCGGATTGACAGGAAAATGTGAGGAGAATCTCAACGGGAGAAATAATCCCCAGGATACTCGACGAGGAATCCTGAATCAACAGGGAACGCGACGCGGATTGAGGAACACTGGACTTGAGGGAAAAAATCTTTGACGCGCTCTCAACTAATTCCACTTCCTGTGAAAAGGGATCGAATGCCTCATCATCCACTCGAACTACATACATTCCCGGGGGAAGGGAGAAGGTTACTTTTCCTTGTGCGGAGGTCGTCTTGGATAGAGGAAACACCAAATCCGGAGAAGGAGAAACCGCCTCGGGGGCCAGTTCGACCCATACTAAAACGCCCTCCACGGGAGCACCGTCGGTGTTATTGAAGGAAAGGGAAAGAGTCACGTTCGCCGGCGAGAGAGAAATACCCCCAGCCACAAAGAACAACGTCCCCCCCAGCAGGAGAAAAATAACCGCCAACAACACGCCAAATGAAGGGACAATCTTGTCAATGGGATCCACGACTGAATAGACGGGAATTTTCTTCTGCACCGCGTCCAGGACCTCGTAATATTTGTCCTCGAGGGAGAAGTAAATCTTCTTCACCGAATCCAACAAACCCATCCCCGAACAAACCGGCCGTGATTTATAAAGATGCGGGGATTTTCAGACGCTCAACTAGCCTAACACGAGGCCAACGCCAATTGTTTCGCCTCACTCAGGGGGCGCGCGGGAATTTTCAATTCCCTCTGGATGGATTGGGCCAATTCCCGTTCAAACCCGTGATGGGTATACACCTGCTTGGGATTCGACTGCCGTACATACTCCAACAATTGCGCATAATCCGCATGATCAGACAAGGGGAATGTGCGATCAAAACTCTCCTTCCACACCCAACCCGTGCACTTTGCGGAAGCAATGGGTTTCCCCGCAGACACAGAAATCGCATGAAGTACATGGGGAGCGCACAAACTGGGAGGGAGAATGAGCAACTCCGCTTCCTTGAGGTTGTGATCAATCTTCACATAGTCTCCCAACTTTTCCCCATGCGCATCGTGCACCGTATTCTTGTCAAAAATAGATTCATGCACGTAGGGAGTTAAGTCCGAATACTCATTCACAATCTTCGTGAGTTCCTGCGCCTTCCCTGTGGCATACCCCGCAAGGACGGGAAGATGATTATTCTTCACGGCCTCCGCCATCCATGCACGCATCTCCTCATACACTAATTCACGTGCAGGGAAGGAAAACTCCTTCATCCCGAACGTGGACTCAATCACCAACACGTCGCAGGGAACAATCTCAGCCCCTGGGAGGACAATCGAATCCTGCAGCTTGAAATCCGTGGTCACACACACCTTCAATGAACCCTCCGCGACCACTTGACCTCCACCGAGAATGTGACCGGAGTTCACAAAGGAAAACTTCGCATCCTCCGCATGAATGTGCTTCTTGAACGAATGCTGGCGCGTCTGCGCCTTGGGGGGGATTTTAGACTCAATCAAACCAAACGTGGGGGAAGTCATGGAATAGGGGAAAGGATTGGCCGCCCCAATCGACACATGATCAGAATGCGCGTGGGAGACAATCACGTGGTCGGCCTGTATTCTCTTCTTGTGGGGATCGATGACCCACTTCTCTCGACCCTGAATCACCACCCCATCGCCGTCAAAAACATTCATAAAAAAAACAACGCAGGGTAATGAAAAACCTGGAATAAAAACATACGCACGCCCCGCCGCGCAACAAATGAATTAATTAAGGCAACCCGACCCCACAAGGAATGATGCCATTATTCAAGAAGCGAACCAGCCGAGAAGAGCGCATCATCGCAGAGTATCAAAACGTAATGGAACGCATGGCTGCCTATCAAGAGGATTATGCCTTCCTGCTGGAACAATCCCTCCACGGAAGAGGAAAAACGCCCATCCAGAAAGAATTCCATCGCCGAGCGCAAAAACGCAAGAAAGAAATCGACGCGATGGTGAAACGAATCCAAAAGCTCGGCCCCCTCCTACCGGCCGCCCAAAAAACGATCGCCGAGAGAAAACTCTCCAAGACTCGAAAAGAAAGCGAGGCCGGATACCGAATGTATGGGGAAGGAATAGAGAACCTCCACACACGCAACCCAATCCTACAAAAGGTTGGGCGAGCCCAAGTTGAAGCCGCCAAACCCTTCATCGAACCCCACGCACGGGCCGCCCTCGCGTATCAACAGGCAGGGGCGAGTGCCCGAAACGCCCGTGGAATGAATTGGGGAACCCAACCCAACCGCCTCAAGACCGCCTGGCATGCCTTCCGAAGACGAATACGCGGAAGACAGGCCGCCTAATAGACCCATGCGCGGGGAACCTCACCCATATATAGGGCAAATTCATCCCCATTCACTATGTCCGAAGCCCTCTTGGTGTTGGACCAGCTCCAGAATGAGCTCCACACGCTCAAATCATTGCCCATGGTCCCCTGGAACCAGGCGAACCGCGCCCAGCTACTCGAACGATTGAAACAATGGCACGCGCACACGAAACAAACCCAAGAGTTGCTGAACCTTTTCCAGATGGAACAACTCAAAACACCCGAACTCAAAGAGGTGGATGTGAAGGAGGCCGAAACATTCCTCAAAAAAACAAGCGAAGTATTGGAACGAAATATCCAATTCGAAAAAGACAAAACAAATCGAAAGATTGACCTGACGGAAAAAGTCACCACCCCCGCATTGGGTGCGGAATTGGAAGCCCGCATGCATCGGCAATGGTCCACCCTCCAACGCGTACACGAACACGCGCACATCGCCCTGCGAAAATCACTCTCAAACAATCAACCCGTGAAAGGAATGGAAGGGGAATTATTCTCACTCATTCGAACCAAGGATGAAGAACTCCAACAAATGAAGCAGGAGCGAGACCTCCTGAAGAGAGAAAAATTCTTCGGACCCGTCGAAAAACACTCCATTAATGATATGGAGAACGAACTCCAGGAATTATTACAAGAATTTGCCATCGAAAAGCACGCCGTATTCGATCACCTGGAACAAGGGAAGAAGAAGCTCGACGAATACACGAACCACCACATGCACTTGGATCATAAAACCAAGAAATTGGAACACTTGGTGCATGAGCTCACCAAGAAACACGTGAGTTTGCTTACGTTGCTCAAGAAAGAACGAGACTTTGCACGAAAACTCGCATTGGATCTCGAAACCGAAACGGCCTCGTTGCGCGCCCTCTACTCGAAGGAACTATTGACGTTAGAGGACAAGAAGCACGCCATGAAGAAAGAGATTGAAGAGAAGAGCATGAACAAGGTTTCTCAATTAGAACGCAAAACACGCGAACAAGAAATGCTCATCAAGGAATTGGATGCATTGGTGCGAGAGAAAGAACGACAAGTCGCCCGAATGGCCGAAAAACTTCCCACTGAAAAGAAAAGCAACGAATCAATCCCCGCCAAGAAGAAAATGAGCGGCGTCAATTGAACACGAAAAAATTAGTTCTGAATCCAATCTACCAATTCAAGGGGAACATTCCCTTCCATGTTCCCATTCACATCCACCTTCTCCACGCGCACCCGCACTTCAATGGGAAAGGTAGGCTGGGGAACGAGGGGAATGGAATATTCTAGCCCGTTCTTCTCTCCTGCATCCAATGAAAACGAATTTTTCTTGACCTCGCGACCATTCACATACGCGTAGGAGGTGTAGGACTGCATCCCCTTCTCGAAGGAGGACACCAACATCTCAAACTCCAACGTGGGGGAGAGATCTCCCTCGCTCAACACAGGAGAGGAAACCCATTCGAGGGTGGAAAAGTCCGACTTGGGGGCATTGGGATTTGCAATCCAAAAGGCCAACGCAAACACCAGCAGGAAAAATGCACACACGCCCAACACGCGCAAGGAGTCACGTTCAACCCCCGCGGAATCATCATGGGAGACCATACCTAGGTGTAGCAAGCGGGAACCTTTAATAGGCATTTGGCCCTTTTTCGCCCTCATGTACGACCCCAATACGGACGCTGGACCCGATCCCTATGGCGGAAGCCCCTTCGGCGGAGGAGACTACGCCCCTCCTGCCCCCGGACCCGCGGACATGGCGAAAGACATCATCCAGCAGCACGGAAAACAAATCGCCGTGGTGCTAGTATTAGGGATTGTGGGATTCTTCGTCTATGATTTCTTCATCGGATCACTCGTGGATGTATCCATCGAAGCCCGCGACACGGAAGGAAAGATTGTTTCGAGTGTGGAAGGACGACTGTTTGAAGGATCATCCAATTCCCCCATCAAAACATTCGCGGGAAGCACCACCCTCTCACTCCGACCGGGGGAATACCGCGTAGAATGGGATGCAGGAAGCACCGAATACGAAAACCCCGAAGACACCCTCATCACGGTTGATGCGGCCAATAAGGAAGCCGGACAAGAAGAGAAAGCCGTGGTGGAGAAGAACATCCCCGTCATCATCACCAACCTATCATTCCCCTCCGCACTCGTCGTTGGGCAGACTGCCGCAACGGGCACGCTCACGCTCGAAAATAAATCCACGAAAGCACAGACCATCGAACTCGCCTACGGGGGAGACTTCGACCCCAAAATACTCGAGATTGCCACACAGCCTGCTACGCTCACCCTGAATCCCAACCAAACGCTGCCCGTCACACTATCCATCACCGTCCCCTCCACCACGGCCGTAAAGAATGCCAGCAACGGCGACACGAAAAAAGGAACCATCCGCGTGAAATACACCACCAACAGCAAGGGTGCGAGCTACACCCTATTCAAATCATTCGCACTCGATGTGAATCCTAAAACCCCTCAAACGTTTGCAGTGACGGCCAACAAACTATTCACCAAAACATTTACCATCCGCAACCCGGGAAAAGTGGATAGCCCGGAAACGGTAAAAGCGGACGTGCAAATCAAATCCACGCAGGAGAATGATTTTACGCAGGTCGCGGGGTGGTTCTCATGGAACCCCTCCCCTCCATTTAATGCCCCCAAGAAGTCCGAAAGCATTCCGGTGGTCATGAACATCATGGCCCCCACCTCCGCGGTCACAGATACCATTACGGGAGAACTCAAGGTATTCACGGGATTCTGGACACAAACCATCCCCTTCACGCTCAACCTGACCGAAGCCTTAGTGGATCTGAAGATTACCTTAGATGGAAGCACGGGAGTCAAGACGTACACCATCAACAAGGATTCTGTCACCGGACAATACGACGCCAAGAACGCCCTCTTGAAGATTGAAAACACGGGAGGATTGGCCATTGATTCCATCCTGATGGACGTGGGAACGTGCAGCGAGTACATCAAACAATTGGACACGGAATTCTTCATCGGACTCGAACTCGAAGAGAAAGGAAAGAACGGGAGCAGCAAGACGACCACCTTGCAAATCACCGCGCCCATCTCTGCCCTTCCCGGAAGTACGCAGAACTGCCTGGTGCAGATATCCTACTTAGACCCGAAGACGGGAGACGTCATCCAGAAGGATCCACTTACCGTCCAAATCGCAACGTGAAGAAAAAGCAGATGATTGGATGACCACTAATCGAAAAGAAATCGCGACTGTAGTTAAAGAGATACGATGGGTCCAGCGGAACATCCACTTAGAACGATGGACACCCGATGATTTTCATCGTAAGTATTGGCGACGCACCCCGGAGCAAGTAGTCCAAAGCGGAGAAACCAACTTCCTCGGACCCTGCATGGACCTAACAATCGTCATGTTAGATCGACTCAAGAAAAAAGGATACAATCCGGAGTTGCTCGTCCAAGAACTCATCAACGAACATTCCCTCCAACCAAGCCTCCATTTCGCGATAGAAGTCCCCATTAACGGAAAGATCCACACGATTGATTTCTACGCACAGAAACGAGCCGTATTTTATGAAGGAAACTTCAATCCTCGACGAACGCACACGACGCCCTTCCACCTAAACGTGCAACGGTTCCCTTCCGACGGATTCACCTCCCACACAACTCCATATAAATTTCTGAAGGTATCCACTCGACGAGAGGCTAATCGACTCTTCACCCACGTGAAACCAATCCATTTACGTGCACTCTATCGATACATGGAGTCCGCAAACACCCCGGCCAATTTTGGGAGAATCCGGTCAATCCCAAGCACCATCCGACGCCAACGACTATCGCGCAAATCCCCAGGGACTTAGTCACGGATACTTTGTCTTGCCCCATTCACAAATCTTTTTCACGAAAAAGCTCGACCAAAAAAGCACTACGAGCCCGGAGGGATTTGAACCCTCGACCTTCACCTTAGGACGGTGCCGCTCTGATTCCAGGCTGAGCTACGGGCCCTTATACAGGGATAATAATGCTGGCCCCCGCACGTTTGATAAACCCCCGCTCAACGAGGGGAAAACGACCCTACACTAACAGGGACGCGGCCACCGCCGTGAAGGCCGGGATGGAAAAGGAATCGTTCAGGGGAATTAGCTCCACCAGCGTCACGAAGAGGGCCAACAGGAACGCTTGCTCGACCGGAATCAACGCTAAGAACACCACGAAGGCCGCCGCTAAACCGGCCAATGAACCCTCAACGGTTTTGTTGTGACGCAAATGAATGCGTCCGTACTTCTTCCCCACAAGGGTGGAGAAACCATCCTGGAACGTGAGGCCAAGAATCCCCAACATGATCACGAATGGATCCGTGAAGAAAAACGTGGGAAGCAACACTCCCAACACGAAAACAAACGCCGATTCCCCTGGAAACAATTCCTTGGGACGATGAACTTCCGTCAACACATCCTCTAATACAGGGAAAATGCGCGCGTGGGCAATCAGCGCAAGGAAAATTCCCGCCACGAGAATTCCCGTGAGGAAAAACTGAAACAGTGAAACAGACGTGACGGAGAGGACAATCGTCAGAAACAACCCCAGACCGATATGGATACTTTTCCGCGTCAACTCGCGGTGCCATTCCCCGGCCGCTAATTTGTTCATGTGTACCATCTCAATACCGACAGTGGATGAGGAAATGATCCTTCTCGAACTTTCCCAATTCCACCACTTGGACAATTGTATAGTGCTTTTTAATGATTTTCAATTCCCCCTCCATGACCTTCTCAGGGGGTTGCGTAAAATCAATGGAGCGCGCCTTGATGACTAACAATCCTTCCGTACCTTTTCGCCCGAATAGTTTCATGTTTTTCACGAAAATATCGGCTTGATTCCGCTGGGCCACATCTTGCACGAGCACATCCGCCGAGAAATCCCCTAATTCCTTGGCATACTCCTCAGGGGTGTTCGCATCTCCCAACATCGGGACAATATTCTCCCGAACCTCAACTAGTTTAGCAAATGTACTCATGGCTTTGGGGGAAATATCCACTCCCACCACAATCCCTTCTTCCCCAATCAAATCCGACACGTGTGAAACGGTCGTGCCTTCGGCGGAGCCCAAATACAATACGCTTGCACCCTCCACAATGGGCAACTCATGCAACCCCGCGCCCAACGCGGCAGCAAGCTTGGAACGAAAAGGATTCCATTCTCTCCATTCTCCCTTTTCATCCGTGATAATGCGCTCCCCATACAAGCGGGGGTTTTTCACTAACGAAAGAGTGAAGTAATTCTTCCCCTCTTTACGCAGACGAGGATTCATACCGAATCACCGGGCGAAACGAGGACTTTTCTTCTTGAAAGGTTCCTTGGCGAGCTTCTTCGAAAGGGCTTCCAACTTAGGCTTGAACGAAGGGGCAATATTGTCCTTCCCGAACACATCCATGCGGATACAAATGGCTAATTTTCCACTCAGCGTGCGCGCCATTCTCCCGCGAACATGCTTAGGGAGGGTCTTGATGTAGGGGTGATTGAAAATGAACCCGTGTTTGGGAGAACGCGTCCTATTTTTGATGTGTGAAAACAACGCTTCCTCAGAACCCAACACTTGAATAGTCGAAGCGGGCATCTCGGCTAAGCGCTTCAAACTTCCCGCCTTTCCCAACAACTGCGCGGCGATGAGAGGGGTTCCCAAACTCGAAAGGTTGGGGGCCAATTCCATGATTTGCTTCGTGACAAAATCCTGCAACGTGCGCTGCTCCTCTTTGAGCTGCAACGCCACGCGTGCCACCCCTTGAATGGCTTTCAAAGACGCGGGAGAGATATCTCCTCCGGCGCTACGCTCCACTTGACCTAGCACACGATCAAAACTTCCCTCATCGGAAAAGAAATTCTTCAGCCCATCCTGGGAAAAGTCCTTCCTTCCCCCCATACGCACAATCATGGAGAGCTGAACCGAGGGGTCGCGAACCACCTGCTTGAGCTCGGGAAAATGCAAGGAATACCACTCAATGGTTTGCTCGTATAACAAGTTGAACAGCGACTCCACGTTCTTCATCGTCTGGACGGCCCGCACGACGTGGGTGTCGGGCCCCGAGAGTCCCACGGAGACGGCCTCACGGTTCTGCTTGACGAGACGTGAACGGAGTTCCTTGATCTTATTACCCCCCGAAAAGGGCTTTTGGAGGACCATACGATAGGGAGTGGGTCTCATAGGCTTTAAAAGAACCCCCTCCCCTCCCAATCCTCATGCCCGTCAATGAGACCACCAACCTCGCGGCACGAAGGGGACTGTTCTACCCTGCAGCTGAGATTCACCCCAATTCCCCTGCGGGATTCTTCGATTATGGCCCGGAAGGGAACAAGATTAAACAACGCCTCATCGAGCACTGGCGACGCATACTTGTTGAGAATGAAGGAAACCTCGAGATTAATGGAAGCATCACCCTCCCCGAAAGTGTGTTCAAGGCCTCCGGACATTTAGAAAATTTCAACGACCCCTTGGTTATTTGCGAAGCGTGCAAAACCCCCTACCGTGCCGACAAACTCATTGAGGAGAAAACAGGGGAAGAGATTCCTGAGGGAGCCCCCTTGGAGTATTTTGATAAAAAATTAAGCGAACTCAAGATTGTTTGTCCTAAAGACAAGAAGCCGTTTCCACGCTCAACCAAATTCAACATGATGATGAAAGTAGACATTGGCGCCGTGACCGGTGTACACGCCTACTTGCGACCCGAAGCGTGCCAGAGCATCTTCCTCGCATTCCCTCGCATGTGGAAGACCGGACGAATCAAACTACCTATTGGAATCGCACAGGTGGGAAAGGCCTTCCGCAATGAAATCGCCCCTCGACAAGGACTATTACGTTCACGTGAGTTTGAACAAATGGACGTGGAAGTGTTCTTCAATCCCGCCAAAATCAACGAAGTGGAAAAATGGGATGAGGTGAACGACTATCCGCTCAACCTATACCTCTTGAGTGACAAGAAAGTCCACACTATTACCTGTGAGAAAGCCGTGGAGGAAAAAATTGTCTCTGGAAAACTCGTCGCGTATTATCTCGCACGCACGCAACAATTCTTCCACTCCCTCAACATCCCCCTCGACCAAATGCGTTTCCGAGAATTGGAAAAAGATGCGCGCGCATTCTACGCCGCGGAAACCTGGGACTTTGAGGTGCAAATGGACAAGGCGTGGGTGGAATTGGCCGCTTGCAACTACCGAACCGATCATGACCTTTCTACGCATGGAAAAGAAAGCAAACAAGACTTGAGCGTGAAGGAAGAAGGGACTGCGGAGAAGTTTGTCCCGCACATCTTCGAAATATCCGCCGGGGTTGATCGCACATTCCTGGTGATGCTCGACGCGAATTATCGAAACGAGAAGCGCGGTCCCGAAGAAAGAGTATTCCTTGACCTGCCCAAAGAAGTCGCTCCGTACGACTTGGCTATTTATCCACTCATGAAGAAGGATGGCCTGGCGGAACACGCAGAGGAACTCGCCTCCCACATGCGTTCCCAAAACCTACGCGTGTATTATGATGAGGCGGGAAGCATTGGGAAGCGATACGCACGCATGGATGAATTGGGAGTGCCGTATGCAATCACGGTTGATTATCAATCCCTCGAGGATCGTTCCATTACCCTGCGCGAACGCACCACCATGAAGCAGAAGCGCGTGGAAGTGGATGATTTAGATGAAATATTCTGGAAATTTTCCACCGGACAAAAAAAGTTCGAAGACTTGGCCGAGTGAGCAGACGAAAAGCGAAACGACTCACCAGGGATGATTACGGAGGCTATCACTCGCCGCATCCAGTGCCGAAATAAGATTGTTCCGACGTGTAATCCTACGATGTAAAGTATTCATGCGACTCTGGCTCTGCATACCACCCATCTCAATCTCATCCCGGACCATTTTCTCTTCCTGTTCCCGAATTAAATCGGTAATCCGACGCTGCATCACCGGAGTAAGCTCTCCTGGCTCCCGCAACTCCCACCCCTTCTGGGAACGGAGGATACCAAAGGCGAGCACACGGAGGAGAGTATTCACCACCCACGCTTTGCGGGCAGGAGGAAGGTCCCGATAATCCACTGGCAGCCCATTCGCCAACCAGTGACGCACGTGTGCGGAGCGAGTGAAAGACATGCGTTGGCGTTCGCGCTTAATGAGCCCCCCGCGGTGCAATGATTTACGCAACTGAGGAATGGTAAAACGCTCCTCCTGAAGGGAAGGATTCAACAGGTCCCATGCTTTTCGGACAAAATTCCTTCGGGAACCTTGAATATTACGTCTGTTTTTGGTCATGATATACTCACCCTACCAGCGGACTTTCCCTTCTTCAATTGCTCGTATGGTGGCATATGCGGCCGAAATCAAATCCGAGTAGAGTAAAAATTCCCTCTCCGCTGTTTCCCGTGCCTCAGGATGAGAATCCTTCATCCGCTGCCTCGCATCCCGACGAAATGAACCATACAACCCTAAGAAATATCGGAAGAAGCTGCACATCCCGCGACGAGTCTCCACGTTATAGGGCACCTTCCGTATGTTTGGAGGGAACGGCCTGGGAAAATACGCCTCGGTGAGATGCCCTCCCACGAATGAGGAGATGATTCTTGCCTGTTGAATCTCAGACAATTTTTTCCAAGGTTTACCGAAACCTTGACGGATCCACTTGTTGAATTTTCCCCAGTTAGTCATCACCAAATACGGCTCCCCCGGCTTTTTCTTGGCCAAACCCGACTGACGCAATTCGTGCGTGAGATTGGGAGTCGACTTTTTCTTTGTCTCGGGTGCTCGACTCCCCAGGAAAAAATAATGGACATTATTCACGTGCCCTACCCGCCGACGGAAATACGATGAATCCCCACCCTGGGGCCTGCGCGGAACCATACCCCTCAAGACCGGCCCCAGGATTTAAAATGCCTCTCCAGGCCAAATGATAGAATAATCGCCTCCGTAGCTCAGTGGCAGAGCGCCAGTTTCGTAAACTGGAGGTCGTGGGTTCAACTCCCATCGGAGGCTCTTTCCGAACCAAAACGAGGGGAATTAATAGTCCCTCTTCCATTCTCATGGAATGACCCCACCCACAAAGTCTCCCATCAAACTCCTCCTTGGAATTCTACTCGTTGGATTGGGCCTGTGGATTATTTTCGATAACCTTCCAACCGCAAAACCAGATCCCTCCACGATTCACTCCTATCAGGAATGCGTGGACGCGGGTTATCCCAATCTCAAATCCTATCCGGGAAAGTGTATCCTTCCGGATGGAACTGAATTCATCCAACCGATTCCCACTCAATCATTTGAGGAGTGTGCCCAATGGTACCCCGTGATGGAATCCTACCCCCGACAATGCAGGGATGGAAATAACACCCTCTGGGTGGAGGAAATTCCCTCAACGTAAAGAAGAACGCTTTTTGCCGTAGATTTAAATAGACGCTCGCCGAACTATCGACCATGGACCAGCTCAAAGTTACCATCGCCGGAGAAATCACCCTATCGAAGGATCCCGGTGGATCCATGAAGAAGTGGAGAGAAATATTCGGCATCTCCCAAACCGAACTCGCCGAATTCCTCAAAGTGAGCTCCTCAACTATCTCCGACTACGAAGGAGGAAGGAGAAAAAGTCCGGGAATTGCCGTCATCAACCGATTGGTGGATGCGTTAATGGAAATAGACAAGAACAAGGGAAGCAAAGTCACCCAACAATTATCCCGCGACGACGGACCCAAAGAAAAAGTATTTGACATCCACGAATTCAACGGGGGAATGCCGGGAAAGGATTTCTTAGAAAAAATAGAAGGAGAATGCATTGCCAACCCGCTCAAACTCAAAGAATTGACGGTGTATGGATACACAGTCATCGACTCACTGAAAGTCATCCTCGATACGCCCGTGCACGAATACTTACAAATGTACGGGAAGACTCCCGAGCGTGCACTCATTTTCACTCAAGTGGAGAACGGACGAAGTCCTATGATTGCCGTTAAAGTTGGACGATTCGCCACCGAACTCCGACCCAGCGTGGTCGTATTGCATGGGTGCCAGAAAGTCGATCCGATTGCCAAGCGCATCGCGGAAAACGAAAAAATCGCCCTCATCATCACCCAAATGCCCGTCGAGAAAATACTCGAAGTGTTCAAGAACATCGAAGCGTAAATTCGCCAAGAAAAAAATCTATTTACGGAATGCGAACCAAATACGTCATCCGATTCTTCGTCTTATTCGTATGAGAATCGATTCCAATAAGCTTACCCGACATGGACAGGGTTCCATTGTTTTTTCGCTGAACATAAATCGCCGCGGCCTTGGCCGCTTTGCCTGAAACAATCCACGCGTCCATCCCATTCTTCTGCAACACCCAATTCACCACGACGGCTTTGGAATCATTCTTCTGGATGGGCGCCAGGGCATCATCAATCTGCTGCTGAATCTTCTTCACTTTCTCCGGCGTACGATCCGTGAAACGAATTTGAACAATTCCCTCATAGTAGTTGGACGTGACCAGCATATCATCGTTACAAATCCCGCCACGCACGATCAACAGGGAGTGGGCGACATACTCCAATGGAGAATCCTGGACTATTCCTTTCACCGTAATGGTGACGTGTCGTTCCTTCGGCTGACGCTTGCTTTGTACAACATCAATATGAAACGTGGGAAGCTGGAGCTCCTTAACTTTGATCTGATCCTCAATCCACTTGCGAACTAAGGCATCATCCCACTCAATCCATTTCCCCGCAAGGGAAACCTTGCCGCAGTAATTACACGTGTTGAGCTCCAAATTAGGAGGAATCATCACTAAGTTAGGATGATCGTGAAAATAGCAGGCCTGACAGAAGGAACCGATGAACGCCCCTTCTGTTTTCCCGCACTTCGGACAAAAACGAGACGAAACGCGAGAGGCCATAATAAGAAAATGAGAAACGAGCCCTCTTTTTAGAGGCGCACCGTCTCCCCGACTCCCGGATTGCTGACCTTGAAGCCCAATCCCTTCAATTCGGCGGCAAATTCCCCACTAATCAACGTGTCACCGTGGATCAAGAGAACATGCTCCGGAGAGAGAGTCTGGACCGTCTTCAACAGGTCATCGTGGCCTGAATGAGCGGAGAAGTCAAAGCGTTGGATTTCCATCTTCGGCTCGACCGTCTTCGTGTCCAACTCAATTTTTCCAGTCTCCAGCAAGGTACGACCCTTCGTTCCCTTGACCTGGTATCCCGTGATCAACAAGGTGGATCGTTCATCATCGTGGAGCTTGTCCAGGTAATACATGACCGGACCGCCTTCCAACATTCCTGCCGTGGTTACAATCACCGAGGGCTCTTTGAGGGTCTGCTTACGAATACCCGGGTGTCGGACGAAGTTCAACTGCTCCAACATTCGACGCACAACCTTAGGCTTCTTGTTGTAGGCAGGAAATTTATCGTAGACTTCCGTGGCCTGGCGAGACATCCCATCAATGAAGACAGGGGCATCCACACCATGCTCGAAGAGAATGTCCAAAATCTCCTGCGTTCGACCAATCGCAAACGCCGCAATAATGGCGTGTCCGCCTCGATCGAGGGTTTCGCGGATCTTTCCGACGAAGGCCTGGATGGTCTTCTCTCGGTCCGGGTGCGTACGATTCCCATACGTGGATTCCATCATCAAGTAATCGATCTTACCCAATCCCTTGATGTCGGCTCCGTTGTGCAATCGGATCGGAGAGGCCATGTAGTCTCCCGTGTAGACGAAGGTCTTCTCTTTCAAATCCAGCTTGACCATCGCACTGCCCAAAATGTGACCGGCATCCACAAATTCGAGTCGCGCTTTCTGCGTGACATCGATGGGCTTGTTGTAGTTCATCCCAATCGTGTTCTTGATGGCCGTGTCAATGTTGGCCTGCGAATAGATAGGAGTCTCTCCTTCCTTGTCCGCGATCTTCAATGAATCCTGCCAGAGCATCTTGGACAATTCCAGCGTAGGAAGCGTCGTGAAGATGTTCGTAGGATTTGTCTTCGACAACGCGGGAACAAACCCGGAATGATCGAAGTGCGCGTGCGAAAGAATCATCGCATCGAGTTTTTCGTTAATGGGAAGGGGATACTCTGTCTCTTCCGGAGTAAACTTGACTCCGTAATCCAACAGGATACGTTCATCCTCGGCGTTCAATACGAAAGATGAACGCCCAATTTCTTTACCGGCCCCATGGACCGTGAGTGAATAATTTGACATATGTTTGTCTAACCTCTAGTTTTGTTTTATTACGAGTGTGATTGCCGTACGGTTTATCGTGCGTTCCCGAAAACAGGCGTGTTTTCGACCTCAAAAAAGCGACCGCGACCCGGTCAAAACGGAACGAAAAACCAATGCAATATCAGTCGTTCTAACCACTCATGGTCGAAGACTCTTTATAAATAAAACCCTTTGATTAGGCTAAAATGCCTTAAATAGCCCAAGAACGAGAAATGGAACCATGCCAGTATGGGGAGGAAAACGATCCGGAGCAAGGCGACCCGCCCTCGACCGCACGTTAGGGAGTCGGATGGAAGAACGCGCCGTGAGGGGCCCCCACACGGGAGCCAGGCATCTATTCACCAAGGCACGTGGGGCCAAATTCAAGAGCAGCACCACCACCCTCGCCCAAGTACGAAAATACCATCGAGTCTATGTGGGACCCAATTTTGACCTGGTGGAGGAAACCAAAAGACTTCACTCTCAACAAGGAAAACCCGTTGTAATTCTGGAATGGGGAACTGGAAACACGCGCGCATTATCCGAGCTCGCACGCGAAACAAGGGGGATGACCCGCTGCATCGGATATGGGAGAGACTCCTATCGCACATGGAAAAACAACCGACTCGTGGAAACCATCCAACGACCCCACGAACAACTGCCTCGCTTCTTCAAGGAGAAGAGCGTGGGGATTATTTTCTCCCACCACGGACTCCAACACCTCCTCACACAAAGTGGAGTGGAACCCTTCAGCCAATACGTGGGAAAACTAGTCACCAAACTCCAAGAAGGAGGAGTATTCGTCTCCTATCCTGTACGGAAGATGAGAGACCCTGACCTGGAAAAAAAGCTACAACAAACCATTACCCAATCCCTGCGAGGGAAAGGGACATTCGATGTTAGAGTGGAATTCAACACCATCCTCATCCGGAGAGCCCAGTAGCATTTTAAAGGAAAAAAAGTGAGAGAAAGACATGAAGGCCATGAAAAAAACAACCCAACCAAAACCCGTTGCCCAAATGGACTACCTCGCGGCCCAAAAATTATTTCACTCGTACAAAATCCCAACGTGCCCCATGCACAAGGCCGTGAAAGAAAAAGATGTGATGGGACTCGAGAAAAATCTCCCCTTCCCATGGGCCATGAAAGCCACCGGAAAACATCTCATCCACAAGACAGATGTGGGGGGCGTCAAGCTCAACATTTCCAACTCTCACGATGCCATGATGGCCGTGCATGAGATGAAAAAAATCAAGGGATGCGAATACATTATCATCCAACCCATGCGAAAAGGAGTCGAATTAATTGTGGGAGGAAAAATGGACCCCCAATTCGGACCCACGGTGTTAGTGGGAATGGGAGGCATCTACACGGAAGTCTTCAAGGACTCCAGCGTGCGCATCGCCCCAATTAATGAAAAAGACGCGAGTGAGATGCTCCACGAACTTAAAATCCACCCTATCCTCGAAGGAACACGAGGAAGAAAAGGAATCGATGAAAAACAACTCGTGCAACTCCTCATGGGCGTATCCAAACTCATGGTGGAGAAAGAACCCAAGGAACTCGACCTCAACCCCGTCATTGCCACCGCGGACACCACCGAAGCCGTGGACGTGCGGATTATCCTTTAGTCTTCTTGGGCGCCTTCACGTTTACGGAGACGAAATGTCCATTTGTGAAACGATACCCTGACATGGGCGTTGCTCTAAACTGCAATCCATTCAATCTCAATATTTGATTCGCATGATTCAACAGATGCGATTCAGAAGGAAACATGGGACGCCCATCCACGTGCTTGGGACTCTTCCCTCGCGACTGGAGATGGAGAGCCCGCTTCAATTCAATCATTTTCTTCGTATTCAAACGAGAGAGAAAACGTGGCGTCACGTGAAGAGAATAGTAGCCCACCACTTTCCCTTTGGCATTAAGGGACGCGATGTGCCAAAAACGAGTACGATGACCGCTCGCAAGGGACTTGAATATCTCATATAAATCAACCGAAGAAGGCAACGAGGTCATCCGGCGAGACGTGCGCAAATGCGTGTGGAGTTGCGAAGTGGCCTCTGGGAGATCTTCGAAATGCACAAAATTTGTACGCCGAGAATACATCCTGGCCGGAAATAGGCCTCGTTTATCCCC
This sequence comes from uncultured archaeon, assembly GCA_964427715.1. GTDB lineage: Archaea > Iainarchaeota > Iainarchaeia > Iainarchaeales > VGJJ01 > VGJJ01. The sequence goes on along the minus strand of CAYRUV010000001.1, from coordinate 100,844 downwards.
CGCAACCTTGAACCATGCACTCTTCATGTAGGGCGCATGTGGATAGTGAGACAATCGTTTATTCACAGGGCCCCGGGACCAACGAGGCTTTTTCAGCGGGGTGGACACCATCCTACCCAAATAATCGCGCAAATATATAAGCGATAAACCCGCACCTCCCGCATGAAGCACGTCAAACGCATCCCCAAATCAAGGTGGGGACACATCCTCTCGGAGAGAGTGCAAGAACTCCCTGATTCGGAATTTGAAGAGATAATGAAAATTGCCAAGGAAGACAAGGACGTCATATCATTAGGACCTGGGGAACCGGACTTTGATGCCCCCCAACCAGTCATCAACGCTACCATCCAAGCCCTCAAGGAAGGAAAGACGCACTATTCCTCGATCCCCGGCATCCCCGCCCTGCGAGAAGCCATTGCTCGTAAACTGAAAAAAGAAAACAAAATACGCTTGGATGATCCCATGCACGAAATATGCGTCACCGCGGGAAGCACCGAGGCATTGTTGATGGGCTTGTTAAGTGTGGTGGACGCAGGGGAAGAAGTCCTCGTGCCCAATCCCTCCTTCTTAGCCTACACCCCCATGGTGGATTTAGTCACGGGGGAAGCCGTGTCGTACAACCTCACCTCCAAGGATGGATTTCAAATCCACCCGGAAGAATTGGAGGAAAAAATCACCAACAAAACACGAGGAATCATTCTCAACTCCCCCTCCAACCCAACTGGAACGGTATTGAAGAAAAAAATCCTGGAAGAGATTGCCGACATCGCGGTGGAACACGAACTCATCGTATTCTCAGATGAAGCCTATGAGAAATTCTGCTTTGGAAAAGCCAAACACGTGAGCATGGCCTCCCTGAACGGACTCCACGACCACGTTCTTACTTTCCATTCGTTCTCCAAATCCTACGCCATGCCGGGATACCGATTGGGGTATGTGGCCGGGCACCATGAACTATTGAAAACCATCTCTCAAATTCACATCTACACCTCCCTCGCCGCGGGAACACCCAATCAGTATGGAGCCATTGCGGCGTTAGAGATGAACAAGTCCCATGTTGAACGCATGAAGAAAAGCTACGATGAACGAAGGAAGATCGTCCTCAAGCTCATGAAAGATTTAGACACGCTGCACGTGGAAGTAGACCCGGAAGGAGCATTCTACGTTTTTCCCAAAATCATGAACGGAAAAAAATCAACCGACTTTGTGCATGGCATGCTCAAGAAAGCCAAAGTACTCATGGTTCCCGGAAACGAATTCGGAAGCAAAGGAGAAGGATTCGTACGCATCTCCTATGCCACCGGAAAAGAAAAAATCAAGGAAGCGTTTGAACGACTCCAGAAAGCGGGATACTGATTTAATCAAACGAGTATTGCCGCTTCAACGCCACTACCTTTGGAACCGCCACCTCAAACGCGGCCTCATAGTCGGATGATTTTTTTTTAGGACATCCTTCGCAACACTCCACTAATTGGAGAAGCATCGCGTGCTCATCGGCTAACTGCAGCCCATACCGCGTATATTCAATCAAACCCAACCCCAATAGGTCCTGCACCACCCCTCTCACGTGGTATTGGAATAGACCCGTCTTGAAGGCCACTTCCCGCACCGACTGAGGAGTCGTAGTGAGGGTTTTGAGAACGCGGCAGTGCCACTCCATGAAGCCGATGTCCTCGAACTGAAGCATGGCCTGGACCAATACGGTATCCTTGAGGGACAAACCCATAGGAAACCCCTGGATGGGCGCGTAATATAGGTGCGGTTAAACACGAATCAACCGGATGGTTGAACTTTTCAAAAGAACCATCATTTAAACCGAAAAACAAAGGATATTGTATGAATATTCCAGAAATCAAGTACTATACAAGCCCCGTGTACGAGGGCAAGTGGTGGGACTTCCGATTAACAAAACCCCCTCGAATTGAACCCCGAGAGTTTAATCAATTGGTTGAACAAATTCGAGCACGGAAGAACCTCTTCACCCAGCATCTACGTGAAATGACTCGCATTCTCGGAATTTCATGGGAACGAAAAGAGATTGAAGTCACCATGCTTCCGCTTGCCATTGGATCATTCTCACGACCACTCACTCTCTCACTCTCAAAGCGGAACGGAAAACCATTTGATATTGAAGACGCGGCAGACATCCTCACTCATGAGCTTATCCACAATGCACTCTTGGAACACTCCCTTTATCGTGACGCGACAGAAAAACTCGCCAAAGATTATCCGCAAGAACCCTTCCTTATGCAGGTCCATATTCTAGTCCACTCGGTGCATGCCATCATCTATGAAACATCCCGAGGCACTAATCGAAAAGAAAGAGATATCCAACGATGCCAGAAAAATCCTCCCTACAAGAAAGCATGGGAAATCGTAGAGAAGGAAGGGTCTCAAAAAATACTGAAAAAATACTTGAGAATCACCGAGGAGGATTAGTATGGTCAAACACTGGCACATTGTCTCATTCAACCCTTCTTTCTCGAGAAAACTTGATGAGTTTCTCACAACCAACAAGCTCAAACCCACGTTTCTGAGGGAAAAAACATTCCTCGCGCGCGCGGAAGACAAGCTATTCCTCAAGAAGGACATCCAACCCTTCCTCATTTCCGCTCAACCAGTCCAAAAGTGCAAAAGCGAAACGGAAATCAAACAGTACATCCAGAAAAAATCACTCCAAACAAACACCTATGCCCTGCGAGCATGGGTTCTCAACCACCCCACTCTCACGGGGAGAGATGTAGAGGTCAAACTTGGAATAGCATTGGAAAAGAAAGGGGTGAAAATGAATCCCCACAATGAGGAACGCATTTGGTTCGTTATACAAAATGGGAAAGAGTTGTTCGTGACCACGCAGCCTTTATCCATCACCCAGCATGTATTCGCCCCCATGGATTACCGCGTCACAGAAAATGGATTCGTCACGCGCAGTGGACAAAAGCTCCGATTCCTCCTCCACAAGTTCCACTTTGACCCCAAAGGGAAACGAGGAGCCGATTTAGGATGCGGCACGGGAGGGTGGACCCAACTATTACTCCAGGAAGGCGCCGCTCATATCACGGCCATCGATCGCACCCTTTTGGATAAGAAACTCCAGAAAAATAAGAAGGTCACCTATGTTCACGAAAAGGCCGAAAATGCCCCCAAGCTCAAACAGAATGTTGACTTCATCGTCATGGACATCAACGTGAATCCGGCCCACGCGCAGAAAATATTCCTGAATTTCGACAAAAAGAACCCCGGAGCCACTCATGCCATCCTCACCCAGAAAATCCTCCAGGGGAAAGACTTCGAAGCCATTCCCAAAATGGGACAAAAACTAGGAAAGTGGACCGTTGTTCACGTCGGAAACTCGTGGTTCGCACGGCGCGAATGCTATATTGGATTGGAGAAAAAGTAGGATAGTTGAGTCGCAGACCCCTGCTTAAAAGCACATGAAGGGAAAAATCTAGAGGATTGTTTTGGGGAATTCGGACTTAAGGACGAACCACAGATGGACATTAAAGCAACTGTAATGAAAAATAAGGATTTCGCAAACTTGTTGATAAAAAAATTCTAAAATATAGCATATTATTCAGGTATGTTTATTAGGAATCGATAAATTGGAATGGAATGGACATGCAAGTAGGAGTTGGAATTAGTACAAACCTTTTGCCAGAAAATGCCACTGATGAAGCTGCGAAACTAGCCATTTCAAAAGTTAGCGGCAACATTACTGCAATACTTCTTCTATGCACAATTCATTATAAGTCTAACAATGGATTCCAAAAAATGTTCAATAAAATCAGATTCTTCAAAGAAAAAAACACTCAGTTGATTGGGGGAACAATCGCAGGGTTCATGTCTCGAGAAGGTGAATTTACACGTGGTGTTGCAGTTGTCGTTTTTTCTGCCCCTCCTGGGAAAATAAAATCAGGAACAGGGTCGAACACGAAAAAAAATCCAGGAAATGCAATTTTGGAGGCTTCAAAGGATTTTGATAAAGGGAATAATAATTCGATAATAGAATTTACATCTGGCCCCATTCGCCCTCGAATGCCAATTGTAGGCGAAAAATTTGTTGTAAAATCAGCACCATTTTCAGCCATTTTAAGAAGTATGATGAAATTTTCAACTGAAAATTTTCAAATGGGGTTTGGTAGAGAAGAAGAAGTAATCGAAGGATATTCAAAATTTAATGCAACCAGTAATATTATAGGTGGATCAACATGCGACGATAATAAAGTATTGGATGCATATGAGTTTTTTTCTGAAAGAGTTCAGAAAAACTCAACAGTTGCACTCCAATTTGTTGATATGAAAACAAAGATCAGGACAATTCACGGGTATGACGCTACAGGAAAAATATTGACAGTCACTAAAATGAGTACAGATGGCCGAATTATTAGCGAAATAGAAGGAATGCCTGCGATATCTAAATTCTGTGAAGTTACCGGCATCCCCTTGGATCGCATCGATGAAAAGCTTCATAAAAAAACATTTTTCATCCCGTTTGGATATCGAGACAAAGTTAACTTTATGTGCCCGATGGCAGTAGGAGGAGTTCTGGGCAATTCATTTTACTTTTCCCACGGAATAAAAGGCAATAAAATCGAGCTGCTGACATCCTCTGGTGGGAAGTTAAAAGAAGAAGCGTTCAACCTGATAGATAAACTAAACGATGACAACCCACTATTTGTTTTTGGCATTGGGTGTGTATCATGGATTTCAACCCTTGGGCGTAAAATAAGTATGATGAGAGCACAATTCAATAAATTAAATTCCGATTATTTTATTGCATTTACTATGGGAGAGGATTACTTCTCTCCTGAAACGACTGACAGACACACAAATGAGAGTTTTAACACATTATCTTTTCTTCGATCGTAAATTGGAAACTATTTCAGATTCATTCATTTCTAAAAAAGTGTTAACTTCTCCTGGATTAATTCTGCCTGAAAAAATTCCCATACTTATTAAATCTTTAATATCAGGACTTATTTTACTTTCACTTTGTATAACGGAGTTTATCTGATTAGATTCGGAGATAAGTGGCAAACGTTTGTCAATTCGCAATTGCAAATCAGTTCCGCTGAGGCGAGCATCTTTTGTAAACTGCGAAAAAACATATTTAGCCGTCTCATCCCCGCATATTATGCCTGGCAAAATTCCCTCTAAAAATGGTTTTATGTTTTGATTCGCTGAATCCCCACAAAAGGCAACATTTCCAGTAGCCACCTTGCCAATAGAACTCGAAATGGGGGCATCGCCAGACTTTTCGTCGATAATCTTGAATTTATTAAGTTGATTTTTTATTGACGGCAGATTAGTAAATTGAAAAAAATAGTCTTCCAGTTTACCTCTCCGCCTATCAATACTAGTCCCAACTCCGATTCCTGCAGTATTTTTACTTTTTGGCATAATATATGCATAGGCAGATGGGGCAAAGTCCCCAAAAAATATCTGATCGAGCCTCGGGTGATCTAATGAAATGTTATCAATATCGAATGCCAAGACCGAACCTATTGAATTCTTTTTCTTTTTGAAAGTTCCCATCCTCCTGGCTATTGTTGAATGCACACCATCTGCTGCTATTACGTACTTTGGAGAGATAATGGAAACAGAGTCATTTTGCCGAATGTGAACCTCATTAATAAAATTATTTGAGTCGTGTTCAAGTCCAACTACTTTGGAACTGCAAAAAACTTTTGCCCCATTTTTCACAGCTCTATCCGCAACCCATTTATCAAATATTGAGCGCGAAATGTTATACCCTTGCCATTCGCTGGTATAATTGAAGAGTTCTAGATTACGAGTCCAAAATTTCATGCCGTCTAACTTCCAATTCAGAAGTTTTGTAGGTATCTTGAAGTGCAGTTGGTCAAGTAAATATTGGCTTATAGTTTCCGCGCATTGAATATTTTCACCAGGAGAATGATTCTTTTCTACAAGTATTGTTTTTAGCCCATTTTTGGCACAAGTTGCGGCCGCGGAAGATCCAGCAGGCCCTGCACCAACTACTAATACATCACAGGTGTGCTCCATGCTTGCACACTATGATTGATTCAATATAAGAGTAATCCTTCTTCTGGTGTTTTCTATCTCAATGTCGAGTAGTCCCTGATTTGCAAGTGCAGGCACTAGTACAACCAGAGCAAACTCCCTCGACACTGGTGCAAGGAGTATTGTATATTCGGACAGTTCCATATTCAGCCTGTCGAGCTTGTAATCATAGAACTTTCCAATCGTGTCGAATAGATCATTAGTGGTATCCAAAATCAGCTTGAAGAGCCCGGAATCCTTTATTTTTTGATTAGCCGGCACTACTCCACCGAGACCTTTTTTGGCCAGCATGCAGGCAAGCACATCTTCAAGCTGGAGAAGGTTCTGGAGCTCGAGGGTGATGAGCTCAGTCTTCGTGGCCATGCACCTAGTCAGAGGTGGAAGTTATTAAGGCTATATTTATGGTGCTTCTTGAGCTTGGCCGAATACGCCCCAATCGTAGCATAAGCCAAATCAAACCCAATGAAGGCCAAGAAATACTCAAAGCCGTAGATACCCCATGCTACTAGCAGGAAGACAGCCACTTTCATTACGAAGCGGTATTCGAAAAAGAGATAGATCCATTTGTTGATGTGAGGATGATTATCCACGTAGTCGTTTCCAACCTCATCCAGCACCCCTGCAATGGTCAAGAAGACGAGGGGACCCCAGTCGAAATGAATAATCTTGAATAGGTAAAGAGCAGCTAATCCACAGAATATAGCAATAGCCCCAACGTGAAAACCAATATTGTCCACCTTGTTTCGGAATAATACAGCGAGGAAAATGGCCCCTAGAATAGTTGCTGAGGCCGGAGAAAGATACATGAGGAAGACCCAGAATATCGCGATGACGGGTGCAAGAAGAATAGCTTTCATTTTGCTATACGTTTTTTCGTCAAACGCATCGTCGATGTACTTAATTCCGCCACCCAAAACCATGTAGGAGGCGATGAAAAAAGGAAAATAAACTGCAGCCGAAGAGAAGATGATTTCTTCCGGGGTCATAATTGGCACATCCTTAGCCAGACTCCCGTAAAACCATCTATAAGCCTAATCCCGAACTTTCTTCCACAATCACGCCTTTTGCCGATAAAGAGTAGTTTTTGCTCGTTTTCTCGTGATCAGTGTATCGCATCTTGCGAATACGCAAAGTACGGAAAGCCGATTGACCTACCACCAAATTTTCAAGCGTAATGACCCCGTCCGTGACAAACTCAGTCACTCCGTCTGCAGAAAGGCGCTGCAATCCTTCAGGTAATTCGGATGTCAGCATGACTGTGGCATTAAACTCTTTCAACTTGTTTACTAAATTGTACAAAATAATCTTACTCATGATTTGCTCAGTCCGTTGAATAGGAGAAACAGTGTCCGCAATCTTGATGAGCGAAACACCCACATCTTTCTGCAATTCCGACATCATCATGGAATCCGTTAAGGTGGTAAGTGAATCTACTACGATTCGCTTGGGTTTGAACGTCTCGACCATCTCTTCTATTCGTTGAATGAAATGATCTTCGCCCAACACTTTGAAATAAACAATTCGAAGAAGGTTCCTGTTCTCTAAATCGGTCAGATTCCACCCATATTGTGAGGCGGCCTTCTGCATCTCTTCTTCCGTCTGTTCGGTGGAAATGTACAGCCCTCGCTCCCCAAACAATTGCGCCCCATTAACCAAATACTGCAAGGAAATCGTCGATTTTCCAGTTCCGGCTCCGCCTGACAACAATACGAGATTTCCCTCTGGAAATCCCCCGTTGAGGGCTTTATCGAGGCCCTGGATTCCCGTCTTATTCCGCATCATGTTGCATGGTAGAGTTTGGCGGTATAAAAAGAAATCGCATTAAGGCAGGAAAAGTGAAAGCCCAATGTTGTTATGTTGCCATCTTCTCCTTTCCCTTCCTCTGCTTCCCGACCCATTCTTTCATGAGTTCGTGGAGAACCAACTCCACGGCCTGTTCCCCAGGACCGTATTTTCGCTCGACGATATTTCGAAACTTCTGATCCACGTCCATTGGCACATCCACAATCCACACACTCATACTTTTCCCCCTTTTGTTCAATGAACATATCTGCATAGTTGTACAATTAACACGTTGGAACCCGCGATTCCGCCATGAAGGAAAATCAATGGCAGAACATATTGAAGGGAATTAATCAAACGGAAGAACCAATCTGATGGTAGATCTAGAGAATATTTTTCCGCGCGATGAGGAACCGGCTCTGCTCCGTTTTACCCACCCACGCATCCGCCAATATTTCTCCTTTCTTTGACACGGAGTCTAGGAAGTGTGCGAAGGGCTTTGGCTCGGAGACGAGGAGCAATCCATTGGGCTTGACCCACTTCCACAAATTAGTGGTTGATTTACCAAGTAAATGATACGCGTCCCAACAAACCACCAGGTCAAAGGTTTCCTTAGTTTGAAAAGAAGGACCCAAATGATATTCGATTTTTTTCTTCCGAGGAGAAACCGCTTCTTCGTTCAAGTCAGCCCCTACAATCTGGGAAACGTGAATTTTCTTCTCCTCCAAAAACTCCTCCCACCACCCGTATCCGATTCCTAGGTCCAGCATGGAAGGGATGGTTTTGGGCAAATGGGTTTTGATGAGCGGCCACCCCTGCGTGTATTTCTCCCACTGAATGGGGCGATAGTGATCCCGGTAATAGTGCGACGTGAGAGAGGGCATAGGAATGGAAAAAGTAGGCGTGGAAATCCCTTTTATTCCAACCCTAGCAATCCCTTGAATTTTTCGAACCAATTGTCAATGAATCCCTCACCCACTTCCGAGTCGGACACGACAACAGTAGAACCGCCCTCTCCACCCGTAGGGAATTCGCACCCTCCCCCGGCGCGGCACTCTTCAAAGTAGCGATCCAAACACGTGGTGGGATCCGTAGGGTGCGGGTAGCGGCATCCCCCATCAATGGGCCCTGCGCAATCTCCCCCTTCACACTCGCATTCTTCCTTCGTTGAATTATTCACGCACGTGGCACTACACGAAGCATCCGATGAGGGGCAAGACTTGGCATTGCAGTACCCTTCCTTCATCAATCCTTGATCAAACTGCCCCCCGCTATTGAAGGAAGACATGTCTACTCCCGCGGCCACCATTAATTCATAGATAGTATTAGTGGAGCTGGTGGGAGAACCGGCGCACGCCCCGCCATACGTGTACCCCGTGGTGGGACCTGGACTGCCTCCACCACCCGGAGTCACGGGACCCCCACCGGGCGGGGTTGAGGGACCGGTGCCCCCGTTGGGAGTAATGGGCCCCCCGCTCGGAGTGACAGGACCTGAGCAGCCGCTGCCTTCCGTGCAGTAACACCCTTTCAAATTGGCCTTGACTTTACATTGAGGCTGTTCCGCGCAGGAGACTCCGGACATGGCCGGACAGTGTTTCGTGGAACACAATGTGTTGAACAAATCAATGAGGTTCACCGTGCCGGGACCCGGAGTCCATTGGGAAGGATCTTGTCCGATTCCCGTCAAGTAGTCCTCGACCTCATCATCGATTCCATACGGATTATCCCACTGCGCATCCGCACATGCCGAGGCTTGCCACGGAGGAGTGGTGGGACCTCCGCCGCCGGGAGTAATAGGACCGCCGCCCCCACCGGGAGTAATCGGACCGTTTCCTCCAGGAGTAATGGGCCCTCCTCCACTGGTCCCGGGACCGCAATTTCCCCCGTCCTCCGCGACACAATCACAAAACTTGTCGGTGGGATTCACGTGGTAGCAATACGAATCAACTGTTTCCCCGCACGCATTACTCTCATCCTCACACACGTGTAACAGGCACCATGCATCCGCCATGTTCTCGTATCCTTCTTCCATGCTGGCTCCAATCGGGAAGAAATCCGAATAGGATTGCCCGGTGGCTTCCAAGTCCTCTAACATTCTCCCGAGCGTGGGAATCTCCGCACTCTCACACGCAAGGGAGGGGCTTTCGGAAGGAGTTCCGCCGCCCGGATTCGTCACGGGACCCTCGGGATCGACACAATCACAATCACCCGTCAAATCGCCTAATAGTCCGCGCTCCACATTACAGGTTTGTCCGGGCGGACATGTTCCTCCGCACGCGGGGGCAGGGGAGTCTTCACACGTGTAGGCGAAACCCAACCCCTCATCCACCGCTTCGGCCAGCAAATCCTTGGGAAGACAAATACAATTACGCAACCCTTGAGCAGCCGTCAAGAAGAAACCCGATCCCCCTTCGGCATCCAAACATTCCTCGGCCGCAAAACAAATGACCTCGGATCCCGCAGCCGCAATCCCATACGGTCCCCCCACCAACGCCCCTCCGATTCCAACCGTCACGTCCCCCACGGTATCAAGGGTTTCGACCACGCCATCCCACGCGTTGTCGAGAATCTGTCCCTGCACTAAAACAGACGAGCCGAACAAATATCCCGTGAACAATGACAACGCGAGAACGATGAAAAAAGAAGAGGAGAAAGAATTCAATTTGATTCCCCCACTCGAGTCAACGCGTTGGAATATTCACGCACCCAGTATTCCTTCACGTCCTCTCGTACTTTGAAACAATAATTACGACCCGCTTCTCCTACCACGACGGGACCGCAATAGAATACGATTGCCGGTTCTCTTCGCTCCGTCGCACCCTTCATCAATTGGGTGGCCTCTTGTGGCGTGTAGCGTTTGGAGAAATCCAACTGCTCGGAAAGATCCAACAATCCTAATCCGGTGTGCTGGAGATACACACCGCTGGGACTCGTGGTTGAAATCGCCCCTGCCCCCACGTTCCCCGTGAGAGTGGGACTCGTTGAGAGGAGAAAACCCAAGGCGAGAAATAGAAGAATCATCCCTCCCGCAAAGAGAGGGTGAACCGGACGATGCGAGGAGGCAGGCATCCTGGGAAATCGTTTTTTGGGCTCTTAAACCTAAACCCCCTAAATGACGATTGACGAAGTGGCATTCGCTATGTTTATATTGCCCTCGAACCCAAAATCCTGCAGTATTAGCCAAATGAAGGGGTTGGATGCATGACCATGGATATTGAACACTATCTCAAGGCCCACAGCGCCCAGGTCGACGTCGAGATTGAACGACTCCTCCCCAAGAAAAGTACCCTACGATCCGTGGAAACCCTCTTTGGAAAACCCTCCTACGCCTATGACGTGGACAGTATTCACCGCGCACTTGTGGAACCAATCTGGGACTTGCTCGGACGAGGCGGAAAGAGATGGAGACCCATCCTAATGCTTTTGTGTTGCGAGGCAGTGGGAGGAAAGCCTGAGGCCATCAAGCGATACACCGCCATGCTCGAACTCATCCACAATGGCACCCTCATGGTGGACGATGTGGAAGACAATTCGGAATTGCGCCGAGAAAAGCCCTGCACCTACAAAATATTCGGAGTCGACATCGCCGTGAACGCGGGGAACTTCATGTATTACCTCCCCTACGCCCTATTGAACCACGACACGACCCTCACGAATGAAGTGAAACTCAAAATGCACGAACTCGTCTCAGAAGAAATGATCCGATTGCACGCTGGACAGGGAATGGACATCCTCTGGCACCGCGGACAAAAATACGATGTGACCGAAGACGCCTACTTACAGATGTGCGCCTACAAAACCGGAATGCTCGCCCGCATGTCCACGAAAATGGGAGCCATTTTAGGAAAAGGAAACCCCCAGCAAGTCGAAAAGCTCGGAAAATTCGGAGAAAGCGTGGGAGTGGCTTTCCAGATTCAAGATGACATCCTCAACCTCGTAGGGGAGGAAATGGCCAAATCCAAAGGAGTCGGAGAAGACATCCATGAAGGAAAGAGAACCATCATGGTACTCCACACGCTCAACAAGGCCAACGAGAAAGACAAGAAGCGCCTGCTCGACATCCTCAACTCCCACCCCTCCGATGAAAAGACCATTCGCGAAGCTATTGCCATTATTGAGAAACACGGAAGCATGGATTATGCCCGCGCACGCGCTAAGGAATTGGTTGAGAAATCATGGAAGGACGTGGAGAAAGTCCTCCCTGAGAGTGAAGCCAAGAATACCCTGCGCGCTTTCGCCGAATACTTGATCCACCGGAAGGTGTGAAGACACATGGAATCCCTCCAGGAGTTCATGGGAAGCAAACGCGAATTAGTCAACACCACCCTCACCCAATACTTTGAGAAGAAACGCAAGGATTTGCTCGAAGCTAAAAGCGAAGTCGCCGAAGAAAATTATACGGCCATGCAGAACTACATCCTTGGAGGAGGAAAGCGACTCCGAGGAATCTGCACCATTCTTGCGTATGAAGCCTGTGGAGGAAAAGAAGACAAGAAGATTGTCCTCCCCTCCCTGAGCGTGGAATTCTTCCACAATGCCTCGTTGATTTTGGATGATGTGATGGATGAAGATAAGGAAAGGAGAGAAGTCAAGGCCGCCCACACCCTCACGATCGAATGGTTCAACCAACGATATGGAAAACCCCCCTACAAAGGATACCTGTTCGCCGACACCGCCTCACGATTCGGAGTTAGCATGAGCATGATTGCCACCGACATGCTATTCTCATTAGGAGCCCAAACCCTACTCGATGCCGACTTTCCCGCCGAGAAAAGGATTGAAGCGTTGAAAGTGTATGAGAAGACCTATCGATTAGTCAACCTCGGACAAATGCTAGATGTTCACTATGAAATAGAAAAGAACATCGACTCTCACCAATACTTGCGCATGGCCTACCTCAAAACAGGCGTATTGTTGGGCGGAGCCCTGCACATTGGAGGATTGTTCGCCGGGGCATCCGAGTCCCAACTCAAAGCCATGGATGAGTATGCCAAATACTCCGCGACCACCTTCCAGATCCAAGACGATATTTTGGATGTGACTCCCGGGTCAGAAAAAGGAAGAGAATTGGGAAGTGACCTGCGCAAGGGAAAAACCACCCTCCTCGTGTTATTGGCCAAAGAAAACCTGCCCAAGGAAGACTGGAAGAAAATCGAACACGTCCTCGGAAATGAAAAAGCCACCACCAAAGAATTGAATAGCGTCATGCACCTCCTCCACGAGAAGGGAATCGTCACCAAAGCCCAAGCAATTGCCGAAGATTACAACCAGAAAGGAAAAGACGCCCTACGCAAAGCCAAACCCGGATTCTCCAACGAACACCTTGCGTATTTCGACCAGTTCGCCGACTATCTGATGCGAAGAAAAAAATAACTAAATCGAATCCAGCGATAACTGACGCTGCGTCTCTTCCTTGGTGAAATCAAACTCGCGCAGGGGCTTGATGACAAAACTACAATCCCCGGGATGCAAGGCTAAACACTCACTCTCAACGGCTTCCACCGGCGACTCGAAATATTCAGAGAAAATCGCCCCTAACACTGCGCGCGTGTAATGATCTACGGGATGAGAAACCTTCCCCTGCAACACCTTCGCAATGGGAGAATGGGAAATGGTCACGATGGCACGATGGTTCACCTCATCGATTTCCACATTGTGCATCAGACCCCAACCCGAAGCCGTGAAGAATGCCTGCGCCAACTCAAGGAATTTGGGCTTCGTCGCCCCTGCTTTGAACTTAGGAATGAGCGACTTTTGGGTGGAGGTCTTGAAGGCGTAATACACCGCTTTGTTAATTTCGGGAAGATCCATCGCAGAAAAACCCTGAAGCATATCCACGGGAACAATTACGAACGGAATGTCTAACACAAAAAAATTGTAATCCTTGAACTTCAACTGCGACGTGAAGATGAACTTGTCGAAGAAGTTATTGAGCACCATGCGGGGCTACACACTCCCTTCTTTCTTCACCGGTTTCATCATCTCGTGCATCACGCGCAGGGTTTCAACCTCAAAGGGCCACACCACTAATGCGTTTCCAAAACGCTTCGACATGAGCTTCTTACGCTCAACCAGTTTCTTGATGTGATACACGATGCGCGAAGAAAGCAAGCGCTTCTCCTCCCGTGTCGCAATGGAATGACCTAGAAACTCGGCGATTTCCAGAGAAGACGTGGGCCAGCGAGAATGAACGACCCGCAGGACGCGCGACTCCCACTCGGTATGGGGAGACTCCACTGAAATGGAGACGGTTTCTTTGGGCATGCCTGAATAGTAATCGATGAGACGAGCAGAGGCCATGAATACGGGCAAAAATTGAGAGAATATATAGGTATTGATTTTGGCATGCCAAAAAATAGGGGATTGAATGAAAAGAAAATGAGAAAAGGAGGGGGATGAAACCCCCTACCTTCACCTAAATGTCCGTTTCGGAGACACCTGAGACTTCGGCATCCAACTCATCGAAATCGGTCTGCAAATCATCCAATTCCGTGGGGGAAATACCCGTTAAGTCATCCGCACTCGTCAACTCGTCCACAGGATCCGTCACGACCGGAGTCGTGGGAACAGTGGGCGTGGTGGGCGTCGTAGGGGCCGACGCGTTATTCACGCAGCCCGCCACCAAAAACACCGAAAGGAGAGCTAAGACCAACAATGCCGTTACGCGTGTTGATTTCATTCGTCATCCCCTCCGTTGTCTTCGTCCGAATCATCCATATCGGAGTCGGAATCCATCCCAGAATCATCCGTCTCAGACCCAATGTCCTCGTCGGAATCATCCATGTCCGAAGCAGAATCCATCCCACTATCATCAGATTCCATTACAGAATCATCCGAAGGAGTGGTTTCTTCCACGGTTGCCATGACTTCAGCATCCATCGCCGCCTCTGAAATTTCAGTATCGGCGATAATGGAGGTTTCGTCCACCGCGCGAATATCATCGCTCCCCTCGGGGCGATCCTTCACGGCGCGAATGAGCGCGTGCATGGCCGAAACGGCCTGCTTTGCGTGCAAACGCAAGTGAACCAATTCCTCGTGGAGGGCTTGAATCTCAGCTCGCGTGGCGTCGTCCTCTTGAGCCACCGACCAGGCAGCCTTGGTGGAGGCAATGTGCTCGATGAGATCAGCCTCAATCGTATTCAGGCGATCCACCACGTTCTCTATGCGAGGACGAGGGGCATCGGATTCGGCAAGTTTAGCTTCGATTCGATCCGTGAAAGATTGGAGCTTTTCAAGAATCGACTCAGCCTTCGCAACCGCTGATTCGCCTCGCGCTACCGCATTTTCGCGGTGTCGAATACGAATCTCATTGTCAATCTTCGCCGCATCAGTCGTGGCGACCGTGGTGGAAGAAGAGGCTTCAAGCTTGGCTCGGATGGCCGCGACTCGCGTCAAGGCTTCCCCGTCCAACTCGGACTCAAGTAATTTCAATCGCGCAATCGCACTCAATCGGGCGTTTGCAATACTGCGCGCGTCGCGGATGGCTTCCACTCGCGTATCGCGCTCTTTGATGCGCACTTCAACCGCGCGGAAGCGGTTTACTTCATCATCCTTGATTCGGACGCGCAGCTCGGAGAGCAATCGCGTTCGACCGGCCGCATCCAATCGTTCGAGATCGGAGGCATCGATTCGGGCGATCTGCAATCGGCGCAAATCGTCATCCGACACATTGGAATTGACGAAACGTACGCGCAATTCGCTCCGTTCCTCATCTCCCATTCGGGTACGGAGATCTAGCTTCATGACCCCCGATTCAACCTTCTTCGCCTTTTCCTTGTCCATCATGGCTTTCGCTTCCATGGCGTCCGGCGAGTCTCCAGATCCAGCGTTGGTTCCAGAGCCCGTTTCGGCCAGAGCAAAAGTGCCCACGAACAGGAAGAGCGTGAAGAGGGATAGAATCATTATTAGTTTTCGATCCATCATCATATATCATTCTCCTATCGGTAATCCACTATAGGGTGGTTAACCCAAGGAAGGCGGAGCCAGATATATAAAGATACTTTACGCGAGAAAATGAAAGAGTTGAATACGCATGCTATACGCCATCCGCGCCCACACCCCCGTCTCAACCATTCCGGTTGACATCGAGAGGGTCCATTTGGTCCGACCTATTTCGACCAAGAAACTCAAAGCCATTTTGACCCGCTGCTCCTCGATCCAAGAAATCGGGGCCTCTGTTTCCGTGGAAAAAAGACTCGCCCCGGACGCCACCCAATTGCTCAAGAAAAAAGGAATACCGGTCGTGCGCGCGCATCGCGCCGGAAGAGCCCTGCATATGGACTTGGAGACCATCAAAAAGATTGCCGAACTCCGCAAGGACCATTTGAGCATGCGCGAGATTACCAAACGAACCGGAGTGGCTAAAAGTACCATTCATTATTTGCTCAAAAAAGCCAAGCGAACCAAAGTCAAGAAAGGAAAGCATGTCATTTACGTACAATGATACCCACCTAAACCAATTAGTGTATTTTCAAATTTGTTTTAGGATGATTCTTTTTCACCCGCATGAATAACTCACGAGAAAAATAATCCGAGAGCATCTGCTCCGAAAAATAGGGAGGCAAATTAATCTGGGCTGCACGCGCATGACCCCCACCCACCCCGCCATGCTGCTGGGCGAAGGGGGTAATGAGGTGCATCGCATCATACCCTAACTCCGAATGGGCACGACCCGAAACACGAATGGACGCAAACACTCCTTCTGAAGAGTGGGAGAAACACAATCCCACATCCGCACCCATTTGAATCAATGAACTTGCAATCTTTCCCGTAGGGTGGGGAGAGGAAATGGATGCGAAGAGAAATTCCCCGGCCGAAACCAACTTGATATTCTTCAACGAATGAAAAACACCCACTCGTTCATGAATGGGAGACACAGGAACTGCACGCGAGAGTATTTCCTCATAGGGCTTCCCACTTTTGTGGAGGAGAAAATCAAACAAGGAAAAGGTTTGAGGATTCGCCACCATGAAACGAGCCGAATCCGTGACAATCCCCATCGCCAGAGCGGTCGCAATGGGTTTCGTGAAATCCCCCACCATTTCTCGACCCATTTCCGCTACTAATTGAGTGGTGGACACGGAATGAGGCTTGATGAGGGACAAGGAAATTTGTTTGAACTCATCCGGAGACGGGTGATGATGATCCAGAATCACCAAGTGACCCTTGTAGGATTGTAAAGAGTGAGACAAGGGACCCGCTTGGGAAGGCGAACGAAAATCCACACACACCACGACATCAAAATCACTCAAGGAGGAAATAAGTTTGGGGGGAATAGGGAAAAAACGAACCTGTTCGAGCTGAAAATCCGACAGTGATTCAACCAATCCAAACGTGGGCTTGCACTCGCGCGAAAAGAAATGCGTTAATGCCATGGCCGAACACAGCGTGTCCATGTCCGGTCGAACATGCGAGAGAAAAAGGACCCTCTTTCCTTTCACCAAGGAATGAAAAAGAGGAAGATTGGGAATGGAAGGGCGTTCCATTCCACTTCAATTCTTCTTGGGGGATATAACCGTATTGCCCTGACTCAAGGTTTGGGGCGCCGCGGCCGCCTCAATCTCCACGCGCAATGCATTAAGCTTATCCACGAGGGTCTTTTCCTGCTTATCCAAGGTCTTGGCTCGGAGAGACTGGCTTTCCTTCATGTCCTCCAACTCCTTCTTGACTTCTTTGGCGTCGCGCAAAACCATAATGGCCCCGGCGGCCTTGTAGACTTTACCCTCGTCGGTCTTCGCCAATTCTTCCAACGACTTTCCCAATGCATTCACGCTGGCTTCCAGCTGCTGCTTCTGCATGGTGATGTTCATGAGCATCTGACGCTGCTTCTCAAACTCCATGATTTTTTCTCGGATTTCGACCATAGGATTCATGCTCCGTTTTCTAATTTTTTCAAAAACTCAGCGAGTTTCGTGTAGCCGGAAATGGACGCCCGAAGACTGGCCATATCCTGCCCTATACTAACGAACACCAGGCGATTGTTTTTAACCTGAACTTGGGTCTGAGCCCTTTTTTCATACGATTGACCTGTTTCAAGCGATAAGGCGGCCTGAGCGGCCTTGGCTGAAGAGACGGAAGGAAATGCAAACGAATAGGTTTTCGAGACCATACGGGAAAACCCGGAAATTAGCGAGCCAGCATTCGCTTCTCAACCGGCGCGCGCGTCTTGTAGAAGATTTTGTTTCCGCAATTCGGGCAGCGAACCAACCCTACAGGTAAAGCGTCAAATTCTTGGAGGCACTTGTTGCACTTGTACATGATTAACCCGCTCCCGTCACGCGCTCTCGCTCACGGGTTCATCCGAAGACGTGTCCATTTTCTTGGACTTTCGCTTCTTCTCGTGCGCGGGCTTTTCTTGCGTCAACTGTTCAATCTTCTCCTCATCCGAGAGTTCGGTCGGGAGAACGTCTTCGCGAATCGCCGCAGGGGTTTCCTCGATCTGCTCCAACAACTGCGTGTTGAATGCGCGCTGAGCGACCATCTTGGCGATGATGCCCCCTGTGAGGGTTTGAGGATAGAATGCTCCACCCGCATACGTCAAGTGACACTTGGCGCACTTGAAGATACCCGTGGAGATGCGCTGCACTTTAGCAAAACCGCACTTCGGGCAAACATGCTTGACGCGCTGCTTGGCTTCAAAGGTCTCGTATCGCTTCTTTACTGAAACACCGTATCGGGCTCCGAATCGAGCCGTGTGTCGGGTTTTCTTTTTCTTGGATTCAGCCATAAAAATAATCCCTTCTGCGTGGGTATACTCAAAGACCGCCGACAAATCCTTTTAAACCTCGCCACTCCCCGGCAATCTGTTGAGAGTAGGAGGAATAGGGCAAAGGAGGCCGAATACGGCCCCCTAGCACCCATCCAACAAAAACCCTTAGACCTTGAGGGTCTTCCGGAGGGCCTTGGCGTTCTTCAAACCTGTCTCGATGGACGTTTCCAATTCCGCCGCCGAAAAGGAACCCGAACCCGCCTTCTGGAAGGCCGTGATGATCCCCTTCTCGGTGCTACCGAAGGAAAAGCGGGCAAACTGCGCCTTCTCTTCTCCTAAATCCACATCCGACAGGAGGGTATTGGAGGCCTTGATGGTGGTGATGAGCAAGGGCTGATTTGCCAGCTCGAGCATCTTCCCATCATATTCTCCATAGATGATCTTCCCATCCTCGACCTTCGGCATGCGCGTGTGGTTGAGTGCCACCAACGCAGCCATCGAAGAGGCATCCAGGAGATTTCCATCATCGTTCAGCGCGTAAATGTCGATGAACAAGGAAAGAACCTTCTCTCCGGGAACGAGACACAACGAGGACAAGTCCACGCAGTGACTCTCTCGAATACCTCGATCCACGACCCGAGACAATTCAACCTCGTGCGGGGAGGGAGGACCGACTTCATTCAGGGGAGAGGCTAACGGAGTCAATTCCGCACCCACGGAAATGCTTCCATCGTCGGGGGAATCGGGATACGGTTCCCCAATGGCAAACTTGATTCCCGCAATCACGTCTGTTTTACCTAAACGGATGCGCGCACTTCCGTTTGCGTTCTCGCTCACGTCGGTTAAGACTTCAACCTTGCGGTACTCATCAAATCCTCGACCCGAGACTCGCTTTCCTTTCGCGAGAGACTCTAAAACTTTATTTCGCTGCAATTCGGTTAGAATATCTAATTGTGTCATTTTTGGTACCCCCTACTCCTTTCCCGCGTCGAACGCTTCGTGTTCGGCATCGGTGTTCTCTTCTTCGACTTCCGTGTAGTCCGTCTCTCCAAACGAGAACGGATCCTTGGCCTTCATGGAGACCTTTTCTCCCTTGTGAGCATGATCGTGGTCGTGATGATCATCCGAGTGATGGTCCATAGGAGCCGCGCTGAGATATTGTTCCATCCCCTCCACGACTTCTGGTTTCTTGTTCTCCACGGAATCCTTCAAGGCCTTCTTCTGGAGCTCGTAGACCTTCTCCACGTTATCCATGGCGACCTTCATGAGACTCGAATACTCCTCGGGGGTGATCTCCCCATCCATCTGGAGCAAGACCACTTCCTTGGAATTAGGAAGGAAGGCCACCGCCATGTCGACGGCATCCTCTGCATCCTCCTCGTGCTTATTCAAGTCCACAATCTGGTGCGAATCCGCACGACCGACCGTGATACCGGTTACTAGGTCGCGCATGGGAATACCCGCATCCGCCACGGCCACCGCCGCCGCGGTTAGGCAGGCGATACGCGTTCCCGCGTTGGAATCTAAGACTTCCACGAAGATATCGATGGCTGTATTGGGAAAACGCTCCAAGAAAATGGCGCGCTCCAAGGCCTCACCCGAAACTTTCGAAATTTCGGTTTCTCTTCGACCGGGGCGAGGATTCTTTCGCTCGGTTACGGAGAATGCGGCCATACGATACGTGTAACGTACAATCGCGCGATACGGATTCGCCTGGTGCTTAGGCAGAACTTCGCGGGGACCATTCACGGCCACCAAAACTTTGTTCTGACCCCACTCTAAGTAGCAGGAACCGTCTGCGTTGGGCAATACTCCGGCCTGAATCTTAATGGCGCGCAAATCATTAATCCCGCGTCCGTCGACTCGCTTTCCTTTGGAGTCAACCCAGAATAGTTTCTCGTCCTTCCCGGACTTCTTGGACTTCGCGTCCATTTTGGTTTCTTTTTCTTTTGCCATAGTGTCATTCACCTTTTCATTTTTGTTTTTTTTGTTGATCGTCAAATTCCTCTAATTACTCGAACGAAGGATCCTCATCCCCGCGCACGTGATCGCGCGGAAAACGTTTACGTCGATCGAAGCCGCGATCATTCCCGCGATCTCCACCATTGCGATCCCTATTTCCCATTCGAGGGCCTGAATTGCCAAACCCCTCCGAGGCAGGATTATCATACTGCTGCCCGAAGCTGCGATTGGGACGGAAGTGATCCATGTCGCGATCCCCCCCTCCTAATCGACGGTCGCTGAAACGAGGACGAAAACCCCCTTGCGGGCGATCTCCACCGTTTCGGTCTCCGCCAAATCCCCGGTCTCGGTTTCCTCCACCGAAGCCGCGATCTCTATTTCCTCCCCCGAATCCTCGGTCGCGTCCACCCATGGAACTGCCTCCCATGTTGCTACGCGGACGGAATTCTCCTCGACCGCGATCCCCGCCGCCGAATCCTCCGCTGCGCCCGCCGAACCCACCGGATCCGCCACGGCCACCGCCAAAGCCACCGCGTCCTCCGCGACCGCCGAATCCACCGCGTTCGCGTCGACCGAAGGAACCATCATCCGTTCCAAAGGCCTCTTCATTGCTCGGACCGCGCGTGTCCGGCATTCCTTGACCGCTCTTCGCGGCGAGGAAGGATTGAATGTCATGCGTCAAATTATCCACATGCGAATAATCCTCGATCCGCTGCACGGCATCAATAGCCAGGCGAGAGTTTCCGCCGCTGATCCACACCAAACCGTTTCGTCCCACCATGATGTTGGAACCGGAGCCATTCTTGATGGCGTTCAACATGGACGCGTTCTTCCCGATGACGCGAGGAACTTTTACCGCGGTGACGGTCACAATATCCCCATCACTCAGGGGGCGAACCATCCCAATGTCGGCTTCATTCAGCTCGTTCACTTTCACCACTTTCGCAGAAATAATCGAACCCACCTTCAAGGGGGTGCGCAAGTCCTGCTTATTCACAAACGAGGAATAGAAGGAGTTAATCTCCACATCGTATCCCGCAAACTTCTCATTCTTTACCACGCCAATGATGACGTCGTTCTCCACGGGAACATATTTCCCGCGCAACGGAACAACCGACACGCGGTCGTCCGACTCATTGCGGATCCCTAAACAGTCCGCGAATATTTTCTCTCCGACCGCAAACGTGTGCGATCCCAATTGCTTGTTCTCGGTGCTCAACAGTTCTCCAGGCACCACGATTTCTTTCGTCATGTTTTTTCTCACTCCTTTGAGTAAAGTGTCAGTTTTTCCTTTCGTGTTTCACGCGACCGGCTTATCCAGCAGTTTGGTGGTGATCTGGCCGTGGGAGAGGTGGTTCAGCTTGTCGAACAATTCCTGCTTCATCCCGCCCGGCACTTCGATGACCGCGATCAGGCTACCGTCGTTCTGCCATTCCTGCGTCTTAAGCTCATACTTATGCAACACGTTTAAAGCCGGAGAGGCAAAACTCACGGGAACCCGGATGGCCACCTGGATCTTTTCCATGGAAATGGGCAATAACCGGCGTAACTTGGGCAGGATCTCATTGACCTGCGCACTCACGTCCTTGAACTCATCCACCTGGACCTTTAACTCCGCTAGGGCGTTCTCGATTCGTAAAGGCGGGTGGGGAGCCCCGGTCTGAGGGTTCATGGCATTCCGCGCAATGAAATCAACAATCATCTTTCGTTTTTCTTCCCTTAATTGTCGGCGCTGCTCCGTAGTCAACTGGACTTCTCCCTCTTTTACTATTTTGGGGGCAATCTCCTGGATGTCCAATGTGCCGAAGGTCTTCTTCACATCTCCTTCTTTGGCCTCATCTCCCTTTTTCGCGTCCGAATAAATCGTATCCGTGGCCACTAAGTCGTTAATACTCACGGACTGACCGCGCTTCATCTTCAACGCTAAATCCGGATCGACGAGTAATTCAAACGACTTTCCTTCCTTCGTGTAGCGGGCAATAACTGCCTCTTCCAATTTCACCATATTGTATTCCAACCCATATTAGGCGCAGGGAATTTTCCATCATGCGCAATCCGCGGAAAAATACTTTACTCCGCGCGTGGTGTGTTGACTCTACTACTTTGATTCGCTCGAAGAACCCTTTCCGACCACCACGGCCTTCAGTTCGTTCTTGTCCATCCGAGCAAAGGGCTTTTCCTTGTCCACGTAGCCGAAGTCCACCCGATCCAGGCTCAAGCGCTGGTTCTTAGGAAGACCCTGCTCCAGGGCTGCAAATACTAATTTTACCGCTTGTTCACGCGTGAAGTTGGACTGGAAATTCTTCTCAAAAAATTCCATCGCTTCCTTACGACCTTGTCCCACGGCCACCGCGACATACTCCGCTAAAGCGCCGGAAGGTTCGGTTTCGAACAAGCGAGGACCCGTTTCGTCCACGCCACCTAAAATAAATGAAACACCAAACGGACGCATCCCACCGTATTGGGTGACGACTTGCATGTTTCCCGAAATATCCTTTGCAAGCGTTTCCACGTGAATGGGCTCATCGTAATACATGATATTTTCCTGGGCCTTGGCACGCGCACCCTGGATGAGCCGGCGAGCGTCTCCAACCAAACCGGCGGAGACCGCTCCGATGTGATCGTCGACTTTGAATAATTTCTCCACGGAATCCGGAAGCATCAACTTGGACGTGATGTTCTTATCGGCTCCGAAAACAACTCCATTCTTGTAAATACAAGCTGCGCCCGTCGTCCCCTGTTGGACGATTTTAGAAGCGTACTCTACTTGATATAATCGCCCATCCGGGCTGAACATCGTGGCTGATCGATCGTATGCTGCACTTTTGGCCGAAGAACCGGGATACATTAGTATCACACTCCCAAACTAAACGGAAAACCGCGCTATTCGTTGCAAATCCGCAACACTAAGAAGCATGAATACTTTATAAAGAAGCGTCTGGGACCCAACCATTAGGCTTTCTGTTGGAACACCGGACGCAGGGACTTTAGGGAACCCGAAACCCTACGCGAACGAACCATGACGGGAGTGGTGTGGATCGTCGTAAGCAATGTCAAGGAGGCCACCACCTTGCTCGTTTTCGTGTGGGAGACCCTCAACAAGACCAACCCATTCGAGGGATTGAAGCCTACGAACTTGTATCGCAACAAGGGAAGACCCAACACCCCGAATGCATACAAGAGATGATGAAAGAACGACTTTTCGACCTGTGATTTTTCCAACCCTGCAAAGGGATGAATGGAAACCAACACGTAGCGTTTCTTCCCGCGCAACGAAAGAGGAAGTGTGGAGACGTATTTTTTTTGGTTCTTCATGTACGCCCCTCCTTCTCAGTTGAAACATGTCCAAGGTACGTGTTCCACGAACGCTGCTCCGCGCGCGACAATATTCCCTCTGCATCACGAGAAAAACTTCCCACATGTAAGGGAATGCGAGACTTGGAAAGCAGCCGCGCCACTTTACGATATTCCTGCAAACTATTCACATTCTTTTGGTGAAACGCCTCCTGCAGATTCTCCAGGGAAAAAACCACTTCCAAATTGTTGGTCTTAGCCCCCGACATCCACGCATAATCAACCAAGGGGGGGCCGTTCAGGTTCACGTGAACAAAACGCAGACCGGAAACCTTCAACAACTCGAATGCATTCGAAAGCGAATGAATGGAAACCATACACGGAATCTTCTGCGACGCACACCGCTGCAACTCGGTGCGATCCAAGGAGGGAAGAAAAACGACTTTCGTGTGGAGAGGAAATGAAGTCTGAGAATAATGAGCCGTGGACTCATGAATAACAAACGAGGGAGACTCTCGTCCGGACACTGCGGAAGGATGAATGAAGTCCATGGACTATCACCCCACTCTTGCGTTTAATTGAATGATGGTCTCGGAAAAAAGAGAGCAAACACCAAGGAAAAGAAACCCTTAGTGTCCCTGTCGCTTGTTCGCACGCAAAGAAGGACGAATCTTCTCCGTTCCTCGCGCACCCGCCGGGTTGGCCAATCCGCGGGACTTTCGTCCGGCCGAGGTCTTTCCTCGGAACACTCTACCACCGTGCTGGGGCTCGGCGATCCACTTCAGGTCCTTATCCGCTAAAATGGAAGGACTGCGAGGATCCACCAAGATGACTTCGTAATAGTGATTCTTTCCGTCCACTCCAACCTTGTAGGAGTTCATGACTTCCATGTTGGGGAACTTTCGCTGCGCGCGCTCCTCCGCCATGACTTGAACGCCTTTCTTGCGGGTCATCGAGTGAATTCCCATACGCTTGGGTTTTCGCGCACGCTTCGCACGCAAAAACAACCCTCCGCCTCGGCGGATACGAACACGCGCCACCGAGATACCGGGCTTGGCCTTGTAGCCTAACGCGCGGGCGCGGGAAATGTTGAAGGGCTTCTCGACCTTAATCACGGCTTCCGAGACGGAACGATAATCCATCATGCGGCTGCGGAACTGCAAACCATAATCCGTGCCCCCCTCCACTGAAGGAGCTCGGGCCCATTCCTTTTGGATCGTCTCTTGGATCCGTTTGGCGAACGTCATAGGTGAAAGGCCCCGGGAAACGCTTTTAAAATGACCTTTTCCCGGTCCGAAATGACCTCGGAAGGGGAAAAAACCCCTTAGGAGGACTCCACCACGAACGTATCCATATCGGACGTCGTGAGATTGTCAAAGGCATCCCAGGCTTTTGCATAGAACGCATGGGGGCCCACATCTAAATCGGAGACCGTGACCTTACAGAGGGCAATTTTGACCTTCTGGGGACAGGTTTTACGCAACACATCATCCACGTAAATCTCGACCTTCGTCACGGAAGAAATGTCCTCCACGGACGCCGTCACTTCTACAGCAACCCCATCCTTAGGCTTGGCGGGCTCGAAGAACACCACGACCTTAGGACCCAACGTGTCCCCCGTCTGACCCGTTGACTGAACGGTAGTAGAGTATTGACCATCCAAAACCTGCTGGAAAGAACCGCCCTCATCCACGAATCGAATCGCACGATACTCGAGGTTTCCCGTCGAGACGCTGGAAAGAGTTAGCGTGCAGGGAGAATCCTCACATGACTGCGTCTGCCAATTCCCAAACTGACGCGCTCCTAACTCAAACGGAAACACGCCCGACATGTCTTCATATCCCGACTTCACAACCGCCGTCACCGTCACATCATCCCCAGCTTTAGGCGATTCAGGAGAGATGCTCAGCGTGTACAAATTCGACGGAAGAGTAGGAGAGGATGGAACCGTGGGAGTGGTTGGAACCGTCGGAGCCACCGGGACCACCGGGACTTCCGCCACGGGTGCAGGAGTCGAGGAAGAGAGAAGGAACAAGAGACCCACCCCGACCACCACCAATGCAATCCACCCAGCCGAGGGGATGGAGGAAAATGACGTACTTCCTTTGGATTCACTCTTTGTTGTTTTGGATGATTTGGTTGATGTCATCCAGGCAACGCGAGAAAGGAGTATATTAATTCCACCCCTCCCACGCAGGGGCGGTCCAAGACTGTTTTTAAGCCTCGTGAAGGGAACCATCCTACATGAACTGCGATCGATGCGGAAAGGAAGCCATTATTCGATTGGCCTACGGACCCCATTCCCTCTGCCAGGAACACTTCGAATACTTCTTCGAGCACCGCGTGAGAGGACTCACGAGAATGCACCAATTGTTTGACGTGAAAGACACCATCGCCGTGGCAGTTTCGGGAGGAAAAGACTCCGTGGTCGCACTCAACCTCGTGCGCAACATCATGCCCCGAAATAAAATCGTGGGAATCTCCATCGATGAAGGGATTGACGGATACCGCAACCTCGCGATTGAAGAAGCCGTGAAAAACTACAAGCAATTAGACATCGAATACAAAATTGTCAAACTCAAAGATGAAATTGGAAGCAGCATGCAGGAAATCGTGCAAAAAACACACGAAAACAAATGGAAAGAAAACTCATGCACGTTTTGCGGCGTATTCCGGAGAAAATACTTAAATGCGGCCGCACGAGAAATGGGCGCCACGAAATTGGTCACGGGACACAACCTGGATGATGAAGCCCAGAGCATATGCATGAACTTCTTCAACGACCGAATGGAAAAATTCATCCGATTGGGACCTAAAGTGGAAACACGCAAAGTAAAGGAATGGGTTCCGCGCGTGAAACCCTTATACAACTCCCCCGAGGAAGAAGTGGAACTATTCGCCCAGCTCAAGCAATACCCCCACTACAACGAGGCATGCTGTCCTTTTTCCCACGGCGCAGACCGAAACATCTACCGAGGAATGATGGATCAGATGGAAATGAAGAAACCCGGAACCAAATTCTCCATCATCCGCGCATTCCTCAAAATGAAACCCCACCTGAACGCGTTGGAAGAGGAAGGAAACCTCCAGCTTTGCGAAAAA
This sequence comes from uncultured archaeon, assembly GCA_964427715.1. Lineage (GTDB taxonomy): Archaea > Iainarchaeota > Iainarchaeia > Iainarchaeales > VGJJ01 > VGJJ01. The sequence goes on along the minus strand of CAYRUV010000001.1, from coordinate 73,954 downwards.
TGTGGAGACCTCAGCTCGCAACCCACCTGTCAAGCGTGTCAATACGAAGAACGCATCCGCGCAACGAAAACAAACACCCCCCTCAATCCGTTTCAGATTAACCAATTAGGAAAGGGAAAAAACAACCCCACGAAAGGGCTGCCGATGCTCCAGCCATAGAATCCATTTTATTGCACGACCCCTACTCATTGAAATGAAAAAGAGCACCCCACGCCGACCCCTCCGAACCGCAGCCGACGTTCAATCATTATCCACCCAACCCCACTTCCCAATTGGAACCGGCAAAGATGGGCACGTGTTCGCCGGACGAATACGATTCGCAGGAAGAAAAAGACAACGAGTCGCCGTGAAAAAATTCCACACCCCGCTCAACGACGTACAGGCAGCCCGATACCAAAAAATCATCCAACGACTCTATGAGGCCAGAGTGTCCATCCCCAAAATGGGAATGATAAAAACCCCTGCCGGAGAATGGGTGCTGGTCACCCAACTATACGGATCTACCGAAAAAGGAAGCCGACTCGGAGGAATATTCTTCAAACACCCCCATGCCAAACGCGACGCCATCATACAAGCCACGCGGATTACGAATGCAGGATTTTCTCCTGTCGAAGACATCATCGAACCGTTTCACGATCAACGAAAGGGAGCCATTCCGATCGACATCCACAGTCTATTCGAACGGCCCCTCCGAGAGGACATTCGATACAGGGTCGAGAAACTGATGGAATACATTCATTTCGTCGAACCGGACCCGAGACGCCAACCCAGGTATGTGCGAATGGCCATCCAAAACGCAACCCCTGCAGTCAAGCGAGCCATCCAGCAACACCTCCTCTCACGGGGGGGCCACCCATAGATTTCCCTTAAATGCTTTCCCCAGCCCTTTCATGGAGTAGCACGGCCCCGTTGTCTATCGGCTAGGATGCCACCTTGACATGGTGGAGGGGGCAGTTCGACTCTGCCCGGGGCTACTCTCCTTTTTCCAATCCTTACTCTTTTTATACATCCAAAAAAATTACCCCGTATGCCTAAAGGTAGACCTGGAGAACGACGACATTTCAAAAACAGAAACATTGAGCAGGCGCGAAAAAACAAACAACTGCGCGAAAACATCCAACGATTGAGAGCCGGATACGAAAGGGAAGTACAAAAGCTCAAAAAAGAAATTAAAACAGCCCAAGAAACGCTCCGAGCATTGGACATTGCCCGACACCAAGGAAAGACGACCAATCAAACTCTCCGAGAAAATGCAGTCATGCAATTGAATACTGCCAGTGCACGACTTGGAATGATCAATCAGAGACTCCGTGATATGCTTTAATGAGCATCCCCTCATGGCCATGGGTAGAATGACCATTGCAACCAAGTTAGATTACTTCGAAAACACCTACCAATTCGAATCCACCGGAAAAATTGTTGATATTCTTTCCACCCTGGAAGGAAAAACAACCCTCATCTTAGATCAAACCATATTCTACCCTCAAGGAGGAGGGCAACCCTATGACGTGGGAACTATCCACCACTCACAAGGAAGGTTCCGCGTGAGTGAAGTAAGAATGAAAGAGGGAATCGTTCATCACATTGGAACGATTGAACACGGCGCTTTCTCTATTGGAGAAAACGTCCTCCTAAAAATAGACGAAACACGACGAAGACTGAATGCCCGACTCCACTCGGCTGGACACCTAATAGATGTTGCAGTCGAATCTTTCAGGAAAAATTGGGTCGCCGGAAAAGGATACCACTTTCCGGAAGGACCCTACGTGGAATACGAAGCAGAAATAACTCCTGAGGAAATCGAACCTTTTCGAAAAATGCTCGAGCAAAAAACCAATCACCTTCTCCACCAACACACACCCGTGAAGAAACAAATCGTGGAGAAAGAAAATGTCCATGAGCTGTGTGGATTCACCCCCGATTATCTACCCGATGGAAAACCCGTGAGAGTGATAACTCTCTCCGGAAGCAAAGGATGCCCCTGCGGAGGGACCCATGTGGAGAACACCAAAGAAATAGGACTTGTCCACGTCACCAAAATAACATCCAAGAAAGGCATTATCCGCGTGAGCTATTCCCTCGGATAAGCCAAACCCCGGAGCAGGGCTTTTATTCCAGGGAATTTTCAACTATGGTATGCCCAACCAGGATGCCATCCTCGCTAACATACGCAAGCTAAGGGACATGGGACTCAATGATGAAGAACTCCTCACGGAACTCGAAGGAATGAACATCCCCCGCGCCCAAGCCGAGAGGTGGGTGCGACAGGCCACGAGCAAAGAAATCACACCCTCGGAGTTACCCGGACTAGAAACGCCTACCTCACGAAGGACGATCACTCAAACCAGCCCCGCGAGTACACCCCCTCGACCGGACCCGCAACCCACGTACCAGGCCCCTCAACCCGACACTTCGATTGCTAAACTCTGGGAAAAAGGAATATTGCAAACAGTCGATAGCAAACTCGCCCAGATGGAAAGACTAAAGAAAGAAATCGATGACGTGCTCGAAACCAAAGTGAATGAGCACTACCAGGTCATGGAGAAAAAACTCGAAGCCCTCTTCGAGGCACAACGCGAACTATTCCGATTCAAAATGGACGCGCAGATGGATGCGAAGGTCAAGGACATGGACGAGATCCTCAACCAGAAGATTGAGGAAATAAGACGATTGAACACCGCCACGCAAGAAGATTTGCAACGCATTAAGGGACAAAAGATGATCATCCAAGAGCTCATGGGAGACATTACCACCAAATCCACCCAGCTCGACGAAACGAGACGAATGATCGTGGATGATGCCACACAGAAGTTGGAAAAACTCGAAGAGAAAGTCGACGAATTAGTCAACCGAACCGATGATCGAGTATCCGAAGTCGAGCAGCGCGCCACGAAAACACTAGAGATTGAACAAAAAATCACCCAAGGATTGGCCGACCAGATGGAAACCCAAGCCAACGCCATCCTGGAAAGCAAAGTCAAGGACCTGCGAGAAGAAATACGCGACGAGATCGTTCAATTGAAAAAACTCGGCGCCGACTTGGCCTCAAAAGACATCCAATCCACGATGCAGGAATTCATCACCATGAACGCGGAGATGAAGAAAACGAAGATGGAACTCGAAGGAATGCTGTCCAAGAAAAACACCGAGATGGACGAAACATTGAACAAGAAAATGATGGACGTCGACAAGATTGTGAACAACAAGATGGAAACCATTGTCTCCATGAAAGAGAAAGACTTCTTCAAGAAAGTCGAAGATCAAGCCGCCGACATGGCCTCCACGCAACGAGAGTTAGGACAAAAACTCGTGGAAGCTGAAACCAAGCTCCAGAATGTAGACGCGTACACGAAACAATTGCTCGAGACCATCAAGAAGGCCAACCTGGAGAGAGAAGACCAGATTAAGACCTACAAACAAAAATTAGACGACTTCGAAGGGAAAGCCGACCAGAAGATGAGCGTATTGGAAACACGCACTAAACAATTAGACCAAGTCGTGAGCCAGTTATCCGAACTCATTGCTCAATGGAAAACCCAAATGGACCAAATCAAACAAGCCAATACCCCCCAACCCAGCACCCCCGCGCCCAACGCACCCAAGGACACGAAGCAAGGATTTGGGTTGTTTGGAAAATAAACACAAACGAGAAATGAGAAAATCCCAGGATAGAAGAGAGGGGAAAGGAGGAGACGATTCCCCTCTCAACCCATTACCCCGGGAAAAGGGAAGCGATTTTAGTAAACGAAGAAATGTCCTTCGATTACTCGATCGCCCGCAAAGTTATGCAATTCGAACTGGTTCTGGGCCCGAGATTCGGAACCATCATTCCAGTACGTTCCCCAGAAGACTTTACCGTCTGAAACACCGAGAATATTCCCGTTGCCCCAAATGGCGAAGAAGCGCTTGTTGGTTTGGTTCGAGAACCCGACCAAAGTGCCTCCTAAATTATCCTCTGTCTGGACGGCTGAGAATTTTCCCACGGCCACAAAGTCATCCTCAGGGGACGAGAGCATGAAGCTCATGCGTTCCTTCGAGGTTGAATTCTTCGTGTCCATGTAGACCTGTTTCAATCCATCCTTTTCTTCCTGCGTCAGACCGCTGGCATTGAGCAAGCGACTGATGGAAAATCCCTTGAAGTCATCTCGCGACATATCCTTACGATAGTCGGCGATGGCCATGCGAACCCGAGAAACCGATTCTCGAAACTCAACACGACGCGTGTCATCCAAGGAAGCCATTCGTTCGCGCGTGACATCGCGAACATCCATGATGGAGTTCAATCGAGCCAAGGCGATTCGACGAGTATTTCCTTCAACTACATCATCACCATACGGAATGATGCGCGGCTGGACCTTGTCCAAGACCACTTTCCCCGCTACTTGAACATTAGAGACCGACGCATTGAGCGTGGTTCCAGCATCCAAAGCGGCTACGAAGCCCCCCATGAGGAGAGCCACAAATCCGACCGCGAGGACGGACAATAGACCTTTCTTTGCATTCATAATAACCCACCTCCCGAGCGAATCAGGCTAGGAGCCAATCCGCCCACCAATGGGCTTGTACACCACCCTCAACGTGGGATGGTTATATGGAAAATTATTGGAAAGTTTACGAGAAAGCTTTATGGAGGCTGTAAAGCGACATTTATCTATCCCAGGATGACGAAACCCCATACGGCAAAAAGCCGTTTTATAAAGATTCTGACCCGCAACTCCTAATAGTTACTGAAAAGCAGTCTGGATACTTCGGTATCCTTACACGCTCTTTTAGTCAAGTTTTTCTCCGCTAGGAGAAAAAGTTGGGCGCTTGGCGCAACGGTAGCGCGCTTCCATGGCATGGAAGAGGTTGGGGGTTCAAATCCCCCAGCGTCCACTTATTTTTTTCTCTGCGAAAGAGCCCCATGAGTTCGGATTGAACGGTTGAGTGTAGCATAGGGGTCCGATTTTTTAGGATAAAACATATGCAGATCGACAGGAGACTCCAATCTTCGCGTTATGACAAAAGTTACCGGACCTACCATCCGAACGGACGCCCCCGTCTGTTTGCGGATGGCACGCATAATCCCATGACGAAAATCCCACCCGGCACGACCTAAGTTCAAATATGCAGTCCCTCCGACTCGAAGAGAATGATAGACATTTTCTAAGGCCAATGCCGGATTGGCCGAATAGACAGCCCCCTCTACCGAAAAAATAAAATCAAAATGCGCACGTTGGAGGAATCGTTCAATGGGAGTGGTCCTGAAGACGTCGACCCCCTTCAGGGAAGGCTTATGCTTGATTCCAATTCCAGTAGTAGCAACACTCGAATGGAAATTTTCCTTCAACCAGTTCAAAAAAAGCCCATTCCCGCAACCAACATCTAATACGCGAATTGGTCCACGAGATTGAATTGCGCGCCCAATCATCCGCTTGAACGATTTCTCATTCAACCCAAAAAAATAAGTCAGTTCGCTCATTCCCCGCTCTTCGTTCCATACTTCCGAATTCACCCGCGCCCTTTTCTGACTGGCCTTGGGATCGGTCAAATGCACGACCCGACGCAAAGAACGGAGATACGCCGCGTAACGACGTCGCCTCAATTTTCCAAGACCATGGACCCACAATCGATAGGCAGGACTGAATCCCATGCAGGAGACAATAGCCCATACAATAAATAGTATTCCAATTACGGAGAAATCAATAGGATATTATCCCCGCGCAACAAGACCTTTCCATACTTGGTCTTGGGTTCCCCATTGTGGAGCGATTCCGCGTTCTCCAACACCACGTTCATGTGCACATCAAACGCTTTGAGGGTGCCGCGAACCGACATGTTTCCTTTCAATTCCACTAAGACATTTTTGTTCAAGCTCTCGCTCAACCAGTCGAAAGGACGAGAGGCAGGGGGATTGTTTGTATTCATACGTTGTTGCTCCTTTTTTGGAATACCCAAAAAATGTGATGATTAGATTTTGACCTCTTCTACGCCGGCCCCTTTTGAGTGACCCCCGCCAAACAATCGGGCGAAGAAGCCCATGATGCCCGCGAAGAAACCCGTGGAGTGCTTCTCCTCCATTTGAACGGGAAGACCCGCTAAACGAGCCGCGAGACGCTGGATTTCCACCGCGGATTTGGCTTGCGAATTACGAAGCATCACCGGCATGGCTTTGTCGCGCTGAAACGAGTGTCTCATTTCATCATCGTAGGGGACTGCCGCGTACACGGGAAGCTCCATCATGCGAGAAACTTCTTCCTTGGAAATTTCCCCCTTCTCAAAATGAACCATGTTCAATACCACACCTAAGGGCTTGCTCCCTAAGCGTTGGGCGACAATTTTTGTTTTCAACACGTCTGCGATGGAAGGAGAATCGGGTGTGGCGATGAGCAAACATTCTTCGGTGGCCGCAATGGAAGCCAACACGGACTTCTCAATCCCTGCGGGACCATCCAACAAAACAAAATCAAACTTGTGCTGAATCGCCTTGATCACACTGGCGAGTCGATCCGCATCCACTCTTCGATAGTTCTCCAAACTCAAACCCGAGGGAATGAGTTTCAGGCCGGAAGGACCATCATAAATCGCATCCTGAACCCCAGCCTCGCCTAACAATACATCATGCAACGTGATGGGAGAGGATTGCATCCCCAACAACAAGGACAAATTGGCCATAGCGATATCCGCGTCCACCAAACAAACAGACACCCCGCGCTGCGCTAGGGCGATTCCCAGGTTGGCCGTGATGGAGGTCTTACCGACCCCGCCCTTCCCAGAAACGATTGTGATGCTTCGACCCATAGTGATTCACCGAATAAATCCACGGAATACTCCATCAACGCCGAATACCCATATAAAGATAGGGTGGAAAGCCCCCCTACTCCCCATGCGCCTTCAAAAAGGACTCAATTTCCCTGGCTAATGCACTTAGCTCCACCCGCGTCATGTCGGAGGCGGCGCGAATGATGTAGATCTTTCCATTGTGAGGAAAGACCATGAACCAATTCTCCTTGTCCTTAATTAAAATGGTCTCACTCTCAGGGAGTTCCGTCTTGATGTAATTGAACATCGCACTTCCGATAATTGCCTCAGAAAAATCATTCCCGTCCGTGGAAATCACAATACTCCCATTCGGAGAACAAATGCAAATCGAATCCACTAAATGTTTTTTCTTCATCGATTGGATGAGATCTTGAATACTCGCCGTGTTCAATTCGAACTTGTGGCGAGACAAGAAGTTGTTCAATAAGTGCATCTGATCCTGAGGAGGACCATTATCCTCCACATCCAACACCTTTCGAGTAATTCCCCGAACCAATGAGCGCATCTTTTTCATCACCATATTCATTTCCCCCATCTTCCTCAATTGTGATCGATCCCCGCGAGACCGAACTTCTTGAACAACGTCTCCTTCGACACCGGCTGATCGGGATACTGCGCGGCCGCCACCACCTTGCTTAGAGCCGCATCGTAATGATCCTTCACCAAGGGCTTGAACAGCCCCTTCGTCAAGGGCTTGGATAATTTTAGCTTGGCATTGAACGCAGTAACTAAATCCACTTGTTGAGTGGATAATTCCATGATGTCCAAGACCCCATTCTCAACCAAATACCCATTCATCACATGAGGCAAGGCCGCGTCCCCGTAGAGGGTTTGCTTGGAACCGTAATACTCGTACGTGGCCCCAATCCCCTGACCATACCGAAACAATAACGCTGATTCCTCCACCCCCGCATTCCCAAAAAGAGACTCGACAAGGTATCCCGAAAAGGAAGACGCCGCCATGTCCTCTAATTCTCGCCTCGAGTCGAACGTCTTCACGTTCTTGGCCAGAATACGAGAGACACCCATGGGGAGATTCAAGGAAAATACCACCTTTAACGGTCGCATAACGAATTGCGGATTATTAAGGGTTGGTGTGGAGGAAAGGACCGAGACGGACCCCTATTCCTTAAAAACAATCCGCACCCGCATAACTCAACCATTGAGGGAAAACCATGAGTGAAATCAAATTTTCGAATGTCGGACACCTGAGAGAGGGCGGATACGTCATGATTGACGGATTCGTGTGCCAGATTAAGACCATGGAAAAATCAAAACCCGGAAAACACGGAGCCGCCAAGGCCCGAATTACGGCCGTGGGAGTATTCGATAACCAAAAGAGAAACCTCATGGCCCCGGTACACGCGGATGCTGAAGTACCCGTGGTTGATCGCGCCAACGCACAGGTAGTTGCCGTGATGGGCGGACAAGTCCAATTGATGGACGTCGCCACGTATGAGACGTATAACGTCCCTAAGCCCACCGATATCAAAGACCTGGCCTCCGGAGACGAAGTCGAATACCTCCGTTACGAGCAGAACTTCAAAATTCTACGAAAACGAACCACCACCACGGGATAAAACCCGAGTGATGAGACAATAGCCCGGCTTTACGACCAAGAAAAGGATATAAAGCGCGGGGAGATTAGTGCCCCATGAAACGGGCCCATTTGCCATTCACACTCGTCCTATTTTTGGGAGTGATTATTCTCGGGGGAAATGCAACCGCATTCACCTGTGGAATAGGAACCACCATCCCTGCGGGACTGGGATACATCCCGGTGCTCTGCTTATCCAACACGACCAACGCCCACGTCGAACTCCCCATCGCGGGCGCATGCCCCAACTATCCCCAAATCGTCTACTGCGGAAACGAACCCGGAGTGACATTCTCCACCAACACGGGAGCCGAGGGACTCAACACCCTGTATCATATTTCATCCCCACTCGCCACCCCCACGAACGCCCACATCGAAGTGCCAGGAACATCCCCCAACCTATATCCCACCCGACTCAACCTCACCGCGAATACAGGAACGGTCACCGCTACATTCGTCAACGGAATAGGCATCGCGTGCCCCGCGGGATACATTTCAATCGCAAGAATCTCCACCACATCCAACGCCCACGCCGAATCACCCACCGCGATACCCCAAAACTACCCACTCACCCTGTGCGTGGGATACAACGCTAGCGCGGGGGGATTCACCGACAAAGATATCCTGACACTCAACCAATTCCCCAGCACCACACTCGCCGACCCCATCCCCTACATTGAGGAAGGAACCTCCTCGAGCGTGGCCACCACCCTCAACAATTTAGTGGAAGGATACGCCGACAAGGCCAACTATTCCGTAATCAAAAGCACATGGGTCGCCGCCATCTGTGACTTGGACAATACTCCCCAATGTGCCAACATCGACACCGTGAGCGAATACCAAGATGAACTTGCCCTATTATTCGCCGCCCAACCCAACGCACTCATCACCCCCACCGTAACAGCCGTGGACTACAAACTATTGGGAGGAGGAAATTTTCTAGACGGAGTCGCCGTGAGCAACAACCTCTATACCATCGACACCGACAACACCACCGCAATGGGGCCTAGCCTCGAACCGGGAACCCACTACCGCATCCTACTCCTCGCCGTCCCCTCCGTGTACGACTATTCCGGAGCCAAGAACGAACTCTCTGCATTCTACCCCAACAACTTCCAACTATTAGACTTTGAAGTCACCCCCGACGGAACCGGACCCCCAGGACCCGGACCCGCCGGAAGCGGAGGAGACGTGTTCATTCTCAAAAACATCGACTACGCACCCAACCCCCCCATTGAAGGAAAACAATTTGATGCACTCATCACAATTCAGAATAAGCGAACCGACCTGACCACGAACGGGACACTCAACGTAATCATCCGAGACGGAGACGGAAAAGAAATACCCGGATTCAACCCGGCCACGACCCCCGTGTCTTTCCCCCTCCCCGCAAGCGGAACCAACGCAGAGATTACACAACCGGTCACCATTGAATTTGACTCCGACAGCATCGGAGCATTCGCCCCGGGACAGACCTATACACTCTACGCCACCATCACCCCATTCGAGGACACCACTATTCCGATTGATGAAGATGATGAAACCGTGAAGGGGAATAACTCCACATTCAAAACATTCACCGTACTCGAACCCCAAACCACCCTCAACGTGCCCGATGCACCCCCCTGGATGAGCGTGTTCATGGCATTGATCGTATTGGGATGGTTGTTTGTGAGTAGCCGAAAAGAAGACCAAGAATAAGAAAAATTACTTCTCTTCAACCAATGGAAGATCGCGCTTCACAAACAACACGCTTCCTTTCTTCACCGCATGCGCACTCGGCACGTGACTCGTTGAAAGGTGAGAAAATTGTGGCTTGGGAAAATGGAACTGATCACAAATTGATTGACTCGCTAAAGGTAAAACAGGCTGAATCAGAATAGACAATTGGCGCAACAACTCCACTTCCGTGGCCAGCAACACTTCCACTTCGTCTCGTTTCCCTTCCTTCATCTTCTTCCAGGGCTCGGAATCTGCGATGGCCTTGTTACCTACATTCACCACTTTCCACGTCTGAATCAGCGCATTCTGGAGATCATGGGAGAGGTATAACTTGTAGGCTTCTTGCGCCGAGACTGAGGACTGTCCAAGAATTTGTGCATCCAATTTTACCTTCGGAACAACCCCATTGCAGTACTTCTCGAGCATGGAGAGGACACGATAAACAAGGTTCCCCAATCCATCGGCCAATTCGGAGTTATTTCGCTCAATGAGGTTCTTTTCCGCAAACGCGAGGTCATTTCCAAGAGGAACTTCGCGCAAGAGGTAGTATCGAATAGGTTCAATTCCGAACTTCTGGAGAATAATCGCAGGATCGACTACATTTCCCTTGGACTTAGACATCTTTTCTCCATTCTCATCATTGATGAATCCGTGCACGAGGATTTGCTTGGGCAAGGGGACCTTCGCACTCAGGAGCATGGCCGGCCATAACAAGGAGTGGAAGCGATTGATGTCATGACCCACCACGTGAATGTCGGCAGGCCAAAAGTCTGAATACTTTCCAGGGTAGCCGCACACGGTCAAGTAGTTCACCAGCGCGTCTCCCCATACGTAAATGGTGTGCTCGGGATTGAACGGGACTTGAATCCCCCACTGGATGGACTTTCTCGAAAACGAAATGTCATGAAGACCATTCTTCATGAAATTCTCCATCTCATTCTTCCTAAAATCAGGAAAAACATTGGAGGGGTTTTTCGCATACCATTCTTCTAGGGGCTTTTGGAAATTACTCCACTTGAAGAAGTAGGATTCTTCCTTCACACGCTCAACGAGCTTCCCACAATGAGTGTTGGGACAATACCGTTTCCCATCGTCCTTGAGAATAGTATCCTTCTCGGTCCAGAACGTCTCATCGGAGACACAATACCACCCCTCATACAAATCGGGATAGATATCATCCGCGTCAAACATCGCTTGGAAGAACGCCTGCGCCGCCTTGACGTGATCCGGCTCATTCGTACGGATGAAACGATCATAGGAAATGAGAGCTTGATCAAATAATCCCCCAAACTGCATGGCCATATTGTCAATGTACTGCGTGGTGGAGTACCCGGCCGCCTTGGCGGCCTTTTCTACTTTTTCTCCATGCTCGTCGCTTCCCACCGTGAAGAGGACTTTTTCTCCGTTCAATCGGTGGACTCTCGCAATGGCATCGGCGATGGTCTTCTCATATAAGTGACCCATGTGCAGCTTGGCGTTGGGGTAGTCAATCGCACAGGAAATGAAGAAACCCTTTGACATGACATAGAAGTGAAAAAGAGGCCTTTTAACCTTGGCGAATCACCCCCGGAAGGATTATTAAGAAATTATAGCGCTATAATTATCATGGACTCCGATGCAACAACCATTCAAGTAGAGACCGAGGTCAAGCAGGAGCTGGATCGGCTCAAACAGACGTACCATTCAAAGACCTATAATGAGGTCATCAAATCACTCATCCGAAGCAAGGGAAAATCCCTCGCGGGACACTTATCAATCAAGAACAAAATCACTCTCGAAGAAGCCCTGAGGGGACTAAGGGACCAGCATGACCGCTACTAGGCTGTTCCTCGACTCCAGCGCATGGATTCAATATCTCATCGAAAAGGATTCCCGCATTGTTCCAATCGTGGATCAGGTCGATGGCATCCTCCAAACGTCCGTGCTTTCCCTCTATGAAATCAAGAACCGCCTCCATCAATTGGCCGTTTCAACCAAAGAATCAGTAAAAATAGTGGAGTTCATCCAAGAACGAAGCCAAATCATCCCGATTGACTCCAAAATAGCCCTTCAGGCGGTCGACTTCCACGAAAAGTATAAGCTCCCAGCCATTGATAGCCTCATCTACAGCTCTGCTCGAGCCGAAAACGCGGAACTCCTCACGCTCGATGCCGATTTTTCCAAAACCCCCCATACGATACTGCTCGACAAATGAGACGTGTCCATGGACTCAAAATATAAGGATTGGTTCAGGACCCGAATACGGATAAGTTGAACGTGTTTGGAAACCCAACCCACGCGCATTAAGTAGGAGGGAGACGTTCCAATCTATCTCCCAAAAATACCAATAAAATACGTCTCCCAATCCGTTGGCGAAAAGCCGCCATAAGCGCTTTATAGTGTAGGAAAGCGTGAGCCATATATGGATGGGGACAACCAGTTCAACGAAGCTCGATTCGAGAAGCCCGAGGAAATGCAAATTGCCTCGGTGACGTTGAAAGGTGAGGCCAATCCCTTCATCCCCAAATTCGAGGAATTCTTTTCTACGTTGGAATACAAGAAGCAAATCGAAAAACTCGCCCACGAATATCCGCAACAGCGCTCATTGGTGGTGGATTTCAACGATTTGGACTCATTTGATTACGAATTGGCCAACGAACTATTAGAACACCCGGACTTGTTGATGGAAGCCGCCAAGCTCGCCGTACAAAAAATTGAAGTCTCGGTATTGCAATTGGATAAATTCGAACCCAACGTTCGCTTTCGAAGCCTACCCAAGGATCGCACCCCCCTCGTGCGGGATATTTCGGCCGCGCAACTCGGACGATTAATTTCCGTGGAAGGAGTCATCCGTCAAGTCACCGAAGTCATGCCTAAACTCAAGAATGCCAATTGGCGATGCAAGCGATGTGGAAACACGTATCAAATACTCCAAGAGGGACACCAGCAGAGAAAACCCATCATTTGCTCGTGCAAGCACAAGGACTTCGAACTCTTACCCGAGGGAAGTGCCTTCACGGATTACCAGAAAATACAAATCCAAGAACCCTTGGAAAGCCTCAAGGGAAGCGAACAAGCCGTCAACTTGGACGTATACATCGAGGATGACTTCGTGAACCGCGTGTATCCGGGAAACCGAACCATGATTACGGGCATTCTGCGCCTATATCCCCCCAACAAGGACAAGAAGAACGTGTACGGACGGTATTTGGAAGCCCATCACTTAGAAGAGACCGAAAAAGAATTCGAAGACGTTTCAATTAACGAAGACGATGAGACGAAGATCAAGGAATTGTCCAAGAATCCCCGCATCTACGACTTGCTCGTGCAATCCATTGCCCCCTCCATTCACGGGCACGAGATTGCCAAAGAATCCATCTCCTTGCAATTATTCGGAGGCGTGCGGAAAAATCTTCCCGGCGACACCAAAATTAGGGGAAACATCCACGTGTTGCTCGTGGGTGACCCGGGAACCGGAAAATCGATGCTCTTGCACGCCACCGATCGAATTGCACCCAAGTCCGTGTATGTAAGTGGAAAAGGATCCAGCTCGGCCGGACTCACGGCCTCCGCGGTAAAGGATGACTTTGGAGAAGGAGGGTGGACTCTCAAGGCCGGTGCACTCGTATTAGCCTCAGGCGGAATGGTCATGGTGGATGAATTTGATAAGATGGAACCCGAAGACCGATCCGCCATGCACGAAGCGATGGAACAAGGACAAGTCAGCGTGGCCAAGGCCGGAATGGTTACTCGATTCAAGACCGATACGAGTGTATTGGCGGCCGCCAATCCTAAGCTTTCCCGATTCGACACGTACAAACCCTTTTTCGAACAGATTGATCTCCCGGCCTCGCTTATTTCTCGATTTGATTTATTCTTCATGATCCGCGACACCCTGGACAAGAAAAAGGATGAAACCATCGCAGCCCACATCCTCGCCACGCATCGTGCGGGAGAACAATTATTGCAAATGAATCGCGGGAACAAACAGATTAACACGCAGGAAATACAAATGATTCAAGAAAAAGTCTCCCCAATCATCGACACGGAATTATTGCGCAAATACATCTCCTATGCGCGACAGCGAGTATTCCCCATCCTCTCCCACGAGGCCGTGGAGAAGCTCCAAGAATTCTATGTAGGATTGCGCGACCAGGGACGACAAACCGGAAGTTACTCGGCGACCGCGAGACAATTAGAAGGACTCGTGCGATTAGCCGAAGCCTCTGCACGCGTACGATTGAGTGACGACGTCACGGTCGAGGATGCGGAGCGCGCGGTACGATTGGTGAAGAGCTCCTTAGAGGATGTGGTGAAGGACCCCGAAACCGGACGCATTGATATCGACATCATCACGAGTGGACAGACCCAATCCTCAAGAGATCACATGCGAACGATTACAGAAATCATCAAATCTAAGTCCAAGGAAATGGGCAACGTCCCCATCCAGGATGTGGTGGCCGAAGCTCTCTCGCGAGGAATCGAAGAGGAGAAGGTGCGCGATCTCATCACCAAACTCAAGAAAGCCGGGGATATTTACGAGCCCTCCCATGGATTCCTCAAGGGCGCCTAAGCAACCCGGGGGCAAAACCCCCTTTCATTAAAAGGATTGGGCCCCTATTTCACGCATGGATAGGGAGTTGATGCTGCAGCTGGGGATGTTCTTCCTCATCGTGAACGTGCTCGGATTGCTGGTGGGATACCACCTCATCCAAGAAGACTTACAAACCACCATCATCAACGACAACCCGGAAGACCCCATCAACTCATTGGGATTAATCGCCTACATGCTCGTGGGAACGGCATTCATCCTCATTGCCATCAAATTCTTCCCCGACAAACTATTGTACTGGGTGCTGAAGGGAATTGAAGCCCTTGCACTCGTAACTACGGCATTCATCACATTCTGGGGACTCATTGGATACGTTCCATCCATTGAGAGTGACATCGCCCAAGCCCTCGCCATCATCCTCGCGGTTGCGTTAATCATGATACGCATCTTCATGCCGCAATACTTGATATGGAGAAACATTTCCTCCATCGTGGCCACCGTGGGAGTGGGCGCATTGCTGGGTGTGAGCATTGGAGTGCTTCCTGTGATTGTGTTCTTGATTCTATTGGCCGCCTACGATTACATCGCCGTATTCAAGACCAAACACATGGTCACCATGGCCAAGGCGGTGGCGAAAAAGAATCTCTCCTTCACGTTCGCACTTCCCACTGAAAAGCACCAATTCGAATTGGGAACCGGAGACTTGGTCATGCCATTGGTGTTTAGTGTATCCGTGCTGAATGATTCCCTCACGCGCGGACTTATTTGGCCGTACGCCACCCTTCCGTCCATCCTCATCCTCATTGCCGCCTTCCTTGGTTTGGCCTTCACGTTGGACTATGGGAGCAAGAACGTCGGAAAAGCCCTCCCGGCATTACCCTTGCAAGTCGCCATGATGGTCGTCACCTACGGATTGATTTCCGTCTCCGGCCTATTCCCATAAAAGAACGCATTCTGTTAGTGAGTGCATGGCCTATCCACCCACCCTCTTCGTGTTCGCCCCGGCCCTCTATCCAAATACGCCGCTCATTAACCACACCGTATTTGTGCATGGAATCCTGACGGATGTCAAAATCAAGCCCAGCGAAGTCATACTCAAGGGAAAGGATGAGAAAGGAGAATGGTCTGCATACGTGGAACAGTATGCCGAACGATTTGAAGTGGGACAGCATGTCCGCGCCTATGGATTAATCGTCCCCCAGCCGGATGGAAACGTTTCCTTGGCCGCGAAATGGGCCAAGCGGATTGAGAAGGAGGAATACACGCACTGTACCACTCAAACTACGCAGGGATGGGAGGCCATGAGAAAGGAACACCCACGCATCGACGCCCTCCAACCCTTCATCCCGGCCTCCACCAAAATACTCACCACACCTCCTGGTCCTTCGGTTTCCAAGCCTAAAACAAGCCCATCCGACGATCCCGACTTTGTCTCCGCGGCCCAATTCAAGGTTGAAAGGGAATACCTCTGAGGGTATTTTCCCTGCCTTCTCGACCCGGCTTTTATAAACACTTTCACGTCCAACGAGTGTATGACCATCCCTTCCTACGAGGCCATGCTGGATCGACTCTACGCCAAGATACCCAAACGTAGCCTCGACAAGGAACGATTCGAATTCCCTCGAGTGGAGAGCTTTACGCAGGGACCTAAGACATTCATCAAGAACTTCACTCAACTCACCAAGATTATGCGACGTGAAGATCCCAAGGATTTGTTGAAATTCCTCACCAAAGAAAGTGCCTCCCCCGCGAAACCCGAAGGGGACCGGTTGATGATGGGTGGAAAGTTCAACGAGAAACAAATTAATGATTGGTTCAAGCGATTCCTGGAAGAATATGTCTTATGCAAAGAGTGCGGAAAGCCCGACACCCATTATGTGGAGCACAACGGCGTGCGACAATTGAAGTGCGAAGCCTGCGGAGCTATTTCTCCCATCCGAGGATGAGAAACGTTGAACACGAAGACGATTGTGTACAAGCACCATGCCAATGATTTAGGCGAAGTGTTGGCCGTGGCCGACAAGGAATTGATTGGAAAGACATTCAAGGAAGGAAAAATAACCTTCACCGTGAGCACGACCTTCTATCATGGGGAATCTATTTCGGAAGAAGAACTCGAAACCCTCTTACTGGAGGCAGGAAACATCAACATGTTCGGCACGCATTGTGTAAAGGTGGCCCTGCGAAAAGGAGTGGTGGGAGAAAAAAACATCATCCGAATTCAAGGAGAGCCCCACGCGCAGGTCTATAAACTGAATTCCACAGGTGGTTATTGAATGGTTGAACCCACTACTACAGATAACCCTGAGGGCGGATATCGCCTCCGATTGCCCTACCGAGACCACGGAGAAATGTTCGCGGTTGTCGTTAAGCTCCATGGAACCGACCAAATATTGGCCATGTGCGAGGACGGGAAAGAAAGACATTGCCGCATTCCTGGAAAACTCAAGAAGAAAGTCTGGATGCGCGAAGGCGATGTCATCATTGTTCGATTATGGGACTTCCAACCCATCAAGGCCGACGTAGTATGGCGCTATTTGCCCATGCAGACTGAGAAGCTCCGACGCATGGGCGCGTTGGAGAAGATGCCCATCTGATTAAATCCTCGGAAGGGTTCTCACGCGTATGGAAGACCAGTACAACCTCTCCAAGCTCTTTCCCGAAGAAGATTTGAGAAAGACCTTTGAGAAAGTGTTTGATAAGAATGTGATTCGTGTCATCCACAACTTTGCTTCCCTCGGACACTTTGATCACCTCGAATTTACAATCTCAACGGGGAAAGAAGCCCACGTTTTTCGCGCCTCCGATAACAATGGACATTATCGTGCAGTTAAAATTTACAAAATAGAAACCTCCGACTTTAGGAGAATGGAAGATTATCTTCATTTTGAAACGCGATTTCAAAAAATAAAAAACGATAAACGACAAATCGTTTTTGCATGGACCCAAAAGGAATTTGCCTCCCTGCGCAAATTGAAAGAAGCCGGCGTTCCCGCGCCCATGCCTCTTGCGGCGAAAGAAAATGTGTTGGTGATGGAATTCATCGGAGAGAAAGGAGAAGCCTCCCCGCGACTCAAGGATGCACACATTAAAAACTTGGACAAATTCTACACGAATGTAGTGAAGGCCATCGCCGCCATGCTGAATGCCAAACTCATCCATGGGGATTTGTCGGAATACAACATCTTAGTGAAAGGAGACCAGCCTATCATCATCGATGTTGGACAAACGGTCCCCACCATCCACCCCAACGCGAAGAAGTTCTATGAGCGAGACATCAAGAACATGTTGAAGGTCTTCCACCGGTTGGGAATGAAAGAGCTGACCTATGATCAGTTCTACGACGACGTCAAAAAGGCTAAGGAAGCCCAAAAGTAGGCGCCAATCCGCCCCAATCCTTTTAACCCCTCTTTACGAAGACGTGTCTATAACACCCATGAGGTGGATCCCCTCCTATGCCTTCTGACGAATTTGCTATTCCAAAAGACCGAGTCGCCGTAGCCATTGGTCCCAATGGGGGAACCAAAAAGACCATCGAAAAGGGCACCAAAACCAAAGTACGCATTGATAGCAAGAACGGCGACGTAGAAATCGAAGCCGAGGATGCTGCATTGGTCCTCAAGGCCGCTAATATCATCCGCGCCATCGGACGAGGATTCTCCCCCGAGCACGCCATGAAACTCACGGATGATGAGTACTATTTCGAACTCATCAACCTCACCGAAGAATTGGGGAAGAATTGGAAGCAGATCCAATCCAAGAAAGGACGCATCATTGGAAAGGAAGGTGCGATCCGAGAAAAGATTGAAGCCGACACGCAGACACACATCTCCGTGTATGGTAAAACCATTGGAATCATCGGCAAGGCGGAAAACGTCGAGAAGGCTCAGCACGCCGTGCTTATGTTGATTAAAGGGGCCGAACATGCCAGCGTATTAAATTACTTACGGCAATCCCATTCCAACGAAGAAGAGTTCGAGTTCAGGTGAAAACGATGGCCAAACCCGCGGAATCCAACGAAAAACACGTCAAAACACCCTCCCCAAGAGAGGAATCCGTGACCGCGGATGATATGGCCAAGGAATTTCGCGAACACTCCGTTGCTGAATTCTTCAAGAAAAACAAGCAAATGCTCGGATTGAGCGGAAAGACGAAAGCCCTCACAACCATTATTCACGAATACGTGACCAATTCCTTAGATGCGTGTGAAAACGCCAACATTCTGCCCGATATTGACGTTCAAATCAAAGAATTAGGGGACGAACACTACGAAGTCACCAGTACGGACAACGGCCCCGGACTCACGAAGGAAACCGTGGGAAAGGCCTTTGGTCAATTGCTCGCCGGAACCAAATTCCACCGCTTGATGCAGATGCGCGGACAGCAAGGAATTGGAGCCGCGGGATGTACTATGCTTTCCCAGATGACGACTGGAAAGGAAGTCAAAGTGGTAACGGGAAACTCCCACGAAGTATTCTCATGCGACGTGAGCATTGATACGAAGTACAACAACCCTAAAGTGAGCAATATTCAAGTTCTAACTAAGAAGTTCCGCGGAGCCATCGTGAAGGCCCAGTTCAAGGAAATGAAATACGTCAACAACGAACAGGGACCCATGGAGTATCTCCGACGCACGGCGATCGCCAACCCTCATTGTAAGATCACATTCACCGACCCTTCGGGACAATCGGTGGTGTTCGAACGCACCGCGAAGAAGATCCCCGAGAAGCCTGAAGAAGTTCAGCCGCATCCGAGAGGAGTCACCGTGGATGAACTTCTCAACATGGCCAAGTCTACTCCTTCGAGAAAGACTAATTCGTTCCTCAAGACCGAATTGGACCGAATGGGAGACAATGCGATTAAGGAAATTGAGAAGCAGACTTCCTTCGACTTGAACAAAGACCCTCATCAGTTAACGTGGGCGGAAATTGAAGAGCTCATCAAGGCCTTCAAAACGGTCACCTTCATCGCCCCGCGAACCGACATGTTGCGACCGATTGGAGAAGAACAAGTCGACAAGTCCCTGCGATCCATCGTCGAACCGGAATTCTTATCGGTTGTCACGCGAAAACCCGCCGTGCGAGAAGGAGGATATCCCTTCCAAGTCGAAGCCGCCGTGGCCTACGGTGGAAAAGCCGGTCGACGCGTCGGAGAAGAGATGCGAATGGAAGCCATGCGATTCGCCAACCGCGTACCCTTGCTGTTTGACACGGGTGGTTGTGGTATAACCGAAGCCATCAAGAGCGTGGATTGGAAACGATATGGAATCAAGGATGCGGAAACCGCCCCTGTTACTGTATTCGTTAACCTAATCTCGGTCCACATCCCCTACACGGGAGCGGGAAAGCAGGCCGTTTCGAACGATGAAGAGATTGTTGAAGAAATCCGCTTAGCCTTGATGGACGCCGGACGACGAACCGCGCGATACATCATCGGAAAGGAACGCGAACGATTGAAGATGGAGAAGAAGCGGATTTACATGAAGTACGCCGTGGAAGTTGCCATTGCATTGGGAGAATTGACGGAACAGAGTCCCAAGCCCATTGAGCACAAATTGTTGGATACTGTCGCCAAGCGACTCAAATTGGATGATCAGCAAGAAAAAGCCCTTGAGGCCGAGTCGGATGAAGAATTAGAGAAGGAACTCGCCCGACTCAACAAGAAAGAAAAGGAAGCCAAGGGTGGAAAGAAAGGCAAGAAAGAAGACGCGGAAGACGGAGGGGATGAATAATGGTTGACACGAAGACAAAGGACAAGGAAGTCATCAAGAAGCTGGAAACCCTTGGAAATCAGCTCGTCAGCCAAATCAACAAGGGGGAAAACCCCACGATTGAACTTCCGGTGCGTTCACTTGGAAACATTTTCTACGACCAAAAATCGCGCACGATCAAATTAGGGGACAAGATGTCCGAACGACAATTCTTGAACATCGCCCACACGCGAAAATTCATGCAGACCGCACTTGTGGCGAATGAAATCAAGAAAGTTATCCACGAAAACGCCACGGTATCCATTCGTGATCTCTACTACGCGCTCAAACACACGATTGAAGGGACGCAAGAGAACACCTTTGAAGACCAAAGCGAATCAGATCCTTTGATTGAAGACTTGGAAGCCTCGCTCAACCTCCTGCGAGAAGAACTCCACTTAGCCGCTTCCGCGAAGGGAATCATCTCCGGAAACATGGTCGTACAGGACGGAAAAGACACGATTGACTTGTCTAAAATGGGATCCGGAGGATGGTCGGTTCCCTCCAACGTGGAAGAAGATCGCGTGGAGATCAAGAAAATTGACGCCTCCTACGTGTTGTTCATCGAAAAGGATGCTGTTTGGCGCCGATTCAACGAGGATAAGTTCTGGCAGAAAAACGACTGTATCATCATCACCGGACGCGGACAAGCGGCTCGCGGAGAGCGACGATTGGTTCAGCGATTGAACAAGGAGCACAAGCTCCCCGTTTATTCACTCATGGATGCCGATCCCTGGGGAATGTACATCTACTCCGTTATCAAGCAGGGATCGATTTCTCTCTCGTATTCGGAAGAGAAGCTCGCCACCCCTGAGACCAAGTACATCGGACTCACGGTTGGAGACGTGGACAAGTTCAAGATTCCAAAGGAAGTCACGATTAAGCTGAACCAGTTGGACTTGAAGCGATTGAACGAATTACAGTCCTACGAGTGGTTCAAGCACAAGAAGTGGCAGCAGGAGTTCGACTTGATGAAGCAGAAGAACATCAAGATGGAACTCGAAGCATTGTCGAAGAAGGGAATCCGCTTCATCACGGAAGAATACTTGCCCCGAAAGATCAAGGACGAAGACTTTTTGCCATAAATCCAGGGATTGGGCAACCTTTTTAATGCCCAAAAACTTCCCTCCAGAATGAAGTCCAACCTCCAATACGCCTTTACCGCCAAGTCTGTCGCCATCATCGGGGCCTCCCGCAACCCTGGAAAAATAGGGTATGTGGTGCTGGAGAACTTTGTGAAGGGAGGATACCGAGGGAAAGTGTTCCCGGTAAATCCCAACGCGGAGAATATCCTCAACGTGAAATGCTATCCCTCGTTGGCCTCCATTAAAGAGAACGTGGAGCTGGCCGTGATTACGATTCCAGGAGAAATGGTCCCAAAGGCTATTGAAGAGTGTGGAAAAAAGAAAGTCAAGTCCGTCATCATCATCTCTGCGGGATTCTCGGAAGTAGGCAATCACGATTTGGCTAATAAGCTGCAGAAAGCCATGGACAAATACCCCAACATGCCGGTCATTGGACCCAATTGTTTGGGGGTTATGGACACCCACTCAGGAATTGACACGCTATTCCTTCCCCGGTATCGCTTGATGCGACCCAAGAAGGGAAAAATCTCCTTCATCTCTCAATCCGGTGCACTGGGAAGCGCCATTCTGGACTGGGCTGGAAGCAAAGACTACGGAATCAACAAATTCATCTCGTATGGAAACGCAATGTCGGTGGATGAGGCGGACTTGCTGGAATTCTTGATCAATGACCGCGAGACCAAAGTTATCTGCGTGTACTTAGAAGG
Source organism: uncultured archaeon (assembly GCA_964427715.1). GTDB lineage: Archaea > Iainarchaeota > Iainarchaeia > Iainarchaeales > VGJJ01 > VGJJ01. The sequence goes on along the minus strand of CAYRUV010000001.1, from coordinate 51,762 downwards.
GGTGCGAAACGGAAAAAAGTTCTTCCAGGTCGCCAAGAAATACGCCCACGTGAAACCCATTATCATCATCAAGGGAGGAATGTCCGACGCGGGAGGAAAAGCTACAGCCTCTCACACGGGTAGTTTGGCCGGAAGCGCCAAGGTATTCGAAGCCGTAGTCAAGCAGACCGGACTCATCCTTGCGAATAGCATGCGAGAGGTATTCGATTACGCCCGCGTACTCGAAACAGAGCCCACCCCCAAAGGAACCCGCGTACAGATCATCACGAATGGGGGAGGATATGGAGTATTGACCACCGACGCGTTGGAAGGATCATCCCTCACCCTCGCACAGATGGGAGATTCGTTCAAGAAACCCATCATTGCGGCGTCTCCATCGTATGCCGTCATCAAGAACCCCATGGACTTGACCGGGGATGCGGACAACAACCGCTTCTTAGTAGCCATCCAGAATGCCATGGCCGATCCCGCCGTGGACTCCATCATTACCATCCTCTTGTTCCAAGTTCCCACCCTGGATTCGGATATTATCGAAGGGTTATCAGAATTGCTCACCAAGCGAAAGAAACCTGTGTTGATTGTGAGTGCGGGCGGGGAATACGCGAAGATGCACATGAAGCTATTGGAAAAAGAAGGCATCCACACGTTCGAAGAACCCATCGACGCCACGCAAGCTATGCATGCGCTGACGTACTTTCACCGCGAGACGCGAAAGTAAACATTATTTCGTGACAATGATTACTTTTTCGTCCGAATTCGCGTTGTCCCGCTTGACGATTTCTCCCGCGTCCAACAATTGAATGGTTTTCTCGAGATTTTCCTTATCCTCTAGCATCTCAAACAATCGTTTCGCGTCCAATCGTTGCGCGAAGGGGGTTTGGGCGAGATTTTTCTCCAACAAATCAATCCCCATGCGAGAAAGGCTCACTTTTGAGCGGTGGAGGGCGCGCAACTCATCCAATCGCACGGAAAACTCCCCGGTTTCAAACTTCTTCATGGTGGAAAACAACGCTTTGTCTTGAAAGCCCTCTAGAATGGCATTCATGTCCACATCGGCCTGCGTATATCCTTTCGCAAGGGTTCCTTTGAGCTTGAGACGATACAAAGGTAGTTGTTCGTGCGAGACTTTCAAGTCCTCCTCCACAATCTCTCGGCATTTTTTCACAATTTGTCGCGGAGACGCGTGCTTGAACTTCATGCAGTGATAATACAATTTACGCTGCTTGGGAATATGGTGCATCTGCAAGTCTTTGTTTTTCGTGTCGTAGACATACCACCCCTTGGGTTTCTCCCCCTCTAATCGCTTCATCTGAGTGAACACCGTAGATCCGGGAATGAGGAGTTTCTTTCCCTCCCATTCCGTGATGGAGGTCCAGTGCAGGTGACCATTCACCAACAAATCAAACCCGCTGGGTAAATCCGATAATCCAATCGTGGCGACCATGTCATCATTCGAAGGGAGAAATTCCTTGATGGATTGGTGAAGCACCAACAAATTGTGCGCATCCTTCCGAGGTTGAGGATTGTACATCCGCAGCGCTTCTAGTGCGCGCTTCTCAGGAATTCCACTCATCCCATGAATGGCGACCTTTTCCCCATCCTTCTCAATCAACGCATGAGAGGCATGCAGGCACGTGAGGAAATTTCCGGTTTCCAATACTTGTAACGCATTCTTCAAATCCTTGGAACGATACTCATGGGTTCCCGCAATGGCGATGATGGGAATCCCCCGATAAGAGTACTGTTTCGTATGCCCATCCCTCAAGTGATGAGTCACTTTAACTGAGGGCTGCTTTCCATTCTGGAGCAGACCAAACAATTCCAAACACTCGTGCCATACTTCCTGCGTGGGAATCTTATGGTCGAATAGGTCCCCGGGGAAAATAATCGCATCCGGCTCCTGCCTCACAATGCCCTCTAGGGCCTGTTTGAGATTAGAATACGCATCCCCTTCGCGAGGAGAACCTCGAGCAAACCCCAAATGGGTGTCAGAAACAATGGCGAGGCGCATCCCAGGAATACCCCCTGAGGCGATTTAAGGGTTGGGGTGGAAGACGGCCATTAAGGGGAGGAAAAATTAGTATCCTTTTCCGTGGGCTTTCTTGATGTAGCCGTAGTCGGTCAGCCATTCCGGGAGGTATTTCACGGAAGGAACCATGTGCTGGGCATCTAATCCCTCGCGCATGAAGCGCTGCTTCGAATGAAACCCGCTCAGCACGGCACAAAAATCCACTCCGGCTCCACGGGCCGCAAAATAATCCACCGTCAAGTCCCCCACGTAGAGAATTTCCGACTTCTTGATGTAATGCTTTCGAAACGCAAACAAAACCTCATCAAACACCCTTGAATCGGGCTTCTTGTACTTGGTGGATTGTTCTCCAAAGACAAATGAAAATATTTTGGGATTCATCGTCGTGTGATTAATACGTTGAAATAATTGATCCGTGGGCTTGTTGGACAAAATACCCAATTCGATATGATGCTCGTGTAAAAAGTTCAGCGTGTCCAATGATCCCGGAATCAAAGGGTATCGTGAGGAGAGGCGAATCTTAGAATACGTTTGGATAAACTCATTCACATCCTTGTGGGGGAACAATGCGCTGATCATCCCGTGCCAGGGTTTCCCCCAGTGTTTCAGGAAAACTCCAAATGAGGGCTTGGGCCATCCCAATGCATAAGCGGCCTTGCAGTGGTTCCGGTACGAGGTCTCCCCACTTTCGACTAATGTATCGTCGAAGTCAAAAACCACCGCTTTGAGCAAGGCCATCCTCGGAAGAGGCCCACGGGCATTAAAACCCTTATCCGCGTCCATATCCTAGAACGCGACCACGTTACCTCGTTGCGGGGGTGGCAGAACGGTCATGCGCTAGCCTGCAGAGCTGGAAAATCGAGTTCGACTCTCGGCCCCCGCTTTATGAGAGAAATGGCCAATTATGTTTTCTGACAACAAAACTGAAATGCAAAAAAGCATACAAGGCAGGTATGGCTTTTCCAATAAACGATTAGAAGAGTATTATGCGTTTCTTGGAAAAAAAGAAAACTTTAATGAGATTGAACGTTCGCAATTTGATGCTATCGAATGGGCACTTTTAGGAAATCCTATTTTTTTGCTATGCAATGGGGCTTAATTCAATTGCAATAATAGAGCTTTATGGAATTTTAGAATACTATTTCATAAGACACCTTTCAGAAGAATTCCAAGCAACGTTTAGATCAAATGAAGCGAAAATCCTTTTCTCAAAAGAAGGTTATCAAACTCCAATAAGCTTTTTTGCAAGTAAATGGCTGCTTAAGGACATCACAAATATTTATTATAAAATGGGGATATTGACAAAAGAAGAGGTAAAAGCTATTGAGAAAATTATTGCGTTTAGAAATAGTTTTGCACACAAAAATATGCCAAAACTATCGAAGTTGACCGGATCTGCCACGCCTGTTCATGTTTTAGATATAGATAATGAATCAAAGACAATAACTATTACCGATCCAAAGCGACATATTTTAATGACTGGAAAAATATTGCTCAAAATAAGCAATAGAAGTCGTAAAATACAGTCCGCACAATCCATCGCTAAGGAGAAATAAGTCGGCCATCAATGTAATATATCCTAAGAAGAAGTTTATGGGCATGTAGCAGGGTGAGTGAAGAGTTGGCTCATTGTTGAGGCTATCGGCCCCCGCTTATCTTTTATTCTCTCAACCGAACCAATCCCTCATGCCTGCCAAGACTAAAGTCCCATTCTTCGAAACCATCACCGCCTTGACCGGACTCAAGGAGCAGAAGAGAATGGGCTGGCTGAATCGCGGCGTGAAAAACGTTGAGAGTGTGGCCGACCATTCCTGGAGAGCCGGGCTGATGGCCTACTTGCTCGCCCCGAAAGAGTATGACAAGGAAAAAATGCTGAAGATGGGATTAATCCACGACGCCACGGAGATATTCGACAACGATTACACCCCTACGGAAGGCCTCGCGAAAGAAGAGAAAGAAAAATTAGAACGCAAAGCCGTGGAGAAATTCTTCAAGACGATTCCTAAAAAAGAGCAGAAAGAATTCCGCATGTTATGGGAAGAATTTGAGGAGCGAAAAACCAAGGAAGCTATTTTCATGAAACAGGTCGAAATCCTCGAGATGCTATTCCAAGCGATGGAATACGAAAAAGACGGGAACTTCAAGCAAGATTTGTACGAATGGATTGAATACGAGAAGAGTAACCGGAAAACAAAATGGCACCCGGTGTTGAAGCCGTATTTCGAGGAGATCCAGAAGCGCTGGCCGAAGCAGTCGAAGAAGAAATACAACCACGACGATAAGGAATACTACTATTAATTTTTCTTAGCTCGTCTTTTTGAGCACAGAAAATCAAAAACAGCCAATAAATGAGGAGTGGCCTCGCGCACTTTTTCAGGAGGAAACGTTGCATAGAGAGTATTGGCTGGCAGCACTAATTGGCCCAAAAAATCCAGATGGGGACGCATCACTGAATCATTAAACATCGACTGCACGCCTCGTTGAAAAGAATAGACCGATTTGAAATGGACGGCAAGAGCAGTATTCATCTCGCGAATCGAACTGGCAGAATTGACTCCTCCATTTTGAATCAATGTTCTCCAACCCTCCAATGATACGTTGCCTATCGGCTTCGTTCTGATCCTCGTTGCCATCCCATGATCCACCAGCATGGACCAGAAACTATAGGGCGTAGGATAGAAGTGAACTCGGTCCTGCATCGCAAAGATGACCCCGTGCTCCTTATCATGCTCCGGCCACTTATAGCTGCTAAAATTCAGATACTTTTTGGAAGGCCCTTTCTCCACTACAAAGGAATGCAATCCAACATTAGAGAACTCGGGTGAAGTCAACTCACGGACGCGACGACCATTCACTTCTCCCCGCGCAGCCAATCGACGCAGACGCTGTACACGTTCAGGAAGGGCGCCACGAGGAATGGGAGTGAAAACTACTCTCTTCCGAGCACGAGGAGTCGCGTTCATAACCCGAGAATCGCTAGCCGATTATTTAACTCTGGGCCCCAAACGCGAGAGAGTGGATCAGGGCCAACGGATTCGCCAGATTCTTTCGCGCTTCCTCACAGTGCCAAATACGCGAAAAAACAGAACTGATCCCCTGCGTCTCTCGAGCGCTGGCAACCCCTCGCCTCATCACGGGAGAATATCCTAACCACTTCTGAACACTCTGAGAATCTCTCAATCGGGATTCTAGTCCCTTTGCGCAGAGAGACGAATACTCATTCAAAATGGCAGAATCGAACTTACTCTCCGACGCACGCACAATCACACCACTGGCTAATTGTGCGGAGCGAATTTCATTCGATAATGATTCTCCGAGGAAAGGACCTCCAAGTCCGGCCGCGTGACCTACCAACAATACATTTTCACTTGAGCGAGAGAGAGGAGACGAGTGAATGCGTGCGGTGGATTCCACAAATTCTGAAGAAGTGGCGTTGCGCGAAACGAAGAACGGATTGGAAAGAAACGATTTCAATTCCTGCGAAAGATTCAATCGTTTCCCGCGCACATGCTTGAGGGGAAAGGACAAGCCCACGCTCATGTTGGAAGAGGATTGCGGAATCATCCACGCGTACGCGGGGGAGTGATCCAACAATGGATGCACGCGCACGGAGGAATCAATGAAATCCGAAAACGAAACACTCGTTTGAATAGAAGCCCATGTCTGCGTGGGATCGTACGTGTCCAGATTCATCCATTCGGAAACATTCGACGAAGGACCATCCGCCCCGATGATGACGTCCGCGGAATACTCCTTGACTTCTTTCGTGGAAAGATTGGCGAGACGAATACCGGTGACTTTGCGTTCACTCTTAACCAATCCCACCACCTGGGACTTTTCACGAAAGTCTATCCTCTTGGAGGCCTGTTCGAAAAGGAGCATATCCAGGGTCGTGCGGGAAAGCCCACATCCCTTGAATGAGGGGGAGTGAATCGGACCCTCCAACGAGTCCCCGACCAAGGATAACCCCCCTAAGGGAAGGGGCTTTTTCCCCTCCAGACGGGAGCCCAAAATACCCCCTAAAACACGCATCTCAGGCTCTAGGATGAGGTCGTGCCCCCCTCTCGGGTGAGGAAAGGAGGCCTTGTCTACCAATAAAACACGCAGACCCTTTTCTCCCAGGGTGTGGGCGCAAACACTCCCGCTCAGGGAGCCCCCGACCACGATTACGTCGTAATCCTTCATTCTCCCAGTAGGGCGTTTTAGGCTATAAAACAAGGACCAAGAACCCCGACCCCATGGATGCGCTTTAAAAGGATTCGCCAGGGGTTTTTGCTTAGTTGAACGTAAAAAAGGGATGAAAAATGGGAATCCGACCGGCACACTGTTATCGAACGACTTCGAAGCCTGCCTACACGCGTATTGCCGTCACGAAGCACGACAAGAACTTCATCGGAACGAACCCCGGATTGCGCACGCGACAATTCAACATGGGAAACCCCCTCAAGAAGTATGATTCGATTGTAGACCTCATGAACGAGGAAGCCCACGTCCAAATCCGCGACAACGCATTGGAATCCGCACGATTGAACGTGAACCGACACCTGATTAACTCAATCGGGAAAGACAATTTCTTCATGCGACTCCGAATTGTACCCTATCACATCATGCGAGAAAACAAACTCGCCCAGGGAGCCGGAGCGGACCGTGTCTCATCCGGAATGAAGCACGCCTTCGGAAAGCCCATCGGTAAAGCCGCTCGTGTTCGAGCCGGACAAAAGATATTCTCTGTTTTGTGCAACGAAGCCCACGTCGAAGACGTGAAACGAGGACTGTTGCGCGCCATCCCCAAGTTGGGACTCAAGATGAGCGTGGACGCCCATGACGATATCACCAGCATCGGAACCCTGCCTAAGACGGTCCGCGAAGAGAAAGTCGAAGTCAAGGCCGAAGCCGCTACGGCCGAAGGGGCCGCTGCGACTGCAGACGGCGCCGCTGCACCCGCCGCTGGAAAGGACGCCAAGGGAGCCCCGGCCGCAAAAGGAGCAGCCCCTGCCAAAGGAGCCGCTCCCGCCAAGGATGCCAAGGCCGCCCCGGCGAAAGACGCGAAGAAGAAGTAACCATGACATTCAGTCAGCCCTTCTCCTTCGTTCTCCATTCTTTTTCGAAACAGGAAGCCTAACCCATGGACTCGAAAGTACACCTGGACGAATTGCTGGCCGAAGTCACACCGCGTAAACCCAAAATGGTATTACTTCAGATCCCCGAAGGACTCAAGAGTAATGTCACGGAGATTGAGGACACGTTCACACGCGCAGGAGTGCCCACCATCACGATGTTGGATCCTTCCTTTGGAGCCTGCGACATCGCCGACCACCAAGCCCAATTGTTGGGATGCGATTTAGTCATCCACTTTGGACATTCCAAAATGATTCACACGGGAATCCCAGTAATCTATTGGCCCGTGGAATATCCCTTAGAGGATAACATGATCCCCGGATGCGTCAAAGCCCTGCACAATGAACCCTTCTTCAAGACGCACAAAAAAATAGGCGTGTATGTTACGATTCAGTGCCACCGGTACCTTCCTCAGATCAAATCCGAACTTGAAAAAGCTGGATATGAAGTCATGGTCGGGATGGGCGACCTCAAAGACGGACAAATCCTCGGCTGTGATGTTTCCGCCCGACGCGACATTGAGGAGAAAGTCGATGCCAACTTGTATTTCGGCGACGGATACTTCCACGCCCTCGCCATCTCATTCGCGAGCAAGAAACCCACGTTCCAATACAATCCCTTCACACTTGGATTGGAAGATTTGAACAAGTACAAGGAAAAATACCTCCGCCAACGATTCGGACTCATCGCTAAAGCCAAAGACGCGCAATCATTCGTCATTATTCTCTGCACAAAGAAAGGACAATTACGCAAAGCACTGGGAATGCGACTCAAAGAACAACTCGAACAAGCGGGAAAGAAAGTTTACATGGTCGGAATGGAATTTGTGAATCCTACCTCCCTCATCGGAGTCAAAGTGGATGCCTACATCAACACCGCCTGCTCCCGAATCGCCACAGATGACTTTGAGCGATATGACAAGCCCATGCTCACCCCGATTGAAGCCGAAATACTATTGGGAAATCGCACCATCGAGAACTACATCTTCGATGAGATCAAACACTTAGGCAATAAGGGCGTGCAGTAGCCGAAATTATTCTTCTTTTGCAGCCGCCGGGGAACTGGTGATCCACGTGCCTTCCTTGGCTTGCCCACTCAACACGGACGCGAGCTTGGAGACATGCTTCTCGGAAAGCAAAAGGGTTTCCACCTTCGAGCGGGCCAAAACCAATGCCGTTAGAGGATCCACGATGAACTGCTGGTTGGACTTGAACGCCGAGTCCGAGGCCATCTTGGAGAAGCGACCGTGATGAAGGGTGTTGTAGGGAATATCCATCTCCGAAAACAACACCATCTTCGCCCCCATACTCTCGGCAAGCATCGCCGCGCGAGCTTCCATAGACAATGAGTCCTTCGAACCCAGCATCACCGGCAACGTATCGGTCTGCAACAACGAAACCGTCTCTTGAATATCCTCGCACACTTGAGGGTGGGCTTGGGAGAGAGTGCGCAACACTAAGGAGGCATTCAATCCCGAAGAAGCGCGCATGGCTTGACTGATTTCATTCGGATGTAAGCTCAATTGGTGCGCAGCGCGAGACGCGGTGCGAACATCGGGGGATTCTCCCACGACCACCGTAACCTTCGTTCCATTTGTACGCAAGGATTCAATCGATTGGGCGAGGCGAGAGAGCCACGCAAGCTGAAAAGAATTCGAACGTAGGATAACCGAGCCCGGTATCGCAATCACGAGTGAATTGGAAACCGCATTGCGAGACGAAGGAGCGAGTGTGGAAGGAAAGGGCGCTTCTTCGGATTCAGGAGAAGGTGCGAATAAACCCGTGGACTCATCCGAGTCATTGAGAGAAGAATTGGATTCTGGAATTGGCGGACTGTCCGGCGAGAGGGTCTTTTCCGGCTTCGAATTGGCATCGGTTTCCCGGAATAAATCAAACATGTCCATAACTGGACCCTACCCCTTTGAACAGCTGCTACACCGCCAACTTTTCTCACTACACCCCGCTATAAAAACTTGCCTAAGCCCATTATGTTAGAAGGCACAGTATATGCCCAAAGAAACCCTAATAGAAGCCGACTCGGCCGAGCAGGCCCTCTTCAAGAAGAAGCTGAAGGAGCTGTCCGGCTACAAGGGACGAGGAACCGAATTGATTTCCGTGTACATTCCGCATGGAACCGACCGAAGTTCGGTGATGAACCAACTGGCTACGGAAATGAGCCAAAGCTCCAACATCAAATCTCCTCAAACACGGAAGAATGTCCAGTCCGCGTTGAAGAAGATTTCCAATTACCTCAAACAAATCAACTTCGATATTCCCGCCACTGGAATGGCCGTGTTTTCGGGAAACATCTCCCCGATTGAAGGACGCACGGACTTGCGATTGTTTGTGGTGAAGGCCCTCAAGGCCTTACGCACAAAATTGTATTGGTGCGATAGCTCATTCCACTTAGATCCGTTGCAAGACATGATGGTCCCGAACGAGGTGTACTGCTTTGTGGTCATGGACAAGCGAGAGGCCACCATTGCATTGCTGGTTGGGAAGCGATACGAAATCATCGGACACTTTACTTCAAATGTTGCCGGAAAGTTCCGTGCCGGTGGACAATCCGCACAACGATTCGAACACTTGCGAGAAGAAGCCGCGAATGACTTCTACAAGAGTATTTCAGGAAAAATCAACTCCGCATTGGAGGGAAAATTCGACAAACTCAAAGGAGTTATTGTGGGTGGACCTGGTCAGACCAAGAATGATTTTTTGGGATTGGAAGCATTGGATTATCGTATCCGAGACAAAATCCTCGGAACCATTGATTTATCCTACACGGATGAATCGGGTATTCGTGAGATCATCCAGCGAAGCGAAGACTTGTTACGCAACACGGAGATCATGCGCGAAAAGGCTATCCTTTCTAAGTTCATGACCGAGGTCGCCAAGGACGGACTTGCAACATATGGACAGCGAGACGTGGAAGAATCCTTAGAGAAGGGACAAGTCTCTTTGCTTATCCTCTCAGAAGGAATCGCGTGGAGAATCATCACGGTGAAGTGTACCCAGTGTGAGCATGAGAAGATGTTTACAATCAAGGACCCCAAGCAAGAATTCGATGATACTCAAATCAAGTGTGAAAAGTGCCAAGGAGCCGTGGAAGAAGTAGAGGAAGCCGACTATTTGGACCACTTATTAGAGAAGACCCACGCCATGGGAACCGAAACTGCCGTTATTTCCATGGACTCCGAGGAAGGAGCCCAATTCTACCACTCTTTTGGTGGGATTGGCGCCATGCTCCGGTACAAGTAGCAGGCATTAAAGCCCATAGGACTCATTCTAGGACATGGACCTCCCCTATTTCACTAAAACAACTCCGTTAGGAGGGCAACTCAAGCGACGAATCGAGGACTTTCAAGTAGAGGAAATCCTTCAGGACGGAACGGTTTGTACTATTGAACAATTGAACCTCAACCCCCCTCCCCGAATAAACCTCACGATTCCCGAGAATCCTAACCCTCGAAAGTTTGACCAATTGCACGTGAGAATGGAAAAGTTCAACCTCGAAACTACGTTTGCCATCCGAAACCTTTCCCGCGGAACGGGAAACAGCGTGAAGCGTATCGGGTATGCAGGATTGAAAGACAAGCGCGCATTAACATGCCAACGCATCTCGATGTGGCGACCCGAAATCGAAAAGTTGAAACGATTCAGCATGCGAGGAATCGCTTTGCATCACGCGGAATGGTCGGACAAGCGTATTGATTTAGGAGACGCCAGGGGAAATAAGTTTAGAATCACCATCCGAGACATCCCTCATTTGATGGGAGAAACCGAGAAACAAATCCACGCCTTCTCTGGACTACTCGCGAATGGGGTGCCCAACTATTACGGCGAACAACGCTTTGGGGGCATCCGAAACATCACGCATGTAGTGGGGAAGCTCTTGTTAGAAGGTAAAATGGACGAAGCCGTGATGGAATACCTCACCAAACCCTCGGTGGGAGAAGAAGATATTGTGGCGGATGCACGTAAACAATTGCGCGAGACGCATGATTTTTCCCGCGCTCTCAAGGAATTTCCAGATAAGATGCACTTTGAAGTAATCATGCTCAATCACCTCGTAACCAACCCTAAGGACTTCGCCGGGGCCTTCCAACGATTGCCCCAGAAGACGAGGTATTTGTTCACGCACGCCTACCAGAGCCACTTGTTCAACCTCATCGTCGCCGAGCGCGTGAGGAAAGGACTGATGTACGCGATGGAGGGAGACATCCTCGAGAATGGAATCCCCACCGCGCCCTTGCCGGGAAGCCAGTCCACGTATGCAAAGGGAATCCCGGGAGATATCGAGCAAGGGGTATTGACCAAGGAAGGTGTCCACCCCAAGCTGTTCAACAACCCCAAGTTGGGAGAACTCTCCAGTTGGGGCGCGAGAAAACCTATTCTATTGCGCGTGCATGATTTCAAGCTCGAAAAAGTTGAGAAGGATGCGTTCTACGAAGGAAAGACCGCTGCAACGGTATCATTTTGGCTAGACAAAGGAGCGTATGCCACGACGGCATTGAGAGAATTGATGAAAAACGATTCCCTTCCCGTCAATACGACCGAAGAAGCCGAAGAGCAAGACTAGTTGGTATTCGTGTCGGGATTTTGAACCGCATCCACGACTTGATTCGCGACCCCAATCAACTGCTCCGCGTTCTTGAAGACGCCGCGCAGGAATAGGTAGTTCACGCCGGGAATGTCCTCTTCTTTAGGCGTGTATATCACGGTCGACGTGGGAGAAATCAACACCAATGGCTGGCTCAAAGAGTCATCCGGGAACGCGGTGAGAATCACATACGAATTCGACGGGGACAAGAGAGACTGGCATTCTTCTAAACCAATGAACTGCGAATCCTTGGCCGTTCCATAATCGGTCTGGCAGCCCAACCATTTTCCATTCGGAACATCATAGACGCGAACAACCGTCATCGTAAGTTTTTGGTTTCCGCCTAATACAATCTGTTGCTGCACCAGCGCATCCCCAATCAACCCGTTCAATGAACCATTCGTCTGCAGTCCCACCGGAGAAAGGACAAAGCTCTTCTGCTGGCCGATGAACGCCAATGATTCCTCAATGGACGCATCATTGGATGCGAAGAGAATCCCACTCTCGGTGAGGGAGTACTCATACTTGGTCGCGAAGATCTTCCCCCATAACTCTTGAGGAGTGGTCTGCGTGACCGCGAGGAACAATGCCCCCGCAAACAAGAGGGCGAAGAGGGCATACAAATGTACGTTGCGCATAGACCAAAGATTCCCAAAAAAGCCTTTTAATGGAACGTTTTAGCCACGAGAATAAGGAAAAAAGAAGGAAAAACTCAAACAAAAAAGAGAGAGTAAATGGGAAAGGAGTAGGGGGGAAATCCCCCTCCTACTCCGCTAACCATCCACTTGGAGTTGACGCCTTTAGATAGCGTCCAAGGCCGAAATGAGGTCTTGGGCTGCCTGTCCGGTGTCTTCCGCGCTGTATCCGGCGACAATGATATTGCCTCCGAACACACCAGAGACCATGTCTCCGTCCGCGTTCAACTGGTCCGCGATTTCCTGGGCCAAGGAGTTGACCAAAGGTCCACCCACAATGACTTTGGGTCCCGGAACGGCTGAATCCGTCGTATAGACCTGAGCCTTACCGTTCAAGGCGGCAGGGGTCGTGTACGTGAAGGGAGCTCCAGCGACAACGACTGTTGAGCCGTCGGTGACCGTAGCCGTGTACTTGATCTCCTTAACCGCAACTTGCGTTCCGGTCGTGAAGGTACCCGTTTCGCCTTCGTCTACTTCAATTTCTTCTCCACCTTCGACTTCCGTCGTCGTAGAGGCTCCGGAGACGATGAACTCGATTTGAGGTCGGTTCTCGGGGATCCAGAATTCTGCGGCGTCGTGTCCTTCGATCGAGATCTTCGTTCCGAAGTCCGTCCAAGCGGCTTCCAAACTGTCGCTGTCCTCGAAGTCCAAAGACAACGTGACACCGTTCAGACCCGTGCTGGACCAACCGTAGTTGACATCCGAGGTAGGGGTTGCGATATCGTCGTCATCCGTGTTGGGGATGTCGTCGGTCTGGTTGTCGATGTAGAATCGGATCGGATACTCCGTACCACCGTTTTCGTCGACCTGGAAGATCGAAGAGAACACCGTGGTGCTCGAATCGTCCTGTCCCAAATCGTCGATCTGCGGGAAGTAGAAGTTCTTATCCGCTGTTCCGTCTTCGGCAACGTCGGTTCCGATGAACGCCAATCGCTTGCTGTTCTGCAGCGTGGTGTTATACGGGACCGTGACTCCGTTTCCGGTCGAGTGCTGGTTGGCCGTGTCACCGTACAACATGAAGTACAGTCCTTCATCCGCGGATTCTTCCACGTAGTAGGAGTATGCCACATTGTAGTTGTCACCGGACAAGGGGAGCAACATCGGGGCTGTTGAGACCGCGATAGAGGTTCCGCTCTGGTTGGCGTCGTCGTAGAAGAAGACACCCGCCAAGTTGGCCGTAGTGGTTCCGCCCGTGACACCTGTCACGTTGGACAATCCGCCCAATCCTTGGACCAAGTCCGAAGTTGAGACATCGCTGTCCAATTCGGCGTCCGCAACGCGAACGTATCCGTCAGCCGTCAACTTGACGACACCGGCACCTTGGCGTCCTTCAGCTAAGTAGGTGACTCCCTTAATGGTCACAGCGGTTCCGGCAAGCGCGAGAACGTTGACGTCTCCGTTATCCGTGTTCATCTGGCTGCTGACAATCGACACTGCAACACCGTTCAACAACGTACCGTTAGACACGTTGAAGTCCTGGCTGGCCGTGTTGATATCCCACCACAGGTCCTGCGTCTCGTCGAACGTGAAGTCTGAACCATCGCTGGTAGCAGTCTTCGTGGCCGAGTCGATGTCCGTCCGGACGAACCAGAAGGGCACCTTGTGCGTAGAGTCCTGCGCGTCGCGGAACTGAATTTCGTTGTTCCCGACTTTGATGTAGGTCATCTCTTCGTCGTTCTCGAATCCGTTGAAGGTGATCTTGAAGAAGTCTTCACCTAAAGCTCCGGTTCCGTCCAAGAAGGAGAACTCGTAAGCTCCGTCTTCTCCGGCGGCCGTCAACGAATTATTCTTCGAGTACAAGGGGTTGTCGTCGTCGTTAATCGAGTCCGTGTAGGAAGCGATCAATTCTCCGGCGGCTGAGTCCTCGTCGTCGTCCATGGCCTGGTTGGCAATAACCACCGAGGTCAAGCGGTTCGTCGAAGCGATTTCGTTCAACGTGACTCCGTAGGGTCCGTCGATGTTCTCTTCATCAGCGTCTTCGTTATACGGATAATTCTGTCCGTCCAACAAGCGCACCGAGGAGGTTCCAACCAAAACGTCAACCGTTCCTTCGTTGGTTCCCGTAGAGACCGAGGCGGTGTCCACGTAAATGTCTCCGTTCACTACTTCGTCGCCTTCGTCATCTTCGAAGTCGATGAAGGTTCCTGAGGCAACCGTCTGCGTGTCGATAACGTTTCCGGCTTCGTCGGTCAAGTTGAACTTGGCCTGGTAAGATCCGGCACCGCTCGTCGCGACAATTGAAACAACCGTCACCGTGAGGGTCTGGCCCGTGTAGGCTCCCTTTCCGGCCATGGTGAAGGATTCTCCAGCCACGAACGTCTGCTTCGCCTTGTCTTCGATCAATCGGAGTTCCGTGACTGCGTTCGAGTCCGTCTGGTCAACGGTCTGGACCAAGAAGGTCTTTCCGAAGAAGGGGATTCGAATGTTATCGTCGGAGTCGTCGGAGAAGTCTCCCACAACGTCATCCGTGTCGTTCGTCGGAATTCCGCCGCCGAGGTTCAAAACATAGTTGACATCTCCGGCTTCGAAAATAGCGACCAAATCGCGCACGTCTTCGTCGGTCTCGAACTTGGCGTCCAAGTCGATTCCGATCGTTTCGCGGACATCGATCGAGGTCGAGGATCCGTTATACTTGTAAGAAATTGACTCATCCTTCAAGAAGGAGAGGGGGTCTTCCGAGATTGACTGTCCGTATTCAACGGCAGCGTTTCCGGAGGCCGAATTCAAATTCGCGGTGTCGAACGTCTTTCCGCCCGTAACCGTGACGGTTCCGCCCAAGGCCAAAACGGCTGAGAGGTCTGAGACAACGGCCGTGCCGCTTCCGCCTGCTCCGCCTGTATACGTCATTTCCTTGACGGCTTTCTCGACGATCTTTCGGGCGATGTTACCGGCCCAAACACCATCGGAGACCGCGGCGTTCTTTCCAACGACCACGTTGACGACAGGGCTCATATCGGCGTTGTAGACAACCGACTTGGCTTCGCTGCTGTTGATGGCCGAGACCATAGGGGCCATTGCGGCACCCAGCAACGCACCACCAGCTACAACGGCTGCGAGTTTGCGTACTTTCAATCCATTCATTTGTGCTTCACCTCACGAATCACAACGAGCGTTCGCACACCCATACAATGGACGAAACGACCATCGGTATCGGTGACTGGCTCATTGAGTCTTACCATGGGTCAAGCCGTTTAAATACGTTTCGAGTTTTGACCGACAATTGACGTAGGTAATGAATTCCTTTATAACGAAGGGGAGGAAATACCACGTACAATCATCGTAGGGAGGTAAGGCAATACGCGAAAGAAAATAGGTCCTCGGGAAGAGACGAGAAATAAGGAAATCCATGGAGAGGGTATTTCGCCAAAGAAAAACCCATTTCCTAGATGGAAGGAAGGTCTTCGGGCAAAGGAGGGGCTTTTCCCTCGATCTTCGGCTTTAACTCGTGACCCGAACGAACGCCCTGGAAGAACTTGGTGTTGAACTCCTCCACCTTCTTTCGGGATAGAATCCCCATGATGTAATCCGCGTAGGCGTGGACCATCTCGGTCATATCCACTAGGCCATCCTGGAAATCATTGAGGGTAAACTCTATTTTAGCGGGCTTAATCACTTCAATCGACGCAGGGCCGTAGAAGAAGGCCAATCGCACCATGGCGCGGAAGTCTCGAACAGAGAGGTTAATTTCCGTGAACGTGGTGTACTTCTCCTCCACTTTGACGATTTTCTCCGTCTTGACCGCGTAGATTTTGAAAATGGGCTCGGCGCGCATCGTGTCGAGAATCTTATCCACCTGCTTCTGGACTAAGGATTCCTCTAATCCCTGTACTTCAATCAACACGCGAACGCGGAACTTGTTGTCGTCTTCCGATTCAATGGTTTTGCGTCGCTTCATCTCCTGCACGACTTCCTCTTTCAAGAGGTAAATCGGCGGGACTCCTTGCAGGGATACCAGCTTGAGCTGAATCAAATGCTTCAATTCCTCCTGGGCGGCCGCGTGCTTCATTCCGACTCTTTCCGACAGAGTTTCAAGTGACTTGGGTCCATCCAGCAAGGCGTTGCAGAGCTTCTTCTGCGCGTCCGTAAAGTTCAAGGCCATGATGAAAGAAGGGTGGATTGATTTTTATAGGACCCACCCCAAGAGGCGGATTTATAACAAACGAAAGGACCCTTGGAGGTATGACCTTCCTCTTGCAGGCCGCCGAGGCCACCCAAACGATTGCCAACTCTGTTTCCGGAGACTGGTCCTGGCTGATTGTGGGGATTGTCCTTGTAGTCGGGGCATTTCTCGTGTTCATGATGCTCAAGAACATTGTTGTGAACACCATCCTCGGATTGATCGGGTGGGGCGTTGCCACGTACGTGTTGAACATCCAGCTTCCCTTTTGGGCCTCACTCGTTGTAAGTGCGATATTTGGATTGGCCGGATTGGGCGCGATGATTGTGCTCGCATTCTTGGGCATCGCGAAGTGAGAAAGCACATTCGGAATAGGATAGGACGCGAGGAAGCTATTGGATTTTCTCTCTCTCCTGGCCGAATCGAGTGATCAGTGCATTCGCCTGCCGTATCAGACGTCGACGTCGTAGAGATGGAATGAAATACCAAGGCTTAGACCAATGCGTCCAGCCCGTGGCCGACTTGTAGTCCACGAGGACAGGAATCCACTCCTCGGCCGAAAGACGACGCACTACAATGTTGGGACCAATCATGTCGAAGAAAGGAATGCCTTTACTATTCATGAAGGATATCATATCCCGAAACTTCTGCCAGAAAATTGGATTGCGAATTCGCCCTCGTTTTCGGAAGAATGAAGGCAAATCATCAGACGGCTCTTTCGTGTAATCCCGCACCAACTCAGTAGCAATCCAGCTCGCCCGACCGCGCCCATGACGTACCTGATGAAGCTTGGCGAAACAGCGACGCAAGTCCTTGGGAATCTCCAGGAAGTATTGGTGATAATTCCTCCACTCTGCCGCATTCAAATCAGTGGAGCCGTAGCGCTTGATTGCACGCACTTTCATCGGAAGATGCACGATTCGTCCAAAAATTTGCGCCTGATAGGTCGGGAATGGTTTTTTCAGGAGAGAACTCTTTCCCCGGTACACCGCGCGATGCCACCCGGAAGAATGCGCCCCCTCAGGAGTAGCCGGTTGAATCGGACGACGAGAGGAGGGCATGCTATGGTGATGCAGAGATGAAAGTAATTAATCCTACCGCACGTACGGAAGATTGAGCTTCTTGTCGCCGCCCTCTTCCGCGTGCATGGTCTCGGAGAGCTTCTGGAAGGCCTTTTCGATTTCCTTCGCCTCCGCATCCATCTTGTCCATCTTGACTTTCAATCCAAACTTCTTGATGAGCAAATCCAACACCACTTTGCTGGCGCCGGGATCCCCATACACCAATCGCGCGGAGGTTTCTCCCATCAAGCACACGCCTGGGATGCCTTGCATCTTTCCAATCCCCAATAATAATCCCGCGTGACCCCAAATGGTTCCTTCGGTCTCCGAAGGCTTGACGCCTAACTTCTTCCAAATCTCCAAGGTTCCTTTGTCCGTGGCAGAAGCAATCACGTGAGGAGTCGTCTTCATGCGCTCCTCCCCAATATTCAACCCTGCAATGGTACACACCTGCGTGATTTTCAATTCCTTGAACGCCGCGACCAGGGTGCGGGAAAAATCATACTGGTCCGCGATGGTGCCGCCCTGATCCCAATTGGGAATGACGGGACCCGAGACAAAATAGTACGCTTTCCCCTTGTGATTCAAATAGTAAATGTGATCCTTGAATAATTCCGCAATCCCACCCTTCGTAATTACTGCGGGAGGAAATGAATCGCTGAGTATTTCGCCAATCTTCTTGGGCTTCAACTCTTTCACCAAATAATCCACGACAATTTTTCCAACCAAACCAATCCCGGGGAGTCCAACGAAAACAAGGCCTTCTTTCTCCGCGGGTTTCTCCAGCAAAAAGACTTGAGTGGACATGGTTCACGTCACGCTTCCTGGCGCGTGAACGTCATGGTGCCATAAGAACCTATGTTTTTCTGCACGCGATCCTGGACCGTGGAGAGGGCTTTCTCGGCCAGCTTGAAGTCGAAGGAAACCACCTTCACCCAATACTTTCCTGCACCCAAATAGGAATATTGAACGGTGGCATTCTGCACACCCTTCGCAGACTCGAGCAAGGCCGACTTGACTCGCTCGACGCCATCCGGAGCCGTGCATGCAATCGCGAGTGTTCCCTTGACTTCTTTCTCCGCGGGACGAACATTTTTCTGCACGACATCCACGAGGGGAGCGATCCACTCCTTGGCAATCGTATCCGGGACCGCATTGGCCCCGTCCATCGCGATGGCCTCAAACGCAGGAGGCAATGTTCCAAAGACCTTGATGAGAGGTTCGGCGACCGCCCTCCATCCGTCCTCTAATGTTTTGTCCAACGTCTTCGCCATGACTTCAATTAGTTTCTTGTTTCGCGCCAACTGCTTGTACTCTTCAATACGTAACCGCTGCTGTCGCTCAGATACTTTTGTAAGAGATAAATCGATTTGCAACTTTTCCAAATCCACCTTTTGCACGAGCGCCGCGCGCATCTGTCCTTCGCGCACATAGTTTCGGATGTTCTTGATCCAACTCGATTCAACCTGCGAAATGTGAACAAACCCGGTGGCCCCTTCATATTCGAGCAATGAACAAAATACACCGTAGTCTAACACCTTGTCAATCTTGATGACGACAATCTCCCCGTACTGCGGCCACTTCTTCACATGCTGATTACGCGGATTCGGTGCCGGAGCGGGAGCGGGACCGCGGGAAAAAGAGGATGAACGATTCGAAGAAAACGAAGAACGGCCCCCTGCGGGAGGACGTGAGTGAAAGGGACGATTACCTTGATAGGGGGCCGGCATACCAAGGGAACGTTCCTGAAGGGTTAAAAATGGCCCCCTATGCGGAGGTCGATTCCCCTAACTTTCGAGAAATAAACAACTGCGCAATCTTACTGGGAAGTTCAACTACCTGCCCCGCCTTGTAGGGGCCGTACTCCTTCAAGTCGGTTCCCACAAACGAAGGAATCTCGGAAAGAATACGCACGGGCAACGATTCAGACGAAGAGGAGGGAGAATACGCAGGCGCTTCAACCGGAACAGGATTGGACGAGATGCGCGTCTCTTCCGTAGGCGCTAACGTGGACAAGGGACGCTCAACGATGGGAGTGGCCACGGGCACAAAATCCCCATTGGCTTCCAACACACTCTTTGTTTTGCTGCGATGGGAACGCAACACCTCATACAGGGAGTGGAAAATTATTTTTTCCTCCGCGGCCAAATGCGACGTGTCTTTCTCTTCGAGTTGGGCGGAGACGAGTACAGTGTTAAGGAGTTTTTTCTCCCGCACCACAAACCACTCATCAATCAACTTCTTCAAGTTCCCAAAGTCCCGCGCACGCGTGGCATTCAAATCTTTCAAGGAATCAAAGTATTTGGTGCGTTCTTCATTGACTAAGCCGTGCAGCTGCGTGAAGAAGTCATCCGGAACCTCCACTAATCGAGCCGTGCTCTTCTCGAGCCGGTAAATCCTCCGCATCTCCTCAAAATCAAGCGCCATACTATCCCTACCCGCCCATCTCCTTTTACTACCTAAGGGTCGCCGCCCCCCAACCGACTAAATAGACGGCCATGGGACCCGAAACCGTGACTTCTTGCTCAACCAATGGGTCCAGGGTCTCCTCCCCAATCGAAAGGAGGGGAGACGAGCCCACAAAGACCTTACGGGAAGGGACGTCCTGAAAGGCACTCGCCACGCGCAGGGGGTCATACTCTTGAAGCTGATCAAGAGGGATTGATTGAGAACGAAATCCCGTGTTCCCATGCAACGTTTCAGGGACGCGAATCAACTTGTAAATATCCCCGGATGTTTGACGGTCAATGGAGAGCTTTTGACTCTCCACAAAACTCGATAACACCCCATTCCAGAACGCCTCCGTCTTTTTCCCCGGCAGGGGAGGAAGAACCCCCGACTGAACTTCTGAATACAAACGTGAACGGTCCGCCAGCAATGCATTGAGCGTGCGAGGAGACGAGCCGGAGAGAATCGCCCACTCTTCGGAGGTGCCTACCTCAATGAGACGCAGGACTTCCTTCACCAAACGCGACGCATGACCTTTTGCATCCGTCAAACGGGGACAGCGGTATTGTTTTCCATCGAATGAAAAACCCAAACTGGGAAGGTCAATCTCAAACATCGACAAATAATCCATTAATTCCACGCGCGCCGACTTAGGAAGAGAAACAATTGATTGCGAGCGCACGTGCGTGTGATACCCCTTACTACCTGAGAAATTAATCGAAAGGTCTTTTTCGGAAAAACCAAAATCATCCTGCAGGACCTTCAACAGACGAAAGGTTTGTTCCTTGGTCGCATTCAAACAGGTTCTACAGACCCACTCATCCAATTCCGTGCCGTGCGCACAACTGGTGCACTTCATGACCCGACCCTTTCCACTAGCCCCACAATTCGGACACTTCCACGAATCGTGCGTAAATTTACAGTCGGTTTGAATATCGTCCGCGTCAAACTCGTAGATTAGATCACTCCCCACCAACCCTTTGGTAGAAATGGGCTGCGCGGCCGGATTCAAGAACTCTGACACCGACGCGGAGACAAACAAGGGGGAAACATTTCGCAAAAAGGCATTCATTTCAGCCACATCATCGAAGGAAACGTGACGCGTGTCAATCTTCTTGAATGAACCATGACCAAATTCCCTGCGCGACACATCATAGGGAGGCGACACGGGGTGCTGGGCATAATGCTTGGAGAACAACCCCTTCAGCCAAATACGCTCACTCCCTAATCCTTCCACAACCCAATCCCCCACGTATGAACGCCCCCTGAGGATTAAGAACTTTGCAAGGCTCACCTCCGAGCATTTATATAGGAAAATTCCTCGCTGGGAGCATGAGCCCCCCGCACGGAGAGGAGAACACCCCTCTCTACTATACCCTCTCCCCCCAGGAGACCCTGCAACGCTTGGAAACCCGAGAGAGCGGACTCTCCTCCGAGGAGGCAGCCACACGACTCTTGAGATACGGGCCCAACACGATCGTTCTGGACAAGAAGATCAACGTCTGGGGCATGCTGATCGGGCAATTCACCGAACTCCTCGTGCTTGTTCTAGTGGCCGCGGGAATTATTTCGTATTTTGTGGGAGACCCCATTGATACCATTGCCATCTTTGCCATCGTACTCCTGAATGGACTACTTGGATTCTTCCAAGAATTCAAAGCCGAAAAGGCCATTGATGAGCTCAAAAAACTAGGGGCGTTGCGCGCCACCGCTAAACGCGATGGAAAGTGGGTTGAGATTGACGCGAAAGAAATTGTCCCAGGAGATATTGTACAACTCGAAGAGGGAACCAAAATTCCCGCCGACATCCGCTTCTTAGAAATTGTGGAGGCGGCCGTGGACGAAGCCATTCTCACGGGAGAATCCAATCCCGTATCGAAAAAGATGGATGCTTTATCGGGAAACAAAGCCGTGGCGGACCGACTCAACTACGGATACGCCAACACCTCTCTTGTAAGAGGACGAGGAGTTGGAATTGTCATTGCCACTGGACTCAAGACGGAGTTTGGAAAGATCGCAGAGAAACTCGAAGAAGTCGAAGAGGAACCCTCCCCTCTCAAACAAAACCTAGAACTCCTCGCCAAGCAGCTCACGTTGGGAGTGACGGCCATCATGGTCATCCTCTTCCTCTACGGATACTTCGGCCAGGGACGCGGACTCGTGGACATGATGCTCGTGGCCATATCATTGGGAGTGGCCGCCATCCCCGAGGGATTGCCGGCGATTACGACCATTACTCTGGCGTTAGGAATCCAACGCATGGCCAAGAAGAATGCACTCATCAAACACTTGCCGAGCGCCGAAACATTAGGAAGTACCACGGTTATTTGCTCCGATAAGACGGGAACATTAACCAAGAATGAGATGACCTGCGAATATGTATTCGCGGATGAGAAACTCTACGCGGTGAGCGGAGTGGGATATAGCCCCAAGGGAGAAATTCGATGGAACAACGAAAACGTGATCATCGAAAAGGGAAGCGGCCTCCAATTCACGATTGAGGGGGGAGAATACTGCAACAACGCCCAGTATGATCCCTCCAAAGAAACCATCCTGGGAGACCCCACAGAAGGGGCGATGCGCGTACTCTCAAGCAAAGCAAAAGTCCAAAACCAATACCCTCGAGTAAAGGAAATTCCATTCACGAGCGAACGAAAAATGATGAGCACGCTTCACACCCTCCCAAGTGGAAAGACTCGAACCTACATGAAGGGAGCCGTGGAACGCGTATTGGATCGGTGCCAATTCATACTGGAACATGGAAAAACAATCCCCCTCACGCAAGGAAAGAGAAACCAAATCATCGAGCAAACCGAAACACTATCCAAGAGTGCCTATCGTGTATTGGGATTCGCCTACCGCGACACGGAAACGATTCCCATGGAGGCCGAACAGGGATTGATATTCACCGGACTCCAAGCCCTGCGCGACCCTCCCCGAGAAGAAGTGAAGGCGGCGATTCTGCAGTGCACGGAAGCAGGGATCCAAGTCAAGATGATCACGGGAGACCACCCCACCACCGCCAAGGCCATTGCGGAAAAATTAGGGATGAAAGGAGACGTCCTCACGGGAATGGAACTCAACCAGATGGACAAGACACAACTTCGAGAGGCCGTGCGCACACACACCATCTTTGCGCGTGTGGATCCTGAGCACAAATACTTGATTGTGGAGCAACTCCAATCCATGGGAGAAGTAGTGGCTGTCACCGGAGACGGAGTCAACGATGCCCCAGCCATCAAGCGCGCCGACATTGGAATCGCCATGGGAATCAAGGGAACGGACGTCGCCAAAGAAGCCAGCGCCATGGTATTACGCGACGATAACTTTGCCACGATTGTAACCGCCGTGGAATTGGGACGAACCATCTATCAGAACCTCCAAGGATTCGTACGATACCTCCTCGCCGCGAACTTCGCCGAAGTATTAGTGGTGTCACTAGGATTCTTCTTCGCCCTCGGAGAAGTCGTTACCCCCATCCAATTATTGTGGGTGAACCTCGCCACGGATGCCCTTCCTGCACTCGCACTCGGAGAGGACCCCCCCTCCAAGGATGTCATGCAGAAGAAACCCCGACCCAAGAGCGAACGCATCCTGGATCGAATGGGTGGATTCGTTCTCTTCTCAGGAATTATCGGCGCGGCCATCACGCTTGGAGCCTACATGTACGGCCTTCCCCACGGAGAAATATACGCCCAAACCATGGCCTTCACCACGTTGGTGGTATTCGAGCTCATGCTCGTATTCAATTCTCGACAAGAGGGGAAAAGCTGGTTCGAGACGAATCCATTCTCCAACATTTGGCTCGTGCTGGCCGTACTTGCATCGTTCGGACTCCAAATGCTCGCCGTGTACGTGCCATTCCTCGACCCTGTGTTCGGCACGCATGAACTCGCTCTTTCGGATTGGGGATACATCATCCTCACATGCCTCATCGGAAGCACGGCCGTCCCCTACATTAGCCGCGTGTGGAATCACTTCACGAAGAAGAAACACGACGACGACGCATTGCGCGGGGCCTGGCCCACGACACACACAAATTAGTGCGAGGGACTTTCTTCGTTTCCCTTCTCACTCGCATCCTCGACTGGACGATCCACTTCTCTTCGGTAGAATTGAAGGGGATGCGACACATCACACGTGCGAGAAACACACAGCCCGTGCTCACGAACTTTCGAACAGGCCGGCATCGAGTATTGCTTTCCACTTGATTTTCCAGAGAGATTATCCAAGTGATACCGGGTAATTCGTTCATCGTAATTCGATGCCTTCGCGAACACCCCCACCATATCTTCGTGGGGCATCCGAATGTTGATGAGGAAGGTAGCCAAATCGAAACGTGCCATGTGTGGAATGTTCACTCCCTGCGTGATTTCCCCATACAACTTCTCCATACAGGGAGGGAAGGCCGTCAGCACCACCCCGGAGGTGAGAGATTTAGACTCTTGCACCTGCTGCGATTGCAATCTCACTTGGGCCTGCGTAGACCATTCTAGAAACACGTGAGGGAGACCCTTCACATCCACCGGAAGAGAACGCAAAATGAGCGAGTGAACGCCCTCCGCCATCCAACGCGAGGCCGCATTGGTGCTCAAGCACACCACCCCATGATCCACGGATTGATTCACCAAGTGGAGCTGAGCGTCCTTCAGGGGAAACGAAAGGTAGGATGATATAGGGACACGGAACACGGGAATGTTTTCCACCATATCGGCCTCCATCTTCACTCCCAACTCGCGAGACATCTCGATGAGGGAAGAAATCTTGTCCTTTTCATTCGACAAATACTCAAACGTCAAATCCCCAATCAAGGAAGCAAAGCGCTCATACAAAACCGGTCGGCGGATTTGAGAAAGAATAATCTTGAGGAGGGGAAACACCACTACGTCCCGCGAGAGGAACTCGGAATAGGAAAGGTCTTTCTGCCGCACGTGATTCTCGACAAACTGACGCTTGGCCTGGGGAGAAGAACTCCCCAAGACTTGGATCCAATCCAACGCCGCTTGAAAATGGGCCGAATCAATGGCATTCAAGTCCGGGGCCAATAATCGCACGGCTTGCTTTGCGGGAGAGGTAAAGGGATATTTCCTCGCAAACTGCAATTGGGCAATCGGGACCATGAAAAACCATACGATCGCGCACCCACTTAAACCATACTCTACTCTCCCGCCGCGCTTACTGGGCAGGAGGAAGGGTCAGGTGAAGGTGATACATCTTATCCGTTGACTTCTCTTGTACGAACCCAAAGCCCTTGAAGTACTTCGCTAGTTTGGGTTCGACGGTGGATAATACAATCCTCCGCATCCCCTGATCCCGCGCCACCCGGATGGCAAAATCAAGGACTGGGCGAAACTGCTGGCTCCCCTCGGTCGAAATAATCCCTGAGAGTCGACCCCCCTCCCGATGAATCGAACCAAGATTATCCCCGGAATGAATGGCTATCTGTTTATTCATCCGATCCACAAAAACCTGATTCGTTCCTACGACGGTGGGCTCGTGTTTCGCATCGAAGTGAATGATTCGAATTTTGTAATTGTTCTGCTCGCGCTGCAGCTCGACGTTAATTCCGAATGGAGTGCCTTCACGACTCATATAGACACGGTGGACCTGAACACCTTTCTTGATCCAGCGCTTCGCCAAATCAACCTCCGCTTCACGCGGAATTGGACGCATCGCTTTGTTGGGTCGCTCGAGATTGGGCTTTCGACGAGAAGACTTCGGAGGCATGATACCCTCTAGAGGATCATGTGGGCTAAATAATACTGCATCTTAGACCGGCCAATCGAATAGGTGATCCGCATCGGGGCGTCCGACTTGAACTCCAACAAGATATTCGAATCATTATCGGCTTCCTTCACAATATTCGAAAGGAAATTCAATGAATACTTGGAGGTGACATTGCTCCCCCCCTTCACGGAAATGAGAGTGCCCTGTTTGGAGACGGTCTTCAAGTTTCCCTGACTTCCCTTTGCTTCAATCCAAAAACGATTATCCTTCACGGAAACTAGCACAGTGCTTCCGAAAATTTGGGCGTCCTTCAGGGCTTCCTTCAACAAGCGCGCGTTGATTTCTACTTTCGCATCAAAACTCTGCGAGGGAAGCTTTAGCTCTTTCTCTCCATCCGAGACATCAATCAAAGGAAGATGGAACTTTCGGGAGAAATCCCCCTCTAACTCGAGGGACATCTCATTCTCATCCACGTCCAACAACAATTTGTCATTGGTGAGGGAGCGGGCGAGCATCCGTGATAACTCCACCACATCAATCCCCACGTACGTGGGCTCCAAGTCATAGGAGGAGAAGGCGTTCTTTTCAATGAAACAATCCACTAAGACGATTTGAGACGGGTCCACGGCACGCAGACTGATTCCTTTTTCCCCAAAACGAAAGTTCCCCTCCGAGATGAAAGAGGATATCGCATCGATGGTGCGCTTGAAACTCGAAATATCCTGCGTCTCAATCATACGTTTGACCAGACAGCATTATATGGGTCGAACGTTAAAAGAAATACGGTGAGCACAGTGAAAATGGACCCCGGACACACGATTGCATGGGGGATGAGAGCCCTTCTCGCGCTGGGAGCCATCTACTTCCTTTTCCAAGGAGACTGGGCCGTGTTTGGCATCCTCCTCTTTAGTTTGGGTACTACGGGGCTGGTCCACTACATCACGAAACACTACTTGGGAAAGACCGGGCAGTGGATGGACCTCATGTTCTCTTTGCTGGTCGTGTTCAACAACCTCCTGGGACTAGGCTTCGCATTCTACTATACTGTTCCGGGATGGGACGTGGTCACGCACTACACCACCAGCCTATTCCTCGCGGTATCCGCCCTCATCCTGCTCCAAAAAGCATACCCTCAGCTGCTGATGCAGGCCCCCAAAGTATTGGTCGTACTGGCCATGATCATGTTCGCCCTAGGATTGGGCGCGCTCTGGGAAATAGGAGAATTTGCCTCGGATTATTTGCGTGGAACCGACTTCCAGCACGGATTGACGAACACCATGCAGGATTTAATCGTGGACTTAATCGCCGGATTGGTTGTAAGCGTTGCGTGGGTCAAATCACGTAAGTGAAGCTTACGAACTTTCAATTCGCGGAGCAAGGAAGTAACGCATCTTGGCTTCGCCAATCTTGTAGTTGATTTCTACGGGAGCGTTGTCCTTCAACTTCACCGTGACATCGGTTTCAGATTGAGCGGCCTTGAGCATGTCGCTCAAATAATCCAAGGGGAACATGGAGGAACAATCCTTCTTCACGCTGAGATCGGGCAATGATTCGCTTCCCTTGTGGGTTTCATTCATCAATTCCCCTTTGGAGGAGATAGCCTTCACGAAAAATGATTCGGTCTTGGCTCCCAACGTCAAGTGAGTAGAGAGCAATCCTGCATCCTTCAAGGCATCCTGGATGACTCCAGCCTTGACTCGTACCGTGGCATCGAATTCAATCTTGGGATTGGGCAATTCTCCGGAAGAGATGTCAATCAAAGGTACCGAGAACGTGCGGGTGGAGGTTCCACGGAAAGTCACGGAAAGCTTAGAGGAATCATCATCCAAACGCAGGATTACTTCATCCTTGGCCTTGGAGCGGGACATGATTTGGTTGAGGTAATCCATGTCCAAGCCTAAGCGGATGCTCCCATCCACGTGAAACTTGAGGAAGGCATTCTTTTCGATGGAGAAATCAACCATCGAAATTTGCGAAGGATCCGTGGCCTTGAGGGTTAATCCCTTCTCGGAGACCTCAAACTCGGCCTCGTCGATTAAGACGGCAATGGCATCCACGCTGCGCTTGAGCACGTCGGCTTCCTTAATGACCAATTCCATCATAATCCAACCAACCCCTTCCAACCAAATATTGGGACAATACCCAAGGACGCCAGGGATGGATATAAATCCTATCGCAAAAAGGACTGGAAACCATCCACTAGGAGGAGTTTGACGTATCCTAGCCAGGGAATCCACACCAAGGCCTTCCCTTTGACTTGAGAAAGGGGAATAGGATACGGAGAGGGGCAGGACTTTGAAGTGAAAATCTGCGCCCCGGAGGATCCCGGAACATACAATTGAGAAACGGACCCGCAATCCTGATCCAAGGATGGATTGTTATCCCCTTTCGTGAGGACGAAATACTGACCATCTGCACGAATCTTTACCACCGCGCGGTGAATGATTTCCAAATTCTTGTGTGTGGAAGTATACACCACAATATCCGAGGTTCCTTTCTGCGGCACAATCACTTGTTGGTTGTTATTCTTGAAAGTCAAGAGCCAGGAACCCTCTCCCGTCGCATGAAACTCTGCCAATTCGTCCAGTGAAAGATTCCCCACGTCCACTCCATCCAACACGACCTCCGTGACATTCAAGGAAGGACCATCCACGCCGTGCAACAACACCACATCCCCGCGTGCCATGGTGGGAAGCATGCTGCCCGACACTACAATCACGAGGGGAGTAGCGGTCTGCAGCAAGAAACCAAAAATAGTATACAGGGCAAATGCAAAAACGAATGAGAAAAGAATATACAATCCCCACGAAAGGTATTCATTCTTCCAGGGATTCAACACGGGCATCGCATACTCGTCCACATACGTAAACGGATCGAGCTTGGACCAGAATGATTTCTTCTCGGGCTTGGGAGACATACGACTAAACGGATGAATGCGCTAATAAAAAGGTGCCGAAAACCTTACTTGAGCGACTTGTCCAACGCGGACTGCAACTCTTTCAAGTCTTCCTGGACGCGCTTCGCGGCTTCGACCAAAACCGACTTAGCGGTTTTTCCCTTCGTCTTCAAAATAAACATCGCATCCTTGTCTAAAGGGTGTTCGAGCTTGTACGCGACGAACTCCACGTGCGGATCGTCCACCAAATGGGACTTCAAGAGGTTGGCGAACGTGTGCGTTTCTCCCACTAACTTGAACTCGACGTGATTGGCTGCTTTCTTGATGAATTCAATTTCCATGTGTTACCACTCCTTCTCCTTTTTCTCCACAACCGGCAACCGCTCGTTCCCGGCAATCATCTTCTTCACGACTTCCTGACGCGAAAGAACCTTTCCCAATCCCTTCTCGTTCGTGGAAACCTCAATGGAATACGGAGTCAATCCGGAAACCTTCGCGCGGACGAAATCTCCAATCTGATAATGCTCCTTCAACGAGCGAACAAAATCACGAGACGCACGCGCAACGCCTAACACGGCGGACGTGTCATAGATGGTGCGTCGTTCCCCATCCTTTTCGGCGTAGCCAATGTTCAGGATGACAACCGCATCCTTCACCAACGCGACGCGACCTAAGACAATGCTTCCGACGTCAATTCCTTGGTTCTTCACGAAAGGGGACACTTGAACCTCTCGAGAGTCATCATCGAAGGAAACTTCCCCTGAAACAGACGAAACAACATTCCCTTGCTCATCCACAAACGTGTGGGTGCCGGCCGCGTATTCTTCCTCAACGGTGAGACGCTGTCCGGGAAAAGCAAACTTGGGAGAAGGCATGATTTTAACGCTCCAAATCAGAGTGGATAACTAGCAAAAACGGTGCGTGAGGATTTAAATACCCCAACCCCGGACCTCCTCCATGGTCCTAGAAACCCTCCTTCCCAGTCGTATTGCACGGGAAAAACCCCATTACATGCTCATCATGGCCTTCCTGTTTGCCATCGTGGGAATGTGGCTGGCCTACTACATCTTCCCCCATTCCGCCTCCATCCTCACCCTAGCCTTCATTGTTATCGCCGCCGAACCTGTGGTGAGGCGCACCCTCATGGCCGAAGAAGATGAGGAAGCCCAATCCCCCGGGAACGCGGCCACCTTTCTCGAACGACACTTTGATTTGATCAAAATCTACAGCTGGTTCTTTCTGGGGCTCATCCTCGCCTACATGTCGTGGTACATTATCCTCCCCCATGAACAGCCCCAACGATGCCTCGTGGATGGAATCTGTGGAGAATTTCCCACGCGCGAAAGTGTTTTTTCTGAACAAGAACGACAACTTCAAAGCATTGGACAATTACGCGAAGGAGTCGGAACCGGAGAGGTAGTAGCAGTAAGCGGAGGCGCTCTTACGGGAATGGCCTCGTCTCCCCCCACTCAACACCAGGGAGACTTCTTCGGCATCGCCCAATTCCTGTTCGCCAACAATGCGACTGTTTTGTTACTCGCCATTCTTTTCTCGTTCCTCTTTGGAGAAGGAGCGCTGTTCCTCATCTCATGGAACGCGAGCATCATTGGAACCGTCATGGGAAAAATTGCCTCCCAATCACTCGCCGCGGCCCCCATCCATGATATTACATCGATTATCTTCGCTATTGGATCCGGCATCTACCATGGAATAGGATTTATTCCCCATGGAATACCCGAGATTGCCGCCTATTACATTGGAGCCATTGCTGGAGGAATCATCTCCGCGAGCATGAGTAAGCAAGAATACCGCACGAATGAGTTCCAAATCATCGCCAAGGACGCGGCGGGACTGATTGTGATAGCGATCCTCTTGCTGGTGGGAGCCGCATTCATAGAAAGCTACTTGTGGTTGTACACGTAAGCAAGGATTGCGATAAAGAATGAAATCGAAGAGAGCAGCGATACGAAGACTCCGAGAAAAGCCACTCCCTGAAATCGAGGGACTCGTGGGAGGAAAATTCACCCGTGCTAAAAGGGCATACTTTCGCTTCGTCTGGCAGTACGTGGGAGGATTTCTATTCAATTCGATTGGACGATACGCCAAAATACGCAAGATTGCAGACCTACAACCAGGACAGCGGGTCGTTGAGATATCCAGCGGCGCCATTCCATTTTACAGGGCATTTCTCAAAAACATCGGAAAAGACGGAATGCTGGTCGCCAGCGACTACCACATAGACGTCCTGCGAGACGCTCGAAAAATTGATCACACTGTTTCAAAAACAGAGCGAATAATTGGAATGATTGGAAAGCCCGCTCAGCACGTCGTATTTGACTCAAGGAAATTGCCCTTCAAAGATTCAAGCGTGGACCGAATAATTGCATCCTATGTGTATCGTTTGAATATTCCTGACATGATACGCGCATTGAAGCCCGGGGGAAAAGCCATCATCATGAGCATGTCCATCATGGCTGAGCGCCACGCACGCGCAGTTCAAGACTATGAAAAAGAACACGGAGGAGTGAATGTAAAACACGGATCATTCTTCCACATCCAATTCCCCGACCCACGAACACCCTTTCGGATTCATTGGACGGTTGTGACAAAAAAGTAGTTCACTTCTTCTTTTTGTTCTTCTTATCCGACTTGTTCTTCTCGAGGATGCTGTTGAGCACCGGCGCATACTGCTCGAAGACGTTCTCCAATTGCTTCTTGGAGTGTGCCCCCTTGGTCTTCTCGGAGAGGTTCTGAATCAATGAAGTAAGCTCCATGGGAAGAATGAACTTCGTAGAGGCTCCTTGTCCTAGCACTTCCAATGCCTTGATGTAAAAATATCCTAATGAACGATCATCCAGCTTCTCCGCGGCCTGGCGAATAGAATCAATCTCGGCCTGCATTCCCAACGCCTTCTGCATTTGTGCTAGTTTGTTCTGCTCGGCCGCGGCGCGCTTGGCAAAGGCCTCTTCAATTTCCTTGGGCACATCCAAGGTTTGGATTTCCACACTCTCAACCGAGACTCCCCACGAAGACGAGATCTGTTCGAGCTGCTTGCGAAGATTATCGTTCAACTTTTCCACGTCCGAGATTAATTCGGAGAGCGTGAGTCCACCCGCCACGTCACGAATCTTTGATTGAACAAACTGCGTGGCACCCCTGCGATAATCATCCACTTCAATCACCGAGTTGATGATGGAAGAGGGGTCCTTCTTCACGAACAAATACACCACAGCGTCAATCTTCACGACGATATTATCACGCGTGATGACGGATTGAGGAGGAACATCCAACGTTTGCGTACGCAAATCTACTAATTTGAAACTCTCGAACACGGGAATCATGAACGTCCAGCCGGGCCCCCCGACGCGATTCACTCGACCTAAGCGATAAATGACCGCTCTTTCGTATTCCTTGAGCGTGAGCAAATAATCATAGGTTCGAACAACCACGAAAAAGAGCACTAAGAAACCGCCCACCAACACGGTAGCGGCGACCGATGAGGCGTTCTGCCAGAGAAAATAACCCGTCACCACCAACACGAGGATGATTCCGGCGAATATCCCCTGCTTGACCTTGTAGGACTCCACCTTCCCTAGACGCTTTGACATCCGATAAAAACCCCTAAATAGGCCGGAAACGGCCTATAGGTTAATATTTTCCCCCCTTTTTAAGCTTCTTATGCCCGAAAAAGCCATTGCTGTCGTCTGTGTCGACCGAGATAACGACTTCGGACGCAAGGCCGGAATCGAAGGACCCATCATCGGACGCAAGGATAACATCCGCGCTGCCGTGAAATTAGCCCTGGCCGACCCCGAGGATTCGGACGCCAATTGCCTATTCATGGCCATCCAAAAGTATGATGAGCTGAAAGAAAAGTACTCTGAACTGGAAATCATAACCCTTGTTGGAAGTAAGAAGTTCGGATTCGAATCCGATGTGAAAATTAATGAGCAATTGGATGCGTTCCTTGAAACATTCAAGGCCGAAGCATTTGTTCTGGTGACAGATGGAGCCGAGGATGACCAAATCATCCCTATTTTACAATCACGCGCCCCCATCATCTCCAAAGCCACGGTCATCATCAAGCAAGCGAGAGAAGTGGAGAGTACATTCTACACCATCAAAGAAGCCCTGCGCGACCCCTTCTTGGCGCGACTCGCGTTTGGAATTCCAGGATTGATTATCCTATTGTATTTGCTTCTCCCCGCGATTGGATTGCAATTGGTGGGAGGATTCTTGGGATTGTATCTCATCCTCAAGGGATTTGGAATCGAAGATCGCATCCTTGGAATATTCAAGGAGATTTCCTCTTCTATATCCGCCCAACGTGTGAGTTTTCCATTCTATGTGGGGAGTATCATGTTTGCGGCGTTTGGAATATTCTCCGCCGCCCCCCACATATTGGACGGATATGCATTCTTGCAATTGGGAGACATCTTGGGAGGAGTCAATAGCCTCGCGGTGTCCGTGGACTTCCTCATCATGTTCGGAACCATCACGGGAATTGCCTTCTTGTTTGGAAAAGGAGCCGACGCGGTGCAATTGAAGAAAGCCTACCTCATGCACACCTACCTATTGTCTGCCGTCGCCGTTATTCTGGGAGCCATCCTTTTAGGAACCGCCAAGGGAGTGCTAATTGGAACCACGACCCTCAACTACTTCCTCTTCCTGGTGGTGGTATCATTCATTGCATTCTTTGGTGCCTACAAGGCCACCAGCGTGTTTGACATCCGAAAGAAAGTCACCAAACTCCTGATTGGATTACCCATCTACAGCAAGACTGGAAAATGGCTAGGGAAAGTCGAGAAGATCTCCAAAGAGAAAGGAGTTGTGGAGTTCACATTCAAAGCCAAAAAAGTACAAATCGGAATGGAAGACTTCAACCTTGAGAATGGAAAACTACTCGTCCGAAGACGCATGGGACAAATCATGGGCACGGACAAGAACTGAAATCGTTTTATAGCCAAAGACCATCCTCCCTTTCCATGAGAAGAGATTCACGAGCCATTCGCAGGAGAGAAGCCAGACGCACCAAAGAAGGGAAGCGTAAAGCAAACACGCGATTCATTACATCCATTCGCGAAGCAACAACTCCAGAAGAAATGCTTAGAAGAGATCCGACAATTTTTAGGCGAGGATTAGCCGAACAACTGAGAGTAACCGGTGCCCGAATCCCAAAAGGAACCACACTCGCGGGAAAAATCAAGAAAATGTGGGATGCATTTTATCGCATCCAACGCGATCGTATTTTCATTGAACGGCTGCTGAGCACGAGAAGGGGCCCTTCGTGGAATGAGGAAGTGGAAACCCTCCTACGACAACGAGCCAGACTTACACAACTGCACGAGGCATGCATGCTCAATCAATTTCTGCCCGTGCAGGATTGTATTGAGGCGCTGGAATGGGCGACTGGATACGCCCGATTTCGATTGACCCAACTAAAGCGAGTAAAAAAACAAGACTCGCGCGCCATTGAACGAATGGAGAGCGGGATTGAACTATTTCTGAAGCGTATCGGACAACTTAAACAGTTGACTCACTTACGCGAAATTCCAGGGCGAGGATTAAACGACACCATACTTTCCCGACGTAAAGGAAGAAGAGAATGGACACGAATAGACGAGCTTTACGAAGGACGCCTCCCTAAGGGAGTCCCTTTGGTACGAGCAGAAACAGGATGGTTCACCTCTGCACTCAATAGTCAACTAGAAGGGCGAATAACCACTATTCTTGGCCCTGAAATCGCTCAAAAACTAAAAGCCGACGAGAGATGGGCAGCCGATTCGATATACAAACTGATGTAACTACAATCCGCGATTCAAGAGATTGTTCAAAGGCTTCGGAACATTGAACTCGATGAGCTTCCCTAACTCCTTGATGAAGGAGTCCGTTTTCTTCCCTCGCTCAAACGCGTGATCCAATACTTCCTTGAGGGTGGAAACCGGGATGATGGTGATTCCATTCAGTTCCTTCTTGGAAAGAACAATATCCGCAAGGTTGGAACGAGGAATAATGACTTCCGTGAATCCGGCCTTCACGGCCGCATGAACCTTACTCGTGATGCCCCCTACCGGGAGAACCTCTCCGCGCACGCTCAACGAACCCGTCATGGCCATATTCTGCTTCACGGGAATCCCTTCCAAGGCCGAAATGACGGCCGTCGCTACACTCACGGAGGCAGAATCCCCTTCCACTCCTTCGTACGTTTGAAGGAACTGGATGTGTACATCATGCTTGGAAATATCCTTCCCGGAGAGCTTCTTGATGAGCGCGGAAACATTCTGCACGGCCTCCTTTGCAATTTCCCCCAGTTTACCTGTGGCGATGAGCTTCCCCTCAT
Source organism: uncultured archaeon (assembly GCA_964427715.1). Taxonomy (GTDB): domain Archaea; phylum Iainarchaeota; class Iainarchaeia; order Iainarchaeales; family VGJJ01; genus VGJJ01. The sequence continues at coordinate 16,732 of CAYRUV010000001.1, read as the reverse complement.
TGCTGCTCTGCGCCGGGGCAATCTCGGCTTCGATGGGGAGAATCATCCCCGCATCCCCGTCCCCTGAAACAGCGAGGCCGTTGACGCGGCCAATGGCAAACCCCACCGACTTGTAGACCTCATATTCCTTCTTCTGCTCCAGCGACTTGGACATCATCTGCTGCTCTAGCGTACGAGCTGAAACGCGCGCCTCATACACATCGTCCGCGGTGACCAAGGAATGGTTCTTTTCTTTCGCCAAATCACCCGAGGCACGAACCAACCCACCCAAGTCGCGCAACTTCAGGGTGAGCTTTCCTTTTCGACCCGCACGGCGCTTGGCCTCAAACAAGATAACTTCGGTCGCTTCCTTCGTGAAGTGAGGAATCTTCCCATCCTTGTTCACTTCCTGCGCGACAAACTGGACAATCTTCTTTCGGTTTTCAGGTGTATCATCCATGTCCGTGTTCATGTACACCTCATATCCATACCCACGAATACGCGAACGCAGGGCCGGGTGAACGTGTTCTAAATCCCCATAGTTTCCGGCCGCGACCAAGACAAAATCACACGGAACAGGTTCCGTGCGCGTCATGGCACCCGAGGACATTTCGGATTGACCCGTGATGGCATATTTCTTCTCCTGCATCGCCGTCAATAATTCCTGCTGCGACTTCATGGAGAGCGTGGCAATCTCATCCAAAAATAATACTCCCCCCGAGGAGCGGTGAATCAGACCCGGCTCCACGCGTAAATGCGCAGGAGTCCCTAATCCCCCACTCTGCAAGGGATCGTGGCGCACGTCCCCCAATAAGGCTCCGGCTCGTGCGCCGGTGGCTTCCGAGAACGGCGCAATCTTGCGCGCGTAATTATCAATCAACAACTTAGGGGTTTGTCGCACGGTCGGACGATTCACTTGCGCCCCCAATGCAAACCCAAAAATTAACAACCCACCTAAAATGAGCGTGGCGGCATACACGACGTCCGGCATCCAACCTAGTGTCCAGGCGATGTAGGAAATCAAAAACCACGCGATGGGAAACAATAACCCCATCAACCTAGTATTATCCTCGGCCTTCTGCGCATCTAATCGTGTTGCGTGGAGAATTTGCTTCCCTTCCCCCGCACGCACCACGCGTACTTTGGGATTGTTCTGATCCTCCTCATTGGGGTACATTAGCACATCATACAAGCGAGAAATGGGGAGAATCTCGGCCATGGCCTGGGCGAGCATACTCTTTCCAATGCCCGGCAATCCAATCAACAAGACATTTCTCTTTTGGATCGAGGCCTTGCGGATAATCTCCACGGCCTTGTCCTGCCCCACCACTTGCTCGATGAGAGATTTGGGAACCTCGATCTCGGAGGTGGATTTGAAGTTTAATGGAATCTCCAACTCGCCTCGTTCCTCCTCAGAAAGAGCGGCAATGGCAGGTTTAGTAGGCTCGGAGGCCGGTTTTCTAGGCATACGAATCGAAAAAAGGGACACTCAACTAGGTAGGCGCCCGGTTCTTATAAAGGATAGCCAAATCCCATATCTTTAGCTTAAGAAACATCCAACACGAGAACGATTGTATGTCCATCCAACTCACCTTCCTCGGGACCTCCTGCTCCACCCCCACGGCGGAGAGAAACCTCTCCAGCATGGCATTAACATTTCGTGGAAACTGGTTCCTGTTCGACACCCCCGAAGGAGTTCAGCAACGATTGATGCAGACAGGACTAAGCTACTTGAAACTCGAACACATCTTCATCTCCCACTTCCATGGAGACCATACCCTTGGACTTCCCGGACTGTTGGCCACCATGACCATCCACGAACGCAAAAATGATTTGCACGTGTGGGGACCGCGGGGAATCCGTGAAAAGATCCAGCAAGCCGTAGATGTAGCGGATTTCTTTCCTTCCTTCAAAATTATCCCGCATGAAATACACGAAGGGGAGTTGGTGCGGCACAAGGAATACACCCTGTACGCCGTGGAACTCAACCACTCCGCCAAGTGCTATGGATTCATTTTCGAAGCCGAAAGTAAGAAAGGAGAATTCCAGCGAGCTAAAGCACTCAAGCTCAAAATCCCGGAAGGACCCTTGTGGGGAAAACTCCAGAGGGGAGAAACCATTACGCATAACGGAAAGAAGTATACCCCCGAGATGGTCATGGACTACTCCAAGTCCATGCGCGGGACGAAAATCGCCTACATCATGGACACATTCCCGCACCACCACTACGTGGACGTGCTCAAGAAACTCCAAATCGACGTGCTCATCCACGAATCCTCCTTCATGGAAAGCGAAAAAGAACGCGCCCTTGAAACCAAGCACACCACCGCACGACTCGCCGGGGAAGTCGCCTCGAAGACAGGGGCGGGAGAACTCATCCTCACCCACTTTTCGCCCCGCTACCCGAATGGAAAGGACATGCTCAGGGAAGCCCAGGCCGTGTTCAAGAACACCAAAGCCGCCCACGACCTCTATTCCATCGAAGTGGAAGACCGACACTCGTTGAAGAAGACTAAAATCCCCAAAAAGAATACCAAGAAATAATCCCGATAAGACTATGCGACCCCGTTCGGAAGCTTGGGAAGATTAAACTCGTACTTCTCACTTGGCGCTAGTACAATAGGCTTCGTCTTGAGGTTGGACTTCTCAATCTTTCTCGCGAACTCTTCCGGAGACGCTTGACAGATCTCAAATGTGTTGTAGTGCATGGGAATCACCACATCCGGCTTCAATACCTTGGTACACTTCACCGCATCCACCACATCCATGGTGATGTTCCCCCCAATTGGAAGCAAAGCCACGTGCGCCTTAAAGTCCGGAGAGAATTCTTCCACCAAATCCGAATCCCCCGCGTGGTAAACGGAAACCTCATCCCCGGTAACCACATAGGCCATGGGATAGAAAGCTTGAGGGTGATGCGCAATCTGCACGGCCACATGAACCCCGCGCAAATGCACACGTGCGTTGGCCTGAACCGCGCGCTTGCAGCGAGGAGGAATATCTAATTCGGAAAGAATGGAATCATGAGCGACCACGCACGCCTGATCGCGATTCACCAAGAATTCGATGGCCTTCCGATCGAAATGATCTTCATGCTCATGCGTGATGAGAATCAACGAAACCTTTGGAAGGTCCTCTAACTTCACGGCGTTGGGAATAAGGCGATCATACTGACCGAAGGACTCGCAATGATTGCAGGGATCAATCAGCACATTCCCCTGAGAAAATTCGAGAAGAAAAGAAGAGTGCCCCAAAAACCGGATAAACATAGGAAAAAGAGTAAGAGCTTTCGAGTATAAAAACAACGACGCGCACACGCACCACCATCGCGCACACGGGGAAAAAGCAATCGGCATTAAAAGCGAAATGAATACTATATCGGGTATGGGAGCGAATACTCTATCCATCGCCCGCGGGTTCATACTAGCCTTCATTCTCGTTCAAATTGCCACCCTGGCCATCGCACAGGTGACCATCACCCGCGCAGGGGAGAAACAGGTTGTCTTTCATGGAATAGATATCTACCTCCAAGAGAACGGTAGTGCGAAAGTCGAGGAACAATACTTCTTCACCTTCTTTGCGGAGCAGGACGAACTGTTTGAAATCGACTTCGAGCAGAATACCCCCTCATTGTTCGAATGGAAAGCCGACTATCCGTTCATTCACCCATATGTTGGAAGTGAAAACCAATCCGAAAACATCGAGTTCTTGTTGAATCGCACCGCCAACCAAGAACCCACCCTCACACTGTCCTATGATTACCCCACCGGACTCACCCAAACCATCAAGGTGGGAACCGAAGGGCGATCCACACGATGGAAGATTACTGATGTCGCCTTTGTCCAGTTCATCGCAGGAGGAAACATCAACATCCCCACTAACACGCAGATACGTATCCACTTTCCCAATAACGCAGTGGTGGACACCAAGCTGTTGCCGCCTGGAATCACCGTGAATGGAAACACCATGACGATAACAAACTTCCAAAGCAACTCCCTGCCAATCGAATACACCGTGCTGACCCCCATTGCCGACCCCATTGACGCCGGGAAAATATTCGATAATGCCGTCAAGAGCCCTCTATTTGCCTTTGTTATTGCCATCATCGCCGCGATTGGACTGTACATCGCCCTAAACCGCGATGAGATATCCGAGAAAGTAGAGAACTATGTTATTGAGCACTCTGAATTCCGCCCCCAGCCCAAGCAGGACATTGACGCCGACCTGGACACTGAGGGAAGCACCCCATGAGCGAGACGCCCACGCCCCTCTTCCTGGTTATTCTTGCCGGCGTAGGAACCGCCCTCCTTTCCCCCCTGAGCGTGAATGGAACCCCATTCATCGTGTTGGTTATTCCCCTCGCCCTCCTCGCGGCCTATCACTTTGGATCCGAGGCCGGAATACTCGTGGGGGTGTCCTCGAGTGTTCTCGCGGGACTCTTGACGTTTCCCATCGATGCGTGGATGGCCCTCAGCTATGCCCTCGCCGCTGGAATCAGCGTATTGGTGTACGAAGAGTGGGGAAGCAAACAGAAAGATATACCAAAACTAGCAATCGCCGCAGTAGTGGGAGCCGTGGTGTTTGAGCTCGCGTTTGATTTACAGACGGGAACCAATCGTTTGTTTCGCGAGGAAAACTTTTTGGGAACCAACCCCCTCTCCGGGCTGCGAATACTCGGAACCGCCCTCCTCACGTGGATGGTGGTGAGTTTGTGGCCCGCGAAAAAGAAATAATACTCCATGCGATTAGCGGAAACCAAAATTATACGCCACTTCTCTCCACAAAAAATCAAACTGCCCACTAAAGATGGAGACCCACTCCCCGCTTGAGGGAGACGTGAATGCCAATAGGACCACGAGCCCTAAAATTAAGAAGAGCCAATTCTTGTCCATTTTGGAAAGAATAAAGGTCCAGGAGAGGTAGAAGACGAACAGCTCGAAAATGAGCGAATACCCAAAAAGACCTGGAATCATACCCTAAACAAGGGCCAAACCCATTAAAAATTCACTAATTTTAGTGAATGGATTATCGTTTGGTGCCGAAGGATTTAGCCTTCTGGATCCCCTTCTGCTGAATCCCGGAGAAAGGAACTTTGGCCCACTTCAGGGCATTCTGAATGGAATAATCATCCGTGTAGACCTTTACCTTCTCCTTACGCTCCACCGACTCAAACGCCAACCCTAAAATGGCCTCATCGGCCTCGGAAAGGCGCGTATTCCCATGCGCTTTTGCATACTGACGCACCGTCTGAATGGACGCGGCACAGGGATCCGTGATGGAAAAGTTTGCATACTGCTTCAGAGCGACCTCCAACCGCAACTTGGCCATGTTCTCCTTAACTTCCCCCTCACACGCGGAGGGCATGACATACTCGTCCTTCTCATTGAAGGGAAACGAATCCGTGTTGATGAACACCGCACTATCTAGGATGATCTTCATATCCCCAACAACCCCCGCAGAGTTCAAAAAGGCAAAGGATGACGATAGGACCATGCCGGGATTCAAAGCCCAACTCCACGCCAAACTCACCAAGGCCCTCACCAAGAAAGAACTGGAACTTCTCCCCTCCTCCTTCCAACGCCTTGGACACGCCGTCATCCTGCGATTGAAGCCCGAACTTCTTCCAACGAAAGAAATCATCGGAGAAGCGGTGCTAACTATTGTCCCCGGAATCAAAACCGTTTGTTTGAACACGGGAAAAATAGACTCGGAATTTAGACAACCTAAAGTCGAATTTTTGTGCGGAGAAGAAAACACGAAAGTAATTCACACCGAACATGGGTGTCAATTCTCCTTTGATGTGACCAAACTCATGTGGTCCATGGGCAACATGAATGAACGAAAACGCATGTATGAAATGGTCCAGCCGGGAGAAGTCGTGGTGGACTTCTTTGCGGGAATAGGATACTGGAGCATTCCCATCGCCAAGCACGCCCAACCTAAACACGTGTATTCCATCGATGCCAATCCGGATTCGATTGCCTCGTTGAGAGAGAACCAAAAATTGAACAAGATACCTAAGGAAAAGATGACCATTATTTATGGAAAATGCGAAGAAGTGGCCTCATCACTGGGAAAGATTGCCGACCGAATCATCCTAGGATACTTGCCCGCGCCCGTATTTGCATTGGATTCGGCCTTCCACACCTTCAAACCACGCGGAGGAATTCTCCACTATGAAGGAGTGTGTGAGGAAGGAAAGTACGAGGGATTATTGGACGACGTGCGCAAGCATGGTGCAGCACTAGGATGGGACATCGAACTCCTCCACGCCCAGCAAGTAAAAAGCGTGGGACCGAGGAAATGGCACTACGTGTTAGACATTCGCGTGAATCCCATTGATTGGGACGAAGGAAACATGGGAAAAAAGAAAGCCAAAAAATAATCAGGGCGCGCGAATGATATACAAGCGCAACTCTTGCTCAATGTAGACCTTTCCATTACGAATGTGAGAACGGAAGAAATCCATCACTTCTTTTTCCTTCGCCAAACACGCCTTCTTGGGCATGAAGGTGTTGGCTAATACCTCAAAGGCCCACTCTGGAGACTTGAACTCGAAAGCTAGAGGAATTTTCTTCACCTCGAGCTTCCACCCCTGCTCCTGAATCCATTTGGGAAATTCCTTATCAAAAATATGACAATTCTGCGCGTGGTTGGGCTTCACAATATCCTCAAGCAGGGGGAGATCCTTTTCCCCGGAAGAAAAACCAATCACCACCGGCGCATTGGATTGCGTGACGCGAACTAACTCCTTTACAATCTTCTCCCAGCGACTCTTTGCATGATGAATGACCCACATACAATAGGTGGCTTCGGCCACACCATCATCGAAAGGCAGCCCTACCAATGGGGCTTGAACAAACTGCACGCGCTCCTGGAGACGATTCTCAAAGATGAGATTCTCCATGGCTTTTTTCGTCCAATCACTCTCATCCACCGCCGTAATCGTCGCGGCGATTCGGGCGAAAGGAAGGGTTAAACGGCCGGGGCCACACCCGGCATCAATGATATGCTTCCCCTTCAGTTGAGTGGCTTCCAGAATGGCCGGCAACTCCCTTGCGTCACGATAAATGGAGGACTTGACCATCTCCACCCAGTAATCCCAATAGACCGAATCGTCCTTGGTGCCTTTTTTTGAGAAACCCATGCACTGAATGAGAAGAACAGGGGTTTTATGCCTATTTACTGCACAGGGCCTCGGCTGTAATCGTAAAAGGGTGCGTGAGATCGACCCCGTTCACCTGTACAGACGCTCGACAAACCGTACTCGATCCCACCACCACCTTGTTGGCGGCAATTGCGTAAATGTCCTGGGTGGCGAGACCATCATAGTATACATCACAATCCACCACCACCGGATGAGACACTGGACATGATATCTCGACCGTGGAGGGAGGCGCTGAGAAAAGGAAAGACTGCTGAACGGTTGTAAGGCCGGGCGCTAAACAGAAAACAGTCCCATCGGAATTTATCCGCTGGATTGACCCCCCTACCGAAACGCAATCCTGTGACACCCGACGCTGTATCTCGGCCGAATCTACATCGACGGCCTTCACGCTATTATTTACAACCTTCGACGAATCCACGGAATCCGACTGCAACTTCTGGCGCGAAATAGAATTATCGGCGACCTTCAACGTCGTTACGGACGCATCCGCCAATTTAGACGTGATTACCGCCCCATCCAAGATCCAAGAGGAGATAATACAACCCAAGGGATTCTCGCACCACACATCATCCATCGAATGACCCACGGATTTGGGACCACTCGCCTGGGACACCACAAAACCCGCCCCCAGGAGGAGGAGAATCACCACTACAAATCCCGCAAGAAAAGAACGGGGATCCAAACGCACGCGAGGGGACTTCATGGAGAGGCCATGACGAGGGACTATAAAAACATCCTCATACCCCCCATTCCTATGCACCCTCCTGCTGATACTCGATTCACCATGACCAAAGAGAACGCCCGCACGGCCTTAGAAATAGCCATCCATGAAAAGAAAATCGACCCGCTGATGATTCCGATATCCAAGTATCTCGCGGGAACCAAGGATTACTTCACCACCTCCACCTGCTCCGGACGAATCACCCTAATGGACTTGGAAAAGAATGAGAAAAAACGAGAAGGAGCATTCCACCGCAAATGGCACCGGAAGGTAAAACTCCCCGAAGTCTGGAAAGGAATTGAAGATTCCACCCACACGGGAAACTTGTGGCTCAAACAAGATGCATTCGTGTATGTAATTGGAACGCGCGACCTCGAACACGCCAAAAAAATTATTGCCGTGTGTCAAAAAGCCGGAGTTAAACGATACGGGATTCACCACTTCGAGGAGGGAAAAGTACTCATGGAAATATTCGGCACCCACACCATGAGCGCCCCCATCACGGACGGAAAAAAAATCCTCGTGGAAAAAGAATACATCAAAAAACTCATCCAGATAGCCAACCGAAAATGGGACGAGAATGAGAAGAAACGAAAAGGATTCGAAAAAGAAATACGCGCCGCACTCAAATAAATTACTCAATCACTAGAATAGGAGGAACATCCTGCGAGAGCTTCCAGGAGAGCTCCGTGCAATACGCTCCACCATTCTCCACAGCCAAATAATCCCCTTCCCCTAACCTCCCGGCCAATTGACCTAATTCGTCCGAGCCAAACATTAATGGACCCCCCAAGCGGAAAATACCCTTCGTGTTTCCGGATTCCGACAACGCAAAGAAACGGAAGGGAGACATGGAAATGCGAGGGAGGAGATTGATCCCCGCATCCAACAACGCGAAGGGACGACCATCCACCTGCTTGATGGTGCGAATGCGCGTAACTAATATCATCGCATCCTCACACATAAAACGACCGGATTCAAGAAAGAGCGTGCGTGTTTGCAGGAACTCCCCCAATTGTTCTTTCACAATTTGTGCATATTCCTCGATCTTGGACTTGCGCTCCACCAAACTTGTTTTGCCCGGAATTCCCCCACCCAAATCCAACACCTGGATTTGAGGATAATCCATACACAATTGGGCGACCTTCGAGACGAAGGAACGGTACTGCGAGACCGAACAATTGGTTCCAGGATGCGCATGCAACAATTTGACCGATAATCCCATGGATTCCAGCGCCGCCATCCCTGCTTTTACCTCCGAAGGAGCGAAACCAAACCGGTGCGTGTCCAAACGCACCCGTATTCCCACATCGAGAGGAGTGTTTCCTTTCAACTTGGAGACCTTCTCCCCCATGGAAAGGGAATCAATCACAATCCAGGCTTTTTGGTCCAACGCCAAGAGAATTTCCTCCTCCGAAGGGGCGCAGGAATTGAATAATTTAGGACGAGAGAAGGAAGAAACCCCCTGCAATTCACGCAGGGAGACACACTCGAAACCGGACTCCATTTTATCCAATGCCGAAAGGATGGCCGGATGAGGATTCGTCTTGACGGAATAGAAAACCTGGAGCTTTTTAGGAATGGATTGAAACACGTCCATTAATTCAAAGTATTTCGCCTGCGTGGCACGAGGAAACATCACCCAGAACGGGGTCTGATTCTTCTCGGCCAATTCGCGCAGCCACTGCTGATCCCGCGCATTCATAATCGTTTCCCCAAGGGAAGGGATTAAAGGCCAACACTCCCAACTAGGGTATGCGCACCCTTTCACGCTCCGCCAACACCATCCGAGTGCCCCGCATGGCCCTCGCGACGTGGTTTGCCCATCAGGCAGGACACCAGCCTAAACTGAGAACGGCCATACAGCCCTTCCGACGACTCGCCCTCACCCCCGCCCCTAAGACACGAACCATACGCCTAGGAGAAGTGGAGCACGTCCCCAAGAATGTCCTCTCCCAAATCGAACAAATGATCATGAAGGACGGACTGGATGAAACCGTAATTCGCATCGCCCCCCAATTCCCACGCTTAACGGAACTATTGACCGAAAAAACGGCCCTCATGCAATTCCTCGAATATGAGGAAGTTCCCGAAAAATGGAGAAAGGCCCTCCACGCATTCGCCCGATGCCCCAATAACGAACTGCGAGCCGTGGGAACTGTTATTTATTTGCGCAAGGCCCACCGACACGCAACGAGCAAATAGAAATTACCCAAAGAACGTCGACAAGGACGTTTGCTTCTTTGATTCCGAAGGGGCGGGAACTGTTTTTTCAGGAACATCCTCTTTTCCTTTCCCCTTTTTCCGAGACTTGGACTCTTCTACAGGAGTCGGAGACTCGGCTGCAGGAGACGAATGAGTGGAATGTGAACGCGGAGCGTGAGACTCCTTCCATTCCTCCGCGGCCTTCAATAATTTCTTCACTTTGGCCGAAGTGGGAGTAGCCTGCAGCAAGTAGGCAAGCTCATCCTCATCCAATTCTAACAACGACAACCATTCCGCCGCATGAGGAGAGGACTCGAGGAAGGGACCATAATACACCAATTCCTGCATAATACGTGAACGAGAGCCGCGCACTTGGGATTGGATCTTTTTGACGAGGGATTTCTTTGAAGAACCCTTCATCAGGGACAAACGCTTGAGGATGGCGGGAAACTGATACGAGATGAACCCGTGCGCTCGCTCATTTGTGCGCAAACCCACCGACGCAGACAAATCCCCGGAGTATTTGAGAAAACCATAGTGCTGCCGGCGGAAAATACGACCATCAAAAATATCCGCACGCGACAACCCATCAAACGCAGAGGCAAGAGAAAGAGGCATGGGAAATTGCCTCGGAATATTCTCCTCGACCCACTTCTTGAACATGTCATGATCCACCTCCACACTCGAACGCGCGCGGCGAATCTCCTGCAGGGAGGTGGAAACGAAAACGGTGCGCATGGCATTGAACACATTATCTAAGCGCTCACGATAACCCAAGGATTGGACATCCTCCAAGGTTATTTTTTTCGTCCCTTCGGTAGCCGTTTGAAAATCCAACAATGCGGCACGGACATCCCCGGAGGAATTCTTCGCTAATTCATTGATGGAGAACGCATCATAGTCAATTTTCTCCGCCTCCGCAATATCCCTCAAATATTTGGCGATGCTCGGATAGGGGATTTTTTTCATCGGAAGCATCTTACAAAACGTACGAATACCCGCAAGCTTGGTGTCCCCATAAATGTCATTCGCGGTGAGAATAATGGGATTCCTCGCTTCTTTCAGCACGTTCAAGATGGCGGAGAGGCCACCTTTGTCTTCCGTCCCTTGCACCCCATCAATCTCATCCAACAATACTAAACGCAACTGCCCCGTGAAACTCGCATTCACGGCGGCCGCATACACGACTTTCTCGATGGTCTCCTTATCTCTTGCGTCCGAGGAATTGAACTCCACTAACGACCAACCGAATTCTTTCGCCACCACATACGCCGCAAGCGTTTTCCCAATCCCAGGGGGACCCACTAACAACAGGGGCTTCTGGGCCTGACCCTGCCTCCAGGCCGAAGCCCACAAGCGTATCTCGGTAATCACGTCCGAGTTTCCCACTATTTGAGAAAGAGAAACCGGGGCATACGTGTGGGCATACATGAAAACCATTATAAGTCGGCCAAGATAAAAGAAGGTATGGCCCTCCAGGCACGCGCACGACGAAATGTCCCGGCGACCCGACGACCCCAACATGGACCCGTAAGGCGACCGTTATTCACCCTCGGGCGCACACCCCCTCGCGCGCCAACACGAGCTATTCGATTACGACCCGAGACCCATCAAAAACACAACTGCACCATCACATTCCTCCGCGACCCCCAACAGCGGGTCCACTCTGTGATCGTGGATATTCCCCGGCGAAAACCCGTGCGAGTGACCCCTCAAGAATACGAACAATGGAGAAAAATTGCCCTCCAGGCCAAAAAGAAAAACCGAGGCCACCAGTCGAATTTTACTAGCATGGCCGCCGGAGTCGTTGCAACCAATCCCGGCGTCTTCGCCAAACTCATCGGCCACGGAAAAACAATCGGAGGAGACGCACTCCAAGCCCTCATCGACATCGCGATGAATGCGTGAACTAATTCACCACGTACACATCCACAGAATCCTTCGAGGAATACAAGCCCCCATACCCCGTTAATGTGCAATCCTTCAACGTGACGCGAGGAGATACGACATTCTCAGGCAGGAGGAGGGCTCCACCATTCCCTTTGACCGTGGAACCCTGACAATCAATGGTGGTTTGTTCTATTTGAATCGCAAAATAATCCACGGAATGAGCGTAATCCCCGCATAATACAATCATTTCATCGGTGACGACGGCCGGAAGACCCTCACCTAACTCATAGCAGCCTTTCTCCTTCACGTACGCCAACCCCGTTGCCTGACCCACCGAGGAATGCTTGGTCGAAATCATCCAAAAGAAAGCAATCAGACCCAACGCCAGCACGGCAAACAACAACCAATCCATCCGGGAACGATGCTCGGCCCTCAACGGATCACCTGGAAAAAATATTCAATCACAAAAACTCGACGTCCTCAGAGGACTTCCCTTTCAACGCCTTCAAGCGCGCCGCCAACTCATTCGCCGTGGTCTGATTCAAGGATTGACCACCCGCAGAAGCCGAAGGAAGCGCCGCCGAGGCCGTACGCGGGGCGCGCTTCTTGGCCTCATTAATCTCATTCATCGGACCCTCTTTCATGGGGCCGGGAAACAAGCACTTCTTACATTTGGGCCCATTCTGACTCGAAACGAATTCCATGGAACCGCACTGGGGACAATACTTGAACTGCATGAACGATCAACCCCTCAAGCCCTATTGTTCGCCCTGCGGGAACAATTGGGACTTGGATTCACCCTGCATCTTGGATTCTTCCTTCTCCACAATCCGACGCATGATGTCCAATTCCTTATCCTTGTTGTGCAATCGCTGCAAACAATAATAGTACGCATTGATGATTGAATCGAAATCCAATCGTCGCTTGAAACCCAAGCGCGCAATTTCCTCGAAGTACAATCGCGTTAATCGCACCGCCACCTCTTCATTCGTGAGGGCTTTCTCCCCATTCATTTCCATCTTCATCGCAGGCTTGGGCATGATACGAACCTCCTTCATGGCGACCGGCTTGGAATCCATGGACTGGACTTCCGTCTTCAATGCACTCAACTCTTTCATGATCCCCTTCAACGAAGACTCGTTGGAATTAGGAACCCGACGAATCACCGTCTTGACCACAGGAACGTTTCGAACAATTGTTTTCGTCTTTCCCGGCACGCGCTTGATAATCGTTTTCGTCTTCGTGATGGTTCTTGTTTTCGTCTTCCCGGGTGTACGTGCCAACTCGGGATTCTCAATCACTGCGCGAGAGGACTTCCAGGACTTGGTGGCCTCCTCAAACGTTTTACCTTGTTCAATCTGCTTCTTCACGAACAAATTGTACATGGATAATTGTCGCTTGGGCTGCTTCCCTTTGGACTTATTCAAATCCTCGCGCAGCTTGGCCAGTTCTTCCTGAATGGCCGTGTTTTGTGTGGAGAGCTTTTTGGTGGAGCGAGCCAATGACTTCGTGAGCTTCTTATCACCCTTCGCCACCTGCGTCTTGGCCTCTTGCAGGTCGGACTTGACGCCCTTCAACTGCTTACGAATAACCTTTCCAGCCACCTTTCCGGCGGATTCCTTTTTCTTTGTCTTCTTGGCCATTCCAACACCCCAATATAAGCAAATAAGCCCGTCCCAGACTTATAAACCGCACTCTCAACCCACACTATTAAAGCCCCAAAAAGGCCCAAACGAGCATGAATCATTCCTGTCTGACCTGCGGCAATGGAATGTACGAAAATAAATGCAAGACCCTCTGCCCCAACTGCGGGAACAAGATGGACTGCACGGACCTGTTTTGAGGAACGATGATGAGTACGACGCTTACCAACAAACAAGACCAGGGACACTCACCCGCCGAAGAAGTGGGAGAGATACTCCAGCTTAATAGGAAACCGAAGAAAAAGAAAACAAACTCCGTCACAACCACCCAGCGCATGCAGCGAATGCTCGCACGAACCAACCCCCTCTCAATCAAGAAGGGAAACCTCAAACAAATGAGGAAGGAATTGGGGAAAAACATTCGCGTGAGAAAAAATACCACCAAGACGCGCATCCAATCCGTCAAACAAACCACTCTTGGAAGCTACCAACTCCTCGCATCGGCCCCCGCACGAAAAACATGGCAGGAAATGACACCCGACCAGCAGCGACGATACCGATCAACCGTCACGGGAATCATCGACAACTACCTCACCACGCGAAAAGTGTCCACCATTATCCCCCTTTCCCGCGTCGCACCACCCGGAATCTCTATTGAGGAACACAACCGACGCGTGGAGGAATTCCTCCGCGCTAATCCTCGCATGCGCCTACGAAATGAGACTAAAGGAAGCGAAGCACTATTTGAACAACCCCTCACGCGCAATGAAAAACGCGCCCGGGCCGCGGACCAACGAGAACAATTCCTCGAAGGAAGCCTCCAGGACGCATATGCAAATATCGAACGATTGCAAAACGCCCTCAACGCACTCGGATCCAAAAAAATCCACGCCTCACGCGTCGCAGAAATGAATGAGCGCCTACGAGGAATTACGAACCGAATTACCATCCTCGAAGGAATTCGAAGTCAATTGAGAGAGGAACGCGCACGCGAGAAAGTACAACTGAATGAGAATTGGCGAAAAGAAATTGAGACCCGTCGAGCAGCTGAAAATAGAGCTACCAAAAAAGTATGGGCATTCGGAGAAAGAGAATTCCTGCGAGAAAAAGAAATGAAGGGAAGACAACAAGAAGGGGAATTTCTCGAACGACTTGGAGGAAAACCCATTGCTTCAACGCCTCGACGAGCAGAACCCATTCATGAAACACCCCGCGTAGACGTGGACCAGCGCCACCGCATCGCCGACCTGACCAAACAATGGTATTCCAAGACCGCATGGAGACGATTCCGGAAACGATTCTACCCCCTCCATGAACACGACGCACGCCAGTATGCTGTCGAGGACCACAACAACCGCGTCAATGGACAGAAAAGCCCCAGCGCGTGGACTCGATTCTGGGAACGACGACGAAGGAATTGGCGCGTGCGAAGGAAATAATCACGGCCAAAATGGATTGAAATTCGTCTTCAATAGGTTCTGCAATGGCAGAAACAAGGGGTGCGGGAGATTATTCCACTCGACCCAACGCCACTCCTTGCATTTATTGGGCTCCATTATTTTCAGTTCCCCTGAATCATACTCCGCGACCATGAATAGGGTGATATAGTGGAGGTTATTTTCCACAAACACATCATTCGTGTAAGGTCCTGCGCGGATATTTTTGATTTTGAGATTGGTTTCCTCAAATACTTCCCGACGTGCACACGACGCAACATCTTCCCCAAAATCCAACTTTCCACCGGGAGGCGCCCACGTGTTTCCACCATGAGCACCCATGCGATGACCCATGAGGATTTTTCCATCCTTCCGAATGAACACCGCCACCCCCACCTTCGGAACCGGAACATTTCCCTCCGACGCACTCATTTCAACTCACTCTCGGGAAAATTCACCGTGATGACTTTCGTTCGCCCTCGACCAGAAGTGTCGGTGGACGTCGCAATTGCACGCTTCTTCTCTAACTCCACCAACAATTCACGCACGCGACGATCACTTAACCCTACTCCGCTCGCGGCGAGGCGCGAATACAATTCTCCAGAAGGAACATTCTTCCCGCCTAAGGCAAACAGCGTCTTAATCACGTGCTTGTGGGAATCCGAAAGGAACGGAACGGCCTTCAACACCGCACTTGTTTCCGTATCCTCGAATGCCGCTCGCGCGTGATCGGGCGAAATCTCTTTTGCGTTCTCCTTTTCCGCATTTCGAGCGGCCTTGCGAAGAGTTTCAATCGCTACACGCGCATCCCCATTACGCTTTGAGGCGTGCGCGGCAATCAATCCCATCACGTCCGGAGAGATAACATCGGAGTGCAATGCGGTAGAGGCACGCTCCTTCAGGATATCCTTCAACTGCATCGGAGAATAGGGCGCGAACTCAATCGACTCATGGGAGAATGAACTCCTCACACGGGCATCCAACCGAGAAGGAATAGTGGGATCGTTGGAGATCAAAATAATGGGAACCTGCATCCGACCATGCTCGGGAATGCGAAGCAAATCATACAACAGTTCATTCCCATCATGATCCAACAGCTGATCAAACTCGTCAAACACTAAAACAGGAACAAACTTGGCGAACTTCAACCCCTCCAACACTTTCGCATACAACTCATTCGTGCTCATTCCTCGCGCGGGAACGGGACGCTCAACGATTCGTGTGAGCTCGGCCAGCACCGATTGACGAGTGTTGAAACCAAAACAATTCATGAAGACGGGCTTCACACGACCGGAGAATTCCTTCAACTGCTCCATCACATCCTTGGATGTGACCGTTTTCCCCGTGCCAGGAGGACCGTGAATGAACAGATTCGTGGCCTTCCCCCCCTCCGCCAAGGGCTTGAGGGCGTACACGAGGGAATTGATTTGGCTCTCCCGATGAGGAAGGATCTCCGGAAGGAACTCGGGAGACAAAACCCGCTCGTCCTTGAAGATGGCATTCTCCCTCGTTGAGCGTGCAAATACATTCTCCCGCGACATGCAACCAAAACACCGCCATTGGTTAAAAGGAAGCCCTTTTTCACGGCGGAGAGGGGGGAGTCTCCGGGACTATATCTACCGCCCGAACCCATGAGGATGTATCTCCCAAGGAGGGATTAAACCATGAGCCTTTCAAATTGGATGCATGT